>NZ_JALQDQ010000018.1:0-699193 GCF_023631105.1 Caballeronia sp. AZ10_KS36 | reverse complement strand
GGTGTGTAAGTGCAGTAATGCATTGAGCTAACTGATACTAATTGCCCGTAAGGCTTGATCCTATAACCAGTGTGTCTTAGGCCACCCCATGAGCGGGTGCCACTGGTTGAGTGAGCCTTGTGCCACAATCGCCACCCACCATACTACTTCTTCCCCGATTGGTTGTAGCGCCCCCAACGCGATACAACATCCCCTTTATGCCTGATGACCATAGCGAGTCGGTCCCACCCCTTCCCATCCCGAACAGGACCGTGAAACGACTCCACGCCGATGATAGTGCGGATTGCCCGTGTGAAAGTAGGTAATCGTCAGGCTCCCCCTTGCTCAAACAAAAACCCCACCCCGAAAAGGTGGGGTTTTTGCGTTTCGGGCGACATAGCGCGTCGCGCCACTGGACAAGCCCTAGATCATCGGGCTAAGAACCGCTCAGCGAGCCTAACCCAATACGACGAGCCGACGGACAGTAACGCGTCGTTGAAGTCGTAGCTCGCGTTGTGCAGCATGCACGGACCTTCACCGTGTCCATGCTCGCGATGCGCCCCATCTCCATTACCCAGAAACGCGTAGCAGCCGGGCTTCTCGAGCAGCATGAAGGAGAAGTCTTCAGCGCCCATCGTCGGTTCGACGGAAGAATTCAGGTTCTGCTCGCCGACCACTTCAGCCATTACCTCGGCCGCAAACTTCGTCTGCGCCGGATCATTGATTGTCGGCGGATAGCTTCGACGGAAGTAGACTTCGGCTTCGCAGTCGTAAGCGGAAGCGGTCGATTCAGCGATCTTCCGCATGCGCGCTTCGATCAGGTCGAGCGTTTCCACCGCAAAAGTCCGTACCGTCCCGCCCAGCCACGCATGATCGGGCACCACGTTGACCGCATCGCCCGCATGGATCTGCGTGATCGACAAGACGGCCGTATCGAGCGGCTTCTTGTTGCGCGTGATGATGCTCTGCAGCGCATTGGCGATCTGAACCACGCTGAAGACGGGATCCCGTCCGTTATGCGGCAAAGCGGCGTGCGACCCAACTCCGCGGACCGTTATTCGGAACTCATTGCTCGACGCCATAATCGGCCCTTCCGTCACGCCGAAGTGCCCTGCCGGAATGCCAGGCCAGTTGTGTATGCCGAAGACGGCGTCGACTGGAAAGCGGGTGAAAAGTCCATCGTCGATCATGGCCTTCGCGCCAGCGCCGCCTTCTTCTGCCGGTTGAAAGATGAAGACGACCGTCCCGTCGAACCTTCCGTGTTCCGCGAGATACTTGGCCGCGCCTAGCAGCATGGCCGTGTGCCCGTCGTGACCGCACGCGTGCATGCGTCCGGCGTGAGTCGATTTATGGCCGAAGCTGTTGATCTCCTGAATCGGCAAGGCGTCCATGTCGGCGCGCAACCCGATAGACGCGGGGCCCGACCCACGCTTCAAAACGCCAACGACCCCTGTCTTCCCCAAGCCTCGATGGACCGTAATGCCCCAACGTTCGAGATTCTCCGCCACCAGTTTCGCAGTCCCTACCTCTTCATAGCGCAGTTCGGGATGAGCGTGGATCGTTCGTCGGAGAGCCTGGATTTCATCGTGAGATGCTTCGATTTCCGGTATCAGATTCATTGAACCGCTCGCTTGTTTGAATTCGGACCAACCGTGTGATGCACCGCTGGTTCATTCTACGCCGCCACTATTTGAGGCATCGGACGGACGGTCGCATAGCCGGCGTAATAGAATTCTGGCATCTGCCCCCTTGCCGATTGACCGGACTATCCGATGAACGCCCCAGCCGAGTTTGCCCGAGCCGTTTGCCCGCACGATTGCCCCGACACCTGCGCGATGCGCGTCACCGTAGAAAACGGCCGGGCAGTGAAGGTGAGCGGCGACCCGGATCATCCGCCGACGCAAGGCGTGCTCTGCACGAAGGTCACGCGATACGCCGAGCGAACGCATCACAAGGACCGCCTGCTCACGCCGTTGATCCGTGTCGGGCCCAAGGGGTCCAATCGTTTCGAACGGATCAGTTGGGAGGCGGGGCTGCAAATAGCCGCCGAGCGCCTGGGCGCGATCGCGCGCCGTGCGCCTGAAGCGATCCTTCCGTACAGCTACGCCGGCACGATGGGCCTCGTCCAGGGCGAGAGCATCGCCGCGCGACTTTTCAATGTGCTCGGCGCGTCGCGGCTGGATCGCACGATTTGCGCGGCAGCCGGTGCGGCCGGGCTGCGCTATACGTATGGCGCGGGCATCGGCATGCACGTCGAGTTCTTCGAGGAAAGCGAGCTGATCCTGATCTGGGGCTCAAACCCGATCGCGTCGAGCCTGCACTTCTGGACGCGCGCGCAGGAGGCGAAGCGGCGCGGCGCGAAACTGATCGCAATCGATCCCTATCGGTCGCTGACCGCCGAGAAATGCCATCAGCACATCGCGCTGCGGCCCGGCACGGATGCCGCGCTCGCGCTCGGCATGATTCACGTCCTGATCCGCGAAAACCTGCTCGATCACGCGTACATCGCAGACCACACCGTTGGTTTCGACGCGCTCGCGGCGCGGGCCGCGCAGTATCCGCCGTCGCGCGTGGCGACGATCTGCGGCATCGAGGAACAGACCGTCGTCGATCTCGCGCGTGCATTCGGCTCGACCAAGAAAGCTGCCATCCGCCTGAACTACGGCATGCAGCGCGTGCGCGGCGGTGGCAACGCGGTGCGCGCCGTCGCGTGTCTGCCATCGCTGACGGGCGCGTGGCGTGAGCGGTCGGGCGGTCTATTGTTGTCGTCGTCGGGATGGGCACCGGTCGACAACGCCGCGCTCGAGCGCCCGGACTTGCTGCCGGGTTGGCCGAACAAGCTGCCGCGCAGCATCAATATGAATGGAATCGGGGACGCCTTGCTTCATCCGGGCGATGTCGCGTTCGGGCCGAAAATCGAAGCCCTGATCGTCTACAACTCGAACCCGGTCGCCGTTGCGCCGGACTCGGCAAAGGTCGCGGCTGGCTTCGCGCGCGAGGACTTGTTCACCATCGTGCTGGAGCACTTCCAGACCGATACCGCAGACTACGCCGACCTGATCTTTCCGGCGACCACACAGCTCGAGCACCTCGACGTCCACAAGTCCTACGGCCACACGCACATCATGGCGAACCTGCCGGCCATACCACCGGTGGGCGAATCTCGTCCTAACACCGATTTCTTCCGCGGCCTCGCCCGCGCGATGCATCTCACCGAGCCTGCTCTCTTCGAAACGGATGAGCAGATCGCTTCGAAAGCCTTTCGCTGGGACGCCCCCACGCTGAAGGGCCGCGGATGGGAAGCACTGAAGGCGTCGCGCTGGCTCGAACTCGACATTCCCGACGCGCCGCTCGCGCAGGGAGGATTTCGCACGCCGTCAGGAAAGTGCGAGTTCTTTAGCGAACGTCTCGCACGCGAAGGCATGGACCCGCTGCCGGATTACCTTCCGCCGTACGAGTCGGCGGAAGCGGCGCCGGAACTCGCCGCGCGCTATCCGCTCGCGATGATCTCGCCGCCCGCGCGCAACTTCCTGAACAGCAGCTTCGTGAACATCGAAAGTCTGCGCGCGACGGAAGCAGAGCCGCATCTCGATATTCACCCGGCGGACGCGGACGCGCGCGGTATCGCGGACGGCGCGCAGGTGCGCATTTTCAACGATCGCGGGTCGATGCAGGCGCGTGCGCGTGTCACCGATCGGGCGCGCGAAGGCGTGGTTGTCGGCTTGTCGATCTGGTGGAAAAAGTTGTCCCCCGATGGCTGCAACGCCAATCAAGTAACGAGCCAGGCTTTGACCGATCTGGGGGGATCGGCGACGTTCTACGATTGTCTGGTGGAAGTGGAGTCAGTGCATTGAGAAGTATGGAAAGACCCGACCCGAAGTGGTCTGGAATGCGGCGTCTAACCGGATTGTCGGAACGGAAGCGAGCGGCTAGCATCCTGTTTTCGCACGACCATTCGAAAATTAAATAAGGAGACGCCGTATGGAGAAACTCTGGCTGAAATCGTATCCGGCCGGCGTACCCGCGGAGATCGACGTGTCGGCGTACCGGTCGGTCTCGCAGTTGCTCGAAGACAGTTTTCGCAACAACCGCGACCGTCGCGCCTTTCTCTGCATGGGGCAGGCGATCACGTATGGCGAGCTCGACGACATGTCGAAAAAGCTCGCTGCGTGGTTACAGCAGAGGGGACTGAAACGCGGCGCGCGCGTCGCGCTGATGATGCCGAACGTGCTCCAATACCCGGTCGCCATTGCCGCTGTGCTGCGCGCGGGCTATATCGTCGTGAACGTGAACCCGCTGTACACGCCGCGCGAGCTTGAACATCAGCTTCGCGACAGCGGCGCGGAAGCCATCGTCATTCTGGAGAACTTCGCGACCACGCTCGAAGCCGTGATCAAGAACACGGCGATCAAGCATGTCGTCGTCGCCGCAATGGGCGACCTGATGGGCATGAAAGGCCTGCTGGTGAATCTCGTCGTCCGCAAAGTGAAGAAGATGGTGCCTGCGTTCAATCTGCCGGGCAGCATCCGCTTCAACGATGCGATCAGCGAAGGCAGCCGCCACGCGCTGGAGCCGGTCGCGCAAACACCGGACGACGTCGCGTTCCTCCAGTACACCGGCGGCACCACCGGCGTGGCGAAGGGCGCGACGCTGACGCATCGGAACCTGATCGCCAACGTGCTGCAATCGGAAGTGTGGCTGGAACCGGCGCGCAGACAGCGGCCCGACATCGACCAGTTCGTGTGCGTCGTCGCGCTGCCGCTGTATCACATCTTCGCGTTGACGGTGTGCGGCATGCTCACCATCCGCACGGGCGGGCTGGGCGTGCTGATTCCGAATCCGCGCGATATCGCGGGCACCATCAAGGAACTGAAGGGCATTCCCATCAATACGTTCCCGGCAGTGAATACGCTCTATAACGCGTTGCTGAATCATCCCGATTTCTCGAAGCTGGACTTCTCGAAACTGATCGCGGCGAACGGCGGCGGCATGGCGGTTCAAGAGGCGGTCGCCAAACGCTGGTTCGCGGTCACCGGCGTGCCCATCGTAGAAGGCTACGGGCTGTCGGAGACTTCGCCGTGCGTCACGTGCAATCCCGTGACGGCCACCGAGTACACCGGCACCATCGGCTTGCCGTTGCCATCGACCGAAGTCTCCATCCGCGACGACGACAACAACGAAGTGCCGCTCGGCCAAGCGGGCGAAATCTGCATCAAGGGACCGCAGGTGATGGCCGGCTACTGGAATCGCCCGGACGAAACGGCGAAGGTGATGACGCCCGATGGTTTCTTCCGCTCAGGCGATGTCGGCGTGTTCGACGAGCGCGGCTACGTGAAGATCGTCGATCGCAAGAAGGACATGATTCTCGTCTCGGGCTTCAACGTGTATCCGAACGAAATCGAGGATGTCGTGGCGATGCTGCCGGGCGTGTTCGAAGTGGCCGCGGTCGGCGTGAAGGATCAGAATTCGGGCGAGGCGGTGAAGCTCTTCATCGTGCGCAAGGACGATAACCTGACCGAAGCGGACGTGATCGCGTTCTGCAAGGAACGGCTGACGGGCTATAAGCGGCCGCGCATCATCGAGTTTCGCAAGGACTTGCCGAAGAGCAATGTGGGCAAGATCCTTCGCCGCGAGTTGCGCGACGGTACAGTCTGACCGGATCGCGCTCACTCTATCGAAGCCTTCGCGTCGCAAGACGCGAAGGCTTTTTTTCATGGCGCGTGGCGAAAGCTCGAGACAAAAAAAAGGCGCCCGAAGGCGCCTTTTGAGGAATACGACGTTGTTACTAGCTTCTTAGAACTTGTGGCGGATACCGACCAGCGCTGCAACCTGGTTCGACGTCGACGACGGCGACAGGCCGTTGATGTTGGCGACTGCGGCGCCACGCGTCGAGTCCGTGCCCGAAGCGTGTTGATACACGCCGTCGATATACACGTCCGTGCGCTTCGACAGGAAGTAGTCCGCGCCCAGCATGCCTTGGTGATACTTGGCATTGCCCAGGCCGTAACCCTTCGTGTAGTCGTAGGCAGCGCCAACCAGCAGAGCCGGGGTCAGCTGATACTTGAAGTTGATTTCGGCGTTGTGGAACTTGCCCGTGCCGCCCGTGTAGCCAGCCGGGTTCAGACCCGTGCCTGCTTCCCTGCCGACATCCTTGAACTGCGTGTTGCTATACGTCGCGCCGACCGTTGCTGCGCCGAACGTGTAAGCCGCGCCTGCCGAGATCACTTGCTGCGTATGAGCCGAAGCGTAGCCGGAATACACGCGGCTGCCGCCCATGTTCGAGCCCGTCGTGCTCGACGCCGGCGTGTTGCCGAAGAACGAGTAGTTCGGGTCCTTGACGTTCAGGTAGCCCGCGCCCAATTGCAGCGGACCTTGCGAGTAGCCGAGACCGACCGACCAAATCTGGTTGCGGTTGAACTGGCCAGCGTTGCCGCCGAGGCTATACAGACCGCCGAACGTGAAGCCCGCGTAATTGGCGCTCGTGAACTTGATCGCGTTGTTCACGCGGTTCGAGTTGTTCATGTTGTCGAGGTCGCCCGGGTGCGCACCGTAGTACGTCGCCCACTGGCTGCCGACTTCGAACGCACCGGTGAAGTCGACCACGGAGTCATACTGGCGACCCAGCGTGACCGTGCCGAATTGCGCCGTCGACAGACCCACATACGCCTGACGGCCGAACTCCGAGCCGCCTTGAGCGAGACGGCCGTTGAACACGTTGAAGCCGTTCTCCAACACGAACAGGGCCTTCAGGCCGCCGCCCAGATCTTCCGTGCCACGCAGGCCCCAACGGCTGCCCTGCACGTTGCCGCTGCTCATCGAATACAGCTTCTGACCGTTGACGTTATTGGAATAGGCGAAACCTGCGTCGATGATGCCGTACAGCGTCACGCTGCTCTGCGCATGTGCGGCGCCAGCGAAGACGCCCAATGCTGCGAGAGCGAGAAGCGACTTTTTCATTGTGTAGATCTCCAAGGAGTGTTTTGCGACTTGTTTGGCAAGGTCACTGTTCTAGCGCCAGTGTGTTGACGGTCCCTGCCGGGGTCTTCTTTGCGAAGTGACACGTAATGTAACAAACACGACTTTTCGCACAAAGGAAAAGGGACCGCGCCCGCGGCTACGTGTGACGTTTACGCAACATGCGCTAAAATCCTGGTTTTGCAGCAGTTTTGCGAGTCGTGTTTGCCCTAATTACAAAAAATGGCGCTCGCCGACGGCCGTTTTCGCATGTCTGACCGGGGAGAATAGGGATTGCTAACTGTCCTGTACGACGTTGCGCGAAACGATGACATCAACAACGAGGTGAGAACATGACGCTCGACGAAATCATTGGCGAGTTCGATCGCGGCCTGCGTTCCATGACCGGAGTAAGCCGCATGTCGCGGCCTGTACCGCAATCGAACATGCCGGTTCTCGTGGAGGGCGGCGTGGTCGCTGATGCGCCGCAGCTCACGGACGAAGAGAAGGCTCATTCGGCCGGTCTGATGCGTGTGAATCATGTAGGCGAAGTCTGCGCGCAGGCGCTTTATCAGGCGCAAAAGCTCGCGACTCAATCGCCGGGCTTGAAGGCGAGCTTCGAGCAGGCCGCCCGCGAAGAGGAAGATCACCTCGCATGGACGTCACAGCGTCTCAAAGACCTCGACTCGCGCCCGAGCCTTCTCAATCCGCTGTGGTATGCGGGGGCGCTCGCCATCGGGTTCGTCGCGGGCCGCTTCGGCGACCGCGCGAGCCTCGGCTTCATGGCGGAAACCGAGCGCCAGGTCGAGCAGCATCTCGACGGCCACATGAAAACGCTGCCTGCTACCGACTACGCTTCTCGCGCGATCGTCGAACAGATGCGGCAGGACGAAAGCGCGCACGCAGCAGCCGCCATCGGCGCGGGTGGATCGGAGATGCCGTTTCCAGTCCGTCTCGTGATGCGAGCGGCGGCGAAGGTGATGACGCGCACCGCATACTACGTATAGGCGCCAAAGTGTCGCGCGAGGCGCTTTGTATGAACAATGCAACCTGTCGAGCGCCCGCGAGCGCTCGCGGAAACCGTTACATTTCACACGTCTGCGGCGCGGATGTTCATACTTTACGTTCGCTTCCCGCACTAGTTCTCTAATTTCAAACGATTTTCCCCTTCCTCCTGGCAATAAGTCCGTTCGCTAAGTCCTTGTTTCAGCGAGTAAAAGCTCCCCGAAAAAAAGCCGCGCGTCTTGACCGAGGAAATCCGTTCCTCTAAA
Organism: Caballeronia sp. AZ10_KS36; assembly: GCF_023631105.1. Classification (NCBI taxonomy): domain Bacteria; kingdom Pseudomonadati; phylum Pseudomonadota; class Betaproteobacteria; order Burkholderiales; family Burkholderiaceae; genus Caballeronia; species Caballeronia sp. AZ10_KS36. Next base: position 690,989 of record NZ_JALQDQ010000018.1, on the reverse strand, counting down.
GTGGGAGACAGTGTGAGAAAGTGGTTGTTTGTGTGATCCGGCGACTACTTTTCGGCAGTTTCAAGGCATGCGCGGCGTGTCGGTGGGCATCGACAGTCAGGCAGCGACAAACGGGGAGAAGGGCGAGTGTTCCAAGGGGCGTCGGCGCTGACGCTCGATGCGAAAGGGCGGATGTCGGTTCCGTCCCGCTATCGGGAGGCGCTGCAAGGGCAGGCAGAAGGCCGGGTGACGCTCACGAAGAGCCCGGATGGATGCCTGTTGCTGTTTCCTCGCCCGGAGTGGGAAGTCTTTCGCGCCAAGGTTGCCGCGCTTCCCATGGAAGCCATGTGGTGGCGGCGCATTTTCCTCGGTAACGCAATGGATGTCGAACTCGATACCGCCGGGCGCGTGCTGGTCTCGCCCGAGCTTCGTGCTGCCGCTTCGCTCGAAAAAGAAGTGACGCTGCTCGGCATGGGTGCTCACTTCGAATTGTGGGACTCGCAGACGTACGCGGCGAAGGAAGCCGCAGCCATGGCGCAGGGCATGCCCGAAGCGCTGAAGAACTTCACTTTCTGACGCGGCGCTGAAAAACATGGCACCTGCGATGGGAAATGACTTGCAGCATCGCACGGTGCTGCTCAAGGAAGCGGTAGACGGACTGATCACGCGCGCCGACGGTATCTATATAGATGGCACCTTCGGGCGCGGCGGTCATAGCCGGGCGGTATTGCAGCGGCTGGGCGAAGCAGGGCGGCTGATCGCGTTCGACAAGGACCCGCTCGCCATCGCTACGGCGCAACAGATTCAGGATCCGCGCTTTTCGATCGTGCATGACAGCTTCGCCGCGTTGCGAAGCGCGGCGACGGAGCGCGGGATAGAACGGGTGTCGGGCGTGTTGCTGGACCTCGGGGTGTCGTCGCCGCAGGTGGACGACCCCGAGCGCGGTTTTAGTTTCCGCGCGGAAGGTCCGCTCGACATGAGGATGGACCCGACTCGCGGCGAGTCGGCGGCCGAGTGGCTCGCGCGGGCCACGGTGCAGGAAATGACGGAGGTGATCAGAGATTATGGGGAAGAACGGTTTGCTTTTCAGATTGCAAAGGCGCTTGTTGCTCGCAGGGCAGAGTCCGACCGTCTTGGGCCTCTCGTCAGCACGCGCGAGCTTGCCGAAATCGTGGGTCACGTCGTCAAGACCCGTGAAAAGGGCAAGGACCCGGCAACTCGCACCTTTCAGGCTATACGGATTCACATCAATCAAGAGCTTGCGGAGCTGCAAGTAGTTCTTGAATCGGCACTTTCGTTGTTGGAGCAAGGGGGGCGGCTGGTCGTGATCAGCTTTCATTCGCTCGAAGACCGGATCGTCAAGCGGTTCATGCAGGCGCAATCCAGCGCGCCAGCGGTGGACCGTCGTTTGCCGATCCGCGCGGTCGATCTGCCGAGTCCGCCTCTGCGGATCGTCGGCCGCGTGTTTCCGAGCGATGCCGAAGTTGCCGACAACCCGCGCGCCCGGTCCGCGGTCATGCGTATCGCGGAGCGCATCGCGCCATGAACCGTCTCAACATTTTTCTCCTGATCGTCGTGCTCGGGTGCGCGCTGTCGGTCGTCAGCGCCACGAACAAGCAGCGGCAGGTGTTCATCGAATTGCAGCGGGCGCAGTCGCAGGAGCGCCAGCTTCAGCAGGATTACGCGCAGTTCCAGTATCAGCAGAGCGCATTGTCGAAGACTTCGCGCATCGAGCAGTTGGCCACTAACTCACTGAAGATGCAGCCCGCAACAACCGGCCGCACGCAATACCTGACCTACGACCCGGCGACCGCGAAGGCCGCCGATGCACCCATGCCGCCGCCGTTGCCCGCCTCGGCGCCGTCCGCACGCGGAGTCAAACGATGAAAAAATCCGCGAAGCAGAAGGACGTCGCCTACACGCCGAACCCGATTCTTGCCGTGCGCCTGCCCATGTGGCGCTCGAAGTTCGTCGTGTTCCTGCTGTTCATGGCGTTCGTCGCGCTGGCCGCGCGCGCCTTCTGGATTCAGGGCCCGGGCAACGCTTTCTTCAAGAAGCAGGGCGAAAGCCGCTATCAGCGCACGCTGGAAATGCCCGCCACGCGCGGCCAGATCCGTGACCGCAACGGCCTCGTGCTCGCGACGAGCCTGCCCGTGAAAGCAATTTGGGCGATTCCCGAAGCCGTCCCGAACGATCTCGGCGCGGACAAGCTCGCCGAACTCGCGAAGCTGCTCGACATGACGCAGAAGGACCTGCGCGCGAAGCTGTCGATGGACAAGACCTTCGTCTACGTGAAGCGTCAGGTTCCGCTCGAAGTCGCGCAGAAGGTGGCGGCGCTGGACATTCCGGGCATCTATTCGCGCGGCGAATACAAGCGCTTCTATCCGGAAGGCGAAATCACTGCGCACCTGATCGGCTTTACTAATATTGAAGACAAGGGCCAGGAAGGCGTCGAACTCGGCGACCAGAGCGTGCTGGCCGGCACGCCGGGCATGCGTCGCGTCATCAAGGACCGGATGGGACATATCGTCGAGGACGTCGACGAACAGGTCGTGCCGCATAACGGCCAGGACGTCGAGCTTTCGATCGACAGCAAGATTCAGTACATCGCGTACACGGACCTGAAAGCGGCCGTCGAAAAGACGAAGGCGAAGGCCGGCGCTGCGATGGTGATCGACGTGAAGACGGGCGAAGTGCTCGCGCTCGTCAACTATCCCACCTACAACCCGAACGACCGCTCGCGCATGACCGGCGAGCAGTTGCGCAACCGCATTCTGACGGACACTTTCGAGCCGGGCTCGATCATGAAGCCGTTCACCGTTTCGCTCGCGCTCGATCTGCATCGCGTGACGCCGAATACGCTCGTCGAAACGGGCGGCGGCGTGTTCGTGCTGGACGGCGCGCGCATCACGGACGACTCCGGTTTCGGCACGCTCACCGTCGGCGGCGTGATTCAGAAGTCGAGCAATATCGGCGCCACCAAAATTGCGATGCAATTGCGGCCCGAGGAAATGTGGAACATGTACACGAGCCTGGGTCTCGGTCAGGCGCCGAAAGTCGGCTTTCCGGGCGCCGTCACCGGACGCTTGCGGCCGTGGAAAAGCTGGCGGCGCATCGAGCAGGCGACCATGTCTTATGGCTACGGCTTGTCGGCGTCGCTGTTCCAGCTGGCTCGCGCGTACACCGCTATCGCGCATGACGGCATGATTCTGCCCGTATCGATTTTCCGCACGCCGGGCGAGCAGCCGCCGGCGGGCCAGCAGGTCTTCTCGCCGACCACCGCGCGCGAGGTTCGCGCCATGCTCGAGACGGTCGTGTCGAAGAACGGCACATCGCCGGATGCGGCGGTGCCGGGCTATCGCGTCGGCGGCAAGAGCGGCACGGCGTACAAGCACGCGGGCCGCGGCTACGATCATTCGAAGTACCGCGCGTCGTTCGTCGGCATGGCGCCGATGCCCAATCCGCGCATCGTGGTGGCCGTATCGGTCGACGAACCGACCGCGGGCAGCCACTTCGGCGGACAGGTATCGGGGCCGGTGTTCTCGGGCATCGTCGGCGATACGCTGCGCGCGCTGAACGTGCCGCCGGACATGCCGGTCAAGCAAATGGTCGTGACGGACGAATCGAATTCCGCCGCGCAAGCGTCCGCGCACCCCGCGAGCGCGAACGGTTCGAACAACGCCAACACGGCGAAGAAGGTCGCCGTGTCGAGCAACACGAAGACACATCCGGGAGTCGTGCGATGAGCGCGCCCCGTCAGAGCAAGATGCAGAAGGACGTTTCACATGCCGTTCAATGGCTGCGCGCGCATGCGCGGCCGGAGGCCCAGTTGCACGCCGACACGCGCTCGCTGAAAAGCGGCGACGTGTTCCTGGCGTACGCCGTCGACGGCGCGGACAACCGGCCGTATCTCGACGCGGCGCTCGGCGCGGGCGCGGCTGCCGCGCTGTATCAGCCGGAGAACTTCGCGGGACAGCCGGACGCTTCGAAGGCGCTCGCCGTGCCCGCGCTCAACGAACTCGCCGGTCCTATCGCGTCCGCGTGGTACGGCGAGCCGAGCGCGTCGATGCTCACCGTCGGCGTGACGGGCACCAACGGCAAGACCTCGTGCAGCCAGTGGATCGCCACGGCGCTGACCGCGCTCGGTCGGCCGTGCGCGATCATCGGCACGCTCGGCATCGGCATGCCGGGCAAGCTCGCGTCCACGGGCTTCACAACGCCGGATGCGCCGCAGCTTCAGCGCAGCCTCGCGCAACTGAAGGCGCAAGGCGCGGAGGCCGTCGCGATGGAAGTCTCGTCGCATGCGCTGCATCAGGGGCGCGTGAACGGCACGGACTTCGACATCGCCATCTTCACGAATCTCACGCAGGATCATCTCGACTATCACGGCACCTTCGAGGCTTACGAAGCCGCGAAAGCGCGTCTTTTCGCGTGGCCGTCGCTGAAAACGGCCATCGTCAATCGCGACGATGCCGCCGGTCAGCGCCTCATCGAATCGCTGCGCGGCAAAGTTCGCACGATTGCGTACGCCGTCGACATGCCGGCCGATGCCCCGCCGAGCGCCGACGCCGTGCTGCTCGCGAGCCACGTGCGCGCAACCGCCACGGGCACGGCGTTTCATCTTTCGTCCGATTGGGGCGAAGCCGAAGTCGAAGTGAACACGCTCGGCGCGTTCAACGTGAGCAATCTGCTCGCGGTGCTCGGCGTGCTGCTGGAAGTCGGCGTTCCGTTCGATGCCGCGCTCACGCGAATCTCGAAGCTCGAATCGGTCAACGGCCGAATGGAGCGTCTCGGCGGCCGGCTGCAAAACGATGAGCCGCTCGTCGTGATCGACTACGCACACACGCCCGACGCGCTCGAAAAAACGCTCGCTGCGCTGCGCCCGATCGCTGCCGCACGCGGCGGCGAGCTCGTCTGCATGTTCGGCTGCGGCGGCAATCGCGACGCCACCAAGCGTCCGCTGATGGGCGAAATCGCCGAGCGTCTCGCGGACCAGGTCGTCATCACGAGCGACAATCCGCGCAGCGAAGATCCGCTCGCCATCATCGACCAGATTGCCGCCGGCATGAAGCACGCGGCGAACGCACGGCGCATCGAGGATCGCGCGAGCGCCATTTTGCAGGCGCTGCGCTCGGCGGCGCGGGAAGATGTCGTACTGCTCGCCGGCAAAGGACACGAGGCCACGCAGGAAATCATGGGCAAAAAGCGCGCGTTCTCGGATCAGGATCACGCGCGCCTCGCGCTTGCCGCACGCGCCACGCAACAACGCGGAGGCGGCGAATGACGATGTTCACCTTGCGCGAAGCTGCCGCGCTGATTCCCGGCGCGGTCTTTCAGGGCGACGAAGCAATCGCCATCGAACGCGTCGTGACCGACAGCCGCGCCGTGCAGGCGGGCGATCTGTTCGTCGCGGTGAAGGGCGATCGCTTCGATGCGCATGACTTCCTCGATCAAGTGGCGAAGAGCGGCGCGGCCGCCGCGCTCGTCTCGCGCAATGTGCGCAATTCCGATGCCTGGCCGCTGCCAGTCATCAAGGTAAAGGACACGCGTGCGGCGCTCGGTGCGCTGGCGCACGGCTGGCGCGAGCGGTTCACCATGCCGCTCGTCGCCGTCACTGGCAGCAACGGCAAGACGACGGTCAAGGAGATGATCGCGTCGATCTTCGCGGCGGCAGTGGGCGAAGACGCGCGCCTCGCGACCGCGGGCAACTTCAACAACGACATCGGCCTGCCGCTCACGCTGTTTCGCCTGAACGCGGCGCATCGGCTGGCGGTGGTCGAGCTCGGCATGAATCATCCCGGCGAGACGGATGCGCTCGGCAAGATCGCTGCGCCGACGGTCGCCGTTGTGAACAACGCGCAGCGTGAGCATCAGGAGTTCATGGCCACCGTCGAGGCCGTCGCGCTCGAACATGCGTCCGTCATTCATGCGCTCGGCGAAACGGGCACGGCCGTGTTTCCCGCCGACGACCACTACGCGAGCATCTGGCGCGTGGCGGCCACGGGCAATCCGATCATGGATTTCGCGCTGACGGACGATGAATCGAAGGCCGCAGTCACCGGCACGGTCGACGGCGCGACGGTTCACGTCCGCGCGCCGCAAGGGCGCGTCGACATCGCGCTCAACGTGCTCGGCGAACACAACGCGCGCAATGCGCTCGCGGCCACGGCCGCCGCGCTGGCGGCGGGCGTATCGCTCGACGTCATCAAGCGCGGCCTCGAAGCGTTTCAGCCGGTGAAGGGCCGCTTGCAGGTGAAGCGCGCGGTGACGGGCGCGCTCGCGGGCGCGACCATCATCGACGACACGTACAACTCCAATCCCGATTCCATGCGCGCCGCCATCGACGTGCTCGCCGCGCAGGCCGCGCCGCGCGTGCTCGTGATGGGCGACATGGGTGAAGTCGGTGAAGAAGGGCCGGCGTTTCATCGCGAAGTCGGCGCGTATGCGGCCGAACGCGGCATCGACGGGTTGTTCGCGCTCGGCGACGCCAGCCGCGATTCGGTGAACGCATTTCGCGCGGCGGCGTCGAAGCAGACCGCCGTTCATTTCGACGACGTGGCCGCGCTTATCGACGCTCTTCAGCAAGCCGGGTTCGGACCCGGCGCAACGTATCTCGCGAAAGGGTCGCGCTTCATGAAGATGGAGCGCGTGGTGGACGCCCTGACGAGCCCACAACAACCCGCGGCGGGCCATGCGCCCGCTGCACACTGACTCACAGAAAGAGAAGGACCAGCATGCTACTCGCACTCGCGCAATGGCTTCAGAATGACGCCAGCTTCATGCGCGTGTTCACCTACATTACGTTCCGCGCGGTGGGCGCCACCGCGACGGCGCTTTTGATCGGTCTCTTCTGCGGCCCGTGGGTCATCCGCAAGCTGACCGCGATGAAAGTCGGTCAGGCGGTGCGCAAGGACGGCCCGCAAACGCACCTCGTCAAGTCGGGCACGCCGACGATGGGCGGCGTGCTGATTCTCATGGGCATCGCGGTTTCCACGCTTCTCTGGGCCGATCTCACGAACCGCTTCGTGTGGATCGTGATGCTCGTCACGTTCGGCTATGGCGTGATCGGCTGGGTGGACGACTATCGCAAGGTCGTGCACAAGGACCCGCGTGGCATGTCGTCGCGCGAAAAGTATTTCTGGCAGTCGGTCATCGGCCTGTTCGCGGCTGTGTATCTCGCGTTCAGCGTGTCCGAGGCGAGCAACACGCGCGTGTTCGATCTCTTCATGGCGTGGGTGCGCAGCGGCCTCTCGATGGGCCTACCCGCGCGCGCCGACCTCATGTTGCCGTTCCTCAAGTCGATCACGTATCCGCTCGGCGTGTGGGGCTTCATCGCGATGACGTACTTCGTGATCGTCGGATCGAGCAATGCCGTGAACCTCACCGATGGTCTCGACGGTCTCGTCATCATGCCGGTCGTGCTGGTAGGCGCGTCGCTCGGCGCGTTCGCGTACGTCATGGGTAGTTCGGTGTATTCGAAGTACCTGCTCTTTCCGCACATTCCCGGCGCGGGCGAACTGCTGATCTTCTGCTCGGCGATGGGCGGGGCGGGCCTCGCGTTCCTCTGGTACAACACGCATCCCGCGCAAGTCTTCATGGGCGATGTTGGCGCGCTCGCGCTCGGCGGCGCGCTTGGCACCATCGCGGTCATCGTTCGTCAGGAGATCGTGCTGTTCATCATGGGCGGCATTTTCGTGGCGGAAACGCTCTCCGTCATGTTGCAAGTCTTCTGGTTCAAGTTCACGAAGCGCCGTTACGGAGAAGGCCGTCGCTTCTTCAAGATGGCGCCGCTCCATCACCACTACGAACTGTCCGGCTGGACGGAAACGCAAGTGGTGGTGCGCTTCTGGATCATCACGTTGATGTTGTGTCTCTTCGGCTTGTCGACGCTCAAGCTGCGTTGATCGTGCACGTCTGCGGTTTCTTCGGTTTCAGGAAAGGGTAAAGCGATGTTTGGCGAGAAGTTTTCCGGTCGGCAAAGTCCGATGGTGCTCGTGCTGGGGCTCGGTGAATCCGGCCTCGCGATGGCGCGCTGGTGCGCCAGGCACGGGTGCCGGCTGCGGATCGCCGATACGCGCGAGAACCCGCCGAATCTGTCGGAACTGGTGATTCACAACATCGACGCGGAGTTCGTCGGCGGCGCGTTCACGACCGAACTGCTCGATGGCGGCATGGAACTGCTTGCCATCAGCCCCGGACTTTCGCCGCTCGCGCCGGACCTCGCGCCGCTGATCGCGGCGGCGAAGGAGCGCGGCATTCCGGTGTGGGGCGAACTCGAACTGTTCGCGCAGGCGCTCGCCGGTCTTGCCGTGAACGGTTACGAGCCGAAGGTGCTCGCGATAACCGGCACCAACGGCAAGACGACGACCACCGCGCTCACCGGTCTTCTGTGCGAACGCGCGGGCAAGCGCGTGGCGGTCGCGGGCAACATCAGCCCGGCGATGCTCGACAAGCTCGCCGAAGCGATCGATCAAACCGCGCTGCCGGACGTCTGGGTGCTCGAACTCTCCAGCTTCCAGCTGGAAACATCGCACAGCTTCGCACCGGATGCGGCCGCCGTGCTCAACATCACGCAGGACCATCTCGACTGGCACGGCGGCCTGGACGCCTACGCCGCCGCGAAGGGCCGCATCTTCGGTCCGCGCACGGTGCGCGTGCTGAATCGCGACGACGCCCGCACGATGGCGCTCGCCGCGAACGTCGCGCAGGACCGCGTGGTGACGTTCGGGCTGGATGAGCCGTCTAAGGTGGACGACTACGGCCTGTTGCGCGACAACGGCATTGCGTGGCTCGCGCAAGGCATCGACCGCGACGCCGCCGACGAGCCCGCGCCGTCGCGCCGCCGCAAGCAGGATGTCGCCGCGCCGAACGTCGTTGCGAAGCGGCTGATGCCGTCGGACGCGCTGCGCATTCGCGGCCTGCACAATGCGGCCAATGCGCTCGCGGCGCTCGCGCTCGCGCGCGCGATCGACTTGCCGCTAGCCGCGCTCTTGCACGGCTTGCGCGAGTATCGCGGCGAACCGCATCGCGTGGAAGTGATCGCGCAGATCGACGGCGTCGATTACGTGGACGACAGTAAGGGCACCAACGTCGGCGCGACGGTCGCCGCGCTCGATGGCCTCGCGCAGCGCGTCGTGCTGATCGCAGGCGGCGACGGCAAAGGTCAGGACTTCTCGCCGCTCGAAGCGCCGGTTGCGCGCTGGGCGCGTGCCGTGATGCTGATCGGCCGCGACGCGCCGCGCATCCGCGAGACGCTCGCATCCACCGGCGTCGCGCTCGAAGATCACGCCACGCTCGAAGCCGCGACCGAGGCGGCATCGCGCATCGCCGAGCCGGGCGACGCCGTGTTGCTGTCGCCCGCGTGCGCGAGCCTCGACATGTTCAGGAACTACGCACACCGCGCCGACGTGTTTCGCAGCGCGGTCGAAGATATCGCCGCCGCGCGGGGAGTGATGCTATGAGCTGGTCGGACCGCTTCGGATCGAAAATCACCGGGCAGCGGAACGCGGTTCCGAACGATTCGCTCGCCGGGCGCTCGGGCGGCATTTCGAGCGCGGTCAACGGCGTGCGCCCCGCGCGCTCGCGCATGCTCGACTACGATCACTCGCTCTTGTGGGTGACGATCGCGTTGCTCGGGCTCGGCATCGTGATGGTGTATTCCGCGTCCATCGCCATGCCGGATTCGCCCAAGTACGCGCAGTACCGCGACTACCACTTCCTCGTGCGGCACCTCATTTCCGTTTCGACGGCGCTCGTCGGCGCGGTCATCGCGTTCAAGATTCCGGTGAAGACCTGGGACAAGCTCGCGCCGAAGCTCTTTCTCGTCGCGCTGGTGATGCTCGTCATCGTGCTGATTCCGCATATCGGCAAGGGCGTGAACGGCGCGCGCCGCTGGATTCCGCTCGGCATCACGAACATGCAGCCGTCCGAAATCATGAAGCTCGCGGTGACCATCTACGCCGCGAACTACACGGTGCGCAAGCAAGAGTTCATGCACAGCTTCGGCAAGGGCTTCTTGCCGATGGCCGTGGCGGTCGGCGCGGTCGGCGCGCTGTTGCTGCTGGAACCGGACATGGGCGCGTTCATGGTGATCGCCGCCATTGCGATGGGCGTGCTGTTCCTCGGCGGCGTGAACGGCAAGCTCTTCGGCGGGCTGGTGCTCACGGCGGTCGGCACGTTCACGATGCTCGTGTGGCTCTCGCCGTGGCGTCGCGAGCGCATCTTCGCTTATCTCGATCCGTGGGACGACCGCTACGCGCAGGGCAAGGCGTATCAGCTGACGCATTCGCTGATCGCGTTCGGGCGCGGCGAATGGTTCGGCGTCGGTCTCGGCGGCAGCGTCGAGAAGCTCAACTATCTGCCCGAAGCGCATACCGACTTCATTCTCGCGGTGATCGGCGAGGAACTCGGTTTCGTCGGCGTCATCTGCGTGATTCTGCTGTTCTACTGGATCGTGCGCCGCGCCTTCGAAATCGGCCGCCAGGCATTGGCGCTGGATCGCACGTTCGCGGGTCTGATGGCGAAGGGCGTCGGCATTTGGTTCGGTGCGCAGACGTTCATCAATATGGGCGTGAACCTCGGTCTTCTGCCGACCAAGGGCCTGACGCTGCCGCTCGTCAGCTACGGCGGCTCGGGCATCTTGCTGAACTGCGTCGCGCTCGCGGTGCTGCTGCGCGTCGATTACGAAAATCGCGTGCTCATGCGCGGAGGCAAAGTATGAGCGCGCAACGCCCCACGCTGATGGTCATGGCGGGCGGCACCGGCGGCCACGTGTTTCCGGGGCTCGCGGTCGCGCACTGGATGCAGGCGCGCGGCTGGCGCGTCGTCTGGCTCGGCAACGCGAGCGGCATGGAAGCGACGCTCGTCCCGAAGCACGGCATCCCGATGGAATGCGTGCGCTTCGGCGGCGTGCGCGGCAAGGGCATCAAGACGAAGCTGATGCTGCCGGTGAATCTCATGCGCGCGTGCTCGCAAAGTCTGCGCGTGCTGCGTCAGGTGAAGCCCGACGTGGTGCTCGGCATGGGCGGCTACATCACGTTTCCGGCGGGCATCATGACGAAGCTCGCGGGCTGCCCGCTCGTGCTGCACGAGCAGAACTCCATCGCGGGTCTTGCCAACAAGGTGCTCGCGCATCTCGCGAAGCGCGTGCTCGTCGCGTTTCCCAATGCTCTGCCGAATGCCGAATGGACCGGGAATCCCATTCGCGCGGAACTTACGTCGACATTGCCGCCCAAAGAACGCTACGCGTCGCGCACGGGCAAGCTGAACGTGCTCGTCGTCGGCGGAAGTCTGGGTGCGGCCGCGCTCAACGAAACGGTGCCGAAGGCGCTCGCGCTGCTCGCGCCGGATGAGCGCCCGCGCATCGTGCATCAGGCGGGCGCGAAGCATATCGAAGCATTGCAGGCGAACTACGCGGCGGCCGGTCTTTCGCGCGGCGAGGATTTGCAGCTCGTGCCGTTCATCGAGGACATGGCGAGCGCGTACGCATCCGCCGATCTCGTGATTTGCCGCTCGGGCGCAATGACGGTGTCGGAGATCGCGGCGGTCGGCGTGGCGGCGCTCTTCGTGCCGTTCCCGTTCGCCGTCGACGACCACCAGACGACCAACGGCGCGTTCCTCGCGAAGAACGGCGCAGCGGAATTGATTCAACAACGCGACTTGTCGGCGGAAAAGCTCGCCGGCTGGTTGCGTGCGCAGACGCGCGACACGCTGGCGGAGATGGCCGCACGCTCGCGCGCCCTGGCGAAACCGGACGCGACCGAACGGGTCGCGGCCGTGTGCGCCGACGTCGCCGGCGCGCGTCTTACCCGCCAAGCTCGGGAGGCACATTAAGTCATGAAACACATCGTCAAGCACATTCACTTCGTCGGCATCGGCGGAGCAGGGATGAGCGGCATCGCGGAAGTGCTGCTGAATCTCGGCTATCAGGTCAGCGGCTCGGACCTCTCGAAGAACGCCGTCACCGAGCGGCTGAAGGCACTGGGTGCGCGCGTCGAGATCGGGCACAACGAGCAGAACATCGAAGGCGCGAATGCGGTCGTCGTATCGACGGCCGTGCGTCCCGACAATCCCGAAGTGCTGGCCGCGCGCCACCGGCGCGTGCCGATCGTGCCGCGCGCCGTCATGCTCGCGGAACTCATGCGGCTGAAGCAGGGCATCGCCATTGCCGGCACGCACGGCAAGACCACGACGACATCGCTCGTCGCGAGCGTGCTGGCCGCGGGCGGGCTCGATCCGACGTTCGTGATCGGCGGGCGTCTCATCAGCGCGGGCGCGAACGCGCGGCTCGGCACCGGCGATTTCATCGTCGCGGAAGCCGATGAATCGGATGCGTCGTTCCTCAATCTTTTCCCGGTGATCGAAGTCATCACGAACATCGACGCCGATCACATGGACACCTACGGCCACGACTTCGCGCGGCTCAAGCAGGCGTTCATCGAATTCACGCACCGGCTGCCTTTCTACGGCATCGCCGTGCTGTGCGTCGACGACCCGAACGTGCGCGAGATTCTGCCGTTCGTCTCGAAGCCGATCATCCGCTATGGCATCGGCGCGGACGCGCAGGTGCGCGCGGTGAACGTGGAGGCGCGCGACGGCCGCATGCATTTCACGGCCATGCGCGAAGATGCGCCGCCGCTCGACATCGTGTTGAACCTGCCGGGCTTGCACAACGTGCAGAACGCGCTGGCGGCCATTGCAATTGCGACTGAACTCGAAGTGGCGGATGCCGATATCCAGCGGGCGCTCGCCGAATTCAACGGTGTCGGCCGGCGCTTCCAGCGCTACGGCGACGTGAAGACGAACGACAACGAAGGCGCGTACACGCTGATCGACGACTACGGGCATCACCCGGTGGAAATGGCCGCGACCATCGCGGCGGCGCGCGGCGCGTTCCCGGACCGGCGTCTCGTGCTCGCGTTCCAGCCGCATCGCTACACGCGCACGCGCGACTGCTTCGAAGATTTCGTGAAGGTGCTCTCCACCGTGGACGCGCTCGTTCTCACCGATGTTTATGCCGCAGGCGAAGCGCCGATCGTCGCCGCCGACGGCCGCGCGCTCGCACGCGCGATCCGCGTCGCGGGCAAGGTGGAGCCGGTGTTCGTCGAAACGGTGGATGAAGTGCCGGACGCCGTGACGACGCTCGCGCGCAACGGCGACGTGGTGATCACCATGGGCGCGGGCTCCATCGGCGGTGTATGCGGACGGCTCGCGCAGAGCCAGCCGCAGTGAAGACAGCAACAAACGACGTCATGAGTAACACAGTGAACAACATCGATCCGAAGGTCTTCGGCAAAGTGGCGGTGCTTCTCGGCGGGAATTCCGCCGAGCGCGAAGTCTCGCTCAATTCGGGCCGCCTCGTGCTGGAAGGGCTGCGAGAGGCGGGCGTCGACGCGCATCCGTTCGATCCCGCCGAACGCCCGCTGTCGGATCTGAAGGCGGAAGGCTTCGAGCGCGCGTTCATCGCGCTGCACGGCGGCTATGGCGAGAACGGCCAGTTGCAAGGCGCGCTGGATTTCTACGGCATTCGCTATACGGGCAGCGGCGTGCTCGGCTCGGCGCTCGGCATGGACAAGCTGCGCACCAAGCTCGTGTGGCAGCAGACCGGCATTCCGACGCCGCCGTTCGAAACCGTCTATCGCGGCGACGACTACGCCGGGCGCGCGCAGGAAATCATCGCGAAGCTGGGGCTGCCGCTCTTCGTGAAGCCGGCGAGCGAAGGCTCGAGCGTCGCGGTCATCAAAGTGAAGAGCGCAGAACGGCTTGCGCCGGCGCTGGAAGAAGCCGCGAAGTTCGACAAGATCGTGATCGTCGAGCAGAGCATCGAAGGCGGCGGCGAGTACACGTGCTGCATCGCGGGCGATCTGGACCTGCCGGTCATCAAGATCGTGCCGGCGGGCGAGTTCTACGACTACCACGCGAAGTACGTCGCCGACGACACGAAGTATCTGATTCCCTGCGGTCTCACGGACGCCGAAGAAGCGCGCATGAAGCAACTCACGCAGCGCGCCTTCGACATGCTCGGCTGCACGGACTGGGGCCGCGCCGATTTCATGCTGGACGCGGACGGCAACCCGTACTTCCTGGAAGTGAACACCGCGCCGGGCATGACGGATCACTCGCTGCCGCCGAAAGCGGCGCGTGCGGTCGGCATCAGCTACAAGGATCTGGTTGTGAAGGTGCTGTCTCTCACCCTCAAGAACTGACGAAGCGCAACCATGTGGAACAACGTTCGCCAGATGAATCTCGCCGCCAGCGCGCTCAACGCCATGCTCGTGTTGATGCTGCTGTGCGCGGCGGGCGTCTACGCGATCCAGCGTCCCGAGTTCCGGCTGCGCGAGATTCAGATCGACGGCGACACGACGCACATCAATTCGCCGACGGTGCGCGCGAGCGTCGTGGGGCACCTGAAGGGCAACTTCTTCACCGTCGATCTCGACACCGCGCGCACCGCGTTCGAACAGATGCCGTGGGTGCGCCGCGCGAGCGTGCGTCGCGTGTGGCCGAACGCGATCGCCGTGACGCTGGAGGAGTACAAGCCGCTCGGCACGTGGGGCAGCGATCAGTTGGTCAGCGTGGACGGCGAGCTCTTCACCGCGAATCAGGGCGAACTGGACGACGACCTTCCCGCGTTCGACGGTCCGGAAGGCACGGCGAAGGAAGTGGTCGCGCGGTATCACGACTTCCAGAAGTGGTTCGCGCCGCTCGACGCGCAGCCCGAGGAAGTCACGCTGTCGCCGCGTTTCGCGTGGACCGTGAAGCTCTCGAACGGCACGCAGATCGAACTGGGCCGCGAGCGTAATCAGGACACGCTCGATGACCGTTGCAAGCGCTTCGTCGCGTCGTGGGCAGCGGTCACGGGGCGGTGGGGCAAGGACATCGAATATGCGGATTTGCGTTATCCCAACGGCTTCGCGATACGCGCCGCCGGCATGCGCTTCATCAACGACACCGACAAGGCCAAGAAGTAAGCAGACATCACAGGCATGAGCACGCTATGAGCAAAGACTACAAAGACCTGCTGGTTTCCCTCGACATAGGTACGTCGAAGGTGGTCGCGATCGTCGCCGAATTGAAGGGCGAAGGCCACTACGAGGTGATCGGACTCGGTCAGAGCGACTCGAAGGGGTTGAAAAAAGGCGTCGTGGTCAACATCGAGGCAACGGTGCAATCCATTCAGCGCGCGCTTGAAGAAGCCGAGCTGATGGCGGATTGCAAGATCACGAACGTCTTCACCGGCATTGCGGGCAGCCATATCCGCAGCTTCAATTCGAGCGGCATGGTCGCGATCAAGGACAAGGAAGTCACGCAGACGGACGTCGCCCGCGTGATCGAAACGGCCAAGGCGATCAACATTCCGACCGATCAGCAGGTGCTGCACATCCTGACGCAGGAATTCATCATCGACGGTCAGGAAGACGTGCGCGAGCCGATCGGCATGAGCGGCATTCGCCTCGAAGTGAAGGTGCATATCGTCACGGGCGCGGTGAGCGCGGCGCAGAACATCGTGAAGTGCGTGCGCCGCTGCGGGCTCGAAGTGAACGACCTCATCTTGCAGCCGCTCGCGTCGTCGCTCGCGGTGCTGACCGAGGACGAAAAGGAACTGGGCGTCGTGCTCGTCGATATCGGCGGCGGCACGACCGACATCGCCATATTCAGCGAAGGCGCGATCCGTCATACGGCGGTGATCCCGATTGCCGGCGATCAGATCACGAGCGACGTCGCTATGGCGCTGCGCACGCCGACGCCCGACGCGGAAGACATCAAGGTGACGTACGGCATCGCGAAGCAGGCGCTCGCGGACCCGGACGAGATGATCGAAGTGCCGGGTCTCGGCGAACGCGGTCCGCGCACGCTGTCGCGTCAGGCGCTGGCGGCGGTGGTCGAGCCGCGCGTCGAGGAGCTGTTCTCGCTCGTGCAGCAGGTCGTGCGCGAATCCGGCTACGAAGAGTTGCTGTCGAGCGGCGTCGTGCTGACCGGCGGCGCGGCGATGATGCCCGGCATGGTGGAACTCGGGGAAGACATCTTCCTGAAGCCGGTGCGCATCGGCGTGCCCGAGTACGCCGGCGGTCTCGCGGATGTCGTGCGCAACCCGCGCTATTCGACCGCGATGGGCCTGCTCGCCGAAGGACGCTCGCAGCGCATGCGCGGTCGCAAGGTCGCGGTGCAGAACGGATCGATGGGGCAAGTGCTCACACGAATGAAAGACTGGTTCCTCGGAAACTTCTGAAGCTTGCGCGGAACAGAGCAGTACGAAACAAACGTATTTAAGTAATGAATATAATTCGCGCCGGTACCGGCGGCTAGCGCGCGGCGAGAGGTTGCCCGATCTCTCTCCGGATAACGCCGATCTTCATTCTTGACGGAGGCAACATGGATTTCGAAATGCTGGAAACGGAAACCAACGGAACGATCATCAAGGTGGTCGGAGTTGGTGGTGCGGGCGGCAATGCCGTTCAGCACATGATCAACCGGGGTGTGCAGGGCGTCGACTTCATCGTGATGAACACCGACGCACAGGCGCTCGCACGTTCGCGCGCGCCGCAAGTGTTGCAGTTGGGCATGACCGGTCTTGGCGCGGGCGCCAAGCCGGAGAAGGGCAAGGAAGCGGCTGAAGATGCGCGCGAGCGTATCGCCGATGCGCTGCGCGGCGCGCACATGGTGTTCATCACCGCGGGCATGGGTGGCGGCACGGGCACGGGCGCCGCGCCTGTGGTCGCGCAGATCGCGAAGGAAATGGGCATTCTGACGGTCGGCGTCGTGAGCAAGCCGTTCGAATTCGAAGGCGGCCGCCGCATGCGCGTGGCGGAAGCCGGCTCGCAGCAACTGGAGGATCACGTCGATTCGCTGATCGTCGTGCTGAACGACAAGCTCTTCGAGGTGATGGGCGACGACGCCGAGATGGACAAGTGCTTCCAGTGCGCGGATGACGTGCTGAACAACGCTGTCGCGGGCATCGCGGAAATCATCAACGTCGACGGTCTCGTGAACGTCGACTTCGAAGACGTGAAGACCGTGATGGGCGAGCAGGGCAAGGCGATGATGGGCACGGCGACCGTCGCCGGCGTCGATCGCGCGCGTCTTGCGGCTGAACAAGCGGTGGCGAGCCCGCTGCTCGAAGGCGTCGATCTGTCGGGTGCGCGTGGCGTGCTGGTCAACATCACGTCGAGCCGTTCGCTGCGTCTGTCGGAAACGCGCGAAGTGATGAACACCATCAAGAGCTACGCCGCCGACGACGCAACCGTGATCTTCGGCGCGGTGTACGACGACGCAATGGGCGACGCCCTGCGCGTGACGGTGGTCGCAACGGGCCTCGGCCGCGCGGCGAAGAAGCAGCAGCAAGCGCCGATGACGCTCCTGCGCACGGGCACCGATAACCAGCCGGTCGCGCACGCGTCGCACAACACGTACGCGCCGCAGCACGGTCAGGCAACGGATTACGGTTCGCTGGATACGCCGGCTGTGTGGCGTTCGTCGCGCGAAACGGCGGCATCGCACGTGCAGGCATTGCAGGAAAAGGGCGTCGATACGTACGACATCCCGGCGTTCCTGCGCAAGCAAGCGGACTGAAGCCGCGCCGTGCTCGTTGCTCGCTAGCTGGCAAGAGCAATGCAGCCACCGCAGGCACGCGCCGAGCATGAGACGGCGAAGCAGGTTTCGCGTGGGGCGACTGTCCAAGGCCGCGTCAGCATCAGACGCCAGGCCGTGGCCAGCCGACCTCCACGAATTTGCCGACGAGCAAATGAAACCTGAATCGTCGATCAAGCGCGAGGCGAGACTGCGGGACGATGCAATCGCAAGGAAGTTCGAGCACTGACGAGGGAAGGACCGAGCATGATCGAAGTGGGTGAAACGTTGCCCGATGCGCGTCTCTTCGAGTTTATCGAAGTGGCGAGCGAGGGCTGTGCCGTGGGACCGAATGGGTTCGCGGTGCGCGAGCGGACCGCCGGCAAGCGCGTGGTGATCTTCGGATTGCCGGGCGCGTTCACGCCGACGTGTTCCGCCAGACACGTGCCGGGTTATGTCGAGGCGGCGGATGAGTTTCGGGCCGCCGGCATCGACGAAATCTGGTGCGTTTCCGTCAACGACGCGTTCGTCATGAACGCGTGGGGACGCGATCTCCAAGCCGCGGGCAAGGTAAGGATGATGGCGGACGGCAGTGCGCGTTTCACTCAGGCACTCGGACTGGATCAGGATTTATCCGAGCGTGGCATGGGAATCCGTTCCCAGCGTTACGCGATGGTGGTCGACAACGGCGTGGTCAAGACGCTCGCTGTCGAAGCGCCCGGAAAGTTCGAAGTCAGCGACGCTCGCAGCATTCTGGCGACGTTGCGCTGAGCGCAGCGGCGTCGCGTTGTCTTTGTACAACGCTGGAAGACGCCCTCGCATTCGGCGACAACTTGGGGCCGATGACCGGAAATGCCTCCATTCCGGCCATCGGCCCGTTCTACTTGACTGGCCCTGCGTCGCGGCGTAACACAGGGAAACAGTTGATACCTCTTCGTTTGGGACGACTTACTCCGAATGGAGTATACTTCGGTCTATTAGAATTTAATGAACGATTAATTCTCTTTATTGGGAATTGCTATCGGAAAAAGATCATGTTGAAGCAGCGAACAATCAAGACCGTCGTCAAAACCGTGGGAATCGGGCTTCATTCCGGCCGCAAGGTCGATCTGACGCTGCGCCCGGCACCGGTTGGAACGGGCATCGTGTTTTCTCGGATCGACCTGCCGCAGCCGGTCGACATCCCCGCGTCCGCCATGGCGATTGGCGACACGCGGCTCGCGTCCGTGCTGCAAAAGGACGGCGCGCGTGTGTCGACCATCGAGCACCTGATGTCGGCGTGCGCGGGCCTGGGCATCGACAATCTGTACGTCGATGTCACCGCCGAGGAAATTCCGATCATGGACGGCAGCGCGTCTTCGTTCGTGTTTCTCATTCAGTCGGCGGGTATCGAAGAGCAGAACGCGCCGAAGAAATTCATCAAGGTGAAGAAGCCTGTCGAAGTGCGCGATGGCGATAAATTCGCGCGTCTCGAACCGTATTTCGGCTTCAAACTGAGCTTTACCATCGATTTCCGCCATCCGGCCGTCGACAAGACGGGTCAGGCGCTGGAAGTCGATTTCGCGACCACGTCGTATGTGCGCGAGATTGCTCGCGCTCGCACGTTCGGTTTCGCGCATGAAGTGGAAATGATGCGCGAGCTGGGTCTCGCGCGCGGGGGCAGCATGGACAACGCCATCGTGCTCGACGAGTACCGCATTTTGAACAACGACGGCCTGCGCTACGACGACGAGTTCGTGAAGCACAAGATGCTCGACGCCATCGGCGATCTGTACGTCGTGGGGCATCCGCTGCTCGCGTCGTACACGGCGTACAAGGGCGGTCACGCGATGAACAACATGCTGCTGCGCGAACTGCTCGCGAACGAAGAGGCGTTCGAAATCGTCACGTTCGAGGACACGCAGAAAGCGCCGCGCGGTTTCGCATTCGATACGCAGACGGCGTTTGCCTGATCATCGGCAAGAAGCAGGACAAAGGTGAGCGGCAGCGAAAGCGCCGCTCATTTTTTTTGCCCGCGCCCCTGGTGACGCGCCGCCATGCGCGCGAGCGCTTCCTGTAGCGGCGAAGGCGCGAGCGTCTCGGCGAGGTCGTGCAGCGCGGACGCGCCCGCCGCGGACATGCGCGCCTGCTTCGGTGGCGGCGCTTCCTTCATCGACTGGGGACGCACGCGGATTTTGAGCGAATCCACCGCCCAGCCGCGCTGCTGAAGATCCGACAGAAGCCGCGGCTCGATATGCCGCAAGCGCGCGGCGAGTGCATTGTGCGCGGCGAAAAGCGCGAGCACGCCGTCCTTGATGAAGCCGGGCTCGACGTTCGCCGCGAGATAGTCGGGCAGAAGCGCGGTCAGATCGCGCTGGAGCGCCGCCACTTGCTCGACGCCCGCGCGCAGGGCGCGGAACGCGTCGGTTCTGTCCAGCACGTCGGCCAGGGCTTGCGGACGGCGCGGATCGAACCGCCCCGGCGCAGACCTTGAATTTGTAGAAAAGCGGCTCATTTTTTAATCAGCGGACGCCTGATGCGACCGCTCGATTGTACCGCGAGCCTGACTTCCGCTTCTCGTGGACGCCCGCCGCGAAAGCCCGCGCGGCCAAGCTTTCAACGCGTTGACTGTCGCGTGGCGCAGACGCCGGAGCGCCCACGCTGACGCAAGATGTGCTTGACTCGCGTGCTAAAATTCCCGATTCGAATTTCACCCAATGGACTTAAGTCGCCGAGGTTTTCCGAGCCCGGACGCAGCATCGCGCTGCCGCCCGTCCGAAGCCGCGACGCAGACACTGATCCAATGACGACCGGTTTCCTTCAGAAGATTTTTGGCAGCCGCAATCAGCGGCTGGTCAAGCAGTACCAAAAGACCGTTGTGGCGATCAATGCCCTCGAGCCGACCGTCGAGAAATACACGGACGATCAGTTGCGCGCGAAAACGGACGAGTTCCGCAAGCGCGTCGCGAGCGGCGAGTCGCTGGACGTGATTCTTCCGGAGGCGTTCGCCGTCTGCCGTGAAGCGAGCCGGCGCGTGCTCAAAATGCGCCACTTCGACGTCCAGTTGATCGGCGGCATGGTTCTGCACTACGGCAAGATCGCGGAAATGCGCACCGGCGAAGGCAAGACGCTCGTCGCCACGCTCGCCGCGTATCTGAACGCGCTGTCGGGCCGCGGCGTGCATGTGGTGACGGTGAACGACTACCTCGCCCAGCGTGACGCCGAGTGGATGGCGCGCCTCTACAACTTCCTCGGGCTGTCGTGCGGCGTGAATCTGTCGCAGATGGAGCACTCGCAGAAGCAGCAGGCGTACGCGGCGGACATCACCTACGGCACGAACAACGAGTTCGGCTTCGACTATCTGCGCGACAACATGGTCTACGAGACCGACGCGCGCGTGCAGCGGCCGCTCAACTTCGCCATCGTCGACGAGGTGGACTCCATCCTGATCGACGAAGCGCGTACGCCGCTCATCATCTCCGGTCAGGCTGAAGATCACACCGACCTTTACGTGCGCATGAACGCGCTGCCGCCGCTCTTGGAACAGCAGATCGGCGAGGAAAAGGCGGACGGCACGGGCGTCGAAAAGCCGGGCGATTACACGCTCGACGAGAAAGCGCGTCAGGTGTTCCTCACCGAATCGGGCCACG
This sequence comes from Caballeronia sp. AZ10_KS36, assembly GCF_023631105.1. Taxonomy (NCBI): domain Bacteria; kingdom Pseudomonadati; phylum Pseudomonadota; class Betaproteobacteria; order Burkholderiales; family Burkholderiaceae; genus Caballeronia; species Caballeronia sp. AZ10_KS36. Next base: position 669,816 of record NZ_JALQDQ010000018.1, on the reverse strand, counting down.
AGAAGGCCGAGCGCCTGCTCGCCGAGTGGGGCCTGATCGGCGAAGGCGAGAGCCTGTACGCGCCGCAGAACATCACGCTGATGCACCACATCTATGCCGCTCTGCGCGCGCATACGCTTTTCCATCGCGACCAGCATTACGTGGTGCAGAACGGCGAAGTCGTGATCGTCGACGAATTCACCGGCCGCATGATGACGGGCCGCCGCTGGTCGGACGGTCTGCATCAGGCGGTCGAGGCCAAAGAGCACGTGCAGATTCAGGCCGAGAACCAGACGCTCGCCTCCATCACGCTGCAGAACTACTTCCGCATGTACGCGAAGCTGTCCGGCATGACCGGCACGGCGGATACCGAAGCGTACGAATTCCAGGAGATCTACGGCCTGGAGACGGTCGTGATTCCGACGAACCGTCCGCCGAAGCGCGTCGACAAGCAGGACCAGATCTACAAGACATCGAAGGAACGTTACGACGCCGTCATCCGCGACATTCGCGATTGCGTCGAACGCGGCCAGCCGACGCTCGTCGGCACGACGTCGATCGAAGCGTCCGAACTGCTGTCGGGCATGCTGATGCAAGCCGGCATCAAGCACGAAGTGCTGAACGCGAAGCAGCACGCGCGCGAAGCGGCAATCGTCGCGGAAGCGGGCCGGCCGGGCGTCGTCACCATCGCGACGAACATGGCGGGTCGCGGCACGGACATCGTGCTTGGCGGCAATGTGGAGAAACAGGCGTCGTTCATCGAAGCCGATCTCTCCATTCCCGAGAACGAGAAGGCCGCGCGCATCCAGAAGCTGCACGACGAATGGCAGGCGCTGCACGACCACGTGAAGGCGGCGGGCGGGCTGCATATCATCGGCACCGAGCGTCATGAATCGCGCCGTATCGACAACCAGTTGCGCGGCCGTGCGGGGCGTCAGGGCGATCCGGGCTCGTCGCGTTTCTATCTGTCGCTGGACGATCCGCTTCTGCGCATCTTCGCGGGCGACCGCGTGCGCGCCATCATGGATCGCCTGAAGATGCCGGAAGGCGAGCCGATCGAAGCGGGCATGGTCACGCGGTCCATCGAAGGCGCGCAGCGCAAGGTGGAAGCGCGCAACTTCGACATCCGCAAGCAACTGCTCGAATACGACGACGTCGCGAACGATCAGCGCAAGGTGATCTATCAGCAGCGCAACGAACTGCTCGAAGCGAACGACGTGCAGGAAACGATCGCGGCGATGCGTCATAGCGTGATCACGGACCTCGTGCGCACGTTCGTTCCGGCGGGCAGCATCGAAGAGCAGTGGGACGCGCCCGAGCTGGAAGAAGTGCTGCGCAACGAGTGGTCGCTCGATCTCGCCATTCAGGAGATGATCAACGAGTCGAACTCGATCGACGCCGAGGAAATCTGCGAAGCCGTTCTCGCCGCCGCCGACGAAGCGTACGAGGCGAAGGTCGCGCTCGTGGGCCGCGAATCGTTCAGCGCGTTCGAGCGTTCGATCATGCTGCAGACGCTCGACAGCCGCTGGCGCGAGCATCTGGCGGCGCTGGATCATCTGCGTCAGGGCATTCATCTGCGCGGCTACGCGCAGAAAAACCCGAAGCAGGAATACAAGCGCGAGGCGTTCGAACTGTTCGCCGCCATGCTGGACGCGGTGAAGCAGGAAGTCACGCGCATTGTGATGAACGTGCAGATCCAGTCGCCGGAGCAGCTGGAAGAAGCCGCCGAGCAGTACGAAGAGAAGGGCAGCCACGTCGAGAATGTCTCGTTCACGCATGCGGACTACAACGCGGCGGCCGCGCCCGCTGCGCCCGCAGCAGCGGCGGCCACGGCCACCGCGCAGATGATCAGCCAGGCGATGGCTGGCGGCGACGACATCAGCGTGGCCACGCGCCCCGCCGACGACGTGCCGAAGGTCGGCCGCAACGACCCGTGCCCGTGCGGCAGCGGCAAGAAGTACAAGAACTGTCACGGCAAGCTCGTATAACGAACTGTCCGTCCGACAAATCTGGCAAGCGACGCAGCAATGCGTCGTTTGTCTTTCCGGGTTCGAGCACGCGTTGCGCTGCGCGCCCGGCGTTTCACGGCGCTCCCGGCCTGCCGGGCGGCGTCAGTCTTTCACAGCGTGCCGGCGCATGCGAGCCGGCACTCGCCACCTTCAGCGAGTCGCGAACATGGCTGTCAACTTCCCCTCGATCGATCCCGCCGCGCTTCATCCGGTCACTGGCGTCACGCTAGGCTGGGCCGAAGCGAATATCCGCAAGCCGAATCGCAAGGACGTGCTCGTGATTCGCGTCGATGAAGGCGCGACGGTCGCGGGCGTGTTCACGCAGAACCGCTTCTGCGCGGCGCCCGTGACGGTGTGCCGCGAGCATCTGGACGCGGTGCGCGCGGGCGGCAAGGGCATTCGTGCGCTGGTGGTCAACACGGGCAACGCGAACGCCGGCACGGGCGAGCCCGGCATGGCGCACGCGCGCGAGACCTGCGCGGAGCTCGCGCGTCTCGCGGGCGTCGAACCGCAGCAGATTCTGCCGTTCTCGACCGGTGTGATTCTGGAGCCGCTGCCCATCGATCGCCTGAAAGCGGGGCTGCCCGCCGCGCTTGGCAACCAACAGGCCGCGCACTGGTTCGACGCCGCGCAAGCCATCATGACCACCGACACGCTGCCCAAAGCCGCGTCGCGTCAGGTGCAGATCGACGGCCACACGGTCACGCTGTCGGGCATCAGCAAGGGCGCCGGCATGATAAAGCCGAACATGGCGACGATGCTCGGCTTTCTCGCGTTCGATGCCGCCGTCGCGCAGCCGGTCCTCGACGAACTGGTGAAGCACGTGGCGGATCGCTCGTTCAACTGCATCACCATCGACGGCGATACGTCCACCAACGATTCGTTCATTCTGATCGCGTCGGGCAAGTCGAGCCTGCCCGCGATCACGTCCACCGATTCGCCCGCGTACGCCGCGTTGCGCGACGCTGTCACGTCCGTGGCGCAGGAACTCGCGCAGTTGATCGTGCGCGACGGCGAAGGCGCGACCAAGTTCATGACCATCACGGTCGAAGGCGGCAAGGACGTCGCGGAGTGCCGCCAGATCGCCTACGCGATCGGTCATTCGCCGCTTGTTAAGACGGCGTTCTACGCGTCGGACCCGAATCTGGGCCGCATTCTCGCCGCCATCGGCTATGCGGGCGTGACGGACCTCGATGTCGGCAAGATCGACCTGTATCTCGACGACGTGCTCGTTGCGAAGGCGGGCGGACGCAACCCCGACTACCGCGAAGAAGACGGCCAGCGCGTGATGAAAAAGAGCGAGATCGCCATTCGCGTGTTGCTCGGCCGCGGCCAGCAGCAGGCGACCGTCTGGACCTGCGACCTCTCGCACGACTACGTGAGCATCAACGCGGATTACCGCTCGTAAAGCGCGCCCGATCGGCGCGCAAAGAAATGGACATGGACAAACTCGAACAATTTCTCACGCGCGCCGAGGCAGTGCTGGCGCGCATCGAAGGGATGCTGCCGCCAGCCGCGCCGGAAATCGACTGGGAATCGGCCGTGGCGTTTCGCTGGCGCAAGCGGCAAGGCCGCGGCTTTTTGCAGCCGGTGCCGGCCATCTCGCAGATTGCGCTCGGCGACCTGCAAAACATCGACCGTCAGAAGGCGCTCATCGAGCAGAACACGCGGCAGTTCGTCAACAAGCTGCCCGCCAACAACGTGCTGCTCACGGGCGCGCGCGGTACGGGCAAGTCGTCGCTCATCAAGGCGTGCCTCAATGCGTACGCGAAGGACGGCCTGCGCCTGATCGAAGTCGATAAGGACGATTTGCACGATCTCGGCGATATCGTCGATCTGATCTCGACGCGGCCTGAGCGTTTCATCGTGTTTTGCGACGATCTCTCGTTCGAAGAAGGCGAGTCCGGCTATAAGGCGCTGAAAGTGGCGCTGGACGGCTCGGTCGCGGCGCAGTCGGACAACGTGCTGATCTATGCGACCTCGAACCGCCGGCATCTGCTGCCCGAGTACATGAGCGACAACGAGACCTACAAGCACACGCCCGATGGCGAGATTCATCCCGGCGAAGTGGTCGAGGAGAAGATTTCGCTGTCCGAACGCTTCGGGCTGTGGGTCAGCTTCTATCCGTTCAAGCAAGACGACTATCTGTCGATCGTCGGGCACTGGCTGAAGCATTTCGGCTGCGACGCGAGCGAGATCGAAGCCGCTCGCGGCGATGCGCTCGTCTGGGCGCTCGAGCGTGGATCGCGCTCGGGCCGTGTGGCGTGGCAGTTCGCGCGCGACTGGTCGGGCCGCAAGCAATGAGCGGCGCGTCGGACGTTGGGAAGGATATCGCACCCGATGGCCGCAAGGTGACGGAAGTTGCCGTCGGCGTGATGGTGCATCCGGATGGCCGTTATCTGCTCGCGCAGCGCCCCGAAGGCAAGCCGTACGAGGGCTACTGGGAGTTTCCGGGCGGCAAGCTGGAACCGGGCGAGAGCGTCGAAGCGGCGCTCGGGCGCGAATTGCACGAGGAACTCGGCATCGACGTGACCGCGTGCGAGCTGTGGCGCACGCTCGAGCACGACTATCCGCACGCGTACGTGCGGCTATTCTTCTGCAAGGTGATGGAGTGGACCGGCACGCCGCTCGGCCGGGAAGGGCAGGCTATTGCGTGGCAGACGCTGCCCGTGGAGGTGGGCCCGCTGTTGCCCGCCGCCATTCCCGTGCTGGAGTGGCTCGCGGCGGAAGCGCAGCCATAGTGCGCGTTAGTTGAGACCGCCGTGCGAGTCGTCGTCCGGCGGCGTTTCCTGAGAGTTACCGGAAATACGGTACTTCTCGGTCGCCCAGGCGCCGAGATCGATTTGCTTGCATCGCTCGGAGCAGAACGGACGAAAGCGGTTTTCCGGGACCCAGCGCACTTCCTTCGCGCAGGTCGGGCATTTGACGACAGTGGTCATGACGGTGAGACGTTTTGGATTGAGCCAGCGTTGATCGACATTCGATCATATAAGGCCGAAGCGCGTGGTTCAAAGACTGCAAAGCGTCAGATGAAAGGGCACGTCGACATCGACGGCGCGCGGTTTCAGATCGCCGTCCTGCACGGTGAAGCGCACCCAGAGCATGTATTTGTTCGCGCTCGCCTCGGGAATGACGCGCACTTCCGGCGAAACGCGCACCTGCATCAACTGATAAGTACGGCCGGAAAGCATCTGCTGATAGCTGCCCTGCATGGCCATGACCTTCGACGCCTGGCCGGATTCGCGCGCGAGCCGCAGCACGATAGCGGCGGCGTCGCGTAGCGCGAGCATCGGCATGACCCATTTGGCGATGTCCTGACGTCGATCTTCGACAGGCAACTGCTGCCACGCGTAATACGACGGCAGGTCGAACTTGCAGGTTCCACCGGGAATGATCGTGCGGCTGCGAATGCTCGCGAGCCATTCGTTGTCGGCCAGATGCTGCCCCGTCTTGCCGTGCATGTCGGTGAGCCCGGCAAGCGTCTGCTCGATCTCGCCGAGAACGGCTTCCAGCGCTTCCTGTTCGATGCCCGGATTGCCGCGAAACGGCGCGAGTGTCTGCCGCTGCCGTTCAAGTTCCTTCATTAGATCGGCTTTGAGGTCCGTACGGCCCGCGACTTCCGCGATCTCGAACAGCGTGGTGAGCGCAACGTGGTGTTCCCGGGGATCTTCCTGCGTGAGGAAGAACGTGAAGCGCTCGAACAAGTCTTCGAGACGCAGCAGCGTCCGAATCCGCTCGTTGAAGGGATACTCGTAAAGAATCAAGCGCTCGCCTCGGCGTGGGTCGGTTGCTTCCATGAGCGGAAGTCAGGACATTCTAATGCCGCATCTTTACCCTAGCAAATCGGCTCACATTTACGGCGCTTTTGACGCGGTTCGCGGCAATAAATGGAACTTTTTCTGATGTTTCAGGCAAGCAATGCGCTACCCACGCTTTGTCAGGGACGCGAGTTCCAGATATCGCGCGTGCAGCGCCTCGACGTCGTGCGCCAACGATTCGAGCGTGGCTGAGTCGTCGTTGAGCACGATGTCGTCCGCTGCGGCGAGGCGTGTTTCGCGCGATGCCTGCTTCGCGATGATCGCCAGCACCTGCTCGCGCGAAAAGCCGTTGCGCCGCATGACGCGCGCGATCTGCGTCTCGACGGGGCAATCGACGACAAGCACGCGCGATACTCGCGACGCCCAGTTGCCCGACTCGACGAGCAGCGGCACCACGACGATGTGGTACGCGCCACCGGCCGCCGCCCGCTGGCGCTCCGTCTCCGCGCGGATCAGCGGATGAAGGATGGCTTCGAGACGAGCGCGCGCGGTGTCATCGGAGAACACGAGTTCGCGCATCTTCGCGCGATCCAGCGAGCCGTCCGCCGCGACATACGCGCTGCCGAACTCGCTCGCGATCAGCGGCATCGCGACGCCGCCCGGCGCGCTTACCTGATGCGCGATGAGATCGGTATCGACAAGCGGTACGCCGCGCGCCGCGAAGAGGTCGGCGACCGTGCTCTTGCCGCTGCCGATACCGCCCGTCAAACCGATGCTGAACATCCGTTGCTCCCTTCGCTCATCCGAACAGTGAATAGAGCGGCGTTCCGATAAAAAGCGTGATCGCGCCACCCGCCGCGAGAAACGGGCCGAAGGGCAACGGTTCCTCGAAGCGCATGCGTCCGCGCCATGTCGCGAGGATACCGAACAGCGCGCCCGCCACCGCTGAAATCAGCAGCACCTGCGCGAGCGCCGCCCACCCGAGCCACGCGCCGATGGCCGCGAGCAGCTTGAAGTCGCCGTAGCCCATGCCTTCCACGCCGCGCGCCAGTTTGAAGAGCCAGTACACGCACCAGAGGAACAGATAGCCCGCGATCGCGCCGATCACGCCGTCATGCAGCGTCGCAAAGCCGCCGTCGCCGAAGTTGACGATGAGCCCTGTCCACAGCAGCGGCAACGTGAGCACGTCAGGCAGGTAGCGCGTGTCGTAGTCGATCAGGCCCGCGGCCAGCAGTGTCGCGCAGAGTCCGAATGCGGCGAGCGCGGGCCAGTCCGGACCGAACGCATAGAGCGAGAGCGCAGCGAAGGCGCCGGTCGCCAGTTCGATCAGCGGATAACGCGGACTCACGCGCGCGCCGCACGCGGAACAGCGCCCGCGAAGCGCGAGATAGCTGATCACCGGAATGTTCTCCCACGCGCGCAAGACGTGACCGCAATGCGGGCAGGCGCTGCGTGGAACCGCGATGTTGAACCGCGCAGGATAGCCGTCCGGCGGCGGCTTCGGTGCATCGGGCAGCGCCGCGTCGAGTTCCGCGCGCCACGCGCGTTCGAGCATGACCGGCAAGCGATGCACGACCACGCTCAGAAAGCTCCCGACAATCAGCCCGAACACGATCGCAAACGCGTATTGCGCGGCCACCGGCAACGCGGCGAACGTTGCCAGATAAGGGCTCGCGTGGTGCGCGGCGGACGGAGTCATCGGAGGCTGCATGGTCGTAATGCGATGTCTTTGGCCCGCGATGCTACACCACGTTGCCGAGCTGAATGATCGGAAGATACATGGCGATGACGAGTCCGCCGACGAGCGCGCCCAATACCGCGATGACGAGCGGTTCGCACAGGCTCGCGAACGCGCCGATGCGCTCGTCCACCTGACGATCGGCGAGCGCCGCAAGATCGAGCAGCATGGAGTCGAGCGAGCCGGATTCTTCGGCGACGGCAATCGGCTGCACCACGTCTTGCGGAAAGCAGCCGAGCGCGCGCATCGCGGCGGCGAGCCGCTCGCCGTTACGCAGACGGGACGCGATATCGACGGTGGCGCTATCGAACACCGGACTGCCCGTGGCCTGCGAGAGCGAATCGAACGCGTCGGAAAGCGGCGTGCCGGCTGCGAGCAGTGTGCCGAGCGCGCGGCTCCAGCGCGCGACGGCCAGTGACCGGAGCAAGGGACCGGCAATCGGCAGCTTGAGCGCGATGCGGTCCGCCGTCTCCCGCGCGTGGGCCGATCGCTTGATCAAGCGAGCCGCGACGAGCGTCATGCACGCGCATACCGCGATGAACGGCACGCCGTGACGCCCGACGGCATCGGACAACGCGAGCACGAAGCGCGTCGGTGCGGGCAGCGCGGCGCCGAAGCCGTCGAAGATGGTCTTGAAAGTGGGCACGACGCCGATCAGTAGTCCTGCCGTGATCGCGAGCGACAGCAGCAGCACCATGACCGGATAAGCAAGCGCCGCGCGCAGCTTCGCGCGCTGGGCGCTGGCCCGCTCGCGATCGTCGGCGAGACGCGCGAGCACCGCGGGCAGCGCACCGGCTACTTCGCCGACCGCGACCAACTGACAGTACAACGCGCCGAACGCCGGGTGACGCGCGAGCGCGGCCGAGAACGGCACGCCGCGCGTGATGTCGCGCGCCAGCGAACGCACGATGCGCGGCAAACCGCCGCGCCCGCCCGCGTTGCCGAGCAGTTCGAGCGCGCTCGCGAGCGGCAATCCGGCGCGGAGCAGGCCGGCCAACTGTCGGGTGAACACGCCGATTTCCGCCGACGATGCCTTGGGCGGCGGCGCTGCCCCCAACGCGTCGAGTTCGAGCACGGTCACGCCTTCCCGGCGCAACGAGGCGCGCGCCGAAGCGGAATCTGCCGCGATCAGCTTGCCGCGCTTCGCCGTGCCTTGAGCGTCGATGCCGCGCCATGCGTAGCGCATCTCGCGCATCTCGCGCATCTCGCGCACCTCGGATAAGTCGGCGGCCATCACGCGATCTCCGTCGCGTCGGCCGCTTCCGCGACGCTCGTCACGCCTTCGCGCACGCGTGCGAAAGCGGCGTCGCGCAAGGCGGGCATGCCTTCGGACTGCGCGAGCCGCGCAACGGCGTGCGTCGCCGCGCGACCGACGATCAACTCGCGGATACCGTCCGACACCGGCATCAACTGATGCACGCCGACGCGCCCGCGATATCCGATGCCGTGACAGGCCGGGCAGCCACGCGGCTCGAACGGACGAAAACCGTCGACGAGCGTCAGCGCGGACGGCGCGCGGCAAGCGTCGCAGAGCTTGCGCACGAGCCGTTGCGCCGTCACGAGCCGCAGCGCCGACGCGAGGTTGTACGGCGCGATGCCAATGTCGATCAGGCGCGCGATGGCGGCGGGCGCGTCGTTGGTGTGCAGCGTCGAGAGGACGAGGTGGCCGGTTTGCGCGGCTTTCACGGCGACGTCGGCGGTTTCGGCGTCGCGAATCTCGCCGACCATGATGACGTCCGGGTCCTGCCGCATGAACGCCCGCAGCGCGACCGCGAAGGTAAGGCCCGCCTTCTCGCGCACGCTGACCTGATTGATGCCCGCAAGCTGAATCTCGGCGGGATCTTCCACGGCGCAGATGTTTCGCGCTTCGGCGTTGAGCATCTGAAGGAAACAGTACAGCGAAAGCGTCTTGCCGCTGCCGGTCGGACCCGTGACGAGCACGAGGCCGTGCGGCGCGCGAATGGCGGATTCGACGACGCCGCTTTGTTCGTCACTGAGGCCGAGCGCGCCGAGCGACAGGTCGCGCGGCAACGCATCGAGCCGGCGCAGAACCAGCTTCTCGCCGAAGAGCGTCGGCAGTGAACTCACGCGATAGTCGCCGCTCTGGCCGCCCGGCAAGGCGAGCCGCAGCCGTCCGTCCTGCGGCACGCGACGTTCCGCGATATCCATGCGCGCGAGCACTTTGATTCGCGTGACGAAGGCATCGCGCAAATGCGGCGGCGGACGGCGCAGAAGATGCAACGCGCCATCCACGCGCAGCCGGATGCGCCATTCGTGCTCGGACGGCTCGACGTGAATATCGGAGGCGCCGCGCTCGGCGGCTTCGCGCAAGGTGTCGGCGAGCAGCGAAACGGCGGGCGAGTGAGCGTCGGACGTTGCCTCGAAGGCGGGGTCGGCCGGGCGTGGGAACGCGGCGGGAGGAACGGAATTCATCGGCGGTAGCGGGACGGGGGTCGGGATCGGAACGAGATGACCGATCATCCCGCCGTCCCGCCTGCGCGCCTACTCGTCCGAATGGCTAACGCAATGCGCGCTTCGTCGGCGCGGCCGGACGAAAGATCTTGACCGTGCGAACCGCCTGATCGTCGCTGCGCATGACTTCCAGATACACGCCGCCGATTCGCATCGCCACGTCGCCGTCCGGAATGTCTTCGAGCGTTTCGAGGATCAGGCCGTTGAGCGTCTTCGGTCCGTCCGTCGGCAGCGTCAGCTTGAGCCAGCGGTTCAGCTCGCGCAGCGGCATGCTGCCCGGCACGATGCACTCGCCGTTCTCGTCCCAGCCGCGCGAGCCCGCGCCGCGCGGAATGGTCGACGTGAATTCGCCGATCAGCTCCTCGATGATGTCTTCCGGCGTCACGAGCCCTTGCAGCTCGCCGTATTCGTCGACGACGATCGCGATGCGGTGACCGCTCTCCTGGAAGTACTGCAACTGCTGGAAGACAGGCGTGCCGGCGGGCACGAAATAAGGCTCGGTCAGCAGTTCGCGCAGCGTCTCGCGCTCGAGTTCCTGGTTGTGCAGCGCCGACAGCGTCTTGCGCACGTGAAGGACGCCGAGCACGCGGTCGATATCGCCCTGATAGACGACGAGCTTGTTGTGATAGCACGTCTCGAGCTGATGCAGGATATCGTCGAACGGGGCGTCGAAGTCGAGCGCCTCGATACGGCGGCGCGGGATCATCACATCATCGACGGAGATGTTTTCCAGATCGAACAGATTGAGCAGGATGCTGCGGTGCTTGGTCGGCATGAAGCTGCCGGTTTCCAGCACGATGGTGCGCAGTTCTTCGGGCGAAAGACGCTGATCGCGCTTGCCCTTCAGGTTGATATGCAGCGCGGCGAGAAGCGCGTTGGCAAAGAGGTTGACGAACCACACGAGCGGCCGCGCGATGCGCATGAGCGGCGCAAGCACGAGGCTCGCCGGCAACGCGACCTTTTCGGGATATGTCGCGCCCACGATCTTCGGCGCAATTTCCGCGAACACGATGATGAGAAACGCGATCACGCCTGTCGTGACCGAGAGCACGACGTTGTCGTGCCCGAACGTGTGCAGCGCGATGGACGTGGTCAGCACGGGAATGATCGTGTTGATCAGATTGTTGCCGATCAGGATGACCGAAAGCAGCTGATCCGTCTTGGCGAGCAAACCTTGCGTCGTGCGCGCGCCCAGCGAGCCCTGGCTGGCCAAGTATTTCAGCCGATGGCGATTGAGCGCCATCATCGACGTTTCAGAGATGGAGAAAAAACCGGAGAGGAACAGCAGCAGAAAAATGGCGCAGATTTGCGCCCATAAGGGAAGGTTGTCCACGCGGTGATCGAGTAGGGGCGGTGATGGATGGACTATAGCAGACGGCTCTCCCGGGCCGCCGGGGCTTGCCAGTGGGCTTTCCGCCGGGGCATCGGCCGGAAAAGAAAAAACCCGCATGGCGAACCATGCGGGTTTTTGCAATTCTGGTCGGGGTGAGAGGATTCGAACCTCCGGCCTCTACGTCCCGAACGTAGCGCTCTACCAGGCTAAGCTACACCCCGAATTCGTTACTTGGACGCTTTTGGCTCCGAAGTCTCTTTCAAGACTGCCTCGACGTCGAGTAAGAACATAATTCTAGCAGGCTCTCTTTGTAAATGGAAGCGGGGAATGCAGAAATCGCGTTCGCCGCTGCCTGCGCCTCTTTGCGCGCGCATTCAAGCGTGTGATCCAACGCGCCCGACGTGGTGATGGCGTGGAAAATCGTCTCGAAGCGGTCCGTGCCGCCGTGCTCGATGGCTTCGCGCGCGAGCGCCGCCTGTTCCGCCGTGCCGTGCTCCATCAAATAGATGAGCGGGAGAGTGGGCTTGCCTTCGCGCAGATCGTCGCCGGCGTTCTTGCCCATGGATTCGGGCGTGCCGGTGTAGTCCAGCCAGTCGTCCATGATCTGGAACGCCGTGCCGATGCGCCGGCCAAATTCCGCCGCCGCCGCTTCCGTGCGCGCGTCCGCGCCCGAAAGCACCGCGCCTAGTTGCGCGGCCGCCTCGAAGAGCTTCGCGGTCTTGTAGCGAATGACCTGCATGTAGCGCGCTTCGTCCACATCCGGGTCGTGCATGTTGAGAAGCTGCAGGACTTCGCCTTCGGAAATGATGTTGGTCGCGACCGACAGGATCTCCATCACGCGCATCTTGCCGACGCTCACCATCATTTCGAACGAGCGCGAGTAGAGAAAATCGCCGACGAGCACGCTCGCCGCGTTGCCGAAGAGCGCATTGGCCGTCTTGCGGCCGCGGCGCAGGTCCGATTCGTCGACGACGTCGTCGTGCAGAAGCGTGGCCGTGTGAATGAACTCGACCACGGCGGCCAGTTCATGGCGATGCCCGGTCGTATCGCCCAGCGCGCCCGCCACGAGCAGCAAGAGCGCCGGACGCAGCCGCTTGCCGCCCGCGCCGATGATGTACTCGGAAATCTGGTTGATGAGCATCACTTCTGATGCCAGGCGCTGCCGGATGACGCGATTGACCTGCTGCATGTCCTCGGCGATCGGGGCAAGCAGTGCGGCGGCGTCGGGGGAGGAAGTGGCGGTGGACGACATGATCGGCAAATGAGGTAATGCGGCGGATTATAAGGCGAATCGGACCCGCGACGAATCACCGGGCGCTTTGCGGCGTCCTTCGCGCACCGCTTTGCGGCTGCTATCGCCTCCAGCGGGCTGCCAAAGCCGCTTGCGCGAAATGTCAATGCCTTTTGACGCGGCGTCTAAGCCTATGTATAATCTCGTGTTTTCCCCGCGCGGTGCGTGGAAAAACGAATTCTGAGTGAGGTTCTCAATGTACGCGGTCATAAAAACCGGCGGCAAGCAGTACAAAGTTGCCGTTGGCGAAAAATTGAAAGTAGAACAGATACCGGCAGACATTGACGCTGAAATCACGCTCGACCAGGTTCTCGCAGTAGGCGAAGGTGAATCGATTCAGTTCGGTACGCCGCTGGTCAGTGGGGCTTCCGTCAAGGCTACCGTCGTGTCGCAAGGTCGTCACAAGAAAGTGACCATCTTCAAGATGCGTCGCCGGAAGCACTACCAAAAGCACGCTGGCCATCGCCAGAACTACACCGAACTGCGCATCGACGCGATCAACGCTTAAGCGTCGCGCAACGGTCAAGGAGCTATAGCAAATGGCACACAAAAAAGCAGGCGGGTCTTCCCGCAACGGCCGCGATTCGGAATCGAAGCGCCTCGGCGTGAAGGTTTACGGCGGCCAGGCAATCAATGCAGGCGGCATCATCGTTCGCCAGCGCGGCACGCGCATGCACCCGGGTGAAAACGTCGGCATCGGCAAGGATCACACCTTGTTCGCGCTGACGGACGGCCACGTCCAGTTCACGACGAAGGGCGCAGCGAAGAAGCACACGGTCGTCGTCGTCCCGGCAGCAGCGTAAGGTTCACTGCACGGGCTTCAGGACCGCAAAAAAGGCCCCGCGAAGTTCGCGGGGCCTTTTTCATTGGCGCGCCGGAAAACGCAGCGCCCACAGAATCGAAGCATATGAGTGCCCGGCACGCGCCGGTCACGGCAAAATAGCGTGTCGACTGAGCGAGTTCGAACTCGCGGCAGTCATCGCACTGAAACACGGGACGGAGCAACGCATGAAGTTCATTGACGAAGCGAGGATCGAAGTCATCGCCGGCGACGGGGGAGATGGCAGCGCGTCGATGCGCCGCGAAAAGTTCGTCCCGTTCGGCGGGCCGGACGGCGGCGACGGCGGGCGCGGCGGCAGCGTCTACGCGGTCGCGGACCGCAACATCAACACGCTGATCGACTACCGGTTCGCGAAGAAACACCAGGCGCGCAACGGCGAAAACGGTCGCGGTTCGGACTGCTACGGCAAAGGCGGCGACGACATCACGCTGCGCATGCCTGTCGGCACCATCATTTCGGATCAGGAAACGGGCGAGATCATCGCCGACCTGACCGAGCACAATCAACAAGTGCTGATTGCGCAAGGCGGCGCGGGCGGTCTCGGCAACCTGCACTTCAAATCGAGCACGAACCGCGCGCCGCGTCAGAAGACCGACGGCAAGCCGGGCGAGCGCCGCATGCTCAAGCTCGAACTGAAGGTGCTCGCGGATGTCGGCCTGCTCGGCATGCCGAACGCGGGCAAGTCGACGTTCATCGCCTCCGTCTCGAATGCGCGGCCGAAGATCGCGGACTATCCGTTCACGACGCTCGCGCCGAATCTCGGCGTCGTGCGCGTCGGACCGAGCAAGAGCTTTGTGATCGCGGATATTCCGGGGCTCATCGAAGGCGCGGCGGAGGGCGCGGGCCTCGGCCACCGCTTCCTGCGCCATTTGCAGCGAACGGGCGTCTTGCTGCACCTCGTGGACCTCGCTCCGTTCGATGAAAACGTCGATCCGGTCGCGGAAGCGAAGGCGATCGTCAACGAACTGCGCAAGTACGACGAGTCGCTCTATGAGAAACCGCGCTGGCTCGTGTTGAACAAGCTCGACATGGTGCCGGAAGACGAGCGCGCGGCGCGCGTGAAGGACTTCCTCGAACGGTTCGAGTGGGACGGCCCGGTGTACGAAATTTCGGCGCTGACCGGCCAAGGCTGCGAGGCGCTGGTCTACGCCATCTACGACTACATCTCGACGCATTCGGACGCGTCGCGCGCAGCCGAAGCGGAAGATCTCGCGGCCGACGTGCGTTTTCGCGATGACATCGCCGGAAATAAAGCGGACGACGAAGACAGATAACCGAGGAGAGAAGCCCACGATGCGTTCGGTCATTGCCGCTGCGAAGCGAATCGTAGTGAAAGTGGGGTCCAGCCTCGTCACCAACGACGGGCGCGGACTGGATCACGCGGCCATCGCCCGGTGGGCGGCTCAGATCGCGGCGCTGCGCGAAGAGGGCAAGGAAGTCGTGCTCGTCAGTTCGGGCGCGATCGCGGAAGGCATTCATCGGCTCGGCTGGACCAAGCGGCCGCGCGAGATCGACGAATTGCAGGCCGCCGCCGCCGTCGGGCAAATGGGCCTCGCGCAAGTCTACGAGAGCAGCTTCGGCGCGCACGGCATCCGCACTGCGCAGATTCTGCTCACGCACGCCGACCTCGCCGACCGCGAGCGCTATCTCAACGCACGCTCCACGCTGCTCACGCTGCTGCGTCTGGGCACGGTGCCCGTCATCAACGAGAACGACACCGTCATCACCGACGAGATCAAGTTCGGCGACAACGACACGCTCGGCGCGCTCGTCGCCAATCTGATTGAAGGCGACGCGCTGGTCATTCTCACGGACCAGCGCGGTCTCTTTACCGCCGATCCGCGCAAGGACCCGAACGCGACGCTCGTCGAACAGGCCGATGCCGGCACGCCCGAACTCGAAGCGATGGCCGGCGGCGCGGGATCGAGCCTCGGCCGCGGCGGCATGCTCACGAAAATTCTCGCGGCCAAGCGCGCCGCGCACAGCGGCGCGAACACCGTGATCGCGAGCGGCCGCGAGGCGGACGTGCTCACGCGCCTCGCGTCGGGCGAGCTCATCGGCACGCAGCTTATCGCGCGCACCGCTCGCATGGCTGCGCGCAAGCAGTGGATGGCGGATCACTTGCAGGTGCGCGGGCACGTCGTGATCGACGCTGGCGCGGTGCAGAAGCTCACCGCCGATGGCAAGAGCCTGCTGCCGATCGGCGTCGTCGATGTGAAGGGCGCGTTCGGTCGCGGCGAAGTGATCGCGTGCATCGACGACCGTGGGCAGGAAGTCGCGCGCGGCATCACGAATTACAGCAGTGCCGAGGCGCGGCTGATTCATCGGCGGCCGAGCGCGGAGATCGAAGCCGTGCTCGGGTATATGCTGGAGCCGGAACTCATCCATCGCGACAATCTGGTGCTGGTCTGAGGCGCGCATCCCGCCGAATGAACGAAGCCCGCTGAGCCGAAAGGCCAGCGGGCTTTTTACTGCGCGAAGGCAATCAGCGCAGGTTGATGGAGCGTTGCGTGCGCTCGTACTGGATGTTGTTGACGATCTGCTTTGCGGTGCCGACCGGCAGCTTGCTCGTGCAGAAGTAGTCCTGATACAGCGCTGCCTGGTACGCGTTCAGTTCGCCGTTCTCGATGCGCCGGAAATCGAACGCGACGCCGCGATCCCAGCCGGTGCCGTCTTCGTTGATGCTCGCGTAGCGGCGCCATTCGTACGTGTCGCAGCGAATGCCTTCGTAGTTGACGTTGCGCGCGCCGCTCGGGCTCGTCGCCACGACGACGTAACGCACGACGCCGTCATCGCCGACCGTGAGCGAGGTCTTGTCGACCGCGAACGTGAGCGGTGTGTTCTGCGAAACATTGAACGGCAGCAGGTTCGACGCCTGCGGCAGCGGCGGCAGCGTATCCACTTTGTTCTCCACCCATTCGGTCTTGCGGTCGAGCAGATAGGTGAAGACGCCATCGTCCTGATTGGACGGGCCCTTGGAACTGGAACAGCCGGCAAGCGCGGCGAGCATGGCGACGACTACCGCGGATGAGACGATGACTTTCAATTCGATGTTCCCGAATAACGGATGCGCGGACGGCGAATGCCCGGCGCCGCGAGCAGTGCTCGCCGCGCCGGGCCATGAAACGTGCCGAGTGTCAGAATGAACGAAGAATCGCCGCGCTCGATGCCAGGACCGAACGCAAAGTCAGTCGCACGATGAACGCCGCGCGATGATCTGCACTTCTTCGCTGACCGTACATTCTGCCTGAACCGCGGCGCCGGCGGCGGTTACGGCAGGTGTCTCGATCGTCATGGTCTGAATGACGCGCGGGTAACGCGGCCCATGATGCGCGGCGCGCTCACCGCGTTCGCCACGAGTATTGGTTCGCCGCAAGAAGCGGGAAAGCTCGGTGAGAGCCAGTTGATAAACGTCGCGCTTGAACTCGATCACCGCGTCGAGCGGCACCCAGTATTCGTTCCAGCGCCAGGCATCGAATTCCGGATGGTCCGTCGCGCGCAGGCAAATGTCGCAGTCGCGCCCGACCATGCGCAGCAGAAACCAGATCTGTTTCTGACCGCGATAATGACCGCGCACTTCGCGCTTGATGAACTTATCCGGCACCTCATAACGCAGCCAGTCGCGCGTGCGACCGACAACTTTCACGTGCTCAGGAAGCAGGCCGGTTTCTTCGTGTAACTCCCGATACATTGCTTGCACGGGGGTCTCGCCGTATTTGATACCCCCTTGCGGAAACTGCCAGGAATGTTCACGCAGCCGCTTGCCCCAAAACACTTCGTTGCGCGCGTTCAAGAGGATGATGCCGACGTTCGGGCGAAAGCCTTCACGATCCAGCATACAACCACCTTCGAATCCTTTAGAATTGCTTTGATTATAAACAGATAACGGCCCCGGCGCATCCGTTCCAACCCGTGTCGGAGCCCTAATTTCGGGGCTCGCGGTGCGCCTGCCCGCAAGGAATCTTTGCCAGGCAACCCGGAAGTCGGCAGAATCTTCTTTTCCGGCTTCATGCAGGGCGGTCGGTCGCAAGTGGCGCGCGAGCGTTTCATTGCGGCCTCGTGCAGAGCCGTCGACCGTTTCGTCGTTCACCCGTTTCGCCAGCCTTCAACCACATGGTTTCGTGGGCGCGCGCCGCTTTTGGAAAATTTCTGAATGAAAGCATCCCGTTTCTTCATCGGCACCCTGAAGGAAGCTCCCGCCGACGCCGAGATCGTTAGCCACAAGCTGATGATGCGCGCCGGCATGATCCGCCGCGTCGCGGGCGGCATCTACGATTACATGCCGATCGGCCTGCGCTCCATCCGCAAGGTCGAAGCCATCGTGCGTGAAGAGATGAATCGCGCCGGCGCGCTCGAATTGCTAATGCCGGCCGTGCAGCCGGCCGAGTTGTGGCAAGAATCCGGACGCTGGGAGCAGTACGGCCCCGAACTGCTGCGCATCAAGGACCGTCACGAACGCGATTTCGTCGTCGGACCGACGCACGAGGAAGTGGTCACGGACATCGCGCGGCGCGAGATCAAGAGCTATCGCCAGTTGCCGGTCAACTTCTATCAGATCCAGACGAAGTTCCGCGACGAGATTCGTCCGCGCTTCGGCGTCATGCGCGGCCGCGAGTTCATCATGAAGGACGCCTATTCCTTCGATAAGGACACCGCCGGCCTCGCCGAGTCGTACAAGAAGATGTACGACGCCTACGTGCGCATCTTCACGCGCATCGGGCTGGAGTTCCGCGCGGTCGCGGCGGACAACGGCTCGATCGGCGGCAGCGGATCGCACGAGTTTCACGTCATCGCCGAAACGGGCGAAGACGATATCGCGTACTGCCCGGACTCGGACTTCGCGGCGAACGTGGAAGCGGCCGACGCGCTGCCGCTGATCGCCGAGCGCGCCGCGCCCGCCGAGGAGATGAAGAAGACGCCGACGCCCGGCGCGGCCAAGTGCGAAGCCGTCGCGCAGTTGCTCAACATCCCGCTCGAACGCACGATCAAGTCGATCATTCTCGCGACCGACAACGAAGGCGCCGAGCCGACCATTTGGCTCCTGATGCTGCGCGGCGATCATTCGCTGAACGACATCAAGGTCAGCAAGCTGCCGGGTCTCTCGGGCTACCGTTTTGCGACGGAAGCCGAGATCGTCGAATGGTTCGGCACGCCGCCGGGCTATCTCGGTCCCATCGGCACGAAGAAGCCGGTGCGCGTGATCGCGGATCGCACGGTCGCGAACATGAGCGATTTCGTCGTCGGCTCGAACGAGGTCGACTATCACACGACCGGCGTGAACTGGGGCCGCGATCTGCCGGAACCGGAAGTCGCGGATATCCGCAACGTCGTGGCGGGCGACCCTTCGCCGGACGGCCGTGGCACGCTGGAAATCTGCCGCGGCATCGAAGTGGGGCACGTGTTCCAGCTCGGCACGAAGTATTCGGATTCGATGGGCGCCACGTTCCTCGACGAAGGCGGCAAGCCCGCGCCGATGCAGATGGGCTGCTACGGCATCGGCGTGACGCGCGTCTTGGGCGCGGCTATCGAACAGAATTTCGACGACAAGGGCATCATCTGGCCGGAAGCCATTGCGCCGTTCGAAGTGGTGATCTGCCCGATGGGCTACGACCGCAGCGACGCCGTGCGCGAGCAGGCCGACAAGCTGTACGCCACGCTGCAGGACGCGGGCATCGACGTGATTCTCGACGATCGCGGCGAGCGCCCCGGCGTGATGTTCGCGGACTGGGAACTGATCGGCGTGCCGCATCGCATTGTCATCGGCGATCGCGGGCTGAAGGAAGGCAAGCTCGAATATCAGGCGCGCCGCGACACCGAGGCCACGCTGCTGCCGGTGGACGAAGCGGCGGGCGTCGTGACGGCGAAGATTCGGGCCGCGCTCGGGAAGTAAATGCAGTACAACTTCCTGTCGGCGACGATCCTTCTGCTCTTGATCACCGATCCGCTCGGCAACATTCCGATCTTCATCAACGCGCTGCGCGGGGTCGCCACCGAGCGGCGCCGCGTGGTGATCTTGCGCGAAGTGGCGATCGCGTTCGGCATTCTGCTCGTCTTCATGCTGGCCGGCGACCGCTTCCTGCGCGCGATGAATCTCACGGATGTGTCGCTGCGCATCGGCGGCGGGATCGTGCTGTTTCTGATCGCGCTCAGGATGATCTTCCCGCATCCGGATGGCCCGATGGGCGGCGACACGCGCGGCGGCGAACCGCTGATCGTGCCGCTCGCCATTCCCGCGCTCGCCGGCCCGTCCGCGCTCGCCACGGTGATGCTGCTGACGTCCCAAGCGCCGGGCAAGATGTTCGAATGGATCGGCGCGCTCACCGTCACGATGGTCGTCTGCGCGGTCGTGCTGATTCTCGCGGAGAAGATTCAGCAATGGCTAGGCGAGCGTGCGGTCACGGCGTTCGAGCGGTTGATGGGACTCGTGCTCGTCGCGATTTCCGTCGAGATGATTCTGACCGGGATACGCGCGTTCGTGCATCAGTTGTGAAAAAAGCGGCCGAGGCCGCTTTTTTTTCGTCGCGCGTGCGAGCGATCACGCGCCTTCGGTCAACGCCCGGATAGTCGGCAGATTGCGCCAGTAACCCTTCGCATCCATCCCGCAGCCGAACACGTAACGGTCCGGCACTTCGAAGCCGCAGAAATCCGGGCGCAGCGGCTTCGCCTTCGGGATGAGCTTCTCGCACAGCACCGCCGACAGAAATTGCTTCGCGCCCATCGCCATGATGCGGTCGCGAATGGCCGCCATCGTTTCTCCTTCGTCGAGAATGTCGTCGAGCACGAGCACCACGCGATCCTTCACCGATTCGGCCGGCGCCACGCGCCACTGCATTTCGCTGCCGCCCTTGATGGCGTTGCGATAGCGCGTCAAATGGATGTAGTCGAATTCGAGCGGGAAATCCAGATGCGGCAGCAGCATGCCGGTGAACACGGCCGCGCCGCCCATGACGGAGAGCAGCAACGGGAAGTCGTCCTGCGTCGCGGCCTTGATGTCCGCAGCCATGCGCTTGATCGACGCGTCGACCTGATCGGCGCTGACGATCTCTTCGGAGTGGCTGAAAATGTGGAGAGCTTCTTCGCGGTTCATAGAGGCAGGCGGGAGAGACGACGACTCAGTGTGGAAAAAACGGCGGCGTGCGCCATATGATAAACCCGCGTTCCTTTCGCGTCGGGCGAACGAAAGCGCGGGTTCGAAGCGGCGCGAATCAGCGCATGCCCGGCATCATGCCCTTCATGCCGCGCATCATCTTTTGCAGATTGCCGCCTTTGAGCTTCTTCATCATGCCGCGCATCTGCTCGTATTGGTTCAGCATGCGGTTGACTTCCTGCACGTGCACGCCCGCGCCCGCGGCGATGCGGCGCTTGCGTGCCGCCTTGATGAGCTCGGGCTTCGCGCGCTCCTGAAGCGTCATCGAATTGATGATGCCTTCCATGCGGCGCATCTGCTTCTCGGCGTTGTTCATGTCCGCGCCTTGCGCCGCCTGCTGGAACTGCGCGGGCAGCTTGTCCATCAGCGACGACAGCCCGCCCATCTTCTTCATCTGCGAGAGTTGCGCCTTGAAGTCGTTCAGGTCGAAGTCGCCGCCTTTCTTCACCTTGTCGGCGAGCTTCTGCGCGGCTTGCGTATCGACGCCGCGCTGCGCTTCCTCGACGAGTGCGAGAATGTCGCCCATGCCGAGAATCCGGTTCGCCATGCGATCCGGGTGGAAGACTTCGAGGCCGTCGAGCTTTTCCGCGACGCCGACGAACTTGATCGGCTTGCCGGTGACGTGCCGCACCGAAAGCGCCGCGCCGCCGCGCGAATCGCCGTCGAGCTTCGTGAGCACGACGCCCGTGAGCGGCAGCGCGTCGTTGAACGCCTTCGCGGTGTTCACCGCGTCTTGGCCGAGCATCGCGTCGACGACGAAGAGCGTTTCAGCGGGCTTGAGCAGCGCGTGCAGCTCGCTGATCTCCTTCATCATCGCTTCGTCGATGCCGAGGCGACCGGCCGTATCGACGATCACGACATCGTGGTAATGACGCTTCGCCCAGTCGATCGCCGCGCGCGCGATGTCCGCAGGCTTCTGGTCCGGCTCGGACGGGAAGAAGTCCGCGCCAACCTGTTCGGTCACCGTTTGCAGCTGGCGAATAGCGGCGGGGCGGTACACGTCGACGGAAACCGTCAGGACCTTCTTCTTCTGCTTTTCGCGCAGCAGCTTGGCGAGCTTGCCGGTGGTCGTGGTTTTACCCGCGCCCTGCAAGCCGGCCATCAGAATGACAGCGGGCGGCGTGACGGCGAGATTGAGTTCGGCGGCCTTGCCTTCGTAGTCGCCGCCGATCACGGCGGTCAGCTCGCGCTGCACGACGCCGACGAGCGCCTGACCCGGCGACAGGCTCGAAAGCACTTCTTCGCCGAGCGCCTTTTCCTTCACCTTGGCGATGAACTCGCGCACGACGGGCAGCGCCACGTCGGCTTCGAGCAGCGCGAGGCGCACTTCGCGCAGCATGTCCTGCGTGTTGGCCTCAGTGAGCCGGGCCTCGCCGCGCAGCGTCTTGACGACGCGCGCCATCCGTTGAGTGAGGTTGTCGAGCATGGGAATGTGAGAGTGCGGCCCTGGTTTCCGGCGACGCGCAGGCGGTTTCGCGGCGATGCGCCCTACTTTGGCGCAAGGGGGAAGACGTCGCGGGTTCGGGGCCTAGTGTAAACTTCGAACATGGATATTGTACTGTATGCCCTCACTGCGTTTCTCTACGGCGGACTGGCCGTGGCGGGCTGGCGCGCGCATCGCCATACGGCCGTGGAGCCGGTGCTGGCGGGCGTGCCCTCGGGTATCGGGACCGCGCCGGCGAGTCCGTCGAAGGCGTCGGGCATGAGCGGCATGGGACGCGCTCTATTATTAATAGCGTTGGTCGTGCACGGCGTTCTTCTGCACATGACCATCTTCCCGCAGAACGCGATGATCTTCGGCTTCGCGTTCGCGTTGTCCGCGATGTTCTGGCTCGGCGCGGGCATCTACTGGATCGAGAGCTTTTTCTTTCCGCTCGACGGCTTGCGCCTGCTCGTGTTGCCGCTCGCCTGCGTCGCGTCGCTGTTGCCGCTGGCGTTCGGCGGCGTGCGCGTGCTGTCGTACTCGGCCGCGCCGATGTTCAAGCTGCATTTCCTGATCGCGAACATCGCGTACGGCCTCTTTGCGATTGCCGCGCTGCATGCCGTGCTGATGCTGATGCTCGAACGGCGCCTTCAGCGCATGCGCGGCCTCGCGATGCGTCACAGCGGCGGCAACGGCTGGCTCGCGAGCTGGCTCGACACCTTGCCGCCGCTGCTCACGCTCGAAAAGCTGTTGTTCCGGCTGATCGGCGCGGGCTTCGTGCTGCTGACGCTCACGCTGGTGTCGGGCATCGCATTCAACGAGCAACTGGTCGATCGTGCGCTGCGTCTCGATCACAAGACCGTCTTCGCCATTCTGTCCTGGCTGATGTTCGGCGGGCTGCTCACTGCGCGCCGCATTTCCGGCTGGCGCGGACGCGCCGCGCTGCGCTGGGTGCTGGCTTCGTTCGTGGCGCTGCTGCTCGCGTATGTGGGCAGCCGCTTCGTGTTCGAAGTGCTGCTGCATCGCGCGGTCGTCTGAACGCGGTCTTACTTCTTTAAGCCGATGCGAGCTTTTCTTCTTCTTATCGTCCTCTTCTTCGTGACGCAATGGCTCTTGAAGAAGCTGCGGCGCGCCAACGAGCGCGAGCAGGCTGGAACGCGTGCTTCGTCGAACCGAGGTTCCACGACGGCGGGCGGTGCGGGCGCCGGCAACGGCGCCGCTCGCCGCGATGCGCCGCAGCTTGCCGATCCGCTTATCCGCTGCGCGCAGTGCGGCGTGCATACGCCGACGAGCGAATCCATAGCCGTCGCGGGGCAACGGTTTTGCTGCGCGGAGCACGCGCGGCGTCATGCGGCGCGTCCTGGTGGTCGGGACGCGAGATGAGTGCATTGCCTGCGGGCATCGACGCGAACATACGCTGACGAGTGAAGCAATAGTCGTCGCGTGAGAGCGCGGCCGCGCGGCGCGTGTGAGCGATTGCGACGCCAGATGAATGCGCCGACTGGGCGCGATGCCTTCGTTGACGCGCCCAGTCGGCATAACGCCGACGCTCGGCGTGACCGACAGAATCAGCCTGCCACCCGGCGACTCCAGCACCGATCGGAGCGGGCGCTGCTTACAGCACGCACTCGACCACGACGCGACCGGCCGCGCGCAAGCCATCGCGCTCATGTTCACCGTTCCGACGCTCGCCAACGTGCTCGGCGTGCCGCTCGGACTGCGCTCGATCACGCGGCCGGCTAGCCCCGACGTTCCGCTTCGTGCGTCCGTAGGTCCATTCACCTACGCCGCATGCGCGTGTCGGCGCTTTCGCGATTCACCGCGACGGCGCCTTCCCGTTGTTCCTCGCCAGCGATGATCGCGCGTGCCACGCGTGCGTGTCATCGTTCGTGAAGGCGGGCGTTGCAACGGCTACGCGAAGAGATCGAGCGCGAAGGCAGCGACAACCTGCGGCACGACGAAAACACGGTGCTCGCCCTGCTCGTAGGACCGATTCCGTCCTGTTCCGCGACTAACAGCGCCTGCGCCATGACGTGCGCTGCCAGCATCGTTTGTCGCCGTCCGTCCGTCGCCCAAGCCGACACCTCGACGGTCTCCGACCTCCGCCTACGGTCATTCTCGCTGCGACGCAACAGCGTCGCGCGGGAGCCCTTGCCGCGCTTCGACGCCGCAAAAGTCAACCCCGCGCGGGCGCTTCGGAAGCAAATAAACCTTTTTGAGACCCTGCGAAGTTCCACTATACTTGGTGCCGAAGGACGCGATTTGCACTATATCTTGTGTTGTAGAGGCGGCGCCCGCTCGCATGAGCCGGCGCCGTCGGCTTTCCGGCGTATCTGATGTCTGGCTGGCCCGGGGCGGTGCGCAAGCGGTCTCATCAAGAGGCCCTTAGCGCATCGAGCGCCAGCAAAGCAGCACCGTGAAGAACGCATGCAAGTGAACGCGAGTCGCGTCGACCGACACCGCGCGCCAACGCGGGCACCGCACGCGACGCCATGACAGTGCGGGCCGCCATCGCCGCGACTCGTGTTCAGGGCCTGCTGTCTTCACAGCCCGCACCACTGCCAAACACCGCGACGCGTCCCATGAGGCGACGCGCGCGGCATAAGTGATAAATCCGCGGATCATCCGCACCATTCGAACACCAGGAGTTTTGCACATGCAAACCACCGACAACGCCACGACTTCCTACGAAGGCGCATCCGTCCAGCATGCTGGCGGCGCGCACGTTCAGGGCGCGCAATCGCCCGCGTCGAACACGACGTATGCCGACTACAAGGTCATCCGTCGCAACGGAAGCGTGGTGTCGTTCGAGCCGTCGAAAATCGCGATTGCCGTGACGAAGGCGTTCATCGCCGTGAACGGCGGCCAAGGCGCGGCGTCCGCTCGCGTGCGCGAGCAGGTCGAGCAACTGACCCAGGCGGTCGTGCGCGCGCTTCTGCGCAGCCGTCCGCACGGCGGCACGTTCCACATCGAAGACATTCAGGATCAGGTCGAACTCGCGCTGATGCGCGGCGGCGAGCACAACGTCGCGCGCGCTTACGTGCTGTATCGCGAGAAGCGCACGCAGCAGCGCGAGCAGGACCGCGGCCACGCGCAGAATGCGAAGACGCACGAAGGCGTCATCAACGTGACGGACAACGGCATCACGCGCCCGCTCGATCTCGACGCGCTAAAGGCGCTGATCGTCTCCGCCTGCGCGAATCTGGGCGATGCCGTCTCGGCTGATCCGATCGTCGCGGAAACGGTGAAGAACCTGTACGACGGCGTGCCGATGAATCAGGTCTACGATTCGGCCATTCTCGCCGCGCGCACGATGATCGAAAAAGATCCGGCGTACAGCCAGGTCACCGCGCGCATCCTGCTGCACACGATCCGCCGCGAGATTCTCGAAGGTGAAGTGACGCAAGCCGAAATGGGCGAGCGTTACGCCGAGTACTTCCCGCAGTTCATCAAGCGCGGCGTCGAAGCGGGCCTCCTCGACGACAAGCTGCAGCAGTTCGACCTGAAGCGTCTCGGCGCCGCGCTCGACGCGAACCGCGACCTGCAGTTCGGCTACCTCGGCCTGCAAACGCTGTACGACCGCTACTTCCTGCACGTCGAGGGCACGCGCATCGAGTTGCCGCAGGCGTTTTTCATGCGCGTCGCGATGGGCCTGTCGCTGAACGAAATCGACCGCGAAGCGCGCGCCATCGAGTTCTACAACGTGCTGTCGTCGTTCGACTTCATGTCGTCGACGCCGACGCTCTTCAACTCGGGCACGCATCGCTCGCAGCTTTCGTCGTGCTATCTGACGACGGTGGCCGACGACCTCGACGGCATCTACGAGGCGCTGAAGGAAAACGCGCTGCTCTCGAAGTTCGCGGGCGGTCTCGGCAACGACTGGACGCGAGTGCGCGCGCTCGGCTCGCATATCAAGGGCACGAACGGCAAGTCGCAAGGCGTCGTGCCGTTCCTGAAGGTCGTGAACGACACGGCCGTCGCGGTGAATCAGGGCGGCAAGCGCAAGGGCGCGGTGTGCGCCTACCTGGAGACGTGGCACCTCGACATCGAAGAATTCCTGGAACTGCGCAAGAACACGGGCGACGACCGCCGCCGCACGCATGACATGAACACGGCGAACTGGATTCCCGACCTGTTCATGAAGCGCGTGATGGAAGGCGGCGAATGGACGCTGTTCTCGCCGTCGACGTGTCCGGACCTGCATGATCTGTTCGGCGCGGACTTCGAGAAGGCGTACGTCGCTTACGAAGAGAAAGCCGCGCGCGGCGAGATCAAGCTCTTCAAGAAGGTGCCGGCGCAGCACTTGTGGCGCAAGATGCTCGGCATGCTGTTCGAAACGGGCCATCCGTGGATCACGTTCAAGGACCCGTGCAACGTGCGTTCGCCGCAGCAGCATGTCGGCGTCGTGCATTCGTCGAACTTGTGCACGGAAATCACGCTGAATACGAGCGACACCGAAATCGCCGTGTGCAATCTCGGTTCGGTGAACCTCGTCGCGCACCTGACGAAGCAGGCCGACGGCACGCTCGCGCTGGATCACGCGAAGCTCAAGCGCACCATCAGCGTCGCGATGCGCATGCTCGACAACGTGATCGACATCAACTACTACGCGGTGCCGAAGGCGCGTAATTCGAACCTGAAGCATCGTCCGGTGGGCATGGGCATCATGGGCTTCCAGGACTGCCTGCACTTGCTGCGCACGCCGTACGCGTCGCAGGAAGCGGTGGAGTTCGCGGATCGTTCGATGGAAGCCGTCTGCTACTACGCCTACTACGCGTCGACGGAGCTTGCGGAAGAGCGCGGCCGTTATTCGAGCTATCGCGGCTCGCTGTGGGATCGCGGCATTCTCCCGCAAGACACGGTGAAGCTCTTGGCCGAAGCGCGCGGCGGTTATGTGGAAGTGGACACGTCCGAGTCGATGGACTGGTCGACGCTGCGTTCGCGCATTGCGACGCACGGCATGCGCAACTCGAACTGCGTGGCGATTGCGCCGACGGCGACGATCTCGAACATCATCGGCGTGTCGGCGTGTATCGAGCCGACGTTCCAGAACCTGTACGTGAAGTCGAATCTGTCTGGCGAATTCACGGTGGTCAACGACTACCTGGTGCGTGATCTGAAGGCGCGCGGCCTGTGGGACGAAGTGATGGTGTCGGACCTGAAGTACTTCGACGGCACGCTCTCGCGCATCGACCGCGTTCCGGCCGACCTGCGCGCCATCTATGCGACGGCGTTCGAAGTCGATCCGAAGTGGCTGGTGGAAGCGGCGTCGCGCCGTCAGAAGTGGATCGATCAGGCGCAGTCGCTGAACATTTACATGGCGGGCGCGTCGGGCAAGAAGCTCGACGAGGTGTACAAGCTCGCGTGGCTGCGCGGCCTCAAGACGACGTACTACCTCCGCACGATGGCGGCGACGCACGTCGAGAAGTCGACGGTGGCGCACGGCGCGCTGAACGCGGTGCCGTCGGGTGAGGGCGGCTCCGGTGCTGGCGGTGGCTTCGGGGTATCGTCAGGCGGTGCTTCTTCTTCTGCTGCCGGCGGCGTAGGTGGCGGTTTCAACGCGGCCGCTGCAGCGCCGGCGGTCGAGGCGGCTGCTGAGCCGGAAGCCGACGGCCCCGTCTGCATGATGCGTCCCGGCGATCCGGGGTTCGACGAGTGCGAGGCATGTCAGTGAGTTCTTTCGCTGGCGCTTGAGTAGGGTTCTGCTCTTGGCCGAAGGCCGGTGCTGAGTTTCTCGGTGCCGGCTTTTTGGTTTTTGTTGTCTTGTCTTGTCGTTGGGAAACTTGTTTTCGTGTCGGTCTATTAGCGTTGCCCCTCCCCGGGGCGGGGGTCACTTTCTTTGCTGCTGCAAAGAAAGTAACCAAAGAAAGCAGCTTTTTTTGGCCCGCAGCAGCGAGAGCGTAGTCACTCCGCAGAAAAGCAATGGCACTCAGCTTGAATCAGCCCTGAATCACCTTCCACGCCCGCTGAGCGCCACGTCCTCCGAGCCCCTTGGCTCGTCAACACCGAGGGTTTGCATGCGTGGACGCCGTTTATCAATCTAAGTCGGGGCGCGAGACGGGGGATAGATGTCACCGGTGCGTGCAGAAACTTAACGATGAGCTACCGACTACCACTTGCCGGAGGCAAAGCGTAAAGCGCGCGCATGGTTTTATCGAGCCAAGAGGCTCGGAGGACGTGGCGCTCAGCGGGCGTGGAAAGTGATTCAAGGCTGCCAATTCAAGTAGCGCCACCGCATGTCTGCGAAGTGACCACTCTCTTGCTGCTGCGGGCCAAGAAAGCTGCTTTCTTTGGTTACTTTCTTTGCAGCAGCAAAGAAAGTGACCCCCGCCCCGGGGAGGGGCAACGCCAATAGACCGACACGAAAACAAGTTCACCGACAAAACAAGCCCAACGAACCCCGCCGGCAGGCAAAAAACAAAGAACCGTTACCCCCGCGTCCCACGCGAAATCTCAACCCCCGCATCCCGCGCCAACCGAGCCGTAACCGGTATGGAAAGAAACGAGAACAACCCGACGACAACAAACGCAGGCCAGAAGTCCGACCACCGCACGGTCGCATGACCATTCACGTACTGCGTCAGCTCGAGCGTGATCCCCGCCACCGTGACGCCAAGCCCGAGCGACACCTGCTGCACGAAGCTGGCAAGACTCGTCGCCCGTCCGACATCGCGTGTTTCGATCTCCGCATAGGCGAGCGAATTGAGGCTCGTGAACTGCAGCGCCGGAAAGAAGCCGCCGAGCAGCACCACAGCCCAGATCACCCAAGTCGGCGTGCCGGGAAAGAACGTGCCGCATGCCGCAATCGCCAAGCCCGACAACGCCGCGTTGAAGAGAAGCGTCTGCCGAAAGCCGAATCGATGCAGCACGCGCGACGCAAGGGAGCGCATGAACATGCCGCCGAACGCCGATGCGCAGGTGATCGCGCCTGACTTGAACGCCGTCATGCCAAGACCCTCCTGCAACGCGAGCGGCAAAAGGAACGGCACCGCGCCGAGCCCGATGCGAAAGAGCGAGCCGCCGAGGACGCTCGCCTGAAACGTCGGCACGCGAAAGAAGCGCAGGTCGAGCAGCGGTCGCGCGGCCCGGCGCGCGTAGAGACAGTAGAGCGCGGCCATCAGCGCGCCGGCTGCGCACATCGCGAACGCGACGCTTTGCGGAACCAGTTCGCCGCCGACGAGCGAAAGCCCGAGCAGCAGCAACACGCCGGCGCCCGCCGAGAGAAAGAAGCCGAGCCAGTCGAGCCGGCCCGGATGTTCTTCGCGCGAGTCGGCGATGTAGCGATTGGTCAGGTAGATGCCTGCAATGCCGATCGGAATATTGATGAAGAAGATCAGCCGCCAGTGCAGATACGTCGTGATGAAGCCGCCGAGCAGCGGGCCGGCGGCCGGGCCGAGCATCGCGGGAACCGAGAGATAGTTCATCGCGCGAATGAACTCCGAGCGGCGCACCGAACGGAAGATGATGATGCGGCCAACCGGTACCATCATCGCGCCGCCCACGCCCTGTATGAAGCGCGCGACGGTGAAGGGCCCGAGCGACGTCGATGCCGCGCAAAGGATCGAACCGGCAACGAACACGCCGATGGCCGCGCGAAAGACCGCGCGTGCGCCGAAGCGGTCGGCCACCCAGCCGCAGATAGGAATGAAGACGCCCAAGCCGAGCACGTAACTCGTGACGGCGACCTTCAGTGTGACGGGATCGCGTCCGAAGGCGCGCGCCATTTCGGGGATTGCAGTGACGATGACGTTGGCGTCGACGCTTTCCATGAACATCGCACACGCGACGATGAGAGGAGCAATGAAAGCTTTGACGGCGAGCGGCATCGGAGAATGCGATCAGTCATGGCGGCAAGAGCGGCGATTATGGCACCGATACCAGGCGCATGCGATCGCGCGCCGGGCGCCATGTGATGCGATCGACATAACGAGGAGTGAAGACACGATGGACCCCGAAGACCTGCAGCGTCTCGTGACGCAGACCATGCCCTATGGCAAGTACAAGGACAGACTCATCGCGGACTTGCCCGGTCACTATCTGGCGTGGTTCGCGCGTGAGGGTTTTCCTCAAGGCAAGCTCGGTGCGTTGCTTGCGCTCATGCACGAGATCGATCACAACAATCTGCGGTCTTTGCTAGACCCTTTGAGGCGTTGACTCCGCGCGCTATAGGTAGTAGAGAAGCGCCTGAGCGGACACAATATATAGTGGTAAAGCGAGGCAGCGAATGCTAAACTTCGGCAACGAATTCGAAGCGCGCGAAGGCAACAACGACGCCTCGCTCGGCTGCTCGAGCGTCATCGAGCGAAGCCGAAACGAGCACGCGCTTTCATCTTCGCTCGCAAACGCATTGCAACCGATCAGCGGCACTCGCGTCGACCGCGTCGATCGCGTCGATCGCGTCGATCGCGTCGATCGCGTCGATTGATCATCGCGGGTTGTCGCCAAGCTTTCGCATGACAGCGTCGAAGCATCGATCGAAGCATTGAAGCCACGCAGTCCGATCACACATCGCAACGCTTGAAGAGAGTCGATGAGGACCGCTTCACACCCGTCTCTCTCTTGCTCGCATCACGCATGAAAGACCATGCGCAGAGCCAAGTGTTGTATGCAGGTAGCAACGCTGAATCCAAATCGCTAGAAAACGAGAATTTTCATGAGCAAGCTCTTTTATCGCTCATGAAAAGATGGTACAAACCGATCTAAATTGATGGTGAGAATTTATGCTCAACTGGGATGACGAGACCACTGCCGTAACTCCGTCGAGCGGTTCGCAACACAACACGTTGCGCAACGCTCAAGGCACGGCTTTCGGTACGCAGAGCGCAGCGCATGCTGCCCAATCGTTCGATCATCAAGCCGCCCATCAGACTGCTCAGGCGCAGAACATCTTCTCGGATGGCTTCGTGCCTCCCGCAGCCGCCACGCCTTCCGCTGGCGCCATCGCCGCGCAGAGCGAAGCGCGCGTCAACGTCGCAGACAAGCGCATCATCAACGGCAAGACCGACGTCAACCAGCTCGTGCCGTTCAAGTACAAGTGGGCGTGGGAGAAGTACCTCGCCGGCTGCGCGAATCACTGGATGCCGCAGGAAGTGAACATGTCGCGCGACATCGCCCTGTGGAAAGACCCGAACGGTCTGTCCGACGACGAGCGCCGCATCGTCAAGCGCAACCTCGGCTTCTTCGTCACGGCCGACTCGCTTGCCGCGAACAACATCGTGCTCGGCACGTATCGTCATATCACCGCTCCGGAGTGCCGCCAGTTCCTGCTGCGCCAGGCGTTCGAAGAGGCGATCCACACGCATGCGTATCAGTACATCGTCGAATCGCTCGGCCTAGACGAAAGCGAGATCTTCAACGCGTATCACGAGGTCAAGTCGATCCGTGACAAGGACGAGTTCCTCATTCCGTTCATCCAGACGCTGACCGACCCGGCCTTCACCACCGGCACGCTGGAAGCGGACCAGAAATTGCTCAAGTCGTTGATCGTGTTCGCCTGCATCATGGAAGGGCTCTTCTTCTATGTGGGCTTCACGCAGATTTTGGCGCTGGGTCGCCAGAACAAGATGACGGGCGCGGCGGAGCAGTATCAGTACATCCTCCGCGATGAATCGATGCACTGCAACTTCGGCATCGACCTCATCAACCAGATCAAGCTGGAAGAGCCGCAACTGTGGACCGCCGATTTCAAGGCGGAGATTCGCGAGCTCTTCAAGCAAGCTGTCGATCTCGAATATCGCTACGCTGAAGACACCATGCCGCGCGGGGTTCTCGGCCTGAACGCGTCGATGTTCAAGAGCTACTTGCGGTTCATCTGCAATCGGCGTTGCCAGCAGATTGGCCTGGACCCGCTCTACCCGAACGAGGAAAACCCGTTCCCGTGGATGAGCGAAATGATCGACTTGAAGAAGGAACGCAACTTCTTCGAGACACGCGTGATTGAGTATCAAACCGGCGGCGCGCTGACCTGGGAATAACAACAAGCCCAGGACGTGTTGCAGACGAAATCGATGGGACGGCTGGGCAGCAGCGTGCGTCATTGCGCGCGCCCCGCCGACAAGGTTTAGGAGAACGGTCGCCTGATGCAAAGTGCGCCTACTGACTTGACGGACCAAGTGGTTCGATTGAAAGACAGGCGTTTTGCGTTCCCTTCAATGGGATGGGCAAACTTCCCCCCGGAAAATGCCGGCGACAAGCTCGCTGGCTCGATCAAGCGATGGCCGGCGCCGTGTATGGGCGCTGACTCAATTTGGCGCGCGGTGCCTCGGGGCACGGCGCGCCTTGCCGTATTCATTAGCGTAAGCAGGTGGGATCAGCGTACGCCGATGAATAATCCGCTTCGTAGCGTGTGCCCTGAGAGCCTCCACGCGAAGAAGCGGGTTTTGACGAAGGGTGTTGTTTGAACTGACTCTCATCTGAAAACCTGAAGGAGAAAAACCATGGCAGTTGCCAAGAAGAAACCCGCCGCGAAAAAGGCTGCAGCAAAGAAAGCCCCCGCCAAGAAAGCCGCCGCTCCGGCGAAGAAGGTAGCCGCGAAGAAGGTCGCTGCGAAGAAGGTTGCAGCGAAGAAAGTCGCCGTGAAGAAGGTCGCGGCGAAGAAGGCTGCGCCGGCCAAGAAGGCAGCAGCAAAGAAGGTCGCAACGAAGAAGGTGGCGGCCAAGAAGGCGCCCGCGAAGAAGGCCGCAGCGAAGAAGGTCGCCACCAAGAAGGTAGCCACGAAGAAGGCCGCAGCCAAGAAGGCGCCTGCCAAGAAGGCCGCCGCGAAGAAGGCGCCTGCGAAGAAGGCCGCCGCCAAGAAGGCGCCCGCGAAGAAAGCGGCGGCGAAGAAGGCCGCTGCGAAGAAAGCGCCCGCGAAGAAGGCTGCCGCGAAGAAGGCTCCTGCAAAGAAGGCGTCGGCCAAAACCGCCGCTGCCCCTGCTGCGCCTGCTGCCTCCGCGCCCGCTCCCGCAGCGAAGAAAGCCGAGCCTGCTGCAAAGAAGGCGCCGGCCAAGAAGGCTGCCGCTGCAAAGAAGACGACGGCTGCGGCTCCCGCAACGACGGCTACCACGGTGTCGACGCCCGCTCCGGCGGCTCCGGCCACTGCGGTCAAGACGGCGCTGAACCCGGCGGCGGCATGGCCGTTCCCGACGGGCAGCCGTCCGTAAGTCGCGGCAACAGCAGTCGGAAGCACCGCGGCACACGTCGATGTGCCTTACGACCGGGTAGGCCTACCCGGCCACGACCCGTCGCCGGTCAAGACCGGCGGCGGGTTTTTCGCTTCGGCGCCCGAAGTAAGTTCGCGCCGTGCTCGCAGCGCGTGACGAACGAAAAAAGCGCATGCCTCTTTCGATGCATGCGCTTCTTTGAGCAACCGCAGGCTGGCTGCGAATCCTCGGCGGAATAGCTCCGACGAACTCAGTGCGTCACGCGCGTCACGCCGCCGCTCGACAGCAGCCGAACGCGCTCGCCGGCTTGAAACACTTCGCCATTCGACGTCTGGGTGATGGCGCGCAAGTCGCCGTTGTCCAGACGCACGGTGATTTCCAGCCCGTTCTTCGTCGCGACGCTGTTCTCGACCGCGTTGCCCGCGACCGCGCCGGCCAGACCGCCGATGATGCCCGCGATGATCGACCCGTTGCCGCCGCCGATTGCGCTGCCCGCCGCGACGCCGCCGAGCGCGCCGCCGCCGATGGCGCCGAGGCCGGTCGGCTGGCCGTTGTTCGAGCTGATCTTCACGCCGCGCACGCTCTCGACGGTCGCCATGCGCACCGTTTCCTCGCGCTGCGCCTGCGACGCCGTGTAGACGTCGGGCGAACTGCTGTTGTAGGCGCAGCCCGTCAGCGCGACTGAGCCGATGAGCGATGCTGCCAGCACCACGCGACTTACCGTTTTCATTCCTTCACTCCCTTCATCCACTCGATCACGACAGGCTGCTTCCGAATGCCTGCTTGAAACGCTCTTCGATTTCGGCGCGCGTCGGCGCATAAGTTTGCGGGCCCTGATGCTCGATCTTCAACGCACCCATCAGACTCGCGAGACGCCCCGTCTTTTCCCAGCCAAGCTTGTTCTCGATGCCGTACAACAGGCCGCCGCGAAATGCGTCGCCACAGCCGGTCGGGTCCACCACTTGCCGCGCCTTCACGGCCGGCACGTCCATCACGCCGTCTTCATGATAGATCTGCGCGCCGTGTTCGCCACGCGTGACGACCAGCGCCTCGACGCGGCTCTTGATGTCTTCGATCGACCAGCCGGTCTTGTTGCTCAACAACTTGGCTTCGTAATCGTTGACCGTCACGTATGTGGCAAGTTCAATCATGCGACAAAGCTCTACACCTTCAAGAATGGGCAAACCCTGACCCGGATCGAAGATGAACGGCACGCCCGCAGCCGCGAACTGCTTCGCGTGCTCGCGCATGCCGTCCGCGCCGTCCGGCGCCACGATGCCGAGCGTAATGCCCTGCGCCTCGTCCGCGCGGTTCAGGTGCGATTCCATCATCGCGCCGGGGTGGAAGGCCGTGATCTGATTGTTCGCGAGGTCGGTCGTGATGAAGCATTGCGCCGAGTGCTGGCCGGGCAGCACGCGCACGTATTCCTTCGACAATCCGAGCGCGTCGAGCCGGTCGATGTAGAGCTGCGCGTCCGCTTCGCCGAGCGTCGCCATGATCTTCGCATCGCCGCCGAGCAGCTTCAGCGCATACGCGATGTTGCCCGCGCAGCCGCCGAAGTTGCGCCGCATCGTCGGCACCAGGAAGCTGATGTTCAGCATGTGCACCTGGTCCGGCAGGATGTGGTCGCCGAAGCGGCCCTGGAAGGTCATGATGTTGTCGTAGGCGAGCGAGCCGCAGATAAGCGTAGCCAAGGCGAACGTCCTTATTGGTTAGGCGCGAGGAAAGGTTGGCGCATACGGCGCGCGGCGGTGTGGCATCGGTCGAACCGAAAGACCGCCGCGCCCCGTATGCGGACCGCCGCAGCGGTCCGTCGATGCACTTTACTTCAGCGCGGCGAGCGCCGAATCGTAGTTCGGCTCGTTCTTGATTTCCGGCACGAGCTCGGCGTGCAGCACCTTGTCGTTCTCGTCCAGCACGACGACCGCGCGCGCGGTCAGCCCTTTGAGCGGACCGCTCGTCACGTCGACGCCGTAGGACTGCGCGAACTCGTGACCGCGGAACGTCGATGCCGTCACCACGTTGGCGAGACCTTCCGTCGTGCAGAAGCGCTTGGCCGCGAACGGCAGGTCGCCCGAGACGACGAGCACCACCGTGTTGTCCAGCTTGCCGGCCGCTTCGTTGAACTTGCGCGTCGACGTCGCGCACGTGGGCGTGTCGAGGCTCGGCACGATGTTCAGCACCTTGCGCTTGCCCGCGAAGCTCGCGAGCGTGATATCGCCGAGATCCGCGCCGACGAGCGTGAACGCGGGCGCTTGCTGTCCTTCGCTCGGGAACGTGCCGCTGACTTCGATCGGGTTGCCGCCGAGGGTAACTTGACTCATGTTGCGCTCCAGAGGATGTGTCAGATGCTGACGGGAACTGTGCGACCGGCTCTTGCTGCCGGGTCGCGTCTTGAAAAGCCGGGCGCTCGCGCCGCTATCCGGTCACGGATAGAAGACCTGCACCCGGTAATTCGCGGCGATGGCATCGCCCGTATCGAGCCGGACGACGACCGGTTGCGCGCTTTGCGGCGGAAGGCCGATGGCGAATATCGTACCCGGTCGCGCGTAATCCTGCGGCCATAGCACGCGGCGAATGGCGACGTCGCTCTTGTCGTCGAGCAGCGTGAGTTCGAGCGCCGGATAGGCGAGGGCGACGTCCGAGCGGTTGCGCAGCATGAGCTTCAGTTCGAGCTTGTGCGGGCCGTCCACCTGACGCAAGCCGGAGCTCTCGATCTGCAAACCGGAGATGTAGCGCGGCGGCGAAATCGTGCAGCCGATCTGGTCGCAGATACTGACGTAGAACGCGTGCGAGCCGGGGACATTCACCATGATCGCTTCGCGTTGCCACCACGCGAACTGGACCAGGAGCAGCAGCGCGAGCAAGACTGCAATGACGATACCGAGCGCACGCAAGCCCTTGCGCGCAGGCTTGGCCGGTTGCGTCGTCTCCATACGCGGTTCTCGCGAGACCGGAAACGCTTCGTTGGCGCTCGGCGGGTGGGCGGTGCCGAGACCGGACGGCCGCGCGCCGAAGCCGGGTTCGTCCTCGTCCCATGCAGAAGCCGGAGCCGGGGCCGGGGTCGGGGCAGCGGCGGGGCGCGCGCGCGGCGGTTCTGGCCGCCTTTGCGCCGGACCGATGAAAGGCTCCGCGCGGTCGTCGAGCGGATCGACGAAGCGCGAGGGCGCCGGCGCGGGTTCCGGGCGCCTCGGCGCTTCGCTTCTGGCGGGCGACGCGGATGCGTCGTCGTTGAGCGGCGCGCCGGACACGGCGACCGGCTTCACCCGGCCGAGCGGAACCGGCTCGACGACAGGTTCGGCGTCGGGTTCGTTCGCGGCGTCCTTGCGCGGGACGTTGCGGGGCACATTGCGTTCGGGAGGCGGCGGCATCGACGCGCTCGCGAACGCCGGCGCATTTGCATGCACGGTCGGATCGTTGTCTTCTTTCGCCGCAGGCGAGAAGGGCTTCGCGGCCGGCTTGTTGCCGAGATCGAGCTGACGCGGCACTGCCAGCGTGGGCGGCACGCTCGTGGCTTCCTTCTTCGACGACGAGAACGTCGACGGCCCGACCGCAACTTCATCGTCGATCAGCGCGGCGTGCTGCGCTTCCTCGGCTTCGGCCGACTCGTCCGGCAACTCGAACCGGTGATGCGCGGCGTCGAAAATTTCCTGGCAATGGCCGCAACGCACCCGCCCGTCATGCGGCGCGAGCAGATGCGGATCGAGCTTGAATACGGTTTCGCAGTGTGGGCAGCGGGTAGCCAGCGCCATAGGAAGTGCCAGTGGAAAGTGCCAGCGGCCTCACGGCCGAAACGGTGACGATGGCGCTATTCTAAAGGCTTTCGCGCCGCGTTCCGGCGAGGCACACCCAGCCTTCGTGCTCGCGCCAGACGCCGATGTCGATCCACTTCGCATAGACCGCCGCGACCTCGTCGGCCTGGCGCGCGAGGATGCCCGACAGCGCGATGCGCCCGCCCGGCTTCACCTTCGCGGCGAGCATCGAGGCCATGAGCTTCAGCGGATTCGAGAGGATATTGGCGACCACGATGTCGAACTCGCCGGCGGGGCAGTCGTCGGGCAGGCCGTAGGTGACGTCCGCGTGATTGCGCTCGCTGTTCTGGCGCGCGGACTCGACCGCTTGCGGGTCGATGTCGATGCCATAGACCGGATTCGCGCCGCACTTCTTCGCGAGAATGGCGAGGATGCCGGAGCCGCAGCCGTAGTCGAGCAACGACTGCCCCGGTTTCACCGATTGCTCCAGCCATTCCATGCACAAACGCGTGGTCGGATGGCTGCCCGTGCCGAACGCGAGGCCAGGATCGAGTTCGAGCACGAGGGCGTCGGGATCGGGCGCGTCGTGCCACGACGGCACGACCCAGATGCGCTCGCCGATGGCGATCGGATCGAACTGCGCCTGCGTCAGACGCACCCAGTCCTGCTCCTCGACTTCGCGCACCGAGAACGCTGGCGTCGCTTTCAGGCCGATGTCGTTGGACGCCGCAGCCAGCAGCACGGCCGGGTCCGCGTCCTGGCCGAGCAGCGCGACCACGCGCGAACGCTTCCACGCGCTGCGCTCGGGCGTGAGCCCGGGCTCGCCGAAGAGCGGCTGCTCGTCGGGCGTGTCGGCGTCGGCGTCCTCGACGGACACCGAGAGCGCGCCCATGTCCAGCAGCGCATCCGACAGCGCCTCCGCGTGCTCGCGGTCCAGCTCGGCGATCAGTTCCCGGTAACTCATGCTCGTGTCTCTGCCAATGCGCTTTACGACTCTTCGGCCACCGCCGCCTGACGCGCGGCGAGCTTGTTTTCGAGGTAATGGATGCTCGTGCCGCCTTCGACGAACTTGGCGTCGATCATCAGTTCGCGGTGCAGCGGAATGTTGGTCGAAATGCCTTCCACGACCATTTCCGACAGCGCGATGCGCATGCGATTGATCGCCTGTTCGCGCGTCGCGCCGTACGAGATCAGCTTGCCGATCATCGAATCGTAGTTCGGCGGGACGAAATAGCCGTTGTAC
The DNA here is from genome assembly GCF_023631105.1 of Caballeronia sp. AZ10_KS36. NCBI lineage: Bacteria > Pseudomonadati > Pseudomonadota > Betaproteobacteria > Burkholderiales > Burkholderiaceae > Caballeronia > Caballeronia sp. AZ10_KS36. The sequence continues at coordinate 631,689 of NZ_JALQDQ010000018.1, read as the reverse complement.
GCGTGCGAATCGACGCGAATGCCCGGGCCGCCCGCCGCGTGCCACGACGTGATGCGTCCCGGCGACGGCGTGAACTTGAACGGATCTTCCGCGTTGATGCGGCATTCGATCGCGTGGCCGCGGAACTGAATGTCCTTCTGGCGCAGCGTGAGCTTTTCGCCGGCGGCAATGCGAATCTGTTCCTGCACGATATCGACGCCCGTGATCAGCTCCGTCACCGGATGCTCCACCTGCACGCGTGTGTTCATCTCGATGAAGTAGAACTCGTTGTTCTCGTACAGGAATTCGAACGTGCCCGCGCCGAGATAGCCCATCTTCTTGCACGCTTCGGCGCAACGATCGCCGATGCGGTCGATCAGACGCCGCGCGATGCCCGGCGCCGGCGCTTCTTCGACCACCTTCTGGTGGCGGCGCTGCATGGAGCAGTCGCGCTCGCCGAGCCACAGCGCATTGCGGAACGAATCCGACAGCACCTGAATCTCGATATGCCGCGGGTTCTCCAGGAACTTCTCCATGTAGACCTGCGGGTTGCCGAACGCACGGCCCGCTTCTTCGCGCGTCATGTTCACCGCGTTCACGAGCGCCGCTTCGGTATGGACCACGCGCATGCCGCGCCCGCCGCCGCCGCCCGCCGCCTTGATGATGACGGGATAGCCGACCGCGCGCGCGATCTTCACGATCTCCTTCGGATCTTCCGGCAACGCGCCTTCCGAACCCGGCACGCACGGCACGCCGGTCTTGATCATGGTCTGCTTGGCCGTGACCTTGTCGCCCATCAGGCGAATGGTTTCCGGACGCGGGCCGATGAACGTGAAACCCGATTGCTCGACGCGCTCGGCGAAATCCGCGTTCTCGGAAAGAAAGCCGTAGCCGGGATGGATGGCTTCGGCGTCGGTGACTTCGGCCGCGCTGATGAGCGCGGGCATGTTCAGATACGACAGATTCGACGGCGCCGGTCCAATGCAGACGGCTTCGTCGGCGAGCTTGACGTACTTCGCTTCCTTGTCGGCTTCTGAATAGACGACGACTGTCTTGACGCCCAGTTCGCGGCAGGCGCGCTGGATGCGAAGCGCGATTTCGCCGCGGTTCGCAATGAGGATTTTTTCAAACATGGCAGTGGGTCGGCTCATCAACGGGCACGCGCGAGCGGCCCTCGGGATTCGAATCGGCGGCGCGCGCGTCCAGATGCTTCCGGATGGCGCGCGCCGGCGCGGTGAAGCCGGGCAGACCGGAGCGAGGCGTCCGGCGCACGGCCCGACGCGCTTAGTCGCCGATCACGAAGAGCGGCTGGCCGTACTCGACCGCCTGACCGTTCTCGACAAGAATTTCCTTCACGACGCCGGACTTGTCCGATTCGATCTCGTTCAGCAACTTCATGGCTTCGATGATGCACAGCGTCTGGCCTTCCTTGACCGTATCGCCGACCTGCACGAAAGGATCGGCGCCCGGCGACGGCGCGCGGTAGAACGAGCCGACCATCGGCGAGGTCACGACGTGGCCCTGCGGCGCGGCGGCGCTCGCGGCGGCGCCAGCGCTCGCGCCGGCATCGCCCGATGCGGATGCGCTCGGCGCGGCTTGCGCCTGCACTTGCGGCGCGTACTGCTGCGGCGCCTGCATATAGACGGGCGCCGCGTTCTTGACGATGCGAACCTTGCCTTCGCCCTCCGTCACTTCCAGCTCCGAGATGCCGGATTCCGAGACGAGGTCGATCAGCGTTTTCAGTTTACGAAGGTCCATCGAAAAATCCCCTTTCAATACTTGGAGACCGGGACTGCCCGGTGCTTGACTTGATTTGTGGGTGTGTTCTGAGCGTCAGCCGCGTGCCGGCGCGGCCATCATCCGGTGCGCGCGGGCGTGCGGCGCAGCGCGCCCGCGGCGAAACTGGCGGCGTAGCGACCTGTCGTATGGCGCGCGGTGGCTCGGCCAGCGCCGCTTTCGCGGGCGGCGGAACGGGCGGCTGCGTGGCCTTGCTGCACCGGCGGAATAGTCATGGTCGCTTCGGGTTGTGCGGAATTCGGCGCACTTTAGCGCCGTTTAGAGAATTTTGTCTAGTTTTACAGTGCGACTGACGGTGCTCGTTCGCGCGTGCGGCCCGACATTATCGCAGCGAAACAGACAAGTTACAGCAAACCGCCGCCAACTTGCTGTTTAATCCTGCGATCGTCAGCCGAACCCGCAGCGAATTTTTACAGCGCGTCGAGGGTGTGACGCAGTTCGCCTTCGTTGACTTCTCCGAGCTTGGTCGAGCGAACCGTGCCCTTGCTGTCGATGACCACGGTGAACGGCAGCCCGCCCGCGTTATTGCCGAAGCTACGCGCAAGGTCCGCGCCACCGAAGCCCGTGACGTAGACCGGATAATCGACCGGGACTTTCTTCAAGAAGTCGTTGACGTTCTTTTCGCTGTCCACGCCGAGCCCGATGAACGTGATGCCTTTCTTCTGATACTCGCGCTGCAAGGCCGAGAGCGTCGGCATTTCCTTGACGCACGGTCCGCACCAGGACGCCCAGAAATTCACGACGACCGGCTTGCCCTTGTACGCCGCGAGCGGTTGCGACGTCCCGGACGCGGCGGGCGGCGTGGTCTTCCAAAGCTGATCGACGGCGTTGCCGTTCGGCTGCGTCGCGGCTTCGGTGTCGTTGCCGGTAAACAGATGACCTGCGTAGAAGCCGCCGACCGTCGCGGCGATGGCGACCGCCAGGGCCGCGAAGATACGTGTGCTTTTCATGGAGCTGAGATTGGAAGCGTCTCGCCGTTTCACTCGCCGATGTAAAGCGGCGGGCGATCCGGATCGTCGGATTGATCGAGCAGCGCGCGCACGGCGGCGGCGTTCGCGCGGGCGAGCCGGCCGCGTCCGTCGGCGCGCACCGCGCCGCGCAGATCCACGGTGTTGTAGAGCGCGATGTGAACCCCGATCGGCTCCTCGCCGCGCAGGCGATGCAGAAAGCTCAACGTCTCCACATAACCGCGCCCCGCGAAGTGCCGTGTCTCCGAGACGTCGTATTGAATATTGGCGTTGAGCAGGTAGATTGCGACTTCCTTCGGGTTGTCGCAGAAGCATTGCAGATGGATATCCGAATGCTCGCCGGCCGTGCCGTTGAGCACCGCGCCGGTCAGATACGGATCGTAAGGCTTCAGGCGCTCCATCCATTCGAGCGCGGTTTCGCGCATGCGGCGCAGCACGGCGGGCTGGCTGTCGCTCTGGAAAATCGCCTGATATTCGCGGATTTCCTCTTCGATCTGATCGTTGTCGGGCAAAAACTCGCCGCCGATCTTGCTTTCGCCCACCACGAGCCGCGCGGCCTTGCGCTTGGCGGTGGAGTAGTCGAGACCGTCTTCGGCGATCATTCTCGCGGCCGCGATCGCGATTTCCTCGCGCACGCGCTGCGGATCGATATGTGATTTGCGAACCATGGGGGCATCATACTAGATAACGTCTGAGCGCCCGGCGGGGGCGGCGGCCGTGGCAGCCTTGGCCTCAGGGCGGCGGGCGCGCTCGGTTACAATATGCGCCTCCGGGCGCACTCCCGCACGGCTTTTATCCGTGGTGCGCCGTTCCAGTTTTCCGCACTCCATCGCCCGCGCGGCGCGACACGCTTTATGCACATCCACATCCTCGGCATCTGCGGCACCTTCATGGGCGGTCTCGCCGTCCTGGCGCGCGAGGCCGGACACAAGGTCACCGGCTGCGACGCCGGCGTCTATCCGCCGATGAGCACCCAGCTCGAAGCACAAGGCATCGAACTGATCGAGGGCTTCGGGGCCGAGCAGATCGAACTCGCGCCGGATCTCTTCGTTGTCGGCAATGTGGTGTCGCGCGGCAATCCGCTGATGGAAGCCATTCTCGATCGCGGCCTGCCGTACACGTCCGGCCCGCAATGGCTCGGCGAGCATGTGCTCGCGGGCAAATGGGTCCTGGCGGTCGCGGGCACGCACGGCAAGACCACGACCAGTTCCATGCTCGCGTGGCTGCTGGAAGACGCCGGCATGAATCCGGGCTTTCTGATCGGCGGCGTGCCGCTCAATTTCGGCATTTCCGCGCGCCTGACCGATTCGAGTTTCTTCGTGATCGAAGCCGACGAGTACGACACCGCGTTCTTCGACAAGCGGTCGAAGTTCGTTCACTACCGCCCGCGCACGGCGGTGCTCAACAACCTCGAATTCGATCACGCCGATATCTTCCCGGATCTCGCGGCTATCGAAACGCAATTTCATCACCTCGTGCGCACGGTGCCGGGCGTAGGCCGCATCGTCGCGAACGGGCGCGAGGCGGCGCTCGAACGCGTGCTGTCGCGCGGATGCTGGTCGGGCGTCGAGCGCTTCGGCGTGGACGGCGGCTGGCAGGCGCTGCCTGCCGAGGACGGCGCGACCGTCGACGAACAATTCGCCGTCTACTGGCAAGGCGAGCGGCAGGGCGTGGTCGACTGGCAAGTGCAGGGCGAGCACAATCGCATGAACGCGCTCGCGGCCATCGCGGCGGCGCGCTCGGTCGGCGTGCCGGCGGCGCAGGCGGCGACGTCGCTCGCGAGCTTTCGCAACGTGAAGCGGCGCATGGAAGTGAAGGGCAGTGTCGACGGCGTGACTGTCTACGACGACTTCGCGCACCATCCGACCGCCATCGAAACCACGGTGGCGGGATTGCGCACGCGCATCGGCGATTCGGGTCACGCGCGCATTCTCGCCGTGCTCGAACCGCGCTCGAACACGATGAAGCTCGGCACCATGAAGGCGCAATTGCCCGCGAGCCTCGCCGGCGCGGACATCGTGTTCGGCTACGGCGCGCGCGAAGGCCGCGACAAGCTCGGCTGGAATCTGGCCGAGGCGCTGTCCCCGCTCGGCGACAAAGCGCACGCCTTCGACGAAATCGAACCGCTCGTGAAGGCGGTCGCCGCCGCCGCGCGCCCCGGCGACCACGTGCTCGTCATGAGCAACGGCGGTTTCGGCGGCGTGCATCAGAAACTGCTGGACGCGCTTTCCGCGCGTCTCTCCGGCACCACGACACGAGGCCCCGCGTGATCCTCTACCTGCACGGCTTTCGCTCGTCTCCCCAATCGTTCAAGGCGCGCGCCATGCGCGCGCGCCTCGCGGAACTCGGCCGGTTGAGCGAATGGCAGTGCCCGGTGTTGCCCGTTTCTCCGTGCGACGCCATCGCGCTGGCGGAAACCATCGCGAGCACGGCGGCGTCGGACGAAGTCACCGTCGTCGGCAGTTCGCTCGGCGGCTATTACGCGACCTATCTCGCCGAAAAGCACGGCTGGCGCGCGGTGTTGCTGAATCCCGCCGTCGTGCCGCAGTCGGATCTGAGCGCGTACTTGGGCGAACAGCCGTTGTGGCACGGCGGCGGCAGCATCACCGTATTGCCGCGCCATCTGGACGAACTGCGCGCGCTCGCCGTCGATGCCATCACGCGGCCCGAGCGATACTTTCTGATTGCCGCGACCGGCGACGAAGTGATCGACTACCGCACGATGCTCGCGCGCTATCCCGGCGTGCGCACCACGTTGATTCAGGGCAGCAACCACGCGATCAGCGACTTCGCGGACTATCTCGGCGACGTGCTCGCGTTCTGCGATCAGTCGCCGCGCGCGGCCGTCGCGCCCGCGGCGGCATGACGCCTCATTCATCCACCGGCGCATGCCGCGTCCGGTCCACCGTCTTACGAGAGTATTGAGTGAACGTTTTCTTCGAGGAATCGGGTAGTTTCAAGGCCGGCTCGGTCTTGTCGAAACAAGGCGACGCGTTCCAGGTCGAGTTGCCGGGCGGACGCCGCGCGAAGGTGCGCGCGAAAGACGTGCTGATCGAGTTCGAAAAGCCCGCCGCCGCGGATCTGATGCAGGAAGCCGACGCCATCGCGCAGGACATCGACCTCGATTTCCTGTGGGAATGCGCGCCCGAGGAAGAGTTTCCGTTCACCGCGCTCGGCGCGGACTACTTCGGCGACAAGTTCGGTCCGAGCGAGCGCGCCGCGCTGGTGCTGCGCATGCACGGCGCGCCGGTCTACTTCCGTCGCAAGGGGCGCGGGCAGTATCAGCGCGCGCCGCAGGAGCAGTTGCAAATGGCGCTCGCGTCGCTGGAACGCAAGCGCCAGCAGGCGCTCGTGCAGGCGAGCTACGAAGAAGAACTGAAGGCGGGCAAGCTGCCCGAGGCGCTGAAGGACAAAGCCATCGGCCTTCTGACGAAGCCGGACAAGAATTCCATCGAATACAAGGCGCTCGAAGCGGCGGCGGCCGCGCGCGGCATTTCGCAGGCGCGGCTCATGCTCGAATGCGGCGGCATTGCGTCCGCGCGTCAATTGCACGAAGCGCGTTTCCTCGCCGAGTACTTCCCGCACGGCGTCGGCTTTCCTTCGGTGCAGCCCGCGCCGCTGCCCGAGGACCTGCCCGAAGCGGACGTCGAAGCGTTCTCCATCGATGACGTGACGACCACCGAAATCGATGATGCGTTCTCCGTGCAGCATCTGGCGGACGGGCGCGTGCGCATCGGCGTGCATATCGCGGCGCCGGCGCTCGGCATCGCGCGGGGCGACACCATCGATTCGATCGCGCGCAGCCGTCTTTCGACGGTCTACATGCCCGGCGACAAGATCACGATGCTGCCGGACAACGTCGTCGATGTGTTCACGCTCGGCGAGGGCGGACTGCGGCCGGCGCTGTCGCTGTACATCATCGTGAATCGCGAGACGCAGGACATCGTCGCGACCGAAACGCGCGCCGAGCGCGTGTTCATCAAGTCGAATCTGCGCCACAACCATCTCGACGAGCACGTGACCGAGGAAAGCCTCGCCGCCGGCACGGGCAATTATCCGCACAAGGAAGACATCGCCGTGTTGTGGCCGCTCGCGCAGGCGCTCTTCGAAAAGCGCCAGCAAGCGCGGGCGACGTACGGCCTCAAGCGCGAAGTGCAGCGCAACAACGACTTCAATTTCTACGTCGAAGGCGAGCACATCACCATCACGCCGCGCCGCCGCGGATCGCCGCTCGACCTGATCGTGGCGGAACTCGCGATTCTCGCGAATTCGTCGTGGGGCGCGTTTCTCAACGATCACGGCGTGCCGGGCATTTACCGCTCGCAGCGCGGCTTCGGCGGTCCTGGCCCCAAGCGCACGCGCATGCAGACGACGCCCGCGCCGCACGAAGGTTTGGGCGTCGCGCAATATGCGTGGAGCACGTCGCCGCTGCGCCGTTACGTCGATCTGGTCAATCAGTGGCAACTGCTCGCGTGCGTGCAGCACGGCGTGACCGCGAAGCTCGCCGCGCCGTTCAAGCCGAAGGACGCGGACCTGTTCGCCGTGGTGCAGGGCTTCGACGATACGTACACCGCTTACGCGGATCACCAGCGTCGCATGGAGTACTTCTGGTGTCTGCGCTGGCTGAAGCAGGAGAACAAGCGGCAGGTTCCGGCGTCGGTGGTGAAGGACGATCTCGTGCGCTTCGAGGAAATCCCGCTGATCCTCCACGTGCCGGGCTTGGGCGTGCATGCGCGCGGCACGCGGGTCATGCTCGAAGTGGTGTCGATCGACGAACTGACCGTCGAGGCGTCGTGCCGTCTGCTGCACGTGATCGACGCGCCGTCCGCGGCCGCGCCCGTCGAAGAAGACGAAGCCGAGGAAGAAATCATCGAAGCCGACGACCTCAGCGCCGAAAGCGAAGCCGAAGCGCAGGCAGAGGCATCGGTGGAAGCATCGCCGCAGCCACAGGAGCCGAACGCATGAACGCGCCGCAGCCGCGCGACCGGTACGCGGTGATCGGCAATCCGGTCGAGCACAGCAAGTCGCCGTGGATTCACGCGCGCTTTGCCGAGCAGACCGGCGAAGCGGTCGAATACGGGCGCATTCTCGGGCCGCTCGGCGGCTTCGAGCAGGCAGTCGAAGCGTTCATTGCGTCGGGCGGACGCGGCATGAACGTGACCGTGCCGTTCAAGCTCGACGCGCACGCGTTCGCCGATTCGCTATCGCCGCGCGCGGCGGCAGCCGGCGCGGTCAACACGCTGTCGTTCACCGAAGACGGCGTGCGCGGCGACAACACCGACGGCGTCGGCCTCGTGCGTGACATCGAAGCGAATCTCGGCGTGAGTTTCGAAGGCGCGCGCGTGCTGCTGCTCGGCGCCGGCGGCGCGGCGCGCGGCGTCGTCTTGCCGATCTTCGACCGACGGCCGGCGTCGCTCGTCATCGTCAATCGCACGGCGGCGAAGGCGCAGCAACTCGTCGATCAGTTCGAGCAGGCCGCGCGGGACGCGAACGTGAGCCTGTCGGGCGGAGGCGCCCACAGCATCGAAAAGACGCGCTACGACGTGATCGTGAACGCGACGGCCGGCAGCCTCGACGCCGCGCTGCCCGAATGCGACGACGCGGCTTTCGGCGCGGGCACGCTCGCCTACGACATGATGTACGGCCCGAAGCCGACGGTCTTCATGCAGCACGCGGAGCGTCTCGGCGCGCGCGCGGCCGATGGTCTCGGCATGCTGGTCGAACAGGCCGCCGAATCGTTCTTCATCTGGCGCGGCGTGCGCCCGGACGGCGGCGCGGTGCTGCGCGAACTGCGTCGGACACTGGCGGCAAAAGCCTGATGACCACCGCGCCCGGCCACAGCCGCACGTCGCCGAGCGACCGGCCCACGCGTCGCGCGGTGCGGCTCGGTCCCGCGCGATGGATCGCCTACGGTGTCTCCGTGTTCTTCATCGCGATTCTCGCGACGCAGCTCTACTTCTTCCTTCAGATCGGCGTGTGGACGGTGACGAATCCCGGTTCGACCGCCTTCATGCGCGCCGATGCGTGGACGCTCGCGAAGACGCATCCCGGCATCGCGCTGCAACGCACGTGGGTGCCGTACGACCAGATCTCGCGCAATTTGAAGCGCGCGATCATCGCGTCCGAAGATGCGAACTTCGTCAATAACAACGGCTACGAAACAGACGCCATCTTGCAGGCGTGGGAGAAGAACAAGTCGCGCGGAAAGATCGTCGCGGGTGGCTCGACCATTTCCCAGCAACTCGCGCGCAATCTGTTTCTGTCGCGCGAGAAGAGCTATATCCGCAAGGCGCAGGAACTGGTGATTACGTGGATGCTCGAATTCTGGTGGACCAAGGAACGCATCTTCGAGGTCTATCTGAATTCGGTCGAATGGGGCAACGGCGTCTACGGCGCGGAAGCGGCGGCGCGCTATTACTACAAGACGTCGGCGGCCAAGTTGACGGCGGGACAGAGCGCGCGCCTCGCCGTGATGCTGCCGCGCCCGAAATACTTCGACGACCATCGCAATTCGACGTATCTGACGATGCGAGCGCGCGTCATCGCCCGGCGAATGGGCGCCGCCGAACTGCCGGAATAGAATTTAGCTCGCGTCGCTAAACTCGATAAAGCCCTGATCCGTCAGGGCTTTTTTGTTGGCGTGTCGCTTTCAGTTGTCAGCTAGACTCCCATTATGTGAACAGCGCGGTCACATATTGAAGATTCGAGATAGCCGGAACTACAATCCGTCCAAGCCTTCGACGACACCGCCAGAAGGCACCGCGCAGGCCAGGACGCCTCGCGCCAACAAGAACAAAACCGGAGACACGTCATGCACTCGATCGCCTACCCGCGCTCGCGGGTCGCGCCGCACGATTCATCCGCCTCACGCGAAAAGCGCGCGCCGTCTTGCGCGCGCATCGAGGGGTGAGCGACATGACCAAGCTCCAGCCCGCCGATACGCAGGGTGCCGATAACAGCCTAGCCGCCAACGACGCCCGCGCGCGGGAAACCGGCCGCCGCGACGCCGACGCGATCGCGCTGCCGAGCGCGCTCGTCGACGTCACGCCGCAGCAGGCCGGCACGCAGACGCTGCTGCGCGGCCTGGCGATTCTCGAAGCGGCCGCGAATGGCGCGCGCGATCTGCGGTCGTTCAGCGCGGCGCTCGGCACGACGCGCAGCACCACGCACCGGCTCGTGAGTTCGCTCGTGCAGGCGCGCTATCTGCGGCAAGTGCAGGGCGGCTATCTGCTCGGGCCGAAGCTGATCGAACTCGGCACCATTGCGCTCGAACAGATGCCGCTGACGGCGGTCGCGCGTCCGCATCTTCAGGCGCTCGCGCAGCATACGCACGACACGATTCACTTGGGCGTGCGCGACGGCGACGACGTGCTCTACATCGACAAGATTCCCGGCACGCGCGGGCTCGAAATGCGTTCGCGCGTCGGGCACCGCATGCCGCTCGCATCGACGGGCATCGGCAAGGCGATGATGCTCGACCTCGAAGCCAACGCGTGGAAGAAGCTGCTCGACGCGTCGCACCGGGCGCTCGCCCGCACGAGCTTCAAGCCGGAGAACCGCCCGGACGTCGATACGTTTCTCCAGCGCATGACGCGCTATTCGCAAGGCGGTTACACGTTCGACCTCGAAGAGAACGAGGCGTCGATACGCTGCGTCGCCGCGCCCGTGCGCGATGCGTCGGGCGCGATCGTCGCGGCGCTTTCTGTCGCGAGCACCATCCCTTATATGCCGGACGAACGCATGGAAGAACTGATCCCGGTCGTGCAGCGCGAAGCGCGCTCGATCTCCGAAGAACTCGGCTGGCGCGCGCCGCAGGCCAATCGCAGGATCAAGCGATGACCGCGCCCGCTCTCATTGCGCTCGACTGGGGCACTACGTCCCTGCGCGCCTATCTGCTCGGCGACGACGGCACGGCGCTCGACACCCGCGCGTCGTCGGCAGGCATCATGAAGCTGCCCGCCGGCGGCTTCGACGAGGCGTTCGAGGAAACCTGCGGCGCGTGGCTCGACGCGCATCCGCGCTTGCCCGTGATCGCGGCAGGCATGATCGGCAGCGCGCAGGGCTGGATCGAAGCGCCGTATGTCGACACGCCCGCCGACGCCAGCGCGCTCGTCGCGGGCATCGTGACGGTGACGGCGGCGCGCGGCGTGACCGTGCGCGTGGTGCCGGGCGTGCTCGAACGCGGCGTGCTGCCCAACGTAATGCGCGGCGAGGAAACGCAGATCGTCGGCGCGCTTTCGGCCGACGCGTCGCTGTCCGCGCCGGGCGGCGCGCTGATCGGCCTGCCCGGCACGCATGCGAAATGGGCGTTCGTCGAGGACGGCCGCATCGAGCGTTTCTACACGTTCATGACCGGCGAGACGTTCAGCGCGCTGCGCGACCACACGATTCTCGGCCGCACGATGCAGCAGGGCGCGGCCCCCGATGCAGCCGCGTTCCTTCGCGGTGTCGATACTGCGCGCGATGCCGGTCATCCCGGCCTGCTCGCGACCATCTTCAGCACGCGCACGCTCGGACTCACCGGGCAACTGACGCCCGAACAGCAGCCGGAGTACTTGTCGGGACTGCTCATCGGCCATGAACTGCGCGGGCTGAACGAAGTGCTGGCGCGAGACGCGTCGTCGCTCGCGGGCAGGACGCTGCGCCTGATCGGCAACGATGCGCTCTGCGACCGCTACCGCGCCGCGCTCGCGCGGTTCGGCTGCCAGGACGCGCAGACGGTCGCGCACGCCACCGAACACGGTCTGTACCGAATCGCCGCGCAAGCCGGGCTCGTCAGCGCGCCCGCGAGCGCCGCCTGACGCAACGCATACGAACGCACACGAACGCACACGCAAGGAGCAAGACGATGCAACCTCACATCAATCTGCCGGGGCCGTACGAGATGCACGCCGGTCTCGCGAAGGCGTTCGCCCAGTGTCCGCTCATCGCGATCCTGCGCGGCGTCACGCCCGCCGATGCCGCCGAGCACGGCCGCGCGCTCTACGAAGCGGGCTTTCGCATCGTCGAGGTGCCGCTCAATTCGCCGCAGCCGTTCGACAGCATCGCCGCGATCCGGCAGGCGCTGCCGGACGACGCCATCGTCGGGGCCGGCACGGTGCTGCATCCGAGCTACGTGGATAACGTGAAGGATGCGGGCGGCGAACTGATCGTGATGCCGCACAGCGACGGCGACGTCGTGCGGGCCGCGAAGGCGCACGGGCTTGCGTGTGCGCCGGGCGTCGCCACGCCGAACGAAGGTTTTCTCGCGCTCAAGAACGGCGCGGATGTGCTGAAAATGTTCCCCGCCGAGCAACTCGGTCCGACGGTCGTGAAGGCGTGGCGCGCGGTCATCGCGAAGGAAGTGCCGCTCGTGCCGGTCGGCGGCATCGCGCCGGACAACATGGGGCCGTTTTTGACGGCGGGCGCGAACGGCTTCGGCTTGGGGTCCGCGCTCTACAAGCCGGGACAGAGCGCGAGCGTGACGGCATCGCACGCGAAGGCGTTCGTCGAAGGGCTCGCCATCGCGAAAGGTGAGAAGCGATGAACCGGCTCGCCGGCAAAGTCGCGATGGTCACCGGCGGGGGCCGCGGCATCGGCGCGGCGATCGCGCTGGCGTTTGCACGCGAAGGCGCTGCGGTGGCGCTCGCGGAACTGGACATCGAGACGGCGCGCGAGACGGCAAGGCGCATCGCCGACGAAACGCAGTCCGAGCGCGTCTTCGCCGTGCAGACCGACGTGACGCAAAGCGCGTCCGTGAAAGACGCCGTCGCGCAAACGGAAGCGAAGTTCGGCGCGCTCGACGTGCTCGTGAACAACGCCGGCATCAACGTGTTCTGCGATCCGCTCACCATGACCGACGACGACTGGCGGCGCTGCTTCGCCGTCGATCTCGACGGCGTGTGGAACGGCTGCCGCGCGGTGCTGCCCGGCATGGTGGAACGCGGCCGGGGCAGCATCGTGAACATCGCCTCGACGCACAGCTTCAAGATCATCCCGGGCTGCTTTCCGTATCCGGTCGCGAAGCACGGCGTGATCGGGCTGACGCGCGCGCTCGGCATCGAATACGCGCCGAACAACGTGCGCGTGAATGCCATCGCGCCGGGTTACATCGAAACGCAATTGACGCTGGACTGGTGGGACTCACAAGCCGATCCGAAGGCAGCGCGGCAGGCGACGCTCGATCTCCAGCCGATGAAGCGCATCGGCAAGCCGCAGGAAGTCGCGATGACGGCGGTGTTCCTCGCATCGGAAGAAGCGCCGTTCATCAACGCGAGCTGCATCACGGTAGATGGCGGGCGTTCCGCGTTGTATCACGACTAAAGACGCACGTATCGAAGAATGACGCACTGGCCGCGGTGCGGCATCCACGCAGAAAGACACGCGGCCACACGCTTTGTACCACCCGCACGCGGGTATTTTGAGACAACGCAAAAAGTCGGGAGACACAAGATGAAACGCAGACTGTTCCTCACGCTGATCGCCGCCGCCACCGCGACGAGCGCCACGATGATCGCCGCGCCCGTCGCGCAGGCCGCCGACGACATCAAGATCGGCTTTCTCGTGAAGCAGCCGGAAGAGCCGTGGTTCCAGGACGAATGGAAGTTCGCCGAGACCGCCGCCAAGGAGAAGGGCTTCACGCTCGTGAAGATCGGCGCGCCGTCGGGCGAAAAGGTGATGAGCGCGATCGACAACCTCGCCGCGCAGAAGGCGCAGGGTTTCATCATCTGCACGCCGGACGTGAAGCTCGGGCCGGGCATCGTCGCGAAGGCGAAGGCCGACAAGCTGAAAATGATGACGGTGGATGACCGCCTCGTCGATGGTTCCGGCAAGCCGATCGAGTCGGTGCCGCACATGGGCATTTCGGCCTACAACATCGGCAAGCAGGTGGGCGACGGCATCGCCGCCGAAATCAAGAAGCGCGGCTGGGACATGAAGGATGTCGGCGCAATCGACGTGACTTACGAGCAATTGCCGACCGCGCATGACCGCACGAGCGGCGCGACCGACGCGCTTGTCGCCGCCGGTTTTCCGAAGGCGAACGTGATCGCCGCGCCGCAAGCGAAGACCGACACGGAGAACGCGTTCAACGCGGCGAACATCGCGCTGACGAAGAACCCGCAGTTCAAGCATTGGGTCGCCTACGGCCTGAACGACGAAGCCGTGCTCGGCGCGGTGCGCGCGGCGGAAGGCCGCGGCTTCAAGGCGGACAACATGATCGGCATCGGCATCGGCGGGTCGGATTCGGCGTTGAACGAGTTCAAGAAGCCGAACCCGACCGGCTTCTTCGGCACGGTCATCATCAGCCCGAAGCGTCACGGCGAAGAGACCTCCGAACTGATGTACGCGTGGATCAAGGACGGCAAGGCGCCGCCGCCGCTCACGCTCACGACGGGCATGCTCGCCACGCGTGAGAACGTGTCGTCGGTGCGTCAGCAAATGGGCCTGGCGTCGAACTAAATCCATCGAGCAGGCGGGCCGCATGACAGCGCGGCCCGCCGCAGAACAAGGAGGCGATGTGTCAGCGACGCTGCGTTTTGACAATATCGGCAAGGTGTTTCCAGGCGTGCGCGCGCTCGACGGCGTGTCGTTCGACGTCAATGCCGGCGAAGTTCACGGTTTGATGGGCGAGAACGGCGCGGGTAAATCGACCTTGCTCAAGATTCTCGGCGGCGAGTATCAACCCGATTCGGGGCGCGTGCTCATCGACGAGAAAGAAGTGCATTTCGGAAGCGCCGCGGCTTCGATTGCATCGGGTATCGCGGTGATCCACCAGGAATTGCAGTACGTGCCGGACCTGACGGTGTCCGAGAACCTGCTGCTCGGCGCACTGCCGAACCGGCTCGGCTGGGTGGACAAGCGCGCCGCGAAAAAGCACGTGCGTGAGCGGCTCGCCGCGATGGGCGTCGATCTCGATCCCAACGCGAAGCTGCGCAAGCTCTCCATCGCGCAGCGGCAGATGGTGGAAATCTGCAAGGCGCTCTTGCGCAATGCGCGCGTGATCGCGCTCGACGAGCCGACTTCATCGCTCTCGCACCGCGAAACCGACGTGCTGTTCAAGCTCGTGCGCGACCTGAAAGCGGACAAGCGCGCGCTCATTTATATCTCGCACCGCATGGACGAGATTTACGAGCTATGCGACGCCTGCACCATTTTCCGCGATGGCCGCAAGATCGCGTCGCACACGCGTCTTGCCGAAGTGCCGCGCGACACGCTCGTGCAGGAAATGGTCGGCCGCGAAATCTCGGACATCTATAACTATCGTCCGCGCAAACTGGGCGACGTGCGCTTCGCGGTGGAGAACGTGCAGGGCGAGGCGCTTTCCGCGCCGGTGAGCTTCGAGGTGCGGCGCGGCGAAATCGTCGGGTTCTTCGGCTTGGTCGGCGCGGGGCGCAGCGAACTCATGCATCTGATCTACGGCGCGGACAAGAAGAAGGAAGGCACGATTCAGCTCGACGGCAAGCCGATCAAGATTCGCAGCACTGGCGAAGCGATTCGCCACGGCATCGTGCTGTGTCCGGAGGATCGCAAGGAAGAGGGCATCGTCGCAATGGCGACGGTCGCGGAGAACATCAATATCTCGTGCCGCCGTCACTATCTGCGCGCGGGGCTTTTCCTCGACCGCAAGAAGGAAGCGGAGACGGCGGACCGCTTCATCCAGCTTCTGAAGATCAAGACGCCGAGCCGCCGTCAGCGCATCCGCTTTCTGTCGGGCGGCAATCAGCAGAAGGCGATTCTCTCGCGCTGGCTCGCGGAGCCGGATCTCAAGGTCGTGATTCTGGATGAACCGACGCGCGGCATCGACGTCGGCGCGAAGCACGAAATCTATAACGTGATCTATCAGCTGGCGGAGCGTGGCTGCGCGATCGTGATGATCTCGTCGGAACTGCCGGAAGTGCTCGGTGTATCCGATCGCATCGTCGTAATGCGGCAAGGGCGCGTGGCGGGCGAATTGCCGCGCGGACAGGCGAACGAACAGTCCGTTTTGAGTCTCGCGCTGCCGCAATCGGAGACGGTCGCCGAGGCCGCGTAAAAACAAGGGGACTGAGGAAAGAAATCATGGAAGCCAGAGAAAACATCGTGGGGCAGGCTAGCGAAACGGTCGCGAACGCGCTGATCCCGCAGAGAAGCGACAAGCAGAAGTGGTGGCAGCAGATCACGGAATACAGCCTGATCGTCATCTTCATCGTGATGTTCGTCACGATGTCGCTGACCGTCGATCACTTCTTCTCCATCGAGAACATGCTCGGGCTCGCGCTGTCGATCTCGCAGATCGGCATGGTCGCCTGCACGATGATGTTCTGCCTCGCCTCGCGCGACTTCGACTTGTCGGTGGGCTCGACCATCGCGTTCGCGGGCGTGCTCTGCGCGATGGTGCTGAACGCGACGAACAACACCTTCATCGCGATCATCGCGGCGGTGGCGGCAGGCTCGGTGATCGGCTTCGTGAACGGCGCGGTGATCGCGTATCTGCGCATCAACGCGCTGATCACCACGCTCGCCACCATGGAGATCGTGCGCGGGCTCGGCTTTATCGTGTCGCACGGGCAGGCGGTCGGCGTGTCGTCGGATACGTTCATCGAACTGGGCAGCCTCACCATGCTCGGCATTTCGCTGCCGATCTGGGTCACGCTCGCGTGTTTCATCGTGTTCGGCGTGCTGCTGAACCAGACGGTTTATGGCCGCAATACGCTTGCCATCGGCGGCAATCCTGAAGCGTCGCGGCTCGCGGGTATCAACGTCGAACGCACGCGCGTATGGATTTTCCTCGTCCAGGGCGCGGTAACGGCGCTCGCAGGCGTTATCCTTGCGTCTCGGATCACGTCGGGACAACCGAACGCGGCGCAAGGCTTCGAGCTGAACGTGATTTCGGCGTGCGTGCTCGGCGGCGTCTCGCTGCTCGGCGGCCGGGCGACGATTTCCGGCGTGGTGATCGGCGTGCTCATCATGGGCACGGTCGAGAACGTGATGAACTTGCTGAACATCGACGCGTTCTATCAGTACCTCGTGCGCGGCGCGATTCTGCTCGCTGCCGTGTTGCTGGACCAATTGAAAAATCGCGGATCGCGCGACTGAAAGGACGGCGAAACATATGACATCCATCGACAGCACCCTCGCGCGCTACCCGAGCCTCGCGGGCAAGACCGTGCTCATCACGGGCGGCGCGACCGGCATCGGCGCGGCGTTCGTCGAGCATTTCTACGATCAGGGCGCCAAAGTGGCGTTCTTCGATATCGACGCCGAAGCCGGCGAGGCGCTTGCGAACCGGCTCGGCGTGGACCTGGCGGGAGCCCACACGCGGCCGATGTTCCTGCGCGTGGATCTGACGGACATCGACGCGTTGCGCCAAGGCATCGCGGAGGTGCGCGGCGCGCTCGGCCCGATCGGCGTGCTCGTGAACAACGCGGCCAACGACAAGCGTCATACCATTCAGGAAGTCACGCCCGAATCGTTCGATTGGGGCATCGCGGTGAATATCCGTCACCAGTTCTTCGCGGCGCAGGCGGTCGTCGACGACATGAAGCAACTCGGTGGCGGCTCGATCATCAATCTCGGCTCCGTCAGCTGGATGCTGAAGAACCCGAATCTGCCCGTGTACGTGACGGCGAAATCGGCGGTGCAGGGCTTGACGCGCGGTCTCGCGCGCGACCTCGGCAAGTTCGGCATCCGCGCGAATTCGCTGGTGCCCGGCTGGGTGATGACGGAAAAGCAGAAGCGCCTGTGGCTCGACGAAGCGGGCAAGCTCGCGATCAAGCAGGGCCAGTGCATCGACGCCGAAGTGCTGCCCGAGCATCTCGCGCGGGCCGCGCTCTTTCTCGCATCCGACGATAGCAGCATGATGACGGCGCAGGAAATCATCATCGACGGAGGATGGGTCTGATGAACCAAAGCGGCGCGAGCGATGCAACCGAGGCACGCCTTCTGATCGACAGCCAATGCGCGCTCGGCGAGGGCGCGACGTGGTGCGCCGCGAGTGGGCGGTTCTACTGGACGGATATCGAAGGCAAGCGGTTCTTGCGATACGATCCGCGCGACGGATCGACCGAAGCCTTCGACATGCCGGAGCGCCTCGCGTGCTTCGCGCTCTGCGCGGACCCGGACTTTGTGCTGCTCGGCCTGGCGTCGCGGCTCGCGTTCTTTCAGTTCTCGACGGGCAAGATCGAGACGATCACGGAAGTGGAAGCCGGCCTGCCGACGCGTCTGAACGACGGCCGCTGCGACCGCGAAGGGCGCTTCGTGTTCGGCACGAAGCACGACGTGGACGACGCACAGCCGCTCGGCGGTTACTATCGGCTGAACCTGGATCTGTCGCTGGAGCGCCTGCCGCTCGGAAATTGCGCGATCAACAACAGCACCGCATTCAGTCCTGACGGCACGACGCTCTACTACTGCGATACGCCGACGCGCCATATTCGCGTCTGCGATTACCCGAGCCTCGCGAACGACCGCGTGTTCGTCGAATTGACCGACGATAGCGGCGCGCCGGACGGCTCCACGGTCGACGCGGAAGGCGGCCTGTGGAACGCGCAGTGGGGCGGGCGGCGCGTGGTGCGCTATGCGCCGGATGGCCGCGAGACCGCGCGCATCGAGGTGCCGAGCGCGCAGCCGAGTTGCGTCGCGTTCGGCGGAGCGTCTCTCGATACGCTCTTCGTGACGACGGCGCGCATCGGCTTGAGCGAAGACGCGCTCAAGACCGACGCCCACGCGGGCGGCATTTTCACCGCGCAGCCCGGCGTGCGCGGCATCGCGGAGCCGGTTTTCGCCGGCAAGCCGCGAGCATAAGAAACCGAGGTGGCGCGCGATCCGACGCGCCGCCCGTTCAGCACCCGGCCGCCGCCGCGCCGGGTTTTTCGCCTCTCGATGGAGCACAGGTCATGACGGTTGCGCGCAATGAGCAAAGGGTGAATACGCCGTCCGCGTCCACGGCGCAGGCGAACGCGCGCCGCTCGCGGCTCGCCGCCGCCGCCGAACCGCCGATCCGGCCGGGGCCGAGCACGGCGGTCGTCGCCATTGGCGGCGCGGCCGTCGAAGGCTGCATCACGCTCGCGAACGCGCACTTGAGGCTCGATGTCGCGCCGGCGCTCGGCGGCGGCGTCACGCGTTTCGACTGGCGTCACGAAGGCGGGCTCGTGCCGATTTTCAGGCCCTGCGCCGAACCGGGCCCGGACACCGATCCGAACCAACTTGCGTGTTATCCGCTGCTGCCATATTCGAACCGCATCGGCAACGGGCATTTTCGATTCTCCGGACGCGCCATCGACGTGCCGCGCAACCGCCCGGATGAGCCGCTGCCGCTGCACGGCGACGGCTGGCTGGGTGCGTGGACCGTCGAGGAAGAAGACGCGACGCATGTGCGGCTCGCGTTCGAGCGCAGCGACGGCAAGCCGTACTCGTTTCGCGCGTCGCAGACGTATGCGCTCGACGAAGCCACGCTCGTCGTCACGCTCGATGTGCAGAACACCGGCGACGAGGCGCTGCCCTTCGGTCTCGGCCTGCATCCGTTTCTGATGCGCGAAGCCGACACCGAGCTTTCGGCGGCGGCGGGCGGCCTGTGGCTCTGCGGCGACGATTGGCTTCCGGTGCGCCATGTGCCCGCGCCGCCTGCGTGGCAGTTCGGCGTCGCGTACCCGATGCCATCCGAAATGGTGAACAACGCGTTCACCGGCTGGAGCGGACGCACGAGCGTGCTCTGGCCGAAGCGCCGTCTCTCGCTGACGATCGCCGCCGACACCGATTACTACGTGCTGTACGCGCCTCCCGGCGAAGACTTCTTCTGCTTCGAGCCGGTCGATCATCCGATCAACGCGGTAAATCTGCCGGGCGGCGGCGAGGCGAACGGCATGACGGTGCTCGCGCCCGGCGAGCGGCTGTCGCGCGAGTTCCGTTTCACTGTGGAGCGCACCGGCGAGGCCGCGCGCCGCGGCCGGCCACGCACGCGTGCGGGAGCGAAGGCGCGCGGCCGCGCGGCGCTTGCGCGCTGAACGCGCCGAACGCACTAAACGCGCCGAACGCCCGAACCGGAAAGCGCTGCCGCGCACGTTAAAATGCGTGGCATCCCTTTCCGCCGATCTTTCCCATGTCTTTCATCCAGTCGCTCAACGCCGCGTGGTCGCGCACGCAATCGCTCCTGTGCGTCGGCCTCGATCCGGAGCCGTCGAAGTTTCCCGGCGCGCTGAACGGCCGCGCCGACGCGATCTTCGAGTTCTGCAAGACCATCGTCGATGCCACCGCGCCGTACGCGTCGTCGTTCAAGCCGCAGATCGCGTACTTCGCGGCGCATCGCGCGGAAGATCAGCTCGAAGCGCTGATCGCGCATATTCACGAGAAGCACGCGGGGCTGCCGGTCATTCTCGATGCGAAGCGCGGCGATATCGGCAGCACGGCCGAGCAATACGCGAAGGAAGCGTTCGAGCGCTACAAAGCGGACGCCGTGACGGTGAATCCGTACATGGGTTTCGATTCCATCGAGCCGTATCTCGCGCATGAAGGCAAGGGCGTGATCGTGCTGTGCCGCACGTCGAACGCGGGCGGTTCCGACCTGCAATTTCTGACGACGGACGGCAAGCCGCTGTATCAGGTCGTCGCGAAGCTGGCGGCCGAGAAGTGGAACGCGAGCGGGCAACTGGGGCTCGTCGTCGGCGCGACGTTTCCGAAGGAAATCGAAGCGGTGCGCGGCATGGTCGGCGACATGCCGCTGCTGATTCCGGGCATCGGCGCGCAAGGCGGCGATGTCGAAGCGACCGTGCGCGCGGGCCGCACGGCGAATGGCACGGGCATGCTCATCAACTCGTCGCGCGCAATTCTGTACGCCGGCAAGGGCGACGATTACGCGAGCGCGGCGGCCGAAGCCGCGAAGAAGACGCGGGATACGATTAACGCGTATCGGTGATGCGCGGGCGGGTTCATCGCTCGCGGTCACTTAGCACGTCGCGCAGCTTTCGCAGCGTTCGGCGGTGATCGATGATGTGCACGGCGGGGGATTGCCGCTCGCGCTAAATCAGATGGTCCAGCAGCTTTGAGAGCGCGTGTGCCGCGACCGCTAATGCGCGCCGTGTAGGTCCATCACTCGCGCTGATGCATGGAGTCGAGTTATTTCCGCTGCGCCTGCGCGATCGTATGCGCTCGGCCCGAGTTCACCGCTCGCGCTATTCCGAAAATCCACCGGCTTTCGCAGCGTTTTAACGGGGGACCGCTCATGTGCGCGGCGGGCTGATCGCTCGCTCTGATCTAGATGGTCCAGCAGCTTTGAGAGCGCGTGTGCCGCGACCGCTAATGCGCGCGGCGCGGGATCGCCGCTCGCGCGGTTCCAGCAAGTCCAGCCGCGGTCGCAGCGTCTGCGCCGCGACGGCTTATCTGCCCTGGCGCCGCTTCACCGCTCCCGCTGTTCCAAAAACTCCAACAACTTCCTCAAAGCGTGCGCCGCCGCCTGCGTGCGCACCTGCTCGCGGTCGCCCTTGAAATGCTGCGTCTCGAACGCGGTATGCAGGCGATTGCTCCAGGCGAAGCAAACCGTGCCAACCGGCTTCGCTTCGCTGCCGCCAGCGGGACCGGCCACGCCCGTGATCGACACCGAAACCTGCGCGCGGCTGTTGCGCAAGGCGCCTTCGGCCATGGCTTTCGCGACCGGCTCGCTCACCGCGCCGTGCTGCTCGATCAGCGCGGCCGGCACGCCGATCATCTCCGTCTTCGCCAGATTCGAATACGTGACGAAGCCGCGCTCGAACCACGCGCTGCTGCCCGAAATGTCCGTGATCGCGGCCGCCACCATGCCGCCCGTGCACGATTCGGCGGCGGCGAGCATCAGCCGTTCGTCGCGCAGCTTGTTGCCGACGCGGATCGCAAGTTGATGAACGACGGTATCGGTCGGCATGGCAGTGTCTCGCAGATTAATGAATGAAACGTCCGGCGGTCATGCGCCACAGCGAAATCACGAGCAAGCTGAAGAACGCGGCGACGAGATCATCGAACATGATGCCAAAGCCGCCTTTCAGATGGCGGTCGAAATAGCGGATCGGCGGCG
The DNA here is from genome assembly GCF_023631105.1 of Caballeronia sp. AZ10_KS36. Lineage (NCBI taxonomy): Bacteria > Pseudomonadati > Pseudomonadota > Betaproteobacteria > Burkholderiales > Burkholderiaceae > Caballeronia > Caballeronia sp. AZ10_KS36. Next base: position 609,945 of record NZ_JALQDQ010000018.1, on the reverse strand, counting down.
GCTTCACCATGTCGAAGAAGCGGAACACGATGAACGCCCACAACTGTCCGGTGAAGGTCGCGGGCGTCACGACCAGCAGCACGAGCCAGAACGCGACGATCTCGTCCCACACCACCGGCGACGGGTCCGCGACGCCCATCTTCTTCGCGGTGAAGCCGCAGAACCAGCATCCGGCGATGAAGCCGACCGCGATCAGCACGCCCCATTCCGCCACGGTCAAATGCCGGTTGAGCGGCATGAACGAAGCCCACGCGAAGAGCGTGCCGACCGTGCCGGGCGCAATGGGCGACAGGCCGCTGCCGAAGCCGAGCGACAGAATATGCAGCGGATGCGTGAGCATGAAGCGCGCGCTCGCCTTGCGCGGTTTGGCGGGGGTGGGCGAACGCGGCGGCGCGGATTCGCTCGCGGCGGTGGGGTCAGTCTGCATGAAAGTGGTCGAATCCTTGCAACGTCAGGGAAAGCGGCGCGCCCGCGCCGTCGCACCAGGCGATGGCGGGCGCGCCCGCGGAACCGATTGTACCGATGCGCGTGAGCGGCACGCCCACGCGCTCGCCGATGCGCGCCACGGCGTCGCGCGCGTCGCGCGGCGCGGTGAAGCAGAGCTCGTAGTCGTCGCCGCCCGCGAGCGTGCACTGGCGCCGCGCCGTTTCGGGCAGCGCGCGCACCGCGTCGCAACATGGCACGGCGTCGGCATCGACGGTCGCGCTAACGCCCGAGCGCGTGAGGATGTGCATGAGGTCGCCCGCGAGGCCGTCGGAGATATCGAGCGCCGCGTGGGCGATGCCGGCGAGCGCGCGCCCGAGCGCCACGCGCGGCTCCGGGCGTTCGAGCGCCTGCTTCCATGCCAACGCGCTCGCTTCGTCCGGCGCGCGCCATTCGTCGCGCAAGACGCCGAGGCCCGCGCGGGCATCGCCGAGCACGCCCGACACGTAGATGTCGTCGCCGGGTCTCGCTGCGTCGCGCCGCAGCGCCGCGCCGTGCGCGACGTCGCCGAACACGGTAATGCAGATGTTGAGCGGCCCGCTCGTCGTGTCGCCGCCGACGAGCGCGCAGTCGAAGCGTTCGGCCAGCGCGAACATGCCGTCGCTGAACGCGGCAAGCCACGCTTCGTCGGCGCGCGGCAAGGCGAGCGCGAGCGTGAACGCGTGCGGCTTCGCGCCCATCGCGGCGAGATCCGACAGATTCACCGCGAGCGCCTTGTGACCGAGCGCGTAGGGATCGACATCGGGGAAAAAGTGACGGCCGGCGACGAGCATGTCCGTCGAGATCGCAAGCTGATGGCCGGCGGGCGGCGCGATCAGCGCGCAGTCGTCGCCGATGCCGAGCGGCGCGTCGCCTTGTCTCGGCGAGGGCGCTTTCGCGCGGCGGGCGAAGTATCGATCGATCAGGGAGAACTCGGAAAGCATCGTCGGGAAAGCGAGTTATTTGTGCAGTGCAAGAGGAAGACGGTGCGGCAACGACTGCGTTTTGAAGCGCCGCCGCACGTCTCGAAAAATCGGAACGATGTGTCGAAAGCCTTGCCAAGCCGGGCGATCAGGCGTTCTCCGGTCACGGCACTTGTAGCCGAATTGCATGGACTGCGCGTAAAAGCGGGGCTTGATTGGCGCTACAATGCGTTCGAGGTTCCATTCTAATTCCCGCACTGCTAGCCCGCCTTATGACGACTCCCGCCAATACGAAGTTGCGCGAAGCCGCGCTCGATTATCACGAGTTTCCGACACCCGGCAAAATCGCGATCGCCCCGACCAAGCAGATGATCAACCAGCGCGACCTCGCGCTGGCGTACTCGCCGGGCGTGGCGTTCGCATGCGAAGCGATCGTCGAAGATCCGCTGAACGCCGCGCGCTTCACCGCGCGCAGCAACCTCGTCGGCGTCGTGTCGAACGGCACGGCGGTGCTCGGGCTCGGCAACATCGGGCCGCTCGCCTCGAAGCCCGTCATGGAAGGCAAGGCCGTGCTCTTCAAGAAGTTCGCCGGCATCGACGTGTTCGACATCGAGCTGAACGAAAGCGACCCGCACAAGCTCGTCGACGTGATCGCCGCGCTGGAGCCGACTTTCGGCGGCATCAATCTGGAAGACATCAAGGCGCCGGACTGCTTCATCGTCGAGCGCGAGGCGCGCAAGCGCATGAAGATTCCCGTCTTCCACGACGACCAGCACGGCACGGCCATCGTCGTCGCGGCGGCCATCACGAACGGCCTGAAGGTGGTCGGCAAGAACATCGGCGAAGTGAAGCTCGTCGCATCGGGCGCGGGCGCGGCGGCGCTCGCGTGTCTGGATCTGCTCGTCGATCTCGGCATGAAGCTCGAGAACATCTTCGTGACGGATCTGGCCGGCGTGGTCTACAAGGGCCGCGTCGAACTCATGGACCCGGACAAGGAACGCTTCGCCCGCGAAACCAGCGCGCGTACGCTTGCCGAAGTGATCGAAGGCGCGGACGTGTTCCTCGGCCTTTCGGCGGGCGGCGTGCTGAAGCAGGACATGGTGAAGGGCATGGCCGCGAAGCCGCTGATTCTCGCGCTCGCCAATCCGACGCCGGAAATTCTGCCGGAGCTCGCGCTGGAAGTGCGTCCGGACGCGGTGCTCGCCACCGGCCGCACGGACTACCCGAATCAGGTCAACAACGTGCTGTGCTTTCCGTTCATCTTCCGTGGCGCGCTGGATGCCGGCGCGACGACGATCACGAAGGAAATGGAAATCGCCGCGGTGAACGCAATCGCCGAACTCGCGCGTCAGGAGCAGAGCGATATCGTCGCGACGGCGTATGGCATTCAGGACTTGTCGTTCGGGCCGGAGTATCTGATTCCAAAGCCGTTCGATCCGCGTCTCATCGTGAAGATCGCGCCCGCGGTGGCGAAAGCCGCGATGGAATCCGGCGTGGCCACGCGTCCTATCGAAGACATGGACGCCTACGAGCAGCACTTGCAGCAGTTCGTCTACCACAGCGGCACGACGATGAAGCCGGTGTTCCAGCTCGCGCGCAGCGTGGAGCCGGAGAAGAAGCGCATTGTGTTCGCGGAAGGCGAGGAAGAGCGCGTGCTGCGCGCCGTGCAGATCGCCGTGGACGAGAAGATCGCGAAGCCCATTCTCATCGGCCGTCCCGCGGTCATTCAGCAGCGCATCACGAAGTTCGGCCTGCGCCTCACGCCCGGCGTCGATTTCACCGTAGTCGACACGGACCACGACGAGCGTTACCGCGACTTCTGGCAGACGTATTACGCGATGATGGCGCGCAAGGGCATCAGCCAGCAAATGGCGAAGCTGGAAATGCGCCGCCGCACCACGCTGATCGGTTCCATGCTCGTGAAGAAGGGCGAAGCGGACGGCATGATCTGCGGCACGGTGAGCACCACGCATCGGCATCTGCACTTCATCGACCAGGTGATCGGCAAGAAGGAGGGCTGCAACGTGTACGCGGCGATGAACGCGCTCGTGCTGCCCGGCCGCCAGATCTTTATCGTCGATACGCACGTGAACGTGGACCCGACGCCGGAGCAGCTCGCCGAAATCACGATCCTCGCGGCGGAAGAAGTGAAGCGCTTCGGCATCATGCCGAAGATCGCGCTCTTGTCGCATTCGAACTTCGGCACGAGCAACGCGCCGACGGCGCAGAAGATGCGCGACGTGCTCGCCATCCTGAAAGAGCGCGCGCCCGATCTCGACGTGGACGGCGAAATGCACGGCGACGTGGCGCTGGATGCGCGTTTGCGCAAGGAAGTGCTGCCCGAATCGACGCTCGAAGGCGACGCGAATCTGCTGATTCTGCCGAACATCGACGCGGCGAACATCTCGTACAACTTGCTGAAGACGGCAGCGGGCAACAACATCGCGATCGGGCCGATTCTGCTCGGCGCGGCCGAGCCGGTGCATGTGCTGACGGCATCGGCCACCGTGCGGCGCATCGTCAATATGACGGCGTTGCTGGTGGCGGACGCATCGGCGGCGCGCTAGTCTTCGCTCGATGTAGTCGCGTCGCGGCGGGTCTTCCCGCCGCGTTTTTTTTGGGCGAAAAAAAACGTGCCGCGAAAAGCGGCACGCCGGGGCAAGAGCAAGGGGGAAGTTTGCTGTTCCCTAAATGTGCGGGGCGTCGGCATGGAGCGCATACCGTGAAACTGACGACAAGTGAGGCGGCTTGTCCAAGGGTTTCGATCCCCAGCGCGTGAATTATTATCTTGCTCAGTTGAAAAATCTCTCAGATTTAGGCTAGATGTAGTTGCCTTTTCTCCGCAAACCGGTGCATGCGCCTGCGAAGTTGAGAAAAAATTTCCGAAAACCCGCCGAACGTTGCTTCGCTTTGGCATTAGCGATACCCTTACATCTTTCGGGGTTGTCGCATTTTTCGGTTCATCGCGGGGACAATCGTTTCGTGAAGCGCGCTACGGCACTTGCCTGCATGGTCGCACTCGGCGTCTTTCTGGGCGGCTGCGGCAAGGACGAATCCCGAAGCGCGGCGGACACGGTCATGTCCGCGAAGCCGGCGAACCAGGCCGATTCGGCGAAGATCGCGCCGGAGGCCAGCCGGTCGGCCGCAGCGCAGGCCGGCCAAGCGCGCAACGACGACTTCGCGACCGTGGCCGTCGCGCAGTTGCCGAAACAGGCGGTCGAGACACTGCAGTTGATCCAGGCGGGCGGGCCTTTCCCTTACGAGAAAGACGGCGTCGTGTTCGGCAACCGCGAACGCTTGCTGCCACGGCGTGCGCGCGGCTACTACCACGAATACACAGTCCCCACGCCGCGAGCGCGGGATCGCGGCGCACGCCGGATCGTATGCGGCGGCCCCAAGCGGCAGATCGACGATTGTTACTACTCGGACGACCACTACGCCAGTTTTAAACGCATTGCGGGATAACGAGGGATTAACGGCATGAGCGACAACATCTACGCGCACGACAACGGCGTTGCGGGTGATTTTTTCGCAACCGGCGACGGCAACCTGTTCCAGCGAGTATTGCGGCTACGCATGACAGAACACGACAACAGACCCGATGACGAGCCGAATCATTCGAACGAGCATCCGGCGGGGCATCCGCAGGACGAGTCGGAGTCTCTGTTTGCGACGGTGCGGCCGAACATCGTGCAGTCCATCCGCGCGTTTCGCGTGCAGGAACTCGCCGACGAGGCCAACCGCCTCGGCCAGCACTTTCTGTATGCGTATCTCGGCCAGGCGCAGAGCAAACAGGAAGTGCTGGAAACCATCGCGACCTCGTTCCTGTTTCCGAAGCACTTCGGCAAGAACTACGACGCCCTCTACGATTGCCTGACCGACCTCGTTCATCGCGCGGGTTCGCAGCCGGGGTTCGTGATCGTGCTGGAGCAGTTGCCCATCGCGCAGAAGTTCGACAAGGAAGGTCGCGAAACGCTGCTCGACGTGTTCCGCGATGCCGCCGAATTTTGGGCCGAGCGCCGCGTGGCGTTCCGCGTGTTCTATTCGTTCGTCTGAGTTCGTCTGAGTTCGTTCGATCGCGTCAGCCGTTAGCAGAACAGCCCGTCACCGGGCTGTTTGCTTTTGTGGCGGCCGGGCGCGCGCTCACCATCCGCCCCAGCGCGCGGCCAGCGCCGCGAGCACCGCGATTCCCGCCGTTTCCGTGCGCAGCACGCGCGGTCCGAGGCCGAGCGCCGCGAAACCCGCCGCGACGATCTCGCTTTCTTCTTTCGGCGAAAAGCCGGCTTCCGGACCGATTACGAGCGTGACGCGGCCGCGCGGCGGCTCCGAAGGCAGCGCGGCGAACGACACGTCGGCGCCAGGCGAAAGCAGCAGCCGCAGGTCGCCATCCGCAGCGGCTGGCAATGACGCCAGCCACGCGCTCAGGTCGCGCGGGGCGGCCACTTCCGGCACGCGATTGCGCCCGCATTGCTCGCAAGCGGCGCGCGCGAGCGCTTGCCAGTGCGCCTGACGCCGCAACGCCCGCTCGCCCGCGAGCCGCACGACGCCGCGCTCGGCCGTGAGCGGCACAATCTGCGCGACGCCCAGTTCCACCGTCTTTTCGATCAGCCAGTCCATTTTGTCGCCGCCCGCGACGCCCTGCGCGAGCGTCACGCGATACGGCGGCTCCGCTTCGCGTTCGCTGTGCGCGTCGATGCGCGCGAGCGCCGCGCGTTTGCCGATCTCGACGAGCGCGCCGTGATACTCGCCTCCGGTCCCGTCGAAGAGCGTGATGGCGTCGCCGTTCTGCAAACGCAGCACATGAACGTGGCGCACGACGTCGTCGGGAAGAGAAGTGGTCTCGCCCGCCGCGAGCGGGCCGTCAACGAAAAAGCGTGGCATGGGATCGATCACGGACGCACGGTCCGCGGATAGCGCCTTGCGGCGAGTTCAACGAAGATGGCGCGCAATCGCCCAGCGATAACCGTCCGGGTCTTCGATCTGCGCGAAGCGGTCGCCCCAGAACTGGTCCTGCGGCTCGATGAGCGGCTTTGCGCCGACGGCGAGCGCCTGCGCGAAGGTGGCATCGACATCGTCGACATAGAGATAAAACGACTGCGGCGCCATCTGGCCCGCGCTCTTCGGCGTGCGCGCCTGCGATCCGTACGCGCCCTCCGGCGCGAACATCAGAATCAGTTGCCCGCGATACGTCATCTCGACGTGGATGATGGTGCCGTCGTCGTTCACGCTGTCACGTACCGCGAAGCCGAACGCCTTCTCGTAGAACCCGACGCTCACGCGCGCATCGCGCACGGTGAGATAGGGCGTGAGCCACGGGACGTCGGCGGGGCGAGGGTCAGTCATCGAAAGCACTCCTTGAGGCCTTTTGCTCGTACCAGTGAGGGGCATTTTGCCATGAGGCGCGAACCGCCCGCGGCGCGTGGCGGCGTTTCAACGCGATGAACGGCTTCGCGCGGCTGCAGGGAACATGCCCGCGAACGCCGGAAGCCGCACGTTCGGCGCCGTGTCGCACGCCTGTCCATCGGACCCGTCTGTTAGAATGACCGCCTCCCGATCCTCGTCGTTTCTCGTCGTTCCGGTACTGAAAACGCGGTGTGCCGCGGGTCCGGCGTCCGGTGCGAAGTACCGGTCAGACGCAGCGTCAAGAAGCACCGTGGATCATTCCAGCACTGCCTCACTGCTCCCGTAGCCGCCGACACCCGACATGACGATCCCGACTTCCAGCCCGACCGCCCTCATGGCCAACGCAATTCGCGCGCTCGCCATGGATGCCGTTCAACAAGCCAACTCCGGCCACCCCGGCATGCCCATGGGCATGGCCGAGATCGGCGTCGCGCTGTGGTCGCGCCATCTGAAGCACAACCCGTCGAACCCTCACTGGTTCGACCGCGATCGTTTCGTCCTGTCGAACGGTCACGGCTCCATGTTGCTGTACGCGCTTTTGCACCTCACCGGCTACGACCTGCCGATGAGCGAGATCAAGAACTTCCGCCAGCTGCATTCGAAGACGCCGGGCCATCCCGAAGTGGGCATCACGCCGGGCGTCGAGACGACCACCGGCCCGCTCGGCCAGGGCGTCGCCAACGCGGTCGGCATGGCGCTCGCCGAAGCGCTGCTCGCCGCCGAGTTCAACAAGGCGGACGCGAAGATCGTCGATCACCACACGTACGTGTTCCTGGGCGACGGCTGCCTGATGGAAGGCATCTCGCACGAAGCCTGTTCGCTCGCGGGTACGCTGAAGCTGAACAAGCTGATCGCGCTGTACGACGACAACGGCATTTCCATCGACGGCCACGTCGAGCACTGGTTCCACGACGACACGCCGAAGCGCTTCGAAGCGTACGGCTGGAACGTGATTCGCGCCGTGGACGGCCATGACGTCAACGCAGTCGATGCCGCCATCGCCCAGGCGAAGCAAGCCGACAAGCCGACGCTCATTTGCTGCCGCACGGTCATCGGCAAGGGCGCGCCGACGAAGGCGGGCGGCCACGACGCGCACGGCGCGCCGCTCGGCGGCGACGAGATCGCGGCCACGCGCGCCGCGATCGGCTGGCAGTACGAGCCGTTCGTGATTCCGCAGGAAGTCTATGCAGCGTGGGACGCGAAGGAGCAGGGCGCGCGCGTGGAAGGCGAATGGAACAAGGCGTTCGACGCCTATCGCGCCAAGTACGCCGAACAGGCCGCCGAGTTCACGCGCCGCATGAAGGGCGAACTGCCCGCTGACTGGAAGCAGAGCGCCGCGAAGATCATCGAGGACGCGAACCAGCGTGCGGAAACGGTGGCGACGCGCAAGGCATCGCAACAGGCCATCGAAGGGCTCGCCGCCGCGCTGCCGGAGCTGCTCGGCGGTTCGGCCGACCTGACCGGCTCGAATCTCACGAACTGGAAGGCGTCGAAGGCCGTGCGCGCCGCCGGCGACGCGGAGAACGCGAACGCGGGCCACGCGGGCATCCAGTGGGGCAATCACATCAATTACGGCGTGCGCGAATTCGGCATGAGCGCGGCCCTCAACGGCATTGCGCTGCATGGCGGCTTTCGTCCGTTCGGCGGCACGTTCCTGACGTTCTCGGACTACAGCCGCAACGCGCTGCGCGTCGCCGCGCTGATGAAAGCGCGCTCGATTTTCGTGTTCACGCACGATTCCATCGGCCTCGGTGAAGACGGTCCGACGCACCAGTCGGTCGAGCACGTCTCCAGCCTGCGTCTGATTCCGCAGTTGCAGACGTGGCGCCCAGCGGATACCGTGGAAACGGCCGTCGCATGGACGCATGCCATCGAACACGAAGGCCCGTCGACGCTCATTTTCAGCCGCCAGAACTTGCAGTTCTCGCCGCGCAACGACATTCAGATTGCGAACATCGCGAAGGGCGGTTACGTGCTCGTCGACTGGAACGACGACATTCCCGCGCGCAAAATCATCCTGATCGCGACGGGTTCGGAAGTGCAGCTCGCGTTGCAGGCCGTGGAGGCGCTCGCGAAAGAAGGCATCGGTGCGCGCGTCGTCTCGATGCCCTGCACGAACCTCTTCGACAAGCAAGACGCCGAGTACCGCGAGCGCGTGCTGCCGAAGGGCGTGGCGCGCGTAGCGATCGAAGCGGGCGTGACGGATTTCTGGCGCAAGTACGTGGGCCTCGAAGGCGGCGTGGTCGGCATCGACACGTTCGGAGAGTCCGCGCCGGCCGGTGCGCTCTTCAAGCACTTCGGCTTCACGGTGGAGCACGTCGTCGAAACGGCGAAGGCCGTTCTGGCAGCGTAAGCATCCGCGTGCAGCGAAGCAGGTTTTTTTAAGCCAAGGAGATAGACCATGACGATTCGCGTTGCAATCAACGGCTACGGCCGGATCGGCCGCAACACGTTGCGCGCCTTCTACGAGAACGGCAAGAAGCACGACATCGAGATCGTCGCCATCAACGATCTCGGCGATGCCAAGACGAACGCGCACCTGACGCAGTACGACACCGCGCACGGCAAGTTTCCCGGCGACGTGTCGGTGGACGGCGACTACCTCGTCGTCAACGGCGACAAAATCCGCGTGCTGGCGAACCGCAACCCGGCCGAACTGCCGTGGGGCGAGCTGAACGTCGACGTTGTGATGGAGTGCACCGGTTTCTTCACGACGAAGGAAAAGGCGAGCGCGCACATCAAGGGCGGCGCGAAGAAGGTCATCATTTCCGCGCCGGGCGGCAAGGACGTAGACGCGACCATCGTGTACGGCGTGAACCACAACGTGCTGAAGGCATCGGACACCGTCATCTCGAACGCATCGTGCACGACGAACTGCCTCGCGCCGCTCGTCAAGCCGCTGAACGACAAGATCGGCCTCGTCAACGGCCTGATGACCACGATCCACGCGTACACGAACGACCAGGTCCTGACCGACGTGTATCACGAAGACCTGCGCCGCGCGCGCTCGGCCACGCACAGCCAGATTCCGACGAAGACCGGCGCTGCGTCGGCGGTCGGCCTCGTGCTGCCGGAGCTGAACGGCAAGCTGGACGGCTACGCGATCCGCGTGCCGACCATCAACGTGTCGGTGGTGGATCTGTCGTTCATCGCGGCGCGCGACACGACGGTCGAAGAAGTCAACAAGATCATGAAGGAAGCGTCGGAAGGCGAGCTGAAGGGCATCCTCGGCTACAACGAAGCGCCGCTGGTGTCGGTCGACTTCAACCACAACCCGGCTTCGTCGACGTTCGACGCGACGCTCACGAAGGTGTCGGGCCGTCTCGTGAAGGTGTCGAGCTGGTACGACAACGAGTGGGGCTTCTCGAACCGCATGCTGGATACGGCGGTCGCGCTCGCGAACGCGAAGTAACGTTCGGTCCGCTGAAATGACAAAGCCGCTCCTCGGAGCGGCTTTGTTTTTTGCGCGGCGTTATGCGAACCGCTGGCGCAGGAACGAAATGACGTAAGGCGTCGCGGCCGCCGCGACCGTCGACGCCGTGCCCGGGTCGAGGCCCATGCGCGCGCCGATGGATTCCGCGATGCGTCCGGTGAGCACGCCTTCGCCGCCTTCTTCCAGCGACTTGAAGAAGCCGTCGCCGCGCACGAGTCCCGCCGCGAACGCCGCAAAGAAGCTCTTGCCGGGATGGTCGCCCAGCAAGCCCTGGCTCTGTTCTTCGGCGTGCGCGTGCGCCGTTTCCGCAGCCGTACTAAGCATTTGCTGACTGTCTTCCTGGCTGAAGCCCTGATCGGTCAGCGCCTGCGTGGCTTGCGCCCCGTGCGACGAAGACAGAAATTCTGATACGAGTTGTTGCACGTCCATTGACGTTACTCCTTTGACGTTCGCTAATTGCAGGTCCGCGGAAAGCTGATTGAAGCCACGGAGGGCTAGTGATCGCTGGCGGCCGGTGCTATGACAGCGGCTGTCGCGGGAAGTGCCTGCGTCAGCGGAGACGGGCGTCGTTATCGGAATTCGCCGCATAGGGACGAGGATGGACGAAACAAAACCGCCGTCCATCGAAGCCGATGGACGGCGGCTCATTTTGGTCACTATGCTTTCGCGCCCGGCCGGGCGCATGCCGCTCAGTGCTTGCGGTGCGGGCAGTTTTCCTTGGTGCAGGCGCCGTAGAGCGCGAGCGCGTGCTCGTGCAGCTTGAAGCCGCGCTCCTTCGCGATGGACTGCTGGCGGCGTTCGATTTCGGCGTCGAAGAACTCTTCGACGCGCCCGCAGTCGATGCAGACGAGGTGATCGTGGTGCGAACCTTCGTTCAGTTCGAACACCGCTTTGCCCGATTCGAAATTGCTTCGCGAGAGCAGGCCCGCTTGCTCGAACTGCGTGAGCACGCGGTACACGGTGGCGAGCCCGATATCGAGTTCTTCGTTGAGCAAGTTGCGATACACGTCTTCAGCGGTCAGGTGACGCACCGGACTATGCTGGAAGATTTCCAGAATCTTGAGGCGGGGCAGGGTCGCCTTGAGCCCGATATTTTTCAGATCGGAGGGATTGGTCATGGCTAGGCATCCCTAGAGTACAATTCAAGGTTCTCATAGTAATGCGTTTTTCCGAATCCTGACATCTCATGCGGAAAGTACGCAAAACCGCGCGGAAGGCACGTAATAACGACGCAGAAGCGCACTGAGAGCGGAACGAGAAGCGCGGCGTTGTCAGTGTCATCGGCGCTGTGCGCGAAAGGTGAAATGATCTCAAAATTTTTATCGAATTGCAGGGAGAGCCGTCGCATGCGGGGAACCATCATCGCAGCAACCCTCGCCGCGCTGCTCGCGGGTTGCTCGACGTACGACAGCGTCACGCAGAAGATCGCGCAGAGCATCACGCCATACCGCATCACGGTCGTGCAGGGCAACTTCGTTTCGCAGGAAGCGGCGAGCCAGATGCAGGTCGGCATGTCGCGCGATCAGGTCAGGCAACTGCTCGGCACGCCGCTGCTCACCGACATGTTCCACGCGGACCGCTGGGACTACGTCTTTTACTTCAAGCGCGGTTCCACCTCCGTCGTGCAGCAGCGTGACTTCGTCGTGAATTTCGCGAGCGATCGCGTCGTGAGCTGGTCGGGCGGCGAGAATCTGCCGTCGAACCTCGAATTGCTCGCGGAAATCGACGGCGACCGGGGCTTGAAGGTCGCGAAGGCGCCAACGGCGCCCGCAGCCGTGGCGGCGGCATCGGCGGCGTCGGCGGCTTCGGCAAGCACCGTGACCGCGCCGCCCGGCGAGCCGTCCACGCAGCCGAACACCGCGGCCGCCTTCGCGGGCGACGCGAACCAGCAAGCCGCGCAGGCTGCGAATCGCGCGACGGCGCAAGTCGAAATGCCGACTGGCCGCACGCAATCGTCCGTGCGCCCGAACGTGCCGCAAAGCGCGGGCGCGGCGCCCGGCGCGGCCAGCGTGGGCGGCAACTCGCAGATCCAGTTGCAGCGCAAGCCGCAGACGATCACGATTCCGGACAGCAGCGCCGTCGGTCCCGCGAGCACGTCGCCGGCTCCGGCCAACGCGGGCGGACAAGCGCAGTTCAGCATGCCGCAGTAACGCGGCTCAGAAGCAACGTCGGCAAGGCGCGCCGTCCGCGCCTTGCCGGACAGACCGGCGTCGCGGGCGCTCACCGCGTGACGCCGTATCAATCAGCCGCGCTCGCCGCGCGGTTCAACACGAGACAGCCATGAAGATCGCCATCGCCGGGGCGTCGGGCCGCATGGGCCGGATGCTGATCGAAACCGTTCTCAACGATTCCGACGCGCAACTCGTCGGCGCGCTCGACCGTCCGGGCGTGCCGCAGCTCGGGCAGGACGCAGGCGCCTTCCTCGGCAAGACCACCGGCGTCACGCTCACCGACGACATCGAGCGCGTGTTCGCCGACGCCGACTATCTGATCGACTTCACGCGCCCGGAAGGCACGCTTGCGCATCTCGAAGCGGCGCTGCGTCATAACGTGAAGATGGTGATCGGCACGACGGGCTTCTCCGACGAGCAAAAGGCGCAGTTGAAGCAGGCCGGCGACAAGATCGGCGTGGTGTTCGCGCCGAACATGAGCGTCGGCGTGAACGTGACGCTCAAGCTGCTCGAATTCGCCGCGAAGCAGTTCGCGCAGGGTTACGACATCGAGATCATCGAGGCGCATCACCGGCATAAGGTGGATGCGCCGTCCGGCACCGCGCTGGCGATGGGTGAAGTGGTGGCCCGCGCGCTCGGCCGCGACTTGAACGACTGCGCCGTCTACGCGCGCGAAGGCGTGACCGGCGAGCGCGATCCGTCGACCATCGGCTTCTCGGCGATTCGCGGCGGCGATATCGTCGGCGATCACACGGTGCTGTTCGCGGGCATCGGCGAGCGCATCGAGATCACGCACAAGTCCGCGAGCCGTCTGTCGTATGCACAAGGCGCGCTGCGCGCGGTGCGCTTCCTCGCCGCGCACGACAAGGGCTTTTTCGACATGCAAGACGTGCTCGGCTTGCGCTGAGGCGTTTACGGACGATGGCGGCAACGGGCGTTATCCACTATCTGCAAAGCGGCGATGCCGTCACGCATGCTGTCGCGGGCGTGCTGCTCGCCATGTCGCTCGCGAGCTGGTGCTTCCTGCTCGTGAAGGCGTGGGTGCTGGCGCGCGCCAAATGGCAGGGGCCGCTCGCGCTGCAACGCTTCTGGCAGGCATCGACGCTGAAGGACGGCATTGGCGCGTTGCGCAGCGCGGATCGCGAGCGCGTGTATCTGCCGCTCGCCGAAGCGGCGTGGCGCGCAGCCGAAGCGGAAGTGCCCGGCGCGCTGCTTGCCGGCGTCGAGCGCAACGAGCGCGTGTTGCGCGCGCTGCGCCAGGCGTTGCTGCGCTCGCAGCGTCGGCTCGAATTCGGACAGGTGCTGCTCGCGTCGGTGGGCAGCACGGCGCCCTTCGTCGGCTTGCTCGGCACGGTCTGGGGCATCTATCACGCGCTCGGCAGCATTGCGGCGAGCGGGCAGGCGATGATCGAAAACGTCGCGGGGCCGGTGGGCGAGGCGCTCATCATGACCGCGTTCGGTCTGGTCGTCGCGATTCCGGCGGTGCTTGCGTACAACGTCCTTGGCCGCTACGTGCGTCAGATCTCCGAGGAACTCGACGGCTTCGCGCACGATCTGCACGCGTTCGTGTGCGGCGAGAAAGAATAGGGAGCGCGCGATGGCCTTCGGCGGACTCGACAACAAGCCCAACGGCTCGCCCATGGCCGACATCAACATGACGCCGCTCATCGACGTCATGCTCGTTTTGCTGGTGATCTTCATCATCACCGCGCCGCTTTTCACGCACGCCATCCGGCTCGATCTGCCGAAGGTTTCGTCGCAGCCGGCGCGCGAGACGCCGCAGACCATCACGCTTTCCATCGACGATAAAGGCAAGCTCTATTGGAACGACGCGCCGATCAGCGCCGCTGACATGCGCGCGCGCTTCGCCGCAGCCGGCAAGGCGGCCGAGAAGCCGGAGCTGCATCTGAGGGCGTCGAGCGGCACGCGCTATGAAATCGTCGCGCAGGTGATGGGCGCGGCGCAGCAGGCCGGAATCGAGCGGATCGGTTTCGTGACGCAGCCCGTGCCGGCGCATTGAGACGTTCAGATTCGGCCTATGCCGTTCGGCTGAATTGCCGGGTGAACGCGCGCCGCGCAAACTTCCAGCGAACGTTGCAGTAATTGGCCCGAAAAACGCGCGGCCAGCGGCTTTGCGAATCCAGGACACGGGGAGAGCGGACGGTATAATCGCCCTTTGCCCGTCCAACGCGTCCCGCGTCAATCAGAGCAGGCCCGATTCCGCCGTTGCATGGCGCGAGTCGCGCCACCCGGTCGACCACGCAGCGTCTGGATTCGCCACCGCAAGCCAGCGGCCAAGCCCAACGAAGCTCGCGCCCGTTCACAGCATCAAGCGTAAAGCCATCACACCATGCACGATAAATACGTACCCGCCGACGTCGAATCCGCCGCGCAGAGCAACTGGCGCGCGAACGACGTCTACCGGACGACCGAGACGTCGGCCAAGCCCAAGTTCTACTGCGTCTCGATGCTGCCGTATCCGTCGGGCAAGCTGCACATGGGGCACGTGCGCAACTACACCATCAACGACGTGATGTACCGTTATCTGCGCATGAACGGCCACAACACGCTGATGCCGATGGGCTGGGACGCGTTCGGCATGCCCGCCGAAAATGCCGCGATGGCCAATGGCGTGCCGCCCGCGAAGTGGACGTACGACAACATCGCGTACATGAAGAAGCAGATGCAGTCGATGGGCCTCGCCATCGACTGGTCGCGCGAAGTCGCCACGTGCTCCCCCGAGTACTACAAGTGGAACCAGTGGCTGTTCCTCAAGATGCTGGAAAAAGGCATCGCGTACAAGAAGACGGGCACGGTGAACTGGGACCCGGTCGACCAGACGGTGCTCGCGAACGAACAGGTCATCGACGGGCGCGGCTGGCGCTCGGGCGCGCTCGTCGAGAAGCGGGAGATTCCGATGTACTACCTGCGCATCACCGATTACGCGGATCAACTGCTCGACGATCTCGAAGGCCTCGGCTGGCCCGAGCGCGTGAAGATCATGCAGCAGAACTGGATCGGCAAGAGCTTCGGTGTCAACTTCGGCTTTCCGTATGAAATCGACGGCGAGGCGAAGCTCTTGCGCGTGTTCACTACGCGCGCCGACACCATCATGGGCGTGACGTTCGCAGCGATCGCGGCGGAGCATCCGCTCGCCACGCGTCTTGCGCGCGACAACCCCGGTCTGCAGGCGTTCATCGAGGAATGCAAGCGCGGCGGCGTCGCGGAAGCCGACGTCGCCACGATGGAAAAGAAGGGCATGGCGACCGGCTTTTTCATCACGCATCCGCTGACGGGCGAGAAGGTCGAAGTGTGGATCGGCAACTACGTGCTGATGTCCTACGGCGAAGGCGCCGTGATGGGCGTGCCGGCGCACGATGAGCGCGACTTCGCGTTCGCGAAAAAATACGATCTGCTGATCAAGCCGGTGATCGCCGTCGAAGGCAAGACCTACTCCACCGCGGCGTGGGAAGAGTGGTACGGCGACAAGACGGCCGGCCGCCTCGTCAACAGCGGCAAGTACGACGGCATGACCACCGAGGAAGCGATCGATGCGATCGCCGCCGACCTGAAAGCCAAGGAACTCGGCGACAAGCAGGTCACCTGGCGTCTGCGCGACTGGGGCATCTCGCGCCAGCGTTACTGGGGCACGCCGATCCCTATCATCCACTGCCCGAGCTGCGGCGACGTGGCGGTGCCGGAGAAGGATCTGCCGGTCGTGCTGCCGGAAGACCTCGTGCCGGACGGCACGGGCAATCCGCTCGCGAAGTCCGAAGCGTTCCTGAACTGCTCGTGCCCGAAGTGCGGCGCGGCGGCAAAGCGGGAAACCGACACCATGGACACGTTCGTCGATTCGTCGTGGTACTTCTCGCGCTACAGCGCGCCGGATGCCGCGACGATGGTCGACGAGCGCACCGATTACTGGATGCCGATGGATCAGTACATCGGCGGTATCGAGCACGCCATTCTCCACCTCTTGTACTCGCGCTTCTGGACGAAGGTCATGCGCGACATGGGCCTCGTGAAGTTCGGCGAGCCGGCCAAGAACCTGCTGACGCAGGGCATGGTGCTCAACGAGACGTTCTATCGGGAAGACGTGAGCGGCAAGAAGACCTGGTACAACCCGCTGGAAGTCACCGTGTCGCACGACGACAAGGGCCGTCCGACGGGCGCGACGCTGATCGCCGACGGCCAGCCGGTCGTGCTCGGCGGCGTTGAAAAGATGTCGAAGTCGAAGAACAACGGCGTGGATCCGCAGACGCTCATCGACCAGTACGGTGCCGATACGGCGCGTCTCTTCGTGATGTTCGCCGCGCCGCCGGAGCAATCGCTCGAATGGTCGGGCGCGGGCGTCGAAGGCGCGAGCCGCTTCCTGCGCCGCGTGTGGCACTTCGCGCACGACAACGCCGAGGCGCTGCGCCAGCACCGCAAGCTGGACGCATCGAAGCTGAGCGACGCCGACCGCGCGCTGCGCCGCGAAATCTACACTGTGCTGAAGCAGGCCGATTTCGACTATGGCCGCCTGCAGTACAACACGGTCGTGTCTGCCGCGATGAAGATGCTCAACGCGCTCGACAGCGCGAAGAATGCAGGCGAAGGCGTGCTGAACGAGACCTTCGGCGTGCTGCTGCGGGTGCTGTATCCGGTCGTGCCGCACATCACGTTCCAGTTGTGGTCGGAACTCGGTTATGCCGACGAGTTCGGCCCGCTGCTCGACGCGCCGTGGCCGAAGGTCGACGAAGCCGCGCTCGAACAAGCGGAAATCGAACTGGTGCTGCAGGTCAACGGCAAGGTGCGCGGCGCGCTGACCGTGGCGAAGGATGCAACGCGGGAAGCCATCGAACAGGCGGCGCTCGCGCACGAAATGTTCGAAAAATTCTCGGAAGGCCGCGCGCCGAAGAAGATCGTCGTGGTGCCGGGGCGTCTCGTCAACGTGGTGGTCTGATGGCCAAAACTTGGGGATTCGATGTGAGCGTCAAAGCCGTCGAAAATCGCGCGGCGCGCGTGAGCCGGCGTACTTTCCTCGCGCTCTTGGGCGGCGCGGTGGCGCTGTCCGCGTGCGGCTTCCAGTTGCGCGGCGAGCAGGACTACGCCTTCAAGCGCCTGGCGATCAGCGGCGGCGCGCCGCAGATGGTCGGGCGGCTCGAACGCATGGTTCAGGGCGGAAGCGATACGGTTATCGTGAAGCCCTCGGAGAAGCCCGACGCGACGCTCTATCTCACGGAAGGCCAAGGTCTCAGCACACTCAGCCTGAATTCGCAGGGCGTGATCCAGGAGTACGAGCTCGTCTACAACCTGAGCTATACGCTCGTCGGCGCGGACGGAACCGTGCTGATTCCGCCTAGCGCCATCGCGCTGAATCGCGCGATGACGTATAGCAACCAGTACACGCTCGCGAAGTCGCAGGAAGCCACACTGCTCTACAACGACATGCGCAACGACGCCGTGGATCAGCTGACGCGCCGGCTCGCGGTCGTGCGTTCGCTGCATCCGACGCCGGCGGAGCAGACGCCGGGCATCGCGCCGCGGGCCCCGTTGCCCACGCCGCCGCTGTAACGCGCCGCGCGACTGTTCACCATGCAACTGAAGCTCGACGCGCTCGAAGCGCATCTCGCCAAAGGCCTGAAGGCGCTGTACGTCGTCTATGGCGACGAGCATCTGCTCGTGCAGGAAGCGTGCGACCGCATCCGGGCCGCCGCGCGCGCGGGCGGTTTCACGGATCGCACGGTGTTCACGGTCGAGCGCGGGTTCGACTGGAGCGCGCTCATCGGCGCGACGCAGTCGATGTCGCTCTTCGGCGACCGGCAGCTGATCGAGTTGCGCATTCCGACGGGCAAGCCCGGCAAGGAAGGCGGCGAGGCGCTGAAGACGCTCGCCGCCGCCGACAATCCGGACGTCGTGACCTTGGTCACGCTGCCGCGCCTCGATTCGGCAGCGCAGAAATCCGCGTGGTTCACCGCGTTGATCGGCGCGGGTGTCGCGCTGAAGGTCGATCCGGTCGACCGCGCGCAGTTGCCGATGTGGGTCGGTCAGCGGCTCGCGCAGCAAGGCCAGCGCGTCGCGCCGGGCGAAGAGGGCCGACGCGCGCTTGTCTTCATTGCGGAGCGTGTCGAGGGCAATCTGCTTGCCGCGCATCAGGAAATACAGAAGCTGGGGCTGCTTTATCCGCAAGGCGTGCTTACGTTCGAGCAGATTCACGACGCGGTGCTGAACGTCGCGCGCTACGACGTTTTCAAGCTGAACGAGGCGATGCTGACGGGCGACGTCGGCCGGCTTTCGCGCATGCTCGACGGTCTGAAAGGCGAAGGCGAAGCGGCCGTGCTCGTGCTGTGGGCGCTTGTCGACGAGGTGCGCACGCTGCTGCGCATCAAGCGCGGCGTGACGTCGGGCAAGCCGCTCGCGACGCTGCTGCGCGAAAACCGCGTATGGGGACCGCGCGAGCGGTTGATCGGCCCGGCGCTTTCCCGCGTGACGGAAGACGCGCTCGAACGCGCGCTTTCGCTCGCGGCGCGGCTCGACCGGCAGGTCAAAGGGCTTTCGGGTAGTTCCGCCACGGGTGCGCGCGGCAGCGAGCCGCCGCCCGATCCGTGGGCCGGCATGTTCGAACTGGCGATGGCCGTGGCGCAAGGCGCGTCGCCAGCGCCGCGACCGCGTCGCTAAATACGCGGTACGGCTTAGAATGATTCTTTGCGCGTCGGGCCATGCAACCGACGCGACTCCCATCTCACTGATGCCACGCTTTCGCAGCCGGCATACGGAATGATCCAGATGAACATCGACCAGTACATGACCGATCTCGGCCGCCGCGCGCGCGTGGCGTCACGCGCGATGGCGCGGGCGTCGACGGCGGCGAAGAACGCGGCGCTCGTCGCGGTGGCGGATGCGATCGAGCGGGAGCGCGACGCGCTGAAGGCCGCGAACGCGCGCGATCTGGATCGAGCCCGCGAGAAGGGCTACGACGCGGCGTTCATCGACCGTCTGACGCTCTCCGACAAGGCGCTCGGCACGATGGTCGAAGGCTTGCGGCAAGTGGCGTCGCTGGCCGATCCGATCGGGGAAATCAGCGGACTCAAATTCCGTCCGACGGGCATTCAGGTCGGGCAGATGCGCGTGCCGCTCGGCGTGATCGGCATCATCTACGAATCGCGGCCGAACGTGACCATCGACGCCGCCGCCCTCTGCCTGAAGTCCGGCAACGCGACGATTCTGCGCGGCGGTTCCGAGGCGCTGGATTGCAACACTGCGCTTGCCAGGCTGATCGGCGAGGGACTGCGGGCGGCGGGGCTGCCGCAGGACGCGGTGCAAGTGGTCGAGACGGCGGATCGCGCGGCGGTCGGCAAGCTCATCACCATGACGGAGTTCGTCGACGTGATCGTGCCGCGCGGCGGCAAAAGCCTCATCGCGCGGCTGATGGAAGAGTCGCGCGTGCCGATGATCAAGCATCTCGACGGCATCTGCCACGTGTACGTGGACGACCGCGCCGATCTCGCGAAAGCGGCGGCGATCTGCGACAACGCGAAGACGCATCGCTACGGTACCTGCAACACGATGGAAACGCTGCTCGTCGCGCGCACTGTCGCCGACGCCGCGTTGCCCAAGCTCGCGCGTGCGTTTCAGGCGAAAGACGTCGAACTGCGTGTCGACGCGGCGGCGCGCAAGGTGCTCGAAGCGGCGCAGATCGGCGGGCTCGTGGATGCCACCGGCGAAGACTGGAGCACCGAATATCTCGCGCCGATTCTGGCGGTGAAAATCGTCGACGGTCTGGACGAGGCCATCGGCCATATCAACACGTACGGCTCGCATCATACGGACGCGATCGTCACCGAAGATCACGACCGCGCCATGCGCTTCCTGCGCGAAGTGGATTCGGCGAGCGTCATGGTCAACGCGTCGACGCGCTTCGCGGATGGCTTCGAGTTCGGGCTGGGCGCGGAAATCGGCATCTCGAACGACAAGCTGCACGCGCGTGGCCCCGTCGGACTGGAAGGGCTGACATCGCTGAAATACGTCGTGCTCGGTCACGGCGAAGTGCGTCAATAAGAACGACCCAAAGAGAAACGATGCTCTGGATCAAATCGCTGCATATCGTGCTGGTCGCCTCGTGGTTCGCGGGGCTGTTCTACTTGCCGCGCATTTACGTCAATCTCGCGATGGAGAAGGACCCGGCAGCGACCGCGCGCCTGCTGCTGATGGCGCGCAAGCTCTTTCGCTTCATGACGTTCATCGCGGTCCCGGCGCTCGCGTGCGGGCTGTGGCTGTGGCTGGACGTCGGCATCGGACGCGGACAGGGTTGGTTGCACGCGAAGCTCGGCATCGTCGTATTGCTGATCGCCTATCACGCGTATTGCGGCGTTCTGCTGCGCACGTTCCAGCGCGGCGAGAACACGCGCTCGGACAAGTGGTACCGCATGTACAACGAGTTGCCGGTGTTAGGCTTGCTCGGCGCGACGCTGCTGGTGGTCGTCAAACCGTTCTGATGTCTCTTCCGTGAGCCCGGCGGCGTCGGCTCACGTCCCCACCCGGCGTCCTTCCAGCACGTCCTTTGCCTCGGCGAGTTTCTCCGCCAATTGCGGTCCGCGCGCCAGTGCCAGTCCCACCGCCAGAATGTCGCCGATTGCGAGATGCGAGACGCGCGATGTCATCGGCGAAAAAATATCCGTGTCCTCATCGACATTCGCGAACAGGCCGACGCTCGCCAGCCGCGCGAGCGGCGAATTGCCGTGCGTGATCGCGATCACTTTCGCCCCGCCATTGAGCGCGGATTTGCACGCATCGAGAATGTCCTTCGTGCGGCCGGTGTTCGAGATGGCGACAACCACATCGCCGGGACCGAGCAGCGCCGCCGACGTCGTGTAAGTATGCGGATCGGCGTACGCGACTGACGGCACGCCGAGGCGGAAAAATTTGTGCTGCATGTCGAGCGCAGCGATGCCCGAGCCGCCCGCGCCATAGAACTCGATGCGCCGCGCATCCGAAAGAATCGCGATGGCCGCCGCCACGCTGTCCGACGACAAGCTGTTGCGCACCGCGATCAGCGCGCCGATCGTGCGGTCCAGCACTTTCGCCGCGACGCCGGCGGCGGGCTCGTCGCTGCGGACGTCGCGGTAGACGGTGGGCACATCCCCTGCGACGCTTTGCGCGAGCCGGATCTTGAACTCCCGGAATCCGGAGAAGCCGAGCGCCTGACAAAAACGCGCGATGGTCGGCTGGCTGACGCCGGCACGGGCTGCGAAATCAGTCATCGAAAGGTCGAGGACTTCGCGCGGCGCTTCCAGCACGTAATCGGCGAGCTTGCGCTCGGACGGGCGCAACTGCTCGCGCATTGCTTCGACTTGGGACAGCAACATCGGAAAACTCGCCTATGCTGGAATTTGCCTGCGACTATAGCCGATGAATCAGTTTGTACAAATACTACCTGCTTCGACACTCCGTTCTAAGGGAATTCCCTGAGATGCCGGTCGATAAAGGCGGTGACTTAGGCGTTCGCTGAATACGAGTGCGTGTCCGATGCATTGTCACCATGTAGTTTTTCTACTAATATGACGCCAAACGGCCAGCCACACAACAACGACGCAGCCGCCGTTCTTCGCGATTGTCCAATCCACAACTCGACGGCACGCGCGCCGCAGTGAGACAAGGAGCTTCGATGGTTTCCCCGCATTCACAACTCAAGAAGGTCACCGACCGCGTGATCCAGCGCAGCAAGTCCACTCGCGCGGCGTATCTCGCGCGCATCGACGCGGCGCACGGCAAGTTCCCGGCGCGCGGCGCGCTGTCCTGCGCAAACCTCGCGCACGGTTTCGCCGGACTCGAAGGTCAGGAGAAGTTCGCAATCAAGGCGGTGCGCGAGCCGAACATCGGCATCGTGTCGTCGTATAACGAGATGCTCTCCGCGCACGCGCCGTACAAGAGCTTTCCGGACATCATCAAGCAGGCGGCGCGCGAACACGGCGGCATCGCGCAATTCGCCGGCGGCGTGCCGGCCATGTGCGACGGCATCACGCAGGGCAATGCGGGCATGGAACTGTCGCTGTTTTCGCGCGAAGTCATCGCGATGAGCACGGCCGTCGCGCTCACCCACAACATGTTCGACGCGGCGCTGTGCCTCGGCGTCTGCGACAAGATCGTGCCGGGCTTGGCCATCGGCGCGCTGCAATTCGGTCATCTGCCGACCATCTTCGTTCCCGCAGGCCCGATGACGAGCGGCCTCACCAACGACGAGAAGGCGAAGGTTCGCCAGGAGTTCGCAACCGGCAAGTGCAATCGCGACGCGTTGCTCGAAGCGGAGGCCGCCGCGTATCACGGTCACGGCACCTGCACGTTCTACGGTACGGCCAACAGCAATCAGATGCTGATGGAAGTCATGGGCCTGCATCTGCCGAGCGCGGCGTTCGTGCATCCGCACACGCCGCTGCGCGATGCGCTCACCGCCGAAGCCGCGCGCCGCGTGCTCGATCTCACGCTCGAGCGCGGCAACTACACGCCGATCGGCCATGTGGTCGATGAGAAGGCGATCGTCAACGGCATCGTCGCGCTGCTCGCGACTGGCGGGTCGACCAATCACACGCTGCACCTCGTGGCGATCGCGCGGGCGGCGGGCATCGTGATCGACTGGAACGACTTCGACGAGTTGTCGCAAGTCGTTCCGCTGCTCGCCAAGATTTATCCGAACGGCAAGGCCGACGTGAACCACTTCCACGCGGCGGGCGGCGTGGCGTTTCTCGTGCGCAATCTGCTCGAAGGCGGCTTGCTGCACGAGGACGTGCAGACGGTCGCGGGCCGCGGCTTGTCGCACTACACGAAGGAGCCGAAGCTCATCGACGGCAAGTTGCAATGGGTCGATGGCGCCGCCGAAAGTCACGACACGAAGGTGCTGCGCGGCATTCGCGAGCCGTTCCAGCCGGACGGCGGCTTGCGGCTCATGCAGGGCAAGCTCGGGCGCGGCGTCATCAAGATTTCGGCGGTGGCGCCTGAGCATCGCGTGGTGAAGGCGCCGGCCATCGTCTTCAATTCGCAGGAAGAAGTGCAGGAAGCCTTCGACAAGGGCGAGCTGAAGCGCGATTTCGTCGCGGTCGTGCGCTTTCAGGGGGCGCGCGCGAACGGCATGCCGGAGCTGCATCGGTTGACGCCGCTTCTGGGCGTGTTGCAGGATCAGGGCTTCCATGTCGCGCTGGTCACCGACGGGCGCATGTCGGGTGCATCGGGGAAGGTGCCGGCCGTGATCCACGTGTCGCCGGAGGCGCTGTTGCACGGCCCGCTCGGCAAAGTGCGCAGCGGCGATATGCTCGTGATCGACGCGCCGGCTGGCGTGCTCGACATCGAGATCGATGCACGCGAGTGGGCGTCGCGCGAAGTCGAAGCGCCCGTGAATCAGGCGGAGAACGAAGTCGGCTTCGGGCGCGAGCTGTTCGGCGTGTTCCGCAGCGCGGCGTTGCCGGCCGAGGAGGGCGCGTCGGTGTTCGGTCCGCTGATCGGCGCGAAGACTGCGTCGACGGATGGCGGCGCGACGGCAGCTGCGAGCCACGCCGATCGTCAGATGGTGCATGGACGCTAGCGAATCGAGCCTCAGTTCGAACCTGAAGAAACCCGCGGTCCGACGACAGCGTCGCCGCACAAAAGAAGGAGTCGCATCACATGAAGACGGTAAGCGAAATCGTGCGTCTGGGCCCGGTCATTCCGGTGCTCGCATTCGATTCGGTCGAGCAGGGCGAACATGTATCGCGGGCCCTGCATGCGGGCGGCGTGAAGGTGCTCGAAATCACCTTGCGCACGGCGGCGGGCATCGGAGCGATCGAGCGCGCGAGTCAGCTCGCGGAGGACATCGTCGTCGGCGTTGGCACGATCACCAAGCCGGAGCATTGCGAACAGGCGAAGAAGGCGGGCGCACAGTTCGGCGTGTCGCCGGGCCTGACGAAAGACATGCATAAGGCCGCGCAGGACGCTGGATTGCCGCTGCTGCCGGGCGTGATGACGCCGAGCGACATCATTACCGCGATGGAACTGGGCTATGAAATCGTGAAGTTCTTTCCCGCGCAGCAGGCGGGCGGTGTTCCGATGTTGCAGGCGTTCTACGGGCCGTTCCCGAATCTGAAGTTCTGCCCGACTGGCGGTATTACTGCGGAGACGGCGTCGCTGTTTCTCGCGCAGCCGAATGTCGTCTGTGTCGGGGGATCTTGGCTGACGCCGAAGGCGGCGCTCGCTGCGCAGAATTGGGAGGAAGTGACGCGGCTAGCGCGTGCTGCGAGTGAGCTTGCACCGCAGAAGTAAAAAGGGTAGTGCGGGGCGGTCTCGCTGAACCTCTGCGGTGAGATCGCCTTGTGTGGGACCCGCTACGTTGCGTCTGGCGTTGTTCTTATGGCTAGATCGACGTCGCAACTCAACAGAACAAAGACCTCGCGGGAGAGCTCGTGCGCAGCACGGAATTCGTTGTCCGGTTCGGTTAACCCGAGCCGGACAACTTCATTACACCTTTAACGCGTGCCAGACCGGCTAGTGCGCTTACGGCGTTCAGGGCAGTATGCTTTGGGACGAGATGTTGATATTGACGGTTGTCGACGAAGTGGAACTGGAACTGCTCTTCGTGGAGCCGCCTGCCACTTGCGCTTGCGTCAACGCGCTGCGATCAATCTTAATCATGACGAGATTCCTGCTAATTAATAAATGGAACAGCTTGCCTCTGACGGAACGTTAACTCGCATTCGGCGCTGAGCTCCGATATAGAAGCTTCAGTGCCGGCGGTTATGCAAGGTCGTTCCTGATGGAAATGAACATGACGAGCATAAACTGACTTTCGGTCAGCTTGATTCGCTCATCCGGATTAACTACGGACGTCATGCTCGTCGCCATATTAGCAGTGGATGGTTATCTGCCGAATGACGACTATTCCGAATTGCCCAGATAAATAGAATGATAAAAAGCAATTGATTATCGGTTTAATTGCCCAGACGCGAAGATTATCGCCATTCGCCAAGTAATTGCCAGTTTTTGTCTGCCTGAAGTGTGCGGAACTCGGTGCCGCAGGCGGCAGTGACGCGTGCCGTGTACCGGAAGACCGCTACCTCTGCGCTCGAAGCGATAGCGTCCTGTCAAACCTCAACCAATTCGTTCCCTCCGTCTTCTTCTCGCCCACGTCCAGCGGCTGCGCTTCGCTTCCTTGCAGGATTCGAAACACTGGGACTACTCTTATAAATATCTGGATTGCTGGGAAAATTAGACAATCTTCTATATATTCAAGCGGTAGGCTGCCCGTTCGTCCTTGAGACTCATTGATGCTTCCGCTCGTCCGTAGGGGCTTCGGGCCGGGATGTGTAATTCCGCGGCTAGGCAAGCTTTGCCGATACAAAGCCGAAACATGCAGGTTCATTTCAAAACACGCAGTCCCGCATTTCTGAGATATCAACTGTGACTATTCGAATCGGAATATCTGTCGTCACGCATCAAGGACAAAACATTTGGCAGAATGGTCTCGGCCAGAACGTTGTATTCCTGGGTGAGGCGTTGCAGCGGTTGCCTTTCGTAGAAAGCGTTTCACTCATCGACGTCGGTGATCAGAACGTGTTGCCTCCGCAAGTGGATGCATCGGCGAAAGGCATGCGCATCATGCGGACCCACGACGCGACCGATAACGTCGACGTCATCTTCGAGATGGGTGGCGCGCTTGACACGCAGTGGCTCGACCTGATGCGTGCGCGAGGCAAAAAGGTCGTGTATTACTGTTGCGGCCAGCCGTATGTGGGACTCGTCGAATCGCCGGTGTTCGATAAACCGGTGCACGTGATGCGGCCGGACCGTTACGACGAGATCTGGTTGATGTCCAAAGACCGTCTCTCCATTCCGATGATGCGCACGCTTCACCGTTGCGCTGTGCATCTCGTGCCCTTTATCTGGCATCCGCAGTTTCTCGAGCAGCGCATCGCGGAGGTCAGCGAACATGGACTTCATTACGGATATCAGCCGCGCGCCGAGGGGTCGCTGAATGCTCATGCGCAGCGGCAGGGCTTCCGCGTGTCGATCTTCGAGCCGAATATTTCAGTTGTCAAAACGTCGAGCATTCCCATGCTCGCCTGCGAAGAGGCTTACCGGAGCGATCCTTCCAGCGTGTCACACATGCATGTGCTGAACACATTGCACATGAAGGACCATCCTACGCTCGTGCAGATGGCCAACTCCCTGAATATCGTAAAAGACAGCAAGGCGACGTTCCACGGGCGCAACGATATTGCGGGTTTCATGGCGCAATTCTCCGATGCTGTCGTGTCGCATCAATGGGGCAACGACCAGAATTATCTTTATCTCGACGTGCTGTATGGCGGCTATCCGCTCGTGCACAACTCGCCTTGGCTCGACGCCGGGTACTACTACCCGGGTTTCGACTCGCAGGAAGGCGGGCGCCAACTGTTGCGAGCGGCGCGGGAACACGATGCGTCGCTTGCCGATTATCGAGCCCGCGCGCAGCGTGTCATCGACTCGGTGAATCCCTTCAATCAAGCCAACCTGGACAGCTTTGCCGACCGGTTACTGAGCCTTTTCAAAGGTAGCGAGGCGAAGCTCGGCGTATGAACAAGCAAACCCATTCCCGTATGCCGGAACGGCTCAATGTCGGCGTATCGATTTTTATCCGTAAAGGCGAGCAGTCGCTCTGGGAAAACGGCATTTTCCAAAATTGCCTTTATCTTGTGATGTTGCTGAAACTCTCGCCGCGCGTGAAGGCCACCTACCTCGTGACGGGCGGGGGAGACGGCGGTCCGGAAGACGCGAAGCGTTTTCTGGTGGATTCGCCGGCGCCGCTCATCGACATGGAAACGGCGATGACCACGCTCGACGTGATGATCGAGATGAGCGCGCAACTCAACCGCGAATGGTCGATCAAGTTCCGGGAGAAGGGCGGCAAGATCATTACGATGCGCGTTGGTAACGATTATGTAATCGACATCGAGCGCATGATTTTCAACCTCCAGCACGCCTTGCTGATTTCGGGCGCGCCTTACGACGAAGTCTGGACGCTTCCCGAATACGAAAGCAGCTGTGCGCCGTATTTCGAGACGCTTTTCCGCGCGCCGGTCAAACTCATGCCGCATCTTTGGAGCCCGGTGGTGCTCGACCGCGAAGTCGCGAAGTTACCGGAAGGGCAGTCGTTCGGCTATCAACCTGGTCGCCGCCGCTGGCGTATCGGCATTTTCGAACCGAACGTCTGCATGGTGAAGACGAGTTTCATTCCCATGCTCTGCTGCGAGGCGGCGCATCGAGAGAATCCCGACATGATCGAGCGCATGTATGCCTACAACACATTCAAGTTGAAAGAGCATCCGGCGTTCGCGGGATTCGCGCAGAGCCTCGATCTTGTGAAGCACGGACTCGGGTTCTTCGAGGGGCGTTATCCGTTCGCGCAGATCGTGCCGGTGTCGGTGGATGCCGTGGTCAGTCACCAGTGGGAGAACCCGCAGAATTACGTCTATTACGAGGCGTTATACGGTGGTTACCCGCTCATTCATAACTCGCATCTCATCGGGAATTGCGGCTACCGCTATCACGATTTTGACTGCGAGGAAGGCGGTAAGGCGTTGCGTCGCGCTTTCACGGTGCACGACGAAAATCTGGAGAGTTACCGTGCGACAGCCAAAGCGTTCCTCCATACACTCGATCCGGAGAACGAAGACAACGTGCGTATTTACACGCAGGCGATAGAGGCAGTTTACGCGAGAACATGATCGCAAAATCAATTGAACGGACAGCGCGGCACTGGAGTATCGGACGATGAAAAAGCTTCGTGTTGGAATTACGATCGGTCTACATCACGAGGCCGAGACTTTGTGGAACAACGGCATTAAGCAGAACGCGGTCTTTCTCGCTGAAGCGCTGAAGAATTGTCCGAACGTGCAGAGCGTTGTGCTGGTTAACACGACACACGTTCCGATCACGGACAAGCTGCCATGGGACCTGGATCGCTGGCCGACCGTGACCTTCAGCGACGCGAAGGACAATATCGATGTGCTTATCGAGTTGGGCGGACAGATCGACCCGGGCGCGACCGAGTACCTGAAGCAGCGGGGCGCGCGGCTTGTTTCCTATTGCTGCGGATTCGAATATGTTCACACGATGGAATCCATTCTGTTCAACAAGCCCAGCTTCGGGGACAACCTGTTCGTCAATCAGCGTTACGACGACATCTGGATGATCCCGCAGGTCGCCAATATCAGTCAGCCCTATTTCGAGGTGCTGCGTCGACAGACAGCGCGAGTCGTTCCTTTCATTTGGAGCCCGGTGTTTCTGAATGCACGCACGGCTCATTTGCCCGACTCGGGTCAGTACCGTCCACACGGCGGTCCGCGGCGACTGAGCGTGATGGAACCTAACATCAACGTCGTCAAATTCTGCCTTTATCCGGCGATGATTGCGGAGCTTGCCTATCGCGAGCGGCCGGACGCCATCGAATTGCTCCAGGTGACCAACGCGCAGCACCTTGCAATCAATTGCAGGGAATTCATTTCGCTGATGAATCAGCTTGATATCGTGCGCCAACACAAGGCGGTATTTCTGGGGCGCTTCGATACACCGACTTTCCTGGCAGAAAAGACGGATATCGTTGTCTCTCACCAATGGGAGAATCCGCTGAATTATTTTTACCTGGAGGTGTGCTGGCAAGGATACCCGCTTGTGCACAATGCGACGTTGTGCACGGATCTCGGTTACTACTACCAGGCAAACGATGTGAGTGAAGGAGCGCGCCGGGTCATCGAGGCGATAGACGGCCACGACCAGCAAGCCGCGCAGTATCGCGACGAGCAGCGTAAAGCGATCTCGCGTTTCCTGCCGGACGATCCGAAACTCGTCGCTGACTACAGCCAATTGCTGAATGCCTTGATGGATAAGGCGTTGCGCTGATCCACCTCCGCATACCGATCTTTTCCCCGCTATAAGCTATTGGCCGGCTTTTTCTGGCCGGCCATTTAGCCATCTTCCAAGTCTGCCTGTCTTTAGCTGACCGCCGCCGCTCAGGCGGTGCGTCGCTTTGCGAAATGATCTTCTTCCGCGCCTAGTGAATGGCCGCGACTACTTCTCTCTCGTTTTCACAAAATTCTCATCGCGTCCGAGCTCGGACGACGCCTGAACGCTTTGTTCATGGCTATTGGGCGCTAAGTCGTTCGTATATAGGAATTTGCTGAAAATCCGTGCGGCCGCATTTTCGTGATGTCGATAGAGTTTCATCGAATTTAGGATGTGTCCGCTTTAAGAAAGGTGCGTGCGTGAATATCCTCTGTCTTGGTCAAAGGTGTTTCTTTCTTTTTTTGTAAAAGACACTCGTTTTTGTGGGTCAATTCGGTTTATGAATAAGTCATACCGCAGTATTTGGAATGAGAAGGCAGGGACGTTCGTCGCCGTCGCAGAAACCGCGATGGCGCGTGGCAAGAAGGTCTCGAGCGGCGCTGTCGCCGCAGGGAACGGGAGCGACGCAGCGTCGGGCGAGTTCAGCCTCGCCAAGGCCGTCCTGAACGGCCGGGTCACGGCAGGCGTCGCGGCATCGGTCGCGCTCCTGTTCGGGCATGCATCTGCGTGGGCGGGAGTACCCGTCGTGACGGCGTGCTCCAATGGAACAGGCACCGGCTTCAATAACACAGCTACTTATACGGGTTACGGAAGCTCGTACTGCGGTTCGACGGTGGGTCTGCCCTCGACTTTCACGGGCATCTTCATGGCCGATGACAATTCAACCCCTACCGCCTGGATGTCGGTGGGCGGAGGACAGATAAAGCTGAACGCCAACTCCGTCATCCAGATGAACCAGTATCTGGACATGACAGGGCATAGCATCACTAACCTGCTTGGGGGCGCCGTAACCGCCGGCAGCACGGATGCTATCAACGGTAGCCAGCTTTTCACGGTGTCGAATTCGCTCTCCACCGCCGTGAGTTCGGCGTCGCTGTCGCTTTCGACCAACATCAGTTCGATGTCCACCGGCATGGCCTCCCTGTCGACGGCATGGAGCAGCGCATCGTCGAGCCTTTCCACAGGCATGAGCTCGGTGTCGACCGCCTGGAACAGTGCTTCGGTGAGCTTGTCGACGGGCATGAGTTCTGTCTCGACGGCGTGGTCGTCGCTGTCCGTGAGCACATCGTCTACCGTCGGGTCGATGTCGAGCTCGGTCTCGTCCCTCTCGATCGCAGTCAGTTCGCTTTCGACCGGGGTCAGCACGACGAACAGCACCGCGATCAACAGCATCACGAGCATCTCGACGTCGGTGAGCAGCATGACCGGCGGCAAGGGCATCAAGTACTTCCATGCCAACATGGAAGACGGCATGCCTGATTCCGAGGCAAGCGGCGTGAACTCGATCGCGATCGGCAGCAACGCCCGCGCTACGGCGATCAACTCGATCGCGATCGGTAACAACTCGGTCGCGAATCAGGCGAATACCGTGTCGTTCGGTGATGGCAACGGCAACAACTTGCGTCTGACGAACGTCGCAGATGGTATTGCCAACAGCGATGCAGCAACGGTCGGCCAGTTGAAGGCAACGGGTCTGTACGGTCCGAACGGCGTCAAGACGGCTGTCACGTACGACACGTATTCTGACGGCACGACGAACCTGGGCAGCATCACGTTGGGCAACGACACGACGGGCACGGCGATTCACAACGTGGCCGACGGCGTCAATGCCATGGACGCGGTCAACGTTCTCCGGCTCCACGTCTACCGCCGTCAACTCGCTGTCCACGGGCTTGGGCTCGCTGTCGACCTCGACTTCGACCGGCATCAGCTCGCTGTGGACGGGCCTGAGCTCGCTGTCGGTGTCGACTTCCACGGGCATCAGCTCGCTGTCCACGGGCGTGAGTTCGCTCTCGACCGGCGTGAGCTCGCTGTCCACCGGCCTGAATTCGCTGTCGGTGTCGACTTCCACGGGCATCAGCTCGCTGTCCACGGGTCTGAACTCGCTGTCGGCTTCGACTTCCACGGGCATCAGCTCGCTGTCGGCTTCGACCTCCACGGGCATCAGCTCGCTGTCGACCGGCCTGAGTTCGCTGTCGGTGTCGACCTCGACCGGCATCAGCTCGCTGTCGACCGGTATCAGTTCGCTGTCGGTGTCGACCTCGACTGGCATCAGCTCGCTGTCGACCGGCATGAACTCGCTGTCGAGCTCGACGTCGACGGGCATCAGTTCGCTGTCGACCGGCATGAGCTCGCTGTCGACCGGCATGAGCTCGCTGTCGAGCTCGACCTCGACGGCCATCAACTCGCTGTCCACGGGCGCGAACTCGCTGTCGACCGGCATGAGCTCGCTGTCGAGCTCGACCTCGACGGCGACCAACTCGCTCTCGACCGGCATCAGTTCGCTGTCGACCGGCATGAGTTCGCTGTCGACCTCCACGTCGACGGCGGTCAGTTCGCTCTCGACCGGCATGAGCTCGCTGTCGACCGGCATCAGCTCGCTGTCCACGGGCATCAGCTCGCTCTCCACGGGCGTGAGCTCGCTCTCCACGGGCATGAGCTCGCTGTCGGCCTCGACCTCGACTGCAATCGGTTCGCTCTCCACGGGCGTGAGCTCGCTGTCGACCGGCATCAGCTCGCTGTCCACGGGCATTAGCTCGCTGTCGACCGGCGTGAGTTCGCTGTCCACGGGCATCAGCTCGCTGTCCACCGGCGTCAGTTCGCTGTCCACCGGTATCAGTTCGCTGTCGACGGGCGTGAGCTCGCTGTCCACCGGCATCAGTTCGCTCTCGACCGGCGTGAGTTCGCTCTCCACCAGCGTGAGTTCGCTGTCGACCGGCGTGAGTTCGCTCTCCACCGGCATGAACTCACTGTCGACCTCGACCTCCACGGCCATCAGCTCGCTGTCCACGGATGTCAGTTCGCTGTCCACCGGCATCAGTTCGCTGTCCACCGGCGTGAGCTCGCTGTCGACCGGCATGAACTCGCTGTCGGCCTCGACTTCGACCGCCGTCAGCTCGCTGTCCACGGGGGTGAACTCGCTGTCCACGGGCGTGAGCTCGCTGTCGACCGCCGTTAGTTCGCTCTCGACCGGCGTGAGCTCGCTGTCCACCGGCATCAGTTCGCTGTCGACCGGCGTGAGTTCGCTCTCGACCGGCATGAACTCGCTGTCCGCTTCGACGTCGACCGGCATCAGTTCGCTGTCCACGGGCGTGAACTCGCTGTCGACCGGCGTGAGCTCGCTGTCCACCGGCATGAACTCGCTGTCGGCTTCGACTTCGACGGCCATCGGCTCGCTGTCGACCGGCGTGAGCTCGCTCTCCACGGGCATCAGCTCGCTGTCGACCGGCGTGAACTCGCTCTCCACGGGCATGAATTCGCTGTCGGCTTCGACCTCCACGGCCATCAACTCGCTGTCGACGGGCGTGAGCTCGCTGTCCACGAGCGTGGATTCGCTGTCCACGGGCGTGAACTCGCTCTCCACGGGCATGAGCTCGCTGTCGGCCTCGACCTCCACGGGCATCAGTTCGCTGTCGACCGGCGTGAGCTCGCTGTCCACCGGCATCAACTCGTTGTCCACGGGCGTGAGTTCGCTGTCCACCGGCATGAACTCGCTGTCGGTGTCGACTTCCACGGGCATCAGCTCGCTGTCGACGGGCATGAACTCGCTGTCGGCGTCGACCTCTACGGGCATCAGCTCGCTGTCGACCGGCATGAACTCGCTGTCGGCGTCGACCTCCACGGGCATCAGTTCGCTCTCGACGGGGATGAACTCGCTGTCGGCGTCGACCTCCACGGGCCTCAGTTCGCTGTCGACCGGGATGAACTCGCTGTCGGCGTCGACGTCGACCGGCATCAGTTCGCTGTCGACGGGCATGAACTCGCTGTCGGCTTCGACGTCGACTGGCATCAGTTCGCTCTCAACCAGCATGAACTCGCTGTCGACGTCGGCTTCGACCGCGGTCAACTCGCTGTCGGTGTCCACCTCCACGGGCATGGCGTCGCTCTCCACGGGCGTGAGCTCGCTGTCCACGGGCATGAGCACGCTGTCGGCGTCGGCCTCCACGGGTATCGCGTCGCTCTCCACGGGCGTGAACTCGCTGTCGATGTCCACGTCAACGGCTATCAACTCGCTGTCCACGGGCGTGGCCAACTCGGTGCAGTATGACGATGCCAGCCACACGAAGGTGACGCTCGGCGGCGCCGGCGCGAGCACGCCGGTGACGCTGACCAACGTGGCCAATGGCACGAGCCAGTACGACGCGGTGAACTTCGGTCAGTTGAGCTCGCTGTCGAGCTCGACCTCGGCGGGCATCAACTCGCTGTCCACGGGCCTGAGCTCGCTGTCCACCTCGACGTCGACCGCGGTCAACTCGCTCTCGACCGGTGTGAGCTCGCTGTCGGCCTCGACCTCGACGGCCATCAACTCGCTGTCGACCGGCGTGAATTCGCTCTCCACGGGTGTGAACTCGCTGTCGACCTCGACGTCGACTGCGATCAGCTCGCTGTCCACCGGTGTGAGCTCGCTCTCGACGGGCATCAGCTCGCTGTCCACGGGCATCAGTTCGCTCTCCACGGGCGTG
The DNA here is from genome assembly GCF_023631105.1 of Caballeronia sp. AZ10_KS36. Taxonomy (NCBI): domain Bacteria; kingdom Pseudomonadati; phylum Pseudomonadota; class Betaproteobacteria; order Burkholderiales; family Burkholderiaceae; genus Caballeronia; species Caballeronia sp. AZ10_KS36. The sequence goes on along the minus strand of NZ_JALQDQ010000018.1, from coordinate 576,047 downwards.
AGCTCGCTGTCGAGTTCCACGTCGACGGCCATTAGCTCGCTGTCCACGGGCGTCAGCTCGCTCTCGACGGGCATCAATTCGCTGTCCACGGGCATCAGTTCGCTCTCCACGGGCGTGAGCTCGCTGTCGACTTCGACGTCGACCGCGATCAGTTCGCTCTCGACGGGTGTGAGTTCGCTCTCGACGGGCATCAGCTCGCTGTCCACGGGCATCAGCTCGCTGTCCAGCTCGACCTCGACCGCGGTTGATTCGCTCTCGACCGGTGTGAGTTCGCTGTCCACGGGCCTGAGCTCGCTGTCGACTTCGTCGTCGACGGCCATCAGCTCGCTCTCGACGGGCGTGAGTTCGCTGTCGAGCTCGACCTCCACGGCAGTCAACTCGCTCTCGACGGGTGTGAGTTCGCTTTCGACGGGCATCAGCTCGCTGTCCACGTCGTCGTCCACGGCGATCAGCTCGCTGTCGACCGGTGTGAGTTCGCTCTCGACGGGCATCAGCTCGCTGTCGACGTCGTCGTCGACGGCCATCAGCTCGCTGTCCACGGGTGTGAGTTCGCTCTCCACGGGCATCAGTTCGCTGTCCACGGGCATCAGCTCGCTGTCGAGCTCGACGTCCACGGCAGTCAACTCGCTGTCCACGGGCGTGAGTTCGCTCTCCACGGGCCTGAGCTCGCTGTCGAGCTCGACGTCCACGGCAGTCAACTCGCTCTCGACGGGTGTGAGTTCGCTCTCCACGGGCATCAGCTCGCTGTCGACTTCGTCGTCGACGGCCATCAGCTCGATGTCCACGAGCATGAGTTCGTTGTCCACGTCGACCTCGACGGCGATCACCTCGCTGTCGACCGGAGTGGATTCGCTCTCGACGGGCATGAGCTCGCTGTCGACCTCGTCGTCGACCGCCATCAGCTCGCTGTCCACGGGCGTGAACTCGCTGTCCACGGGGATTAGTTCGTTGTCCACGGGTCTGTCCTCGCTGTCGACGGGCTTTAGTTCGCTGTCCACGTCGATCTCCACCGGCGTCAACTCGATGTCGACGACCATCGGCTCGATGTCGACGAGCATCAACTCGGTGTCGACGACGGTCAGCACGGTGGTGAGCGACATCACGAGCCTCTCGACCGCGGTCAGCACCGCGACGAACGGCGGCGGCATGAAGTACTTCCACGCCAACTCGGTCCTGATCGACTCGTCGGCCACGGGCAAGAACTCCATCGCCATTGGCGGCAATGCTTCCGCGACGGCCGAAAACGCTGTGGCGTTGGCGACGAACGCGGTCGCCGACCAGGCGAACACGGTTTCGTTCGGCAACAGCACGGACAAGCTGCGGATCACGAACATTGCTGACGGTATCGCCGACAGTGACGTTGCCACGGTGGGCCAGTTGAAGCAGTCCGGTCTGTACGACGGCGGCAACAAGGCGACAAAGACTGCGGTGACGTTCGACACCGGCGCCAGCGGCGAGAACGACTACGGCAACATCACGCTCGCGGGCGCCAACGGCACGCAGATCCACAATGTCCAGGCCGGCGTCGCGCCGACGGACCTGGCCAACAAGGCGCAGTTGGATGCGCTGGCCAGTTCCATCCAGAACGTGACGGCGAACGACAGTCCGCTCTTCGCAGCAAACGGCGACCGCACGACCGAAGCGGCTGTCGCGAGCGGCCCGCATGCAACGGCGGCTGGCGCACACGCTCAGGCAACCGGCATGAACACCGCCGCCTATGGCGCGGGTTCGCTCGCAAGCGGCAACTACGCCACTGCGATCGGCGCGAACAGCCAGGCGACGGCGGACAACTCCGTTGCTTTGGGTGCGAGTTCCGTGGCGGATCGTGCGCAGACGGTGTCGGTGGGTTCGGCTGGAAACGAACGCCAGATCACGAACGTGGCTGCGGGTACGCAAGACACCGACATGGTCAACGTCAAACAGCTGGACAACGCGGTGTCGCAGGCCAACAGCTACACCGATAGCGCTGTCAGCGGCATGCAGAGCCAGGTGAACAGCATCGGCCGCAGCGCCTACTCGGGCATCGCGGCGGCCACGGCGCTGGCGATGGTTCCGAACATCGATCAGGACAAGACCATGTCCGTCGGTGTGGGCGGTGCGTCGTTCCAAGGCTATGCGGCTGCGGCCGTCGCGCTGAACCTGCGCGTCACGCAAAACCTCGTGCTGAAGGCGGGTGCAGGTACGAGCCGCAACGGCACCGTGTACAGCGCGAACGCGTCGTATCGCTGGTAAGCAGCGGCCCGGGGGAACTCGGGCAGAGCGGGCGATCGCCATGCGCGATCGCCCGATCACCCGATCACTCACCGTCGCTATCCAGCCAGTCGCATTAACTGACGAAACCAAGATGTCCAAACTTCTTATCACCGCTCTCGTATGCGCCGGCGTGCTCTCCGCCTGTTCGACGGATACGGGCATGACCTACACGGCTCGCAGAGTCAACATTGCCGGAGAACCGAACGCCTATCGAGTGACGTGCTCGGGTCTTTTCGAATCGCAGAACGCGTGCACGGCAGCCGCTGCGAAGATTTGCAAGGAACAACAGGTCGTCGTGGCGCAAGCCGTCGATAGCGTTCCCGGCGGCGGCAATCCGCGCGAAATGACTTTCAGGTGCGGCGATCCGCGCGCAGCAGCCAAACCGGCTGCATAGTCGCAGAAGCAATCCCAAAAAACCGATACTCCCGCGAGTATCGGTTTTTTGCTTTTTGGCGTGAACATTGCGTCGGCTGCCGTTTACCGACGCATTTCCCGCTTACCAGTAGAATTCGGTTCGTCCGCGCCGTGCGTGCGCTTGCCGGACATTGCCCGACGCAGCAGGGCAGCGACGGCAAACGCACGGGCAGCGCAAATAATCTCAACAAACTCAAGGAGGCGTTATGCCAGCCGTCCACGGGAGCATGTTGCTGCTCTACGCGGTGATCGCGATCGCGGTTCTGATCCTGATGATCGCCCGCTTCAAGGTTTACCCATTTCTGGTGCTCATGATCGTGTCGGTGTTGCTGGCCCTCGCGGTCGGCATGCCGATGGACAAAATCGTCAAGTCGTTCGAAACCGGCAACGGCAACACGCTCGGCCATATCGCGGTCGTGGTCGGTCTCGGGACCATGCTCGGCAAGATGATGGCCGAATCCGGCGGCGCCGAGCGCATCGCGAATACGCTCATTAATCTCTTCGGCGAGAAGAACATTCACTGGGCGATGATGGTCGTTGCGATCATCGTCGGCTTGCCGGTCTTCTTCGAAGTCGGTTTCGTGCTGCTTATTCCCATCGCGTTCAACGTCGCGAGACGAACCGGCAAGTCGCTGCTGCTGATCGGCCTGCCGATGGTCGCAGGTCTTTCCGTCGTGCACGGTCTGATTCCGCCGCACCCGGCCGCGCTGCTCGCCGTGCAGGCGTACCACGCGGATATCGGCAAGACCATCGCTTACGGTCTGATCGTCGGCGTGCCGACGGCGATCGTCGCAGGTCCGCTTTTCGCGCTCTTGATCCACAAGTACGTCAAGCTGCCGGATGCCAACGCGCTCGCCGATCAGTTCACGCAAAAGCATGGCGACACCGATAAGAAGCGTGACCTGCCGAGCTTCGGCATCACGCTGTTCACCATCTTGCTGCCGGTCATTCTGATGCTGGTCGGAAGCTGGGCCGATCTGATCTTCGCGCCGAAGACCTTGCCGAACAATCTGCTGCGCTTCATCGGCCAGTCGGATATGGCGCTCTTGATCGCCGTGCTGGTCAGCTTCTGGACTTTCGGCGCGAAACAGGGCTTCAATCGCGAGCAGATTCAGAAGTTCTGCGGCGAGTGTCTTGCTCCTATCGCGGGCATTACGCTGATCGTGGGGGCGGGCGGCGGTTTCGGTCAGGTTCTGCGCGATAGCGGTATCTCGCAGCAGATCGTCTCGACGGCGTCGTCGGCGAACCTGTCGCCGCTGTTGCTCGGCTGGTTCGTCGCTGCGCTCATTCGCCTCGCGACGGGTTCGGCTACAGTTGCCATGACGACCGCGTGCGGCATCGTCGCACCGGTCGCGGCGGCAGCGGGCGGGCACGTCACGCCCGAATTGCTGGTGCTGGCCACGGGCTCGGGCTCGCTCATCTTCTCGCATGTGAACGATGGCGGCTTCTGGCTGATCAAAGAATATTTCGGGATGACGGTCGGACAGACGTTCAAGACCTGGTCGTTGCTGGAAACCATCATCTCCCTGATGGGACTCGGTTTGACCCTCGCACTCGCGGCGGTCGTGTAAGGAGCTTTAGATGATTCTCATCGCGATGGGCGTGTCGGGCGCCGGCAAGACCCGAATCGGCGAATTGCTGGCAGAGCGCCTGCACTGTCCGTTCACGGACGGCGACGCCTTTCACAGCGCCGCCAACAAGGAAAAGATGCACCACGGCATTCCTCTGACCGACGAGGACCGTTGGCCGTGGCTCAAGACCATACGCGCGGCGATCGAAGAGAAGCAGCGCGCCGGCGAGACGGCGGTGTTCACGTGTTCGTCGCTCAAGCGCTCGTACCGCGACATCCTGCGCGACGGCGACAAGGACGTGTGCTTCGTCTATCTGCACGGCACCTTCGAGACGCTGCAGGAGCGCCTGCAAACGCGCACCGGGCACTTCTTCGATCCGTCGCTGCTGGAGAGCCAGCTCAACACGCTGGAAGAACCGGGCGAGGACGAGGCGATCATCGAGAGCATCGAGAAGACGCCTGAGCAGATCGTCGATGACGTGATCGAGAAGCTCAAGACGCGCTGAACGTGCTGCAAAGAATAAGCCCCGCGCTCGCGAGAGCGCGGGGCTTTCTTTTGCTTCGCGGCGGCCAGCGTTAAGCGATGCGCTTCGCCAGCTCCGCTGCCTTGCCGATGTACGACGCAGGCGTCATGTCGAGCAGCAGTTGCTTCGCGTCGGCCGGAATCGCGAGACCGCCGATGAACGCTTGCAGCGCCTCGCGCGTGATGCCTTTGCCGCGCGTCAGTTCCTTCAGTTGCTCGTAAGGATTTTCGATGCCGTAACGGCGCATCACGGTCTGCACCGGCTCCGCGAGCACTTCCCAGCAGTTGTCGAGGTCTTCGTTCAGCCGCGCGGCGTTCACTTCCAGCTTGTCGAGCCCGCGGATCAGCGCGTCATACGCGAGCAGCGAATAGCCGAACGCGACGCCGATGTTGCGCAGCACGGTCGAATCGGTGAGATCGCGCTGCCAGCGCGAAATCGGCAGCTTGTCGGCGAGGTGGCGCAGCGTCGCGTTCGCGAGACCGAGATTGCCTTCCGAGTTCTCGAAGTCGATCGGATTGACCTTGTGCGGCATCGTCGACGAACCGATTTCGCCCGCCTTCGTGCGCTGCTTGAAGTAGCCGAGCGAGATGTAGCCCCAGACATCGCGGTCGAGGTCCAGCAGGATCGTGTTCGCGCGCGCGACGGCGTCGAACAGTTCGGCCATGTAATCGTGCGGTTCGATCTGGATCGTGTACGGATTGAACGTGAGCTTCAGCCGGTTCTCGACGACATCTTTCGAGAACGCTTCCCAGTCGAACTCCGGATACGCCGACAGATGCGCGTTGTAGTTGCCGACCGCGCCGTTCATCTTGCCGAGCAGCGGCACGTGTGCGATACGCTCGATCGCACGCGACAGGCGCGCCGCGACGTTCGCGATTTCCTTGCCGAGCGTCGTCGGGCTGGCGGGCTGGCCGTGCGTGCGCGAAAGCATCGGCTGTTCGGCGTGCGTGTGCGCGAGCTTGACGAGGCGCTCATGCACCGAACGCAGCGCGGGCAGGATCACGTGTTCGCGAGCGCCCGCGAGCATGAGCCCATGCGACGTGTTGTTGATGTCTTCCGACGTGCAAGCGAAATGGATGAACTCGCTCGCGCGCTCCAGTTCCGGCTGGCCCTTGACCGATTCCTTGAGCCAGTATTCGACCGCCTTCACGTCATGATTCGTGACGCGTTCGATATCCTTGATGCGCGCCGCGTCGTGCGCGGTGAAGCGGCTGACGAGGCCCAGCAGAAACTGCTCGGCGGCTTCGGAAAAGCGCGGCACTTCGGCGAAACCCGCACGCGAGAGCGCGATCAGCCAGTGAATCTCGACCGTCACGCGATGACGCATGAAAGCCGCTTCGGAAAGCCAGTCGCGCAGTGCTTCGGTTTTGGCGGCGTAGCGGCCGTCGAGCGGCGAAAGCGCGGTGAGCGCAAAGAGGGTATCGGGGCGAGTATCGGACATGGTGACGTGTCGGCAGCGGCGTGCGGCTGGAGGGAAAAGACGGAAGAACCGCGCATTTTACCATCGGATGCGTCCCATTCCGGGGCGCTCAGCGCGCGCGAAGTTCCTTGTCCAGCGACTGGAGCTGCTGCGGCGTGCCGACGTTCTCCCAGCGGCCTTCGTACAGTTCGCCGGTCGCGCGTCCCTGCGCGATGGTTTCGCGATAGTAGGGCGTCAGCGCGCGGCGGGTGCCGGGCGCGAGATCGCGGAACATGCGCGTGTCGTAGAGCCCGATGTTGCCGAACGTGTAGCGCGGCGAGCCATCGAGCGCGAGCTTGCCGTCGATCAGCGCGAAATCGCCGTTCGGGTGAAACGGCGGATTCGGCGTCATCACGAGATGCAGTCCCGGCTGTTCGCTGCGCGTGAGTTCGCCGGCGCGTTCCCGCAGCGTCGCGTAGTCGAAATCGCAGAACACGTCGCCGCTCACCGCGATGAACACGCCTTCGCCGATCAGCGGCAACGCCTTCGCGATGCCGCCCGCCGTTTCGAGCGCCTCGCCCTCGGGCGAAAAGCGCAACTCGACGCCCCAACGCGATCCGTCGCCGAGCGCCGCTTCGATCTGCGCGCCCAGCCACGCGTGATTGATGACGATGGTTACGACGCCCGCCGCCGCGAGCCGCTCGATCTGCCAGACGATGAGCGGCTTGCCGCCCGCTTCGAGCAGCGGCTTCGGGCATGTATCGGTGAGCGGGCGCATGCGCTCGCCGCGGCCGGCGGCGAAGATCATCGCCGTCTTCAGGTGTCGGGTCATGCGGGATGGAGAATCAGAACGTGTAGCCGACTTCGACCGCGCGGCCTTCGAGCGAATCGAGCAGGCGCGCGAACGGCCAGAGCGGCGCATAACGCTCCGCGACCTTGCGCGCATAGCCGATGAACCGCGGCAGATCCGCCAGATAGTGTGACTTGCCGTCCCGATAATGAATGCGCGCGAACAGCCCGAGCACCTTGATGTGCCGCTGCAGGCCCATCCATTCCAGTTGACGATAGAACTCGCCGAAGTCCAGATCGACGTCCAGTCCCGCCTTCTTCGCGCGCTCCCAGTAATACGCGATGCAATCGAGCTGAAACTCCTCGTCCCAACTGATGAACGCGTCGCGCATGAGCGATGCCATGTCGTACGTGATCGGGCCGTATACCGCGTCCTGAAAATCCAGCACGCCGGGGTTCGGCTCGCTCACCATGAGATTGCGGGGCATGAAATCGCGCAGCATGAACGTCTGCGGCTGCGCGAGCGCGCTTTCTGCGAGCAGCGTGAACGTGTCGTCGAGCGTCTTGCGTTCGTCCGCCGTCGCTTCGCGGCCCAGATGCCGGCCGATGAACCACTCGGGCATCAGTTCCATCTCGCGGCGCAGGAACGCTTCGTCGAACGGCGGCAGCACGCCCTCGCGCGCGGTCCGCTGAAAGCGGATCAGGCTGTCGATGGCCGAGCGCATCAAGGGCCGCGCGTTCTTTTCATCGAGCACGGACATATACGTGGTCGTGCCGAGATCGGTGACGAGCATGAAGCCCGCTTCGAAATCCGTTTCCAGGATTTTGGGCACATGCACGTTCGCCGCCTTCAGCAGGCCCGCGACCTGAACGAACTCGCGACACTTTTCCGGCGGCGGAGCGTCGACGGCGATCAGCGTCTTGCCGTGCTCGGAATCGCAGTCGAGACGGAAATAGCGGCGAAAACTGGCGTCGGCGGAGGCGGGGGCGAGGCTGTCCAGATTCAGCCGATACGTTTCGGCGAAAGTCTGAAGCCAGGAACGGAGTTGCTCGAAGCGGGTGTCGGCGGGAATGTGCGTCATAAATTCGAGAGGCAAAACATCTTGCCATATAATACCCCACGACTTTTTTAAGCGATCCTTGAGCTATCTGTTCGCGCCTGGCGCCAGGCGCCGACGACCGTGCCGCGTCATCGTTCGATCGAGTGTCGTCCCTGCCTAGCCACGGACCGTCGAATTCACTCCGGCAATGACGCGGGCGAACCGCGGCCGCTCAGTTGGCGGCATCGAGCGCGTCCGACGCGAACGGGATCGAACCGCCACCCATACATGCCGCCACGACAGTTTCCCGCATCGAAGATTCAAGGCGACGCACAGCCACGCCGGCGGCGGCTCGTCGCCGCGCTGCTTTCCGTACCCGGCCTGATGCCCGCTCTCGCGCATGCACAGCTCGCCGGTCCGGCCGCCGACGCGCAGCCGATCGACGGTCCGGGCAGCCTGCGTCTCGCGCCGCAGTTGCTCGAACGGCCGCTCAAAAGCGGTCAGCAGCCCACGACCTTCCTGCTCGGCGACAAGGCCACCGGCACGTCCGACGAGGACATGGCGGCGAAAGGCTCCGCCGAAGTGCGCCGCACGGTCACGGTCATCAAGGCCGACGCGCTGCATTACGATCAGGACACGGACATGGCCGATGCTTTCGGTCACGTCAGGCTCATCAACAACGGCGTGTCGTTCGTCGGCCCTGAAGCGCATCTGAAGGTGGATTCGAACGAAGGGTTCATGACGAACCCGAAGTACCACTTCAATCTGACGGGCGGTTCGGGCAGTGCGGAGCGCATCGATCTGATCGACAACGAGCGGGCGCGCGTCGATCACGGCACCTATACCGCGTGCCAGTGCGACACGAATCCGGCGTGGTACATCAAGGGCTCGTCGTTCGATTTCGATACCGGCTCGGAAGAAGGCATCGCGCATAACGGCGTGCTGTTCTTCCAGGGCGTGCCCATGTTCGCGAGCCCGTGGCTCTCGTTCCCGCTGACGGGCGACCGCCGCAGCGGCCTTCTGCCGCCGACGTTCTCGCTCAGTTCGACGACGGGCTTCGAAGCCACGATCCCGTACTATTTCAACATCGCGCCGAACCGCGATCTGACCGTCACGCCGCGCATCATGTCGCGGCGCGGCGTGCTCGGCGAAGCGAACTACCGCTACCTCTCGCCGACGTACTCGGGCTCGCTCACGGTCGACTATCTGCCGAACGACCGCGAAACGCACACGAACCGTTATGCGATCTTCTGGCAGCATCAGCAGAACTTCGGCGGCGGCTTTGGCGGCTACGTCAATTACAACAAGGTTTCGGACGATCAATATCCGGAAGACCTAGGCAACGCGTCGAATCAGTTCCTGAACGGCACGCAGTTGCTGTATCAGCAGGAAGCCGGGCTGACGTACAACAACGGGCCGTGGTCCGTGCTCGCCCGCGAGCAACGCTGGCAGACGCTGCAGCCGTCGATTCCGCCGTACGCGCGCGAACCGCAGTTGAACGTGCAGTACAACAAGTACAACGTCGGCGGCTTCGATTACGGCGCGGAAGCGGACTTCACGCGCTTCACGATCACGCAGGAAGGCGCGACCGACGGTCAGCGCATGTACTTGAACCCGTACGTGAGCTACGGGATCAACGCGCCGGGCTACTTCTTCACGCCGAAGGTTCAGTGGCACTTCGCGTCGTACGACCTGAGTCACATCGCGACGGGGCCCATCCCGGGCCAGCCGCTGACGCCGGCCGGGCAGCCGAAGAATTTCACCGAGTCGATTCCCACGGTCAGTCTCGATACCGGGCTCGTGTTCGACCGTTCCGTGCGGCTCTTCGGGCAGGACTACATTCAGACGCTCGAACCGCGGCTCTATTACGTCTACACGCCGTATCGCAATCAGAATTTCGCGCCGATCTTCGATACCGCCGAAGCCGACTTCGGGCTCGCGGAAATCTACACGCCGAACACGTTCGTCGGTAACGACCGCATTGCGGACGCGAACCGCCTGACGGCCGGGCTGACCACGCGCTTCATCAACCCGGCGACGGGCGACGAGCGCGCGCGCTTCGTGATCGCGCAGCAGTACTATTTCACGAGCCAGCGCGTCACGATCAGCCAGGACCAGCCGATCAACGAGGCCAAGCACTCGGACCTGATCGCCGGCGCGGCAATCAAGCTGGGCGCTGGTTTCGCTTCGGAAACCGCGTTCCAATATAATGTCGACAATAACCAGCTCGTGCGCACGAGCGTCGGCTTCGCGTTCAGTCCGGCGGACCGCAAGGTCATCAACGTCGGCTACCGGTACACGCGCTCGAACCAGACCACGCTCGTCAACGAGCCGATCAACCAGTTGCTGGTGTCCGGCGAATGGCCGCTGACGAACCGTCTCTATGCCGTCGCGCGTGTCAATTATGATCTTGCCGGCCACCGGCTCGTCGACGGCCTCGCGGGCTTCCAGTACGATGCCGACTGCTGGGCGCTCGGCTTCGGCGCGCAGCGTTACGCCAACGGCGTGAACACGAGCGGCCAGCCTTCGTCGGGTACGCGCGTGCTTGCGCAGATCACGTTCAAGGGCTTGTCGAAGGTCGACAACGGTCTCGTCAGCGCGTTCCGAGCGAGCGTTCAGGGCTATCAGCCGCCGCCGCCGTCCGCTCCGCCGCTCGCCCGCTTCAGCGACTACGAGTGACAAGCCGTACCACAACGCCAAAGAAGCGCACAGCGCACGAATGGGTCAAGTCTGGATTTGATGGAGTATCTGTGGCAAACATGAAACTGTTTCGATCGACGGCGATTGCCGCGGGCGCGCTGACAGCGGCGCTGATGGTGAGTTCGCCGGCCGGTGCGCAGGCGTTGTCGAACCCGAATGTGCAGGTGGCGGATTCCGTCGTCGCGGTGGTGAACGACGGCGTCATCACGCAACGCGAGCTGGAAGAGCGCACGAGCCTCATCGTGCAGCGGCTCAAGCAGCAGAACGCGCCTGTGCCGCCCATCGAACAGATGCGCCGCCAGGTGCTCGATCAGATGGTGCTCGAACGCATCCAATTGCAGAAGGCGAAAGAGGACGGCATCGTGATCGACGACGCCACCGTCAACCGTACGCTGCAACGCCTCGCGCAGCAGAATCAGATGACGCTCGATGTCTACCGCTCGCGCATCGAGGCGCAAGGCGTGCCGTGGGCGACGTTCATGCGCGACGCGCGCACCGAACTCACGCTCTCGAAGCTGCGCGAGAAGGAAGTCGACAGCAAGATCACCGTGTCGGACGGCGAAGTGGCGAACTACATCGCTAGCCAGCGCGGGCCGGGCGCGCGCAACGCGAGCGACCTGCATCTGCAGCACATCATGTTCAAGCTCGCGTCGAACGCGCCGGATTCGGAGGTCGCGACCGTGCAGGCGAAGGCCGACGCCGTGCTCAAACAGGCGCAGGCCGGTGAAGACTTCGCGAAGCTCGCCAAGCAGAATTCCCAGGACACCGACGCCAGCAAGGGCGGCGACCTCGGCTTTCGCGCGCCGGGCACGCTGCCGGCGGGCATCGTCTCGGCGGTGTCGGGGCTGCGTCCGGGCCAGGTCGTGCCGACGCTCCTGCGCACCGACGGCGGCTTCGAGATCGTGAAGCTGGTGGAACGTCGCGCGAGCGAAGGCACCGCGGCCGATGCGCCGAAGCTCGTGCAAACCCATGTGCGCCACATTCTGCTGCGCGTGTCGGACGGCATGTCGGAAGCGAGCGCGCGCCAGAAGCTGCTCGATATCAAGCAGCAAGTGGCCGCCGGCGGCGACTTCGCCAACTTCGCGCGCACGTACTCGCAGGACGGCTCGGCCTCGCAAGGCGGCGACCTCGGCTGGATCAGCCCCGGCGAAACCGTGCCCGAATTCGAACGCGCCATGAACAACCTGCAGGACGGCGCGGTCAGCGACCCCGTGCGCAGCGAATACGGCTATCACCTGATTCAGGTGCTCGGCCGCCGCGATGCGGAAGGCACCGCCACGCAACAGCTCGATATCGCGCGTCAGGCGATCGGTCAGCGCAAGGCCGAGCAGGCGTACTCGGACTGGCTGCGCGAACTGCGCGACACGGCGTACGTGCAGTACAAGGGCATCGCTGCGCAAGAGGCGCAGCAGTAAGCCGCATGAGCACCGCCGCGCATCCGGACAGGCCGCTTACCGTCGCCATCACGACCGGCGAACCGGCTGGCGTCGGTCCGGAGCTGACGGCTGCGGCGCTCGCTCAGGCGCAAGAGCGTTGGCCGTCGGTGCGCTTCACCGTGCTCGGCGACCGTGCGTTGCTCGAAGCGTGTTCGGGCGCTAACTGGCCTTCGAACGGCGATCTGATCGAGATCGAACATCACGCGCTCGCGGCGCCCGCCGAAGCCGGCAAGCTGGACGCGGCAAACGGGCGTTACGTGCTCGGTCTGCTCGATGCCGCCATCGACGGCGCGGTGGCGGGCCGTTTCGATGCCATCGTCACCGCGCCGCTGCAAAAGAGCACGATCAACGATGCCGGCGTCCCCTTCACCGGCCACACCGAATATCTCGCGGAGCGCACGCACACGCCGCGCGTCGTGATGATGCTCGCGGGCAGCGGCGAGCGCCCGTTGCGCGTCGCGCTCGCGACCACGCATTTGCCGCTGAAGGACGTGTCGGCTGCGTTGAGCATCGACGGCATCGTGGAGACGTTGCGCATCATCGATCACGATCTACGCGCGCATTTCGGACTCGCCGCGCCGCGTATTCTCGTGACGGGCCTGAATCCGCACGCGGGCGAAAACGGCTATCTGGGCCGCGAGGAAATCGATGTGATCGCGCCCGCGCTCGAACGCGCTCGCGCGCTCGGCATCGACGCGCCGGGTCCGTATCCCGCCGACACGCTGTTCCAGCCGCGCTATCTGAAAGACGCCGACTGCGTGCTCGCCATGTTCCACGATCAGGGCCTGCCGGTGCTGAAATACGCGACGTTCGGCGAAGGCATCAACGTGACGCTCGGCCTGCCGATCATCCGCACCTCGGTCGATCACGGCACCGCGCTCGACCTCGCGGGCACGGGCCGCGCGGACCCCGGCAGCATGATCGCCGCCATCGACGCCGCCGTGACCATGGCGCGCCACAAACGCAGCGCCTGAGCGCATCCAACGAAAACCTATGTCCACACGACACCAGGGCCATCTGGCGCGCAAACGCTTCGGCCAGAATTTTCTCGTCGAACAGGGCGTGATCGATTCCATCGTCGACGCCATCGCGCCGCAGCGCGGCGAGCGCATGGTCGAAATCGGGCCGGGGCTCGCGGCGCTCACCGAGCCGTTGATCGAGCGCCTCGCGACGCCCGAGTCGCCGCTGCACGCGGTCGAACTGGACCGCGACCTGATCGGGCGGCTGGAGAAGCGCTTCGGCGAGCGGCTCGTCGTGCATTCGGCGGACGCGCTCGAATTCGATTTCGGCACGCTCGCGCTCGCGGGCGAGAAGCCGTCGCTGCGTATCGTCGGCAATCTGCCGTACAACATTTCGAGTCCGCTGCTGTTCCATCTGACGACGTTCGCGCCGAAGGTCATCGACCAGCACTTCATGCTTCAGGACGAAGTGGTCGAGCGCATGATCGCCGAGCCCGCGAGCAAGGAATACGGGCGTTTGTCGGTGATGCTGCAATACCGCTACGTGATGGACAAGCTGATCGACGTGCCGCCCGAATCGTTCCAGCCGCCGCCGAAGGTCAATTCCGCCATCGTGCGCATGATTCCGTTCGCGCCGCATGAACTGCCGGCGGTCAACGAAACCGTGTTGAGCGATGTCGTCAAAGCCGCGTTCGCGCAGCGTCGCAAGGTCTTGCGCAACAATCTCGCGGCGTATCGCGACAAGGTCGATTTCGATGCGCTCGGCTTCGATCTCGCGCGTCGCGCCGAAGAAGTGCCGGTGGCGGAGTTCGTCGCGCTGGCGCAGGCTCTCGAGCGCAGTTGATTCGCCGGTTCGTCATTGGCATGTCGCCTCGCATTCGTCGGAGGCGAGCAGTTTCATCAAACGGTCGAGCCGCATGCGCTGATCGCGCTGCAAGCCGTGTGTCGCGCTGACCTGCTGAACGCGCTTGCGCCAGTAAGTCTGGCCGAATAGCGAATTCGCGCCTTCAGCCGACAAGACGCGCTCCAGATGCACGATCGCGGCGTCGACGTTATGAGCGGTGTAGGGACTGGTCATCGGGTTACCTCGCTGCGTGTTGACGTTGACGAATTCTGCGTGCGTGTCGGGACATTTCGCGTCTCTTGAGCGCGGGCCGAGGCAGCGCGTCGAACGAGACGCGAAATGTCCCGAACGTCTGCAAGCATCGTCGTTCGAACACGCGAGAGGCGCGACCACTCATTCAAAGGAGACAGCGCCATGCGCTTCATTCACGCGGCCGATATTCATCTCGACAGCCCGCTGCACGGGCTCTCCGCCTACGCCGACGCGCCCGCCGACATGCTGCGCAACGCCACGCGCGAGGCCTTTTCGAAGCTCGTGTCGGTCGCCATCGACGAGCAAGTGGACTTCATGGTCATCGCAGGCGACCTGTACGACGGCACCTGGCGCGATCACAACACCGGCATCTTCTTCTGCAAGGAGATGGGCAAGCTGCGCCGCGCGGGCATTCCCGTGTATCTGCTCTACGGCAATCACGACGCCGAGAGCGAAATGACGAGCCAGCTTCAGTTGCCGGACAACGTCCACACGTTTTCGACGAAGAAGCCGCAGACATATTGCATCGACGCGCTGAAGGTCGCGCTGCACGGCCACAGCTTCAAGGACAAGGCGGTGACGACGAATCTCGTGACCGCGTATCCGCCGCCTGTCGACGGCTATTTCAATATCGGCGTGCTGCACACGGCGCTCGAAGGCGCGGCGATGCACGCGAGCTACGCGCCGTGCACGGTCGCCGAACTGCACGCGCGCGAGTATCACTACTGGGCGCTCGGCCACGTGCACGAATTCGCGATCTGGCAGGAAGCATCGACCATCGTGTTTCCGGGCAACTTGCAGGGGCGCACCATTCGCGAGACGGGCCGGCGCGGCGCGGTGCTGGTCAGCGTGTCCGAGGCGGAAGAGGTCAGCGTCGAGCGGCTTTTTATCGACGTATTGCGCTGGGAAGCCGTGAATGTCGATGCTTCCGACCTCGACACGCTCGACGAAGTCGCGCGCGCGGCCGGCCGTGCGCTGGAAGCGCTGGTGGATGCCGCCGAGCGCCCGGTGCCGCACGCGGTGCGTGTGAGCATCACCGGCGCGACGAAGGCGCACGGCGAACTATTCGCCAACGAGAAGCAGCTACGCGCCGAAGTGCTCGCGCAGATCGCGGCGATCAGCCATGACCGCTTGTGGCTCGAAAAGGTGAAAGTGGCGACGCAGCCGATCACGCGCGAACGCACCGCAGCGGATCTCGCCGATGGCGGCGACGCGCTCGCCGATCTTCACGCGCTTCTGATCGAAGCCGAAGCCGATCCCGAATTCCTCGGCATGCTGAAAGACAGGCTCATCACGCTCGCGACGCAAGCGCCGAGCGACTTGCAGAAGTCCGTGCCCGAACTCGACTACGTGCGCGAAGGCGACCTTGCCAAGCTCGTGAGCGAAGCGCGCTCCGGCCTCATCGCGCAACTGGCGGACGCGGAGTAACGGGATGCGCATCAGTCAGCTCGATCTCATCCGCTTCGGCAAATTCACGGATCACGCCGTCGAGTTTCCGCGGGCGGACCACGATTTCCATTTCGTCGTCGGCCCGAACGAGGCGGGCAAATCCACCATCAAGACGGCCATTTCCGAACTGCTTTTCGGCATGCCGCATAGCTCGTCGCTCGCGTTTTTGCATCCGCAAAGCGATCTGCGGCTGGGCGCGAAGCTGGAGAAAGACGGCGCGGCCCTCGGGTTTCATCGCACGAAGAGCCGCAAGTCGCCGCTCACGACGCCGAACGGCGAGCCGCTCGCCGCCGATGCGCTCGCGCCGTTTCTCGGCACCGCCGACAAGAGCTTCTTCGAGCAGATGTACTGCCTCGATCACACCGCGCTGATTCGCGGCGGCCAGAGCATTCTCGACGCATCGAGCGATGTCGGCCAGGTGCTGTTTCAGTCGGCGGCGGGCATCGCGAGTCTGGGCGAAGTGCGCCAGCGCCTCGCCGACGAAGCCGACAGTCTTTGGGCCAAGCGCAAGTCGGGCGAGCGCGCGTACTACGTCGCGCTGAAGCATTACGAAGAAGCCACCGCCGAACTCAAGGCGGCGAGCGTGCGGACGGCGCAGTGGCGCCGGGCGCACGGCGCGGTGGAGGAGGCGCAGGAGCGCAGCCGCGAGCAGGAAGCGCGTCGCGCGGAGCTCGAAGTCATGCGCGCGAAGCTCGAACGCATCCGCCGCGCCGCGCCGTATCTCAACGTCTGGCGCGCGAAGTCGGCCGAACTCGACGCACTCGGCGATACCGCCGATCTGCCCGCCAACGCCGAAGCGACGCTGCAAAACGCGCTCACGCGGCTGGCGTCGGCGCAGACTGCGCTCGATCTGCACGTTCGCGACGTCGATCAGTTGCAGAAGGACTTGAGCGAGATTCGCATCGATCAGGCGCTGCTCGCGGTCGAAGCGGATATTCGCGCGCTCGAAGGGACGCGGCATCAATGCGCGAATCATGCAAACGAAATCGCGCGGCTCGAACAGGAAGTCGCCCTGCGCACGCGGCAGATCGGGCAGGACTGCGTGCAACTCGGCTGGCCGCAAGATGAAGCGAGCGCGCGGCAGTCGCTGCCCGGACCGCTCGTGCTTCAGACCGTGTCGAGCCTGATGCTCGATCGCGGCGAACTGGAACTCGCGGCCAGCAACGCCGAGCGCGCGGCGCAAGAGAGCGCGGAGCACATCGCGGCGTTGCAGACGCGGCTCGCCGCGCTGTCCGATTGCGACGTCGCGCCCGGCTTGCGCATGGCGCTGCGGGCCGCACAGAAGTCTCGCGATACCGCGACGACGCAGCGCCGCCTCGACGACGCCCGCCGCGAAGCCGACCACGCCTTGCAGGCGGCGCTCGCATCGCTCGGCAAGTGGACGCTGCCGCTGCCCGAATTGCGCGCGATGACGCTGCCCGCCGCCGAGCGCATCGCTGTGCTCCGCGACGAACGGCAGGCGCTGGCCTCGCGGCTCGCGATGGCCGGCGATCGGCTGAAGGAAGCGCAAGACGCGCTGCACACGACGCAAACCGAACTGGGCGATTTCGTGCAGACACACGATGTCGTGACGGCCGCCGATGTCCGCGAGGCCCGCGACGCGCGCAACGCCGCGTGGCACGCCATTCGCGCGGGCGAGACGCCGCTCGCCGCAGCCGCGCCGCGCTTCGAAACCGCGATGCACGCCGCCGACGGGCTCGCGGATCGTCAACTCGGCTCCGTCGGGCAGGCAACGCAACTCGTCGCGCTGAAGCGGCGCGTGGCGGCGGAACAGGAAACCGTCGCGCGTCGCGAGCAGGCCGCGCGCGATGCCGCGACGGCGCTCGCTGAATTCGACGCCGCGTGGGCCGCGCTGGCCGCTCAATCGCAGATCGCGGAGATGGCGCTCGACGACGCGCCGTCCTGGCTCGCGCGCCGCGATCAGGCGCTTGCCGCATCGCAGACGCTCGACCGCTGCACCGAAGAACTCGCACGCGAATCCGCCGATGCACAAGCGCGCCGGGCCGAACTCGCGCGGCAACTCGCGCAAGCGGGCGTGGCTGCCGATGCATCCGCCGACCTCGACGCGCTATGCGACATCGCCGAGCGCCATATCAGCGCCATCGACGAAGCTGTCGTGACGCGGCGTAACAAGAGCGAACAACTGGACGCGGCCCGCGCCGAAAGCATCGCGCGTCAACGCGCCGCGAAGACCGCGCGCGAGGCGTTCGAGCAGTGGCAGCGCGACTGGTCGGCGGCGGTCGGGCGCGCGGGCCTCGCAATCGCGGCGGAGTCGCAGGCGGCGGCGGAAACGGCCATCGGCATCGTGAAGAAGATCGGCGATCAACTCGCACAAGTCGATGCCATCCGCTCGCAACAGATCGAACCGATGCGCGCGTCGCTTGCCGCGTTCCAAGCGGACGCGGCGCGGCTCGCCACGCACATCGACCGTGAGCTTGCCGCGCTCGAAGCAAGCGGCATCTCGGCGGAACTGTCGTCGCGGCTGGAGAGCGCGTGCGCGGCGCGCGGCGAAGCGGAGCGCATCCGCAAGGAATTGGCGACCGCCAACGAGCAAGCGAGCGCCGCGAAGGCTGCGCTCGACGAAGCGCGCGCGACTTTGCGCCCGCTCTACGAACTCGCGGGCGTGGATACGCCGGAGCTACTGGCCGCGCGCATCGCCGAGTCGCAACGAAAGCGCGACTTGACCGCCGCCGTGAACGAGGCGCGCGACGCGCTCATCAAAGGCGGCGACGGACTCGCGCTCGACGCGCTGATGGCGGAAGTGGACGGCGCGGACATCGCGGACGTGCAGGCGCAACTGTCGCTGACGAGCAGCGCGCTCAACGAATCGGTGAAAGTCTCGACGGCGCTGGCCGCCGAACTCGACGCCGCAGAACGCGAATTGAAGGCGATCTCAGGCGAAGCCAACGCGGCGCGCGCCGAGGCGAAGCGTCAGGAAGCGCTCGCCGCCATGGCCGACGCCGCCGAGCGCTTCATCAAGGTGGAGACGGCATCGACGCTGCTGAAGTGGGCCATCGACCGTTACCGCGAGCGCCGCCAGGGCCCGATGCTCTCGCGTGCGAGCGCCATCTTCGCGGAATTGACGCTCGGGGCGTTCTCGCGGCTCGTCGTCGATTACGACCGCCAGCCGATGGCGCTCGCCGCCGTGCGCGCGACGAACGGCGCGCATGTCGAGATCGGCGGAATGAGCGAGGGCACGCGCGATCAGCTTTTTCTCGCGCTGCGGCTCGCGGCGCTGGAGGAACACGGGGAGAAGGCATCGGCGCTGCCGTTCGTCGCGGACGATCTGTTCATCAATTTCGACGATGGCCGCGCGCGCGCCGGCCTGCGCGTGCTCGCGCAGATCGCCAGGCGCACGCAGGTGATCTTCCTGAGCCACCACGATCATCTCGTCGGCATGGTGCGCGAAGTGTTCGGGCCGCAGGTCAACGTGCGGTACATGGGCTGAAGGGCGAGGCGGGATCAGCCGTTCAGCGCGCGATCGAGCCGCAGCAGCGTGTCCTTCGCGCCGCCCGCGATACCCACGCCGACGCCCGGCGCGATGCCGTGCTCGCGCGGATTGATGCGCACGACGCGCGGGCCGTGCCGTTCGCTGAAGCGCCGCACCGTCGGCAGCGCGCGGCCCGCGCCCAGTTCCACGACGACGAGCCGTTCGACGCTTCGAAGCCAAGCCGCAAGTCGCCGTTCCTCTTGCGCCGATTGCGTGTCGATCCAGTTCCAGTCACCGAACATCAGAATGTTCGGACGCGCGAGACGGCCGCAATGCGGACAAAGCGGCAACGCGTTGAGGAGTTCGCAGCGGCTTTCGTCGACGACCGGCTCGAACGCGTCGGCGGCCCAGATGTCGTTCGTGCAGGCGTCGATGCACTGCATCGCGTGAATCGCGCCGTGGCACTGCGCGACGCGCTCGGCCGCGAAACCGGCGCGCTGGAATTGACCATCGACGTTGCTCGTGAAGACGAACGCGCCGTGACGCATGCGCGCGCCCCAGCGCCGCAGCACGTCGAAACCTTTGTGCGGCTGCGTCGCGCGATACAGCGCCAGCCGATGCCCGTAGAAGCCCCACGCAAGACGCGGGTGCCGCACGAAGCCCTCGGGATTCGCCATCTCTTCGAATGAAAAGCCGTGATGCCGCAACGCCGGATACGCGCGCCAGAAGCCTTCCGGGCCGCGAAAGTCGGGCAGGCCCGAATCGACGCCCATGCCCGCGCCTGCGGTAATCAGGAGGCCATCGGCGTCGGCGATCCACGCAGCCGCTTGCTGGATGAGCGCTTCGTCGCTCATGCCGCTTCTCCTGCGTGCGCGCGTGCCGTTGCATGCCGATAGCGGTTTGCGAGCTTCAGATAGTCCTGCGCGAACTCGTCGCGCAACGCCTGCGGCGCAAGAATCTCGACGCCCGCGCCGAGCGCCCGCAGCCACCAGCGCAGCTTGAGGCTCGGCGTGACGGTGCCGGTCACTTTCATGCGGCCGTCGGGCAGGGTGTCGATTTGCTGATCCTTCGACATCGGCGATTCGCGCAACTGATTGCCCGCGCTGCCTTCGAACGCAAGCTCCAGCTTCACGGCCGGTTCGGGCAAAAAGTCGAACGCCTGCTGCGTCTCGATGTATTTGCGCAGCCGGAAATCCGCCGGATAGCTGAACGATTCGCCCGACTCCGTGACCGACCGGATGCGGTCCAGCCGATACAGCGCACGCGCCGATTCCGGCTCGCCTTCGCCGGCCGGCGGCGCGCGGCGCGGGTCTTGCGCCACCATGTACATGACGCCCGCCGATTCGACGAGCGCGAGCGGCCAGAGGCGCTTCGTCTTCGGCGCATCGCTCTTTTCCTTGCTCTCGCTGCGGTACGCGGCGCGATACTGCACGAGCAATTCGCGCTCGAAGAACGTCGCGGTCGCTACCGTGTTGAAGATCTCCGGACGCAGCTTCGGGCGAATCAGCGTGAACGCGCCATCCACGGAATCGATCTTGTCGGCCCACGCGCGATACATGCGGCTGTCCGCTTTTTCCTGCGACAGCCGCGCTTCTGCCGCCTTGAACAGCGGATCGATGTCTTGCGTGACGGCGGCCGGCAGCTTGTTGCCGGCGAAGCGCTGAAGAATATGAAACGCGACGGCCTCCGACGCGCTCATCAACCCGACGCCTTCCTGAAGGCCGTGCAGCCACGGCTTGCGCTGCCACAGCAACTCGCGGCCGTTGATGGTGGAGATGACGCGCGACTCGGCTTCCAGCGCGCTCAGATGGCGCTGCACCTTTTTCGTATATCCGACGCGATGCCCGCGCTCTTCGAGCCGGCGGCGCACTTCGGGCGTCGAGAGCCACGAGACGGCGTCCCGTTCCGTCGGCAGCACGCGGAGAATGGCTTCGTCGAGACTGGAGGTCATGGAGCGGTTCCTTGAGGCGTTATCGCCTCATTATAGGAACGACCGGGACACAAGGTGTCTCGAACGACAAGTCGCAAGCGAAGCCTACTGAATCAGCTCCTGCTTACGCGCCCAGACCATTGCGTCGTAACGGCTCGATACGCCCAGTTTGGCGAATATATTGCGCAGGTTCCATTTCACGGTTTCGAGCGTGACGTTCAGCGTAAGCGCGATGCGCTTGTTCGACATGGCCTGCGCGACGAGCCCGAGAATTTCGACCTCGCGTTGCGTGAGCACCGCGGCCGTCTTCGACGTGTTCGCGCGCCGCAGCATCGACGCGGCGTCGTCCGCGCTGGCGCTATCGGCGAACTTCGCGACCAGCTCTTCCAGATAGCGCAGGCTCAACGCGTCGAGCCGCTTCTCGCGCAAAAGAGCGCCGAGCTGTTTGCCGACGATATGCGCTTCATCGACGAACGTCCGCACGAGGCCGAGCTCGCGTCCCGCCTGCACCGCGCGCAGCAGGCATGCGCTGGCGTCGTCGGTCCGCTTCATGTCCGCGAGCACCGCGCCCGACAACAGATCGACGAGCGCAAGCAAGCGGCTACGGTTGAAGCCGACGGCATGCGCCCGGACGAGATCGAGCGCCCGCAACGCTTCGGCCGGATCGTCGTTGCGCAACACGCGCGCGCGCGTGAGCGCCGCGTTCGCCGCGATTTCATCGGGAAGCGCAGCGTCGTCGGTATTCCGTTTGGCGCGCGCCAGTTCGCCCAGCAATGCGGAGCTCTCGCTCGCGCCCGCGCGATCGCCTTTGACGAGCAGCACCTTGACCTGTTCGGCGAGCATATAGCTGACGGCGCGCCGCTGCCCGAGGCTTTGCAGATGCGATGTCTGCTGCCGGATGAACGCGAGCGCGGCATCCGCGCCTTCCTGCAACAGATCGAGCCTCGCGCGGCACAGCGATGCCCAGATCGTGACATCCGGTCCCGACGAATGCAGCAGGCCGCGCCGGTTCGCGATCGTCTCGCGGGCGTCGTCGATGCGATCGAGCTCGTAGTGGACCTCCGCCAGCAGGCCGGCGCACACGTTCGCGCTGATCGAATGGTGGCCCGCCGCCTTCACCGATCGCGCGAGCAACGCCGAGCCGAGACGCTCGGCATCGCGCATGCGGCCTTCAGACATGAGATTCGACACCAGGGTCGCTTCGACGACGAGCGCCATGTCGTTGTTGCGATCCGCGTGCGGGACATGGTGCGTGTCGAAGAGACGCTTGGCTTCCGCATAGCGGCCCACCGACCGGTACGCGACGCCCAGTTCCGCAATCAGCATGTAGCGCAGGAACGGGTTCTCGACGGCCGCGTCGCGCACCGGTTCGAGCAGTTCGATCATGCGCGCGGCGTCGTCGTTCTGGAACGCGATGGCCGCCTCGACGAGCGGCAGACTGCGCTCGATTTCCGGCGGAACCGTGTGCGCGCCGCTGCGCAATTGCGCGAGCCACGCCTTGGCTTTCGCGGGACGCGACGTCAGCGAAACGGTCAGGCAGGCGAGAAACAACAGGCGCGGATGACGGAACAGCACTTCTTCCGGCACGCGATCCAGCAGATGCAGCGTCGGGCTCAGATAGTCGAGATTCCACGTCGCGGGCGCGGCGCGCTCGATCATGCCGGTGGCGTACTCGATGTCGTTGCCGAGACTCGCGTGGCGCATGGCCTCGGCGAGCAGGCCGTTCTCCGCGAACCAGCGCGCGCCGCGCCTGTGCAGGTCGTTCACGGCGTCGCGGCCGCGCCGCTCCAGACGCGTCGAAAGAAACTCGCCGAAGAGCCGATGCAGGCGATACCAGATCATTCTGTCGTCCGAATCGATCCGGATGGTGAGCAGGTTGTCGTCCTCCATCTTCTTCAAGAGGTCCGCCGCGTTCGCCTGACCCGTCACGCTCTGCGCGAGCGACGCGTTGAAGCGCCGGAACACGCACATGCTTTCGGCGAACGCCGTCAGTTCCGCCGGCAGATGCGCGATGATCTCTTCGCTTAGATAGGTCTGCAGATCATTGGAGCGCCACACGAGATCCTGCAGCATGCTCCGCGCTTCCGGCCGGTTGCGCAGCATCGTGACGATGAGTTGCAGGCACGACGGCCAGCCGCTCGTCAGCTCGTGAATCAGGCCGAGTTCGTCCGCATTGATCTTGCCGGGCCCAAGGTTTTCATCGAGAAAATGCCGTGTTTCCGGCAGATCGAACGGCAACTCCGCGCTGTCCACTTCGACGGTCTGGCCCATCATCCGCAAGCGGCTGAGACTCAACGGCGGCGTCACGCGCGACGAAATCACGAGGTGCAGATTGCCCGGCCCGTGGTCCAGCAGCTTCTGCACGAACTTGTGCGCGGCGGGCGCTTCGACGTGGTGATAGTCGTCGATGATCAGATACACGTCCTTCGGCAAATCGACCGCGCCTTCGACGATGGCCGCGATCGCCGCGTCCATTGCGCTCGCGCTCGTGTCGTCGGGCGGCATGCCGGTTTCGACGGAGATGCAGAGGCGCTGCATCGCCGCGAAAAGTTCGGTGCAGAAATCCGCGTAGCCGCCGTCGTCGGCAGTGAGCGAAAGCCATGCGACTTCCGCTCCGGACTTCAGGCAGTTCTGCCGCCATTGCGCGAGCAGCACGGTCTTGCCGTAGCCGGCGCTGCCGGACACGAGCGCGAGTCTCGCCTGATGCACGCGATCCAGTTGCGCAAGCAGGTTCGTGCGAGGGACATGCCGTGCGCCGATGCGCGGCGGCGAAAACTTGGTGGAAACCAGGTGTTTGGTGAAAGGCGTGGGCAAGTCGTCACCTAGTCGATGCGGTCGTGCGGCGGCCGCGAAGCCGCGCTGGGGATGCTCTCTTCGGCGGTCGCTCGACCGCCTGCGATAGCCCCCCCTGAACGAGGGGTGTCAATCGGATGACCGGAAACTAACTTACCCGAACGCGAACGTCAACGAAGGCAATTACTAATACTGTGGAGGAGAGATGAGTTTTTCACATGCGCTCGTGGGCTCCGTAGGCTGGCTGACGATGGACCGTCCGGCCGCGATGAACAGCCTGAATCGCGAGATGGTCACCGGGTTGACCGAGCAACTGAAGGCATGGCGCGATGACGAGTCCGTACGCGTCGTCGTGCTGACGGGTAACGGCCGCGCGTTCTGCGCAGGCGCCGATCTGATCGAAGCCGCCGCTCCGCCCGCAGAAGGCGTGCGCGATTTCCTCGAAATCATCGTCGAGTTCTTCGACACGCTGCGCGCGTTTCCGAAGCCGGTCATCGCCGCCGTGAACGGGCTCGCGCTGGCGGGCGGCCTCGAAATCGTGCTGGCGTGCGACATCGTGCTTGCATCGGAGACGGCCAAGCTGGGCGACGCGCATTCGAACTTCGGCGTGTTTCCGGGCGCGGGCGGCGCGGCCATTCTGCCGCGCAAGGTGCCTGTGAACGTCGCGCGTTATCTGCTCTTCACGGGCGATGCGATGAGCGCCGCCGAACTCAAGGCGCACGGACTCGTGAACGAAGTGCTCGCGCCGTCGGAACTCGCCGCGCGCGCGCAGGCGCTCGCCGACAAGCTCGCCAAGAAGAGCCCGCTCGTGCTCGCGCGCATGAAGCGCGTGGCGAACGAAGCGCCTGACAAATCCGCCGCCGACGCGCTGCGTCACGAACTGCTGGAGCTTCGCGATCATCAGCGGTCCTACGATGTGAAGGAAGGGCTGCGCGCCTTCGCCGAAAAGCGCGAGCCGGTCTTCAAGGGCTGCTGACACTCACTCGAACTTCAAGGTATCCACATGGAAAAAGTCTATATCGTCGGTGTCGGCATGACGCCGTTCGGCCGCCACCTCGACAAGTCGGTCAAGCAACTGACGGCGTGGGCCGTCGAAGATGCGCTGAAGGATTCCGGCTGCGATCGGAAGTGGGTGCAGGCGGCGTACTTCGGCAATACCACGCAGGGCCACATGCAGGGCCAGCACATGATTCGCGGCCAGGTCGCGCTGATTCCGGCGGGCTTCGGCGGCATCCCGATTCATAACGTCGAGAGCGCGTGCGCGTCGGCGAGCAGCGCGTTCCATCTCGCGGTGACGCAGCTTCGCGCCGGCATGGCGGATGTCGTGCTCGCCGTGGGTGCGGAAAAGATGTACTCGTCGGACAAGGCGCGCATGTTCTCCGTGTTCGATTCCGCGTGGGACGTCGAAACCGCCGAGGCCAACGCGGCGCAGATCGTCGATCTCGGCAAGAACATTTCGCCGCCGCCGGGCACCACGTCGGACAAGCCGTACAGCGTGTTCATGGACGTGTACGCGGGCATCGGCCGGCAACTCATGTCGCGGCTCGGCATCACGCAGCGTCAGTTCGCGGCGGTGTCGTCGAAGAATCACAATCATTCGGTGCACAACGAGCGGTCGCAGTACCGCAAGCCGATGAGCATCGACGAGATTCTCGCCGCGCCGCCGATCACCTATCCGCTGACCTTGCCGATGTGCTCGCCGATTTCCGACGGCGCGGCGGCTGCCATTCTGTGCACGGAGTCGGCGCTGGCACGCTACGGCTTCGATCGCAAGCGCGCGGTGCGCGTGCTCGCAACGGTCGTGCGCTCGGCCTCGCCACGCGCCGGCGACGATCTCGCCAATCACATCACCGTGCATGCCGCGAAGCTGGCCTATGACGAAGCGGGCATCGGACCGGAAGACATCCACGTGGCCGAACTGCACGACGCGTCGGCCATCGGTGAAATCGCGCTGTGCGAGAACCTGGGCCTGTGCCGCTCGGGCGACAGCGGCGCAATGGCCGAGCGCGGCGAGACGAGCATCGGCGGGCGGCTGCCGATCAATCCATCGGGTGGTCTGGAGTCGAAGGGGCATCCCATCGGCGCGACGGGGCTTGGGCAGATTTTCGAACTCGTCGAACAGTTGCGCGGCGAGTGCGGCCCGCGCCAAGTGGAAGGCGCGCGCTTCGCGATTCAGGGCAACGGCGGCGGCCTGTGGGGCGTCGAGGAAAGCATCGACCACATCGGCATTTTCGGCCGCGCATGAACTCGCGCATGACACCCGCTATCCAGAGATAAACGATGCCTTATCAACTGCCTACAGAAGACCAGAACCTCGCGGTCGAGAGCTTCCGCAAGTTTCTGCAAACCGAAGTCAAACCCGTCGCGCGCGAATACCGCGACCGCTTCATCCCCAAGGAGAAGATGCGCGAGCTGACGCAGCGCATCGCCGAATTCGGCCTGCCGGGCTGCACCGTGCCGGTGGAATACGGCGGCATGGGCTGGTCGATGGCCATGCAGGGCATGCTGTTCGAAGAACTCGTGGCGTGCTCGTGCGATGTCGCGCTCGCGGTGATGCTCAACATGGGCCTCGCCTCGATGCTGGTCAACGCGCGTCCCGAAGTGCGCGACCGCTACATGCCCGGCGTGTTGGCGGGCAAGATTTTCGGTTCCATCGGCATCAGCGAGCCGGATGTCGGTTCGAATGTCGCGGAAATCAAGACGCGCGCCGTGCGTGACGGCGACCACTACATCGTCAATGGCGAGAAGACGTGGATCACGAACGGCGTGTATTCCGACGTGCTCATCTGCACGGTGCGCACGGAAACGGGCCTCTCGCATATCCTTATCGACCGCGCGGAACACGGCTATGAAGCGCGCAACATCGAGAAGATCGCGTTGAGTTCGCAATCGACCGCGCAGATTTTCATCACCGATGCGCGCGTGCCGGCGACCAATCTCATCGGCGAAGAAGGCGAAGGGCTGCGCAACACGATGAAGGTGTTCGAGACCGCGCGGGCGCATGTCGGCACGCTGTCGGTCGGCATCATGCGCGCGTCGCTGGAAGAGTCCATCGCGTATGCGAAGGAGCGCAAGCAGTTCGGCAAGGTGCTCGCGTCGCATCAGTTGATCGCGGCGAAGATCGCGAACATGGCAATGCTCCTCGATGCGTCCCGCCTCATGTGCCAGCGCGTGTTCGGCCTGATCGACGCGGGGGTGCGCTGCGACATGCAGGCGTCCATGGCGAAGGCGTTCGCCACGGAGTCGGCCGTGCGCGTCTGCCGCGACGCCGTGCAGCTTCACGGCGGCAACGGCATCACGAAGGAGTTCAACGTCGAGCGTCTCCTGCGCGAAGCCATCGTCATTCCGATCCCGGACGGCACCACGGAAATTCAGCAGCTTGTCATCTCGCGCGCGCTCACGGGCGTCGCCGCGTTCACCTGACGCGCCGGCTTCATTGTGCGAAGCGAGCGGTCCGCGAGAGACCGCCGACCATCGGAGACTCGCATGAACAGCGACGAATCGACTATCCGCCTCGCGGCAAGCGGCGGGCTGCATTACCCGTTCGACGCGGTTCCCGCATCCGGCGAAGCAATCGAAGTCGCCCCCGGCGTGCTGTGGATGCGCCTGCCGTTGCCGGCGTCGCTCGATCATGTGAACGTCTGGGCGCTGGAAGACGGCGACGGCTGGGCGATTGTCGACACCGGCCTATTCATGCCGGATGCCCCGTCGCGGTGGGGCGCGCTGCTCGCCGGTCCGCTCGGCTCGCGCCGCATCACGCGCGTGTTCGCGACGCACCATCACGCCGACCACGCGGGCATGGCCGGCTGGCTCGCGCGCCGCTTCGACTGCGAGCTATGGATGACGCGGGCGGAGTACCTGACGTGCCGCGCCTTCGTGGCAGAGCAGGGCCGCGAGGCGCCGCAAGACGCGATTCGCTTCTATCGCCGCGCGGGATGGCGTCGCGATACGATCGAGCAATATCGCTCGCGCTTCGGCATCGCGGCGGGCATGGTGTTTCCGCTGCCCGACAGCTTTCGCCGGATGGAAGACCGGCAGACGCTCGATATCGGCAAGCGCCGCTGGCGTGTCACCGTCGGGCTCGGGCACTCGCCGGAGCACGCCTGCCTGTATTGCCCCGAACTGAATGTGCTGATCTCGGGCGATCACGTGTTGCCGCGCATCTCGTCGAACGTGTCGGTGCATCCGGTGGAGCCCAGCGCCAATCCGCTCGGCGAATGGCTGGCATCGCTCAGCCGGTTCGCGCGGACCGTACCGGCCAATGCCCTCGTGCTGCCGTCGCACAATGAGCCATTTCACGGGCTGCACGAGCGCATAGAACGGCTCGACGCCGCCGCGCGACGCGGGCTTGGGAAACTGCGTGACCGGCTCGCCGAACCGCGACGCGCGGTGGACGTCTTCGGCACGCTCTTCGCCGGCGCGGTGGAGGAGGCGCGCTTTAGCCGCTACACGCTCGCGACCGGCGAGGCGCTGGCGTATCTCAACTACTTGCTGGCCAACGGCGAAGCGACTTCGCAGGCGGACGACGACGGCGTACTCTGGTATCGCATGCGCGCATGACCCCGCTTTCGGCGCGGCGGCGCGCCCCCTTGAAACGAGGGGTGTAGCGCGCGCGGCCCGCTGCCTATGATGGACCGATGCCGGTTCTGTCGAACCGCGAGACGACGATAATCGAAGGAGAACATATGACGCGCAAAGTAGTGGTGGCGGGCGTCGGCATGGTGCCGTTCAAGAAGCCGGGTGCGAGCGAAACATACGATCTGATGGGCGCCGAGGCCGCGCGCGCGGCGCTCGCGGACGCCCGCGTGCCGTACGAATCCGTTCAGCAAGCCTACGCCTGCTTCGTCTATGGCGATTCCACGGCGGGCCAGCGCGCGCTCTATCACGTCGGCATGACGGGCCTGCCCATCTTCAACGTGAACAACAACTGCTCGACCGGCTCCACGGGCCTCTTTCTCGCTCGCCAGGCGATCGAAGCCGGCGCCATCGACGTCGCGCTCGTGGTCGGCTTCGAGCAGATGAACCCCGGCGCGCTCGGCAGCTACTTCAACGACCGGCCGCTGCCCTCCGAGCTTTTCCTCGCGCAATGCGAGCGGCTCGGCGTGCCGCAGGACATTCCCCCGGCGCTGCGCATCTTCGGCGGCGCGGGCATGGAGCACATGAAGCGTTTCGACACGCCGCTTTCGTCGTTCGCCAAGATTCGCGCGAAGGCGAGCGGCCACGCCGCGAACAATCCGCTCGCGGTATTCCGCAAGGTCGTGACCGCCGAAGACGTGCTGGCCGATCAGGTCCTGTGGCCCGGCGTGATGACGCGTCTCATGGCCTGCCCGCCGACCTGCGGCGCGGCGGCGGCCGTGTTGTGCAGCGAAGACTACGCGCGGCGTCACGGGCTCGATACGCGCGTGTGGATCGCCGCGCAGGCGCTGACGACGGATCGCCCGGAATCGCTCACGGGCGACGATCTGCGCTATGTCGCGGGTTACGGCATGAGCCGGGAAGCCGCGAATCAGGTGTACGAAGCGTCGGGCATCGGGCCGAAGGACGTGCAGGTGGTCGAGCTGCACGACTGCTTTGCGCACAACGAACTCATCACCTACGAGGCGCTCGGCCTGTGCCCGGAAGGCGGCGCGGCGAAGTTCATCGACGACGGCGACAACACGTATGGCGGACGCCACGTGGTCAATCCGTCGGGCGGGCTGCTGTCGAAGGGGCACCCGCTCGGCGCGACCGGCCTCGCACAGTGCACCGAGCTGGTTCAGCAGTTGCGCGGCACCGCGGGCGACCGGCAGGTGGAGAACGCGCGCGTGGCGCTGCAACACAACGTCGGAATCGGCGGCGCGTGCGTCGTCACGATGTATCGCAACTGAACCGGAGCATGCGATGGATTTCCAACCTGATCCGGGTCTCGATGCATTCCGCAAGGAGGTCCGCGCTTTTCTGCGCGAGAGCCTGCCGGCCGATCTCGCGGGCAAGCCCGTCGGCAGCGTGCGTTCCGTGCGCGCCGATCTCGTGCGCTGGCAGCGCATCCTGAACGAACGCGGCTGGGGCGCGCCGTACTGGCCGAAGCAGCATGAAGGCACCGGCTGGTCGGTGATGCAGCGGCTCGTGTTCGATGAAGAGTGCGTGGCGGCCGGCGCGCCGACGCAGGACGGCTTCGCGCACAAGCTCTTCGGCCCCGTGCTGAACGAATTCGGCTCGCCGGAGCAGCAGGCGCTACATCGGCCGCTCATCTTGAGCGGCGAGCGGCTGTGGTGTCAGGGCTTCTCCGAACCGGGTTCGGGTTCGGACCTCGCGTCGCTCTCGACGCGCGCCGAACGCGACGGCGACCATTACATCGTCAACGGCCAGAAGATCTGGACGAGCTACGCGCACGAATCGGACTGGATCTTCCTGCTCGTGCGTACGAACGCGGACGCGAAGAAGCAGGCGGGCATCAGCTTCCTGCTCGTCGATATGGCGACGCCCGGCATTACCGTGCGCCCGATCCGCAGCATCGACGATTGCCATCACCTGAACGAAACGTTCTTCGACAACGTGCGGGTGCCGGTGGCCAACCGCATCGGCGAAGAGGGCGAGGGCTGGAAAATCACCAAGTTCCTGCTCAACAACGAACATGCGACGGCGGCGGATCTGCCGATTCTCCGGCGCTTTCTCGCGCAGATCCGTTCGCTCGCGAGAAGCGAGCATTCGGGCGGCGGGTTGCTGATCGAGCAGCCCGAGTTCGCGCAGAAGCTCGCGCGCTTCGAAGCCGAGGTGAGCGCCATCGCGACGATGGTCACGCGCGTCGCGGCGATGGAAGAGGACCACAGTCCCGCCGCCCACGCGATGGGTTCCATCCTCAAGGTGCGCGGGACCGAGTTGCAGCAACGCCTGTCGGAGTTCATCGTCGAGGCGCTCGGCGATTACGGCGCGGTGGCGTATCCCGAGCCACACGATCCCGCACTCGGCGAACCCTTGCCTCACCAGCACGCCGGTCGCGGCAAGGCGAACGAGATGTTCTTCCGGCGCGCTTCCACCATTTACGGCGGAACGAGTGAAGTGCAGCGCGGCATCATCGCGAAGATGCTGTTCCAACTCTGACGGGGCGCAGAACATGAATTTCAAACTGGATTCCGAGCAGCAACTGCTGCAGGACAGCGTGCGCCGTTTCGCAGAGAAAGAATGCGGGTTCGAGGCGCGCGCCGCGCTTTTGAAAAGCGGAACGAGCGAGCCTCTGCACTGGCAGACGTTCGCGGACAACGGCTGGCTCGCCGCCGCGCTGCCCGAAGCGTACGGCGGGTTGGGCGGCTCGGTCATCGACACGGCGCTGATCGCGCAGGAGTTCGGCCGGGCGCTCGTCGTGGAGCCGTATCTCGGCTGCGGCGTGCTGGCTGCGCAAACGCTCGTCGCTGCCGCCGCGCCCGCGCAACTCGACCACATCGTGCCGCAACTCGCCAATGGCTCGCTGCGGCTCGCGCTCGCCTATAGCGAAGCCCAGTCGCGCGGCTTTCCCGAGCCGGTTCGAACCCGCGCGACCCGCACCGCCGAAGGCTTCTCGCTGCGCGGCACGAAGACGCTCGTGCTCGGCGCGCCGGGCGCGAACGCGTTCATCGTGTCGGCCGCCATCGATGACGACGGTCCGCTGACGCTCTTTCTCGTGGCGGCGTCGCGGCCCGGCGTGGCGTGCCGGACGCTGCGCCTGCACGACGGAAGCTGGGCCGCCGAAATCGCGCTCGAAGACGTCGCGGTGAGCCGGGACGCGGTGCTCGGCACGCCCGGCGGCGGACTCGCGGCGCTGCACCACGGCCTCGCGCACGGCACCGCGGCGCTGTGCGCGGAACTCATCGGCGGGATGGAAAAGGCCATCGAGATGTCGGCCGAGTACCTCAAGATGCGCAAGCAGTTCGGCGTGCCGATCGGCAGCTTTCAGGCGTTGCAGCATCGCATGGCGGACATGGCGGCGGAACTCGAAGTTGCGCGTTCGATGTTGTTCGCGCTCCTCGCATCGCTTCTGAACGACGAAGACGCCGCCGCGCGCCGGCACACGGTCTCGCAAGCGAAGGCGCTGATCGGCCGCGCCGCGAGGTCCGTCTGCGCGCAGGCCATCCAGCTTCACGGCGGCATCGGCATGACCGAGGAATACGCGGTCGGCCATTACTACAAGCGCGCGGTCGTCGCGGACGTGCTGTTCGGCAGCAGCGACCGTCACGAAGCGGCCTGCGCCGCGCAATTGCAACACGCCTTGCTTCAGGGGGACACACAGGCATGAAGAACTTCGACAAGATCGCGGACTTGCAGCCGCTCGTGGGCGAATCCATCGGCACGAGCGAGTGGCTTTTGATCGACCAGGCGCGCGTCAATCTGTTCGCGGACGCAACGGGCGATCACCAATGGATTCACGTCGATGTCGAGCGCGCGAAGGGCGGGCCGTTCGGCGGCACCATCGCGCACGGCTTTCTCACGTTGAGCCTGCTGCCGGCCTTTCTTGCCACCGCGTTCCACATCGGGGAAACGAAAAGCGGCCTGAACTACGGTCTCGACAAAGTGCGCTTCGTCGCGCCGGTCAGGGTGGGCGCCCGCGTGCGCGCGCACTTCAGGCTGATCTCGTGGGATGCGATCGGGCAGGGCGGCGCGCAGCTCAAGGTGGAGATGACTGTCGAATGCGAAGGATCGGACAAGCCCGCGTGCGTCGCTGAATCGATCATGCGTCTGTTTCCCTGAACCTATCTTTCGACAACTGGAATGGAGCATCAAGCATGAGTATTCGTTTCGATGGCAAGGTCGCGATCGTCACCGGCGCGGGCGCGGGGTTGGGGCGGGCGCATGCGCTCGCATTTGCCGCGCGCGGCGCGAAAGTCGTGGTCAATGATTTCGGCGGCGCGCGCGACGGCAGCGGCGGCTCGTCGGAGGCCGCGCTCGCCGTGGTCGATGAGATCCGCAAGGCGGGCGGCACGGCCATCGCGCACGGCGCGAACGTCGCGGACTTCGCGCAGGTGCAGGACATGGTGAAGCGCGCGGTGGCCGAGTTCGGCCGCGTGGACATTCTCGTGAACAACGCTGGCATTCTGCGCGACAAGAGCTTCGCCAAGCTCGACATGGCCGATGTCGAGGCGGTGCTCGACGTTCACCTGATGGGCTCCATCCACTGCTCGAAGGCGGTGTGGGACATCATGCGCGAGCAGGGCTACGGCCGCATCGTGATGACGACGTCGTCGTCGGGCATGTACGGCAACTTCGGCCAGGCCAACTACGGCGCGGCGAAAATGGGCGTAATCGGCCTGATGAACGCGCTGACCACCGAAGGCAAGAAGAACAACATCAAGGTCAACACCATCGCGCCGGTGGCCGCCACGCGCATGACCGCCGACATCCTGCCGGAAGCCATGCTCGCGCGCATTCAGCCGGAGCGCGTGACGCCGGCCGTGCTGTTCCTCGCGAGCGAGAATGCGCCGTCGAAGACGATTATCGCGGCAGGCGGCGGCGCGTTCGCGGCGGCGACCATCGTCGAGACCGTGCCCGTGCTGCTGCCGGACGCGGAAGTGACGCCGGAAGGCGTGGCGGCGCGCTTCGGGGACATCGCGAACTGGAGCACTGCGCAGGAGTACGAGGAGTCGGGGCAGCAGGTCGGCGCGTTTCTCAAGCTCGTCTGCGCATAACTGAACGCGCATTGAAAAAGCAAAGCGCCCGGTCATGCCGGGCGCTTCGTTCTCAGCCGAGACTGCGCGCGATAATCAGCTTCTGAATGTGGCTCGTCCCTTCGTAGATCTTGCAGATACGCACGTCGCGCAAGTATCGCTCGACGGGGAAGTCGGTGAGATAGCCGTAGCCGCCGTGAATCTGCAGCGCATCGGAGCAGACCTTTTCGGCGATCTCGCTCGCGAACATCTTCGCAATCGATGCTTCCTTCACGCACGGCACGCCGGCATCGCGCAGACGCGCTGCATGCAGGCAATATTGATAGGCGACGTCCACTTGCGCGGCCATGTCGGCGAGATCGAACGCCACGCCTTGCAGCCGGATGATCGGCGCGCCATACGCTTCGCGCTCCTTCGCGTAGCCGACCGCGGCCTCCAGCGCCGCGCGCGCCACGCCCGCCGCGATGAATGCAATGCCGATCCGCCCATCCGACAAACCGCCCATCACCTTGCGATAGCCGTCGCCTTCGCCGCCGAGCAGGTTCGCAGCGGGCACGCGAAAATCTTCGAGCGTGATCTGCGCGGTATGCGCCGTGTGCTGCCCGAGCTTGCTCTCCACGCGCGTCACGTGATAGCCGGGCTGGCTCGGATCGATGATGAACATGCTCGCGCCGCGTTTGCCGGCGGCCTTGTCGGTCATTGCATACAGAACGCCGACGCCCGCTTCGCTGCCGTTCGAGATGAACTGCTTCGAGCCGTTGACGACGTAGCTGTCGCCGTCCCTGCGCGCGGTGGTGCGCAGCGCGGCGGTATCGGAGCCGGCGTGCGGTTCCGTCAACAGGAACGCGCCGATGGACTCGCCGCGCGCCATCGCGGGCAGATAGCGGCGCTTCTGTTCCTCGGTTCCGTGTTCCACGATGTTGAGCGCCGTGAAGTTGTGCACGTGGATGATCGTGGCGAGGCCCGCGTCGGCGGCGGCGATCTCGTGTTGCGCGAGGCACAGGTCCAGCACGCCCGCGCCGGTGCCGCCGTATTGCTCGGGAATCAGCATGCCGAGGAAGCCGAGTTCGGCGAGCGCCTTCAGCTCGTCGCGCGGCCACGCCGACTCGCGATCGCGCCGGGCGGCGGTCGGCGCGACGATCTCGCTGACCACGCGACGCGCCGAATCGCGAATCAGGTTCTGTTGTTCGGTCAGGAACAGGTGGGCGGTGTCGGTCATTTGGAATCCTTCGTAAGGTCGGGGTGGGACGAGCGCGCCCAGTCGCGCAGCACCGCGTCGGTATGCTGCCCGCGGCGCGGAACGGCGCCGGGCGGAGCGGGCGGCGTCGCGGAAAAACGCGGCGCAGGATTCGCCTGGAGCACGCCATTGTCGCGGGTGTAGATCTCGCGCTGGCGCATATGCGGATGCGCGGCGGCTTCATCGGGGCTCAGGACCGGCGCGAAGCACGCATCGCTGCCTTCCAGCAGCGCGCACCAATCGTCGCGCGTGCGCGTGGCGAAGAGTTCGGCGAGCCGCTCGCGCAGCGCGGGCCACGCACGGCGGTCATAGGGCTTGGCGAACGCGGGGTCGTCGGACAGGCCGAGCTTGTCGAGCAAGAGCGCGAAGAACTTCGGCTCCAGCGATCCCACCGACACATAGCCGCCGTCCGCGCAGCGATACGTGTTGTACCAGTGCGGACCGTCCAGCAGGCTCTCGCCGCGCGCGGCGGTCATCTGCCCCGACGCCTGCAACGCGAGCAGCAGCGTCGTCATGTGCGCGCTGCCGTCGACGATGGCCGCGTCGATCACCTGGCCCTCGCCCGTGGCGCGCGCATGCATGACGGCGGCCAGAATGCCGACGGCGAGATACATCGCGCCGCCGCCGATGTCGCCGACGAGGCTCGGCGGCGCAAGCGGCGCCGTGCCGGGCTGACCGGCGTACCACAGCGCCCCCGACAGCGCGATGTAGTTCAGGTCGTGCCCGGCTGCATGCGCGAGCGGTCCGTGTTGTCCCCAGCCGGTCATGCGGCCATACACGAGGCGCGGATTGCGCGCGAGGCACACGTCCGGCGCGAGCCCCAGGCGCTCCATGACGCCCGGACGCATGCCTTCGATGAGCACGTCGCAATGTTCGACGAGGCCTAGCACGGTGTCGACGCCATCGGCCGATTTCAGATCGACGGCGATGGAACGTTTGCCCCGGTTGGCGATTTGCGTGTCGCCGAGATCGAGCCCGTCCGCAGCCGCTTCGATGCGGTCCGCCACCACGACGTCCGCGCCCAGATCCGCGAGCAACATGCCGCAAAACGGCCCCGGCCCGATGCCCGCGATCTCGAGCACTCTCAGCCCCGCAAGCGGCCCGTGCCTTGTCGCTGTCATTGATTGTCTCCCTGTGTTTCGCGTCGGCCCATGATAGAGAGCGACCGGCGGGCGCACGCCCCCTCGTCGCGAGGGGGCGCGCGACGCGGCGAGCGGTGAACGCGGCGCGCATCGCGGCCGTTGCAGCGTTCCCCTGCCGCGATCAAAAACGCGCTGCCGAATCGACGCTTCGCGCGGCTCGCGCCGTGCCCGCGCGCATGGCTCGCGCATGACTCGCGCACGCAAGCGTTCCCCCCCCATTAACGAGGGGGCAGCGCGCATCGATATACCGAATATCCTTCGCCGTGTGGCCTGCAAATGGGCGTGCAGGCGCGCAGATCGAGCGCACGGCAACCGCGTGACTCGTCCCTATCCGCTGCGATGGAAGCCGATTCCGGACCGTCATCGCAGCGTGAGCCGAGGCGAGCGGCGGTCGTAACGAAATGACGTAACGCGTTTCATGCCACGCAACAAGACTCGACATATAGATAAGCATGCCTAACTAAACGATGGCGCCGCAGAGCGTCCACGCTTAACACGGGCTCGGCGCTGCCCGGTGTCCACCGGAGCGTGCGCGATCGCGACGTATTAACCGCATCTGGCCGGATGCGGCGATAAAAAGACAGGAGACAGCCGTGCGCTTCATCAGACAGACAATCTTGGCAATGGCAGCAGCGGCCGCGGCGGGCAGCGCGGCGGCGCAATCCAGCGTGACGCTGTACGGCGTGGTCGATGTATTCGGCCAGTACCTGAACAACGGCGGCACATCGTCGATCATGGAACGCAGCGGCGGGCTGGCCGGTTCGCAGGTCGGCTTCAAGGGAAGCGAAGACTTGGGCGGCGGCTTGCGCGCGGTATTCGCCCTGGAGAGCGGATACACGACGAACAACGGCGGGTTCTTCGTGGACCCGACCGCCTTGTTCTACCGGCAGGCGTGGCTCGGCTTGACGCACGAGCGTTACGGCACGCTGTCGTTCGGCCGGCAGTATCAGCCGACCTTCTGGGTGCTGTACTACGGCGATCCGTTTCGCGGCAACGAAGTGTTGTCGCCGCTTTCGGCAGCCGCCGTCGCCACTGACCGCGACACGCTCGCCACGCAGGCCGGCCCCGGCCGTCTCAGCAATTCGGTGCTGTACAAATCGCCGAATCTGAACGGCTTCCAGTTGTACGCGATGTACGCGCTCGCGGCCACCTCGTCGTATCCGGTGCCGACCACGCTGGGCAACACGCTCGACGTCGCCGCCATGTACACGGGCTACGGCTTCTATGCCGGCATCGCCTATCAGAACGAGCACCAGGGCACGAGGACGTTGCCGGTGCTGCCGGGCCCGCTTTCCATGATGTCCACCGACCATTACACGGCTGCGCTCGCGTACCGCTTCGGCATCGTCAACCTGCAGTTCAACTACATCTACTCGCGTCCGCAGGATGCGCCGGCGGGCTCGCTCGCGGCGCGCATCCACGGCGCGCATTCGAACAGCATCGCCGAAGCCGGCATGACGATTCAGGCGACGGATGCGGACGTCATCGAATTCGCCGCCGTTCAGCGCAAGGTGCGGGGCGTGGACAACAACACGCTGGCGTTCGAGCTCGGCGTGGATCACAGCTTGTCGAAGCGCACGACCGTCTATGCGCGCGCGGGCTACATGAAGAACCACGGCACCGCGACGATGAGCTGGCCCGGCGTCTCCGTGACGAAGCCCGGCACGTCGCAGACGCTGGTCGGAGCGGGCTTGTCGCACCGCTTCTGATCTATCGGACACAAATCGGGAAACGCACATGAAACTGGAAAACAAGGTGGCCATCGTCACGGGCGCGGCGTCGGGCCTCGGTCTCGCGACCTGCAAGGCGCTCGCCGCAGCGGGCGCGAAAGTCGTCGGCTTCGATCTCGACGCCGACAAGCTGCGTGAAGCGCTCGGCGCGTCTATCGCCTCGGTCGCGGTCGATGTCGCCGATGAGGCGAGCGTTGAGCGGGCCGTCGCCGCGGTCGTCGGCATGCATGGGCGCGTTCACATCGCGGTGAACTGCGCGGGCGTGCTCGGCCCGTGCAAGACCATTTCGAAGGGCCAGCTCTTTCCGACCGAACTTTGGAACCGCGTGCTGGCGGTCAATCTCACCGGCACCTTCAACGTGCTGCGCCATGCGGCGCTCGCCATGACGAACAACGAACCCGAAGACACGGGCGAGCGCGGCGTCATTATCAACACGGCGTCGGGCGCGGCGAAGGGCGGTCAGATGGGACAAGCCGCGTATAGCGCGAGCAAGGCAGGCGTGATCGGCATGACGATTCCCGTGGCGCGCGATCTCGCGGAACACGGCATTCGCGTGCTGGCGGTATCGCCCGGTTTGTTCGAATCGGGCATGTCGGCCGGCATGCCGCAGAAGGTGTCGGACGGTCTCATCGAAAAGATGCTGTTTCCGCGACGAATGGGCCGCGCGCAGGAGTTCGCCGCGCTCGTCGTTCATCTGGTGCAAAACGCATACATGAACGCGACGGTGGTCGATATCGACTGCGGCACGCGTTGAGGCGCGGTGGTTTCAACGCATCGCAAAGGGAGGGGCAAGTGAAGGTTCTGATCGCAGTCAAGAGAGTGACCGATGCCAACGTGAAGGTCGGCGTGAAGTCCGACCATACGGGCGTCGAACTCGCCAACGTGAAGATGTCGATGAACCCGTTCGACGAAATCGCCGTGGAAGAGGCGGTGCGTCTGAAGGAAGCGGGCGTCGCAACGGAAGTGATCGCGGTGTCGTGTGGCGTCACGCAATGTCAGGAAACGCTGCGCACGGCGCTGGCGATCGGCGCGGATCGGGCGATTCTCGTTGAAACGTCAGAAGAGTTACAGCCGCTCGCAGTGGCGAAGCTGCTCAAGGCTTTGGTCGATCAGGAAAAGCCGGAACTCGTGATTCTCGGCAAGCAGGCCA
Source organism: Caballeronia sp. AZ10_KS36 (assembly GCF_023631105.1). Classification (NCBI taxonomy): domain Bacteria; kingdom Pseudomonadati; phylum Pseudomonadota; class Betaproteobacteria; order Burkholderiales; family Burkholderiaceae; genus Caballeronia; species Caballeronia sp. AZ10_KS36. The sequence continues at coordinate 537,392 of NZ_JALQDQ010000018.1, read as the reverse complement.
TCGACGACGATTCGAACCAGACGGGTCAGATGCTCGCCGCTTTGGCAGGGCTGCCGCAGGCGACGTTCGCATCGAAAGTCGTGATCGCCGATGGCCGCGCGACTGTCGCGCGTGAAGTGGATGGCGGCGCGGAAACGCTGTCGCTCAAGCTACCCGCCGTCGTCACGACGGACCTGCGCCTCAATGAGCCGCGCTACGTTACGCTGCCCAACATCATGAAGGCGAAGAAAAAGCCGCTCACGACCGTGACGCCCGCCGATCTCGGCGTCGATGTCGCGCCGCGTCTGAAGACGCTCAAAGTCACCGAGCCGCCGAAGCGCAGCGCGGGCGTGACCGTGCCGGACGTCAAGACGCTGGTCGAGAAACTGAAAGCCGAAGCGAAGGTGATCTAACGTGACGACTCTCGTAATTGCAGAACACGACAACGCGTCGATCAAGGCGGCGACGTTGAACACGGTCGCGGCAGCGGCCAAGCTGGGCGGCGATATTCACGTGCTGGTCGCGGGTTCGAACGCGCAGGGCGCGGCGGATCAGGCCGCGAAGATCGCGGGCGTTTCGAAGGTGCTGCTGGCCGATGCGCCTCAACTCGCCGAAGGCCTGGCGGAAAACGTCGAAGGCACGGTGCTGAACATCGCGAAGGATTACTCGCACATCGTCGCGCCCGCGACGGCTTACGGCAAGAACATCGCGCCGCGTATCGCCGCGCATCTCGACGTCGCGCAGATCAGCGAAATCACGGCGGTCGTCAGCGCCGATACGTTCGAGCGCCCGATCTACGCGGGCAACGCGATCGCGACGGTGCAATCGGCTGATGCCATCAAGGTCATCACCGTTCGCGCGACGGGCTTCGATCCGGTGGCGGCGGAAGGCGGCAGCGCATCGGTCGAAAAGATCGAAGCAGCGGCCGATGCAGGCGTCTCGCAGTTCGTCAATCGCGAAGTGACGAAGCTGGACCGGCCTGAGTTGACGAGCGCGAACATCATCGTCTCGGGCGGGCGCGGCTTGGGCAGCGGCGAGAACTACACGCAAGTGCTGGAGCCGCTCGCGGACAAGCTCGGTGCGGCGCTTGGCGCATCGCGCGCAGCGGTCGATGCCGGCTACGTGCCGAACGATTATCAAGTGGGTCAGACCGGCAAGATCGTCGCGCCGCAGTTGTATGTCGCCGTCGGCATCTCGGGCGCGATTCAGCACTTGGCCGGCATGAAGGACAGCAAGGTGATCGTCGCGATCAACAAGGACGCCGAAGCACCGATCTTCAGCGTGGCGGATTACGGCCTCGTCGGCGATCTGTTCACTGCGGTGCCCGAACTCGTCAGCGACCTAGGCGCAGCCGCATAAAGCAGCCGACACGATCCGCGTGAGAAGACTGCAACACAGCAACCGGGCACGAGACCCGGCGCCGCGCCGCATGACACCCTGTTCACTTTGAAGGAATCCGCATGACAGCGATGTACCAGGTCCATGACGGCGTGGCCGTCATCACGCTCGATCATCCTCCGGTCAACGGTCTGGGTCATGCAACCCGGACCGGCATCATGAACGGCATGAGCCGCGCGCTCGACGACGCAGCGGTCAAGGCCATCGTCATCACCGGAGCGGGGAAGGCGTTCTCGGGCGGCGCGGATATCCGCGAGTTCGGCACGCCGAAAGCGTTTCAGGAGCCGAGCCTCGCGACGGTCATCGACACCATCGAGCGATCGGCGAAGCCGGTCGTCGCGGCGATTCACTCGGTCGCGATGGGCGGCGGGCTCGAACTGGCGCTCGGCTGCCACTACCGGCTCGCGACACGGCAAGCGAAGATCGCGCTGCCCGAAGTCAATCTCGGTCTGTTGCCCGGCGCGGGCGGCACGCAGCGCCTGCCGCGCGCAATCGGCCTCGAAGCCGCGCTCAACATGATCGTGTCGGGCAAGACCATGCTCGCCGAACAGTTCGCGGGAACGGGACTCTTCAACGAGATCGTCGCGGACGATGTCGTCGCGGCCGCCGTGCAGTTCGCGCGCGATGCCGCCGAGCGTGCCGGTTCGCATCCGAAGCTGCGCGACGCAAAAGTGCAGCACGCGCACGCCGAAGCGTATCTCGGCTTTGCGCGCAGCACCGTCGCAGCAAGCGCAGGGCCGTATCCCGCGCCGCTGGCATGCGTAAATGCCGTCGCGGCATCGCTGAAGCCATTCGATGAGGGCATCGAGGCCGAGCGCGACGGCTTCATTGCGTTGATGAACACGCCCGAGTCTCGCGCGCTGCGCCACGCCTTTCTCGGCGAACGCGCGGCGAGCCGCATCCCCGACGTCCCCGCCGACACGCCGACGCGCGCCATCGCGAAAGTCGCCGTGATCGGCGCGGGCACGATGGGCGGCGGCATCGCAATGAACTTCCTCAACGCGGGCGTGCCGGTCACGCTGCTGGAAATGAAAGCGGACGCGCTGGAACGAGGCGTCGGCGCGATCCGCCGCAACTACGACAACACCGCGAAGAAGGGCAAGCTCACGCAGGACGAAGTGGATGCGCGCATGCCGAGGCTTGCGACCACGCTCTCGTATGACGACATTCGCGACGCCGATCTCGTGATCGAAGCCGTGTTCGAAGACCTGGAGGTCAAAAAGAGCGTGTTCCAGCGGCTCGACGAAGTGGCGAAGCGCGGCGCGATCCTCGCATCGAATACATCGACGCTCGACATAGACGCCATCGCGTCCTTCACGAAGCGCCCGCAAGACGTGATCGGCATGCACTTCTTCAGCCCCGCGAACGTGATGAAGCTGCTGGAAGTGGTGCGCGGCGCGCGGACCGCGAAAGACGTGCTCGCCACCGTGATGCAGCTCGCGAAAAAGATCGGCAAGGTCGCGGTAGTGTCGGGCGTCTGCGATGGCTTCATCGGCAATCGCATGATCGAGCAGTACAGCCGTCAAGCCGGCTTTCTGCTCGACGAAGGCGCGCTGCCGCAGCAGGTGGATCGCGCGATCGAGCGCTTCGGCTTCGCGATGGGCCCGTTCCGCATGATCGACATGGCGGGCAACGACATCAGCTGGGCGATCCGCAAGCGCCGCGCCGTCGAGCAGCCCGAGTTCAACTACTCGAAGACGGGCGACCTGCTGTGCGAGATGGGCCGCTTCGGCCAGAAAGCGCAGGCGGGCTGGTACGACTACAAGCCGGGCGATCGCCGGGCGTATCCGAGCGCGGTCGTCGACGAGATGATCGTGCAGCATTCGAAGGACCTCGGCATCGCGCGCCGCAAGATCAGCGATAAGGAAATCGTCGAGCGGCTCGTGTTCGCGCTCGTCAACGAAGGCGCATCGATCTTGCAGGAAGGCATCGCGTCGAAGGCATCCGATATCGACATGGTCTATCTGCACGGCTACGGCTTTCCGAAGTTTCGCGGCGGCCCGATGCAGTACGCGGACGAAATCGGCCTCTACGCGGTGGCGCAGGCCATCCGCCGCTATGGCAAGGGCTATCAGGGCCACGCGTGGCAAGTCGCGCCGCTCTTGCAGCGCCTCGCCGATGCCGGCGCGAGCTTCAACGACTGAGGACGGGGACATGAACGAGGCAGTGATCGTATCGACCGCGCGCACCGCGCTGGCCAAAAGCTGGAAGGGCGCGTTCAACATGACGCACGGCGCGACGCTCGGCGCGCACGCGGTCCGGCACGCTGTCGCGCGGGCGGGCATCGAGGCCGGCGAAGTCGAAGACGTGCTGATGGGCTGCGCGAACCCCGAAGGCGCGACCGGCGGCAACATCGGCCGTCAGATCGCGTTGCGGGCGGGTTGTCCTGTGACGGTGCCGGGCGCGACCATCAACCGCTTCTGCTCGTCCGGGCTGCAAAGCATTGCGATGGCCGCGCAGCGCGTGATGACGGGCGAAGGCCAGATTTACGCGGCAGGCGGCGTGGAAAGCATCTCGTGGACGCAGCGCCAGATGAACATGGAGTACGCGAACGACCCGTGGCTCACCGCGAACAAGCCCGAGATCTACTGGAGCATGTTGCAGACGGCGGAGCGGGTTGCGCAACGCTACGGCATTTCGCGCGAGCGTCAGGACGAGTACGGCGTGCGCAGCCAGCAGCGCGCGGCGGCGGCGCGCGAGGCCGGCCGCTTCGACGCCGAAATCGTGCCGATGACCGTCACGGCGGGCGTCGTCGATCGCGCCACCGGCGATATCGTGAGCCGCGAAGTGACCATTGCCGCCGACGAAGGCATTCGCGCGGACACGACGCTGGAAGGCGTCGCGAAGATTCGCAGCGCGTTGCCGGGCGGCGTCATATCGGCGGGCAACGCGTCGCAGTTCTCGGATGGCGCTTCCGCATGCGTCGTGATGGATGCGCGCGTCGCCGCATCGAAGGGCATTGCGCCGCTCGGCGTGTTTCGCGGCTTCGCGGTGGCGGGTTGCGAGCCGGACGAAATGGGCATCGGACCGGTGTTCGCGGTGCCCAAGCTGTTGAAGAAAGCGGGCCTGACGGTTGACGACATCGGCTTGTGGGAGCTGAATGAGGCTTTCGCCGTGCAGGTCTTGTACTGCGCGGATACGCTCGGCATTCCGATGGAGCGGCTCAACGTGAACGGCGGCGCCATTGCGGTGGGGCATCCGTTCGGCGTGTCGGGCGCGCGGCTCGTCGGACACGCGCTGATCGAAGGCAAGCGCCGCGGCGCGAAGCACGTCGTCGTGACGATGTGCATCGGCGGCGGACAAGGCGCGGCCGGCCTCTTCGAAGTGCTTTGACAGGGACGAGAGACATGTCGTTGATCCTTTCCCGGCGCGATCTGAACTTTCTTCTGTACGAATGGCTGACGGTTCAGGCGCTCACCGACAATCCGCGCTACGCCGACCATTCGCGCGAAACGTTCGACGCCGCGCTCGATACGTGCGAGAGGATCGCCACCGATCTCTTCGCCACGCATAGCAAGAAAAGCGATCAGCAGGAGCCGCACTTCGACGGCGAGCGCGTGCACGTCATCCCCGAAGTGAAGACGGCGCTCACGGCTTTCAGCGAAGCCGGATTGATGGCTGCGGGACAGGACTACGACCTCGGCGGCATGCAGTTGCCGGTCGTGGTCGAGAAGGCGGGCTTTGCGTACTTCGTCGCCGCGAATATCGGCACGGCGGCGTTTCCGTTCCTGACCATCGGCAACGCGAACCTGCTGCTCGCGCACGGCACGCAGAAGCAGATCGACACCTTCGTGCGTCCGGAGTTGCAAGGCCGCTTTTTCGGCACCATGTGTCTGTCCGAACCGCAGGCGGGCTCGTCGTTGGCGGATATCACGACGCGCGCCGAGTACGAGGGTGAATCGCCGTTCGGGGCGCAGTATCGGCTGCGCGGCAACAAGATGTGGATCTCAGGCGGCGAGCATGAGCTGTCCGAGAACATCGTCCACTTGGTGCTCGCCAAGATTCCCGGTCCGGACGGCAAGCTGATTCCTGGCGTGAAGGGCATCTCGCTTTTCATCGTCCCCAAGTATCTGGTCGAAGAAGACGGCTCGCTCGGCGAACATAACGACGTCGTGCTCGCCGGACTCAATCACAAGATGGGCTATCGCGGCGTGACCAACTGCCTGCTCAACTTCGGCGAAGGCGTGCGGCATCGGCCGCATGGCAAGGCGGGCGCGGTGGGATATCTCGTCGGCGAGGCGGGGCAGGGGCTCGCCTGCATGTTCCACATGATGAACGAGGCGCGCATCGGCGTCGGGCTCGGCGCGGCGGCGCTCGGCTACACGGGCTACCTGCATGCGCTCGACTATGCGCGCAACCGTCCTCAGGGACGCCCCACGGGCCGCGGCGGCAAGGACCCGGCGAGCCCGCAGGTGAAGCTGGTCGAGCACGCCGACGTGCGTCGCATGCTGCTTGCGCAGAAGAGCTACGCGGAGGGCGGCCTCGCGCTGAACCTGTACTGCGCGAAGCTCGTCGACGAAGCGCGCGCCGCCGAAGCCGCCGACGATGCGCAGAAGCACGAGCGCCTCACGCTCTTGCTCGACATCCTGACGCCGATTGCGAAAAGCTGGCCGTCGCAATGGTGTCTCGAAGCGAACAATCTCGCGATTCAGGTGCACGGCGGCTACGGCTATACGCGGGAGTACAACGTCGAGCAGTTCTATCGCGACAACCGCCTGAACGCCATTCACGAAGGCACGCACGGCATTCAGGCGCTCGACCTGCTCGGCCGCAAGGTAACGATGAAGGACGGTGCGGCGCTGCGCCTGCTCGTAGACCGCATGCACGCAAGCGCCGCGCGTGCCTCCGCGACGGGCGATACGGCGCTTATCAAGCACGCGTCATCGTTCGACGAATCAGTGACGCGGCTCACGCACGTCACTCGCGTATTGTGGGCGGCGGGCGATCCGTCGGTGACGCTCGCGAACGCGTCGCTGTACATGGAGGCGTTCGGCCATGTGACCGTTGCGTGGATCTGGCTCGAACAGGCGCTTGCGGCGCGTTCGGGGCTCGCTGCTGCCGGCAACGACGACGACGCGGCGTTCTATCGCGGCAAGCTCGCCGCCGCCGATTACTTCTTCAACTGGGAACTGCCGCGCGTCGGACCGCAGTTCGATCTGCTCGTGTCGCTGGATCGCACGACGCTCGACATGCAGGACGCGTGGTTCTAGGACACCGAATGCGCACCGCACAACAGCTCTTCGACCTGCGAGACAAGACCGCGCTGGTTACGGGCGGCTCACGCGGCCTCGGCTTGCAGATTGCCGAGGCATTGGGCGAGCAGGGCGCGCGCATCGTGCTGTCCGCGCGCAAGGCGGATGAACTCGATGCCGCCGCGAAGCATCTGCGCTCGCGCGGCGTCGATGCGGGCTGGATCGCGGCGGACGGCGCGCGGGAGGACGACATCGCCCGCCTCGCCGACGAAGCGCTCGCCACGCTCGGCCACGTCGACATTCTGGTGAACAACGCGGGCGCGACGTGGGGCGCGCCCGCGGAAGACCATCCGCTCTCGGCGTGGGACAAGGTGATGAATCTGAACGTTCGCGGGCTGTTCCTGCTGACGCAGCGCATCGGCAAGCTGTCCATGATTCCGCGCCGCTATGGACGCGTCATCAACGTGGCGTCGATCTCGGGGCTCGCGGGCAACGCGCCGGGCACGATGGAGACGATCGCGTACAACACGTCGAAAGGCGCGGTCGTGAACTTCACGCGAACGCTCGCGGGCGAGTGGGGCGAGCACGGCATCACGGTGAACGCGCTTGCGCCCGGCTTCTTTCCGTCGAAGATGACGCAAGGTTCGCTCGACCGGATGGGCGTCGAGCGCATGTGCGAGAGCATTCCGCTTCATCGTCTCGGCGACGACGAAGACCTGAAGGGCGCGGCTGTGCTCTTTGCGAGCGATGCTAGCAAGCACATAACCGGGCAGGTGCTGGCCGTGGATGGCGGGGTGAGCGCGGTGTAGCGTTAAGCGGCGCCACGCGGTCATTGATTGGCAATTGAGCGTCCGTCATGCTGCGCCGCGTATGGCTCTTTGAGTTTGACGCCGCGCGTGGTTGGAGCGCGAGGTTCCGGTCACTGCATCTCCAACGCCGCTAATATGCCCAGCAAGTCGGTGCCCGCGAAGGGCTTGACCAGACAGTGCATACCGCCGGCATTCGCTACCGCGAGGCGGGTCGTCTCGTTGTCGTGCGACGTGATGAAGACGGCCGGAGGACGCGGTTGGCCGAGTTGTGCGTATAGAGCGGGTCCCGACGCTCCAGGAAGCTGAACGTCCAGGACAAGACACCAGACGTTCTCTATGCCGCCTGCCGACGCGAGCGCTTCAGCACTTTCGTAAGCAAGCGCGTCATATCCCGCCAGTCTTAGCAGGCGTTGTAGCGCACGCCGCATGCCGTCATCGTCTTCGACAATGACGATCGTCTTTTTGCTATCGCTCATGGCCAGCCACGGGGAGATACATCGAGTGTGGTGCCGCAAGAGCAAGCTGCCTATCGGGATGAGGGGCAACGCAATTGCCCTCAAGGGCAACGCTTGTTCACCTGTGCATTCGACGCGCGGGTGAGTGGTTCCGCCCGACGAATGAGTTCTGCAAGTGAATGTGCCTCGAACTTGCGCATCAGTTCGGCTCGGCAGGACTTGATTGTTCGTTCGCCTAGATCGAGTTCCGCGGCGATCTGCTTGTTCAATTTGCCCGCGATGATGCCGCAAAGCACGACGTGCTCGCGCTCGCTCAGCACAACCTTATCCGCCAGCGGTGATGCAGGGCTCACGGCAGTGCGCTCAGTTGCGGCGAGTGCGCTTTCGATCGCTGCGAGCAAGGCTTGCGAAGCGATGGGCTTCAAGAGAAAGTCGCTGGCCCCCGCTTTTATCGCAAGAACTGTCTTCGGGATATCTTGATAGGCGCTGATGAAAACAATCGGAATCGCGTGCTCCCGGCGTTGCAGCGCGTGTTGCAGTTGCAGGCCGCTGGGACCCGGAAGCTCCAAGTCCAAGAGTAGGCAGCCCGGGAGCGAGTTCGTGTCTGCCACGAGGAAATCGCCGGCGCTCGCGTAGGCTTGCACTGCATAGCCAGCATTCCTCAAGAGCCGCGACAGGGCAGTGCGCATGGATTCGTCGTCATCCACGATGTGGACGACCGCTTCGGCATGATCGATCAACTCTCGCGTCCTCGGTTTGTCGCCCTATTGGTGCCACGTACGCGTAGATCGCGCTTTCGCTCCACGGGCGTTAGCTGCTACGCCTCATCAACGGATATCACAACTTGGGCGAAGCTGTACGCGTTTGCGGCCGCGCTACTGGCTGGGCATCGAAGCCGCCGTCGCCATGAGGTTTTGCGGTTTTACCCGGATGAGCCCGTTTCGCGGGCTATCAATGTCCGCGATGAGTGTGAACGAGATCGAAACTATCAACGGCATGATCATGAGAAGGCGTCTCGCCGGTCTCGAACTTCGGGTTCCGTAACCGATCAGGACGTTGCAGAAGAAACCGATGATGACCATGAGCGCCCATGCCGAGGCCGGGATATGGTTCCACCAGGCAGCTTGTGTATAGCCCTGCGTATTGATGACGTCGTTCATGCCTCCGATCGCCAGTGCGGAGAGCGGACTGGGTTGCGCGTTCGCGCCGGAGCGCGCGGCCGTCCAGAGCCTCGATTGCAGTTCAGCCGTCGCCGTGTTGATTTGCTCCAGTTCATCGTCGTCACCGGTTTGATAGAACCTGATTCGCTGAGCGACGTACTGGTGCAGGAGCGTACGGATCTCCGAAGCCTGGGCTGCCGGTAGCAGTTCCGCACGCAGCAGCTCGGTTCCGATGGCATTCGCTTCCTCTTCCTCGAGGTTCTTGCGCTGGTCGTAGCGGCCCACCGCCATGGAAAGACTGAAGCCGATGACCAGTGCAAGAAGGGTTAGCGCCGCCGACTGCACCACGCCGAAGTCCTCACGCATGTCGTCGGCCATTGGTCGCGCTCGGCGCAATACCGAGCCGAGGTAGGCGGCGATTGACATCAGGAACAACGCGAGCAGGAGAAAAACGATTGGATGGCTAACGAGTTTTGGCACATTCGTCTCCTTCCGGTCCGTGGCAGTCAGTGCTCAAAGAAGCGGCCTTCGGATTGTGCCAATGATCGCCGGAACGTAAAAGCGGATGACGAGGATGGGTATCGGACGGATCCTCGCTGTGGCTGAAAGGCTGCATCGTATCCCGCGATGAACGACGCCTACGGCGCATGCCCGTCCGACGCACGCATCTCCGACCTCGAAGAACGTTTGTCCTGGAAATGTGGCACCGGATGACCCGTCGCGCCATTAGGGCGACGGGCAACGCAATTGCCCACGGGGGCAATTCCGGTTTAGCCGCGGACCCATTGCCCCAAGGGGCAACAGCCGTTGCCCCATGTCCCTATGGCGCACGCCGCCGCTGGCGTGAATGATCTTCAATGTCGTTCTTTCCAACTGGGGTAGGACATGTCCATGAAATTTGTCGGGCTGGCCGCACTTGCCATCATGGCTTTCGATGCCGCTGTGACCGTAACCAGCGCCGCGCCGAACCCGGCGACTGACGCCACACGCAAGGCTAACCAGGCGGTCGCGGACTATCTGCCGTTCTCGAACACGCAGGATTTCGAAGACGTGCGCCGGGGGTTCATAGCCGATCTGCCAAGTGCAGTGATCAAGGGCACCGCTGGCAACACCGTCATCGATCTTTCGCAGTACGATTTTCTGCACGGGAGCGGCCCCGCGCCGGCCACCGTGAATCCCAGCCTATGGCGGCAATCGGAGCTACTGTCCACGCGCGGACTGTTCAAGGTGGTCGATGGCATCTATCAGGTGCGCAACATCGACCTCGCCAACATGACCTTCATTCGCGGAAAGACGGGCTGGGTGGTCATCGATCCGCTGACGTCCACCGAGACCGCGAAAGCAGCGCTCGATCTGGTCAACGACAAGGTCGAGCGCTTGCCCGTGAGTGGGGTGATCTTCACGCACTCGCACGTCGATCACTTCGCCGGCATTCGCGCAGTCGTCGACGAAGCGGACGCCCGCTCGGGCAAGATCCCGGTCGTCGCTCCGGAAGGGTTCATGGAGGAAGCCGTCAGCGAGAACGTCTTCGCCGGCAATGTGATGAGCCGGCGCGCATCATACATGTACGGCAACTTGCTGCCGAAGAATCCCGAAGGCACCGTCGGCGGCGGCCTCGGACTCACGACGGCGGCGGGCACGATCACGCTGTTCGCGCCCAACAAGATCATTGGGAAAACCGGCGAGAAAATGACGATCGACGGCATCGACGTGGTTTTCCAGATGGCGCCCGGCACCGAGGCGCCCGCGGAGATGCTCTTCTACTTCCCGCAGTTCAAGGCTATCGACCTCGCGGAGGACGCGAATCACACGCTGCATAACCTGCTCACGCTGCGCGGCGCGAAAGTGCGCAGCGCGCAGAAATGGACGAGCACGCTCGATGAAACCATCGACATGTGGGGCAGTGAGGCCGTGGTGTCGTTCGGTAGCCATCATTGGCCGCAGTGGGGCAATCAGCGCGTCGTCGAACACCTCGAGAAGCAGCGCGATCTGTACAAGTACATCAACGACCAGGTGCTGCGCATGGCGAACCAGGGCCTGACGATGAACGAGATCGCCGAGCAGTTCAAGCTCCCCGACAGCCTTGCGAAGGAGTTCTATAACCGTGGTTATTACGGCGATCTCAAACACAACGTTCGCGCAACGTATCAGCTTTACCTCGGTTTCTGGGACGGCAATCCGGCGAACTTCAACCCCTATCCGCCGGCGGAAGAGGCCAAGAAGTACGTCGCGATGGTTGGGGCCGACAAGATGATCGAAACCGCACAGGCCGCCTACAGACAGGGAGATTACCGCTGGGCTGCGACGGTCGCTAACAAAGTGGTTTTCGCCGACCCGAAGAACCGCAAGGCGCGCAACGTCGAAGCGGACGCGCTCGAACAACTCGGGTATCAGGCCGAGTCGGGGCCGGCGCGCAACTTTTATCTATCGGGCGCGCAGGAGTTGCGCGGGGGTGTACAAAAGGCGGCGACGCCCAACACGAGTTCGCCCGACATCATTCGCGGTATGACGACCGACATGTTTCTCGACTTCCTCGCCATTCACCTGGACGGACCCAGAGCGGGCGACAAGTCATACGTCTACAACCTGAATTTTCCGGACACGAAAGAGCAGTATGTGTTGACGCTGAAGAATGGGGTGATGAACTACCGAAAGAACAAACAGCTCGACAAGGTGGATGGCACCGTCACGTTGAATCGCACTACGCTTGATGACATTGCCCTCGGAAAGATCAGGCTTGGCAATCTCGCTGAGAGCGGTCAGGTCAGGATCGATGGCGACTCGGCGAAGTTCAAGGACATGCTGGCAAACTTCGACAAATTCGACTTCTGGTTCACCATCGCGGAGCCTTGATGTCCGCTTTCGACCATGATGTCTTTGGTCACGTTCGCGCGCTGGCTTGTGAAGAGGCTAGTGCGGCGCGCGGAATCGGCTTCGCGCCGCAGAGGGAAGCCATACCACGAATGCACTGCCGCCCCCATCTCTGGAGCGAGATGCGATGGTGCCGCCATGAAGCTCGACGATCGTCCGCGCAATCGAAAGCCCAAGGCCCATGCCATGGGCCTTGGTGGTGAAAAAAGAGTCGAAGAGCTTCGATCGCACTGCTTCGGGGATGCCGTGACCGCGGTCTGTGACGGTCAATTCGACGCCGAGCTTATCGGGCCGCGTCAGTATCGTGAGAAGGCGCTCGGCGTGTTCCGTCTCCTGCATTGCGTCCATCGCATTGACTGATAGATTCAGAAGAACCTGTTGAAGCTGAATTCGGTCGCCCACGATGTGAGGACAAGCCGCGCTGAGTTGCGACTCGATCGAAATACGGCGCCGCCGAGCCTCGGGGACCAACAAGGTGAGTGTTTCCTCGACGGTCGCATTCAAGTCGAGCTCGACGAACTCCACGGGTTGTTTTCGCAGCAAATCGCGCAAGCGCTGTACAACCTGGCTGGCGCGCGTTGCATCGCGGCGCACGTCGGCGAGAATCTGCTGGAGCTCGGGCACTTCGGGCTCGCGATGCTCCAGGATCAGCCCTGCCGCGTCGGCGTTGCTAAGAATGGCGCCCAACGGCTGACCGACTTCGTGCGCAATCGACGCGCTCAGCTCTCCGGCAGACGAGATGCGCGCGGCTCGGGCGAGTTCGTTCGCACGTACCGTTGCGGCTTCTTCCGCAACTCTTCGCTTGCGATGCTGCCAGAGCAGGGCGGCGATGGTCAACGCTTGCAGCGCCACCACGGCTGCCACCGAGAGAACGGTGCCTCGATACTGATTCCAGAGCGATGGGGGCGCATTGACCTGCTCGCAGTCGTCCGGGATCAAGGAAGAGGGGATTGCCAACCTGTCAGCCTGAGTTCTGTCGACGATGCAACGTGAACGCATGATGGGCAAAGTCGCGCCGCGAGTCGGTACCTTGCCCAGCAAGATGGACGCGGCGAGGCCGCCGGCGCGGCGTCCGTTATCCTCGTAGCTGATCACCGCGCCGCCAAACAAGCCTTGACCGAGGTAGGTCGGATACCAGCCGTAGATCGGGGCCCGCGACGCCTGCGCGATCGGAGCGACGACTTCGAACGGGAAGAAGGTTCGGCCTTCACGGTCGCGATACATCGTCGTGTAGATGACCGCTACGGCGGACGCGTCGAGTTTATTCAGGCGGCCTTGCAATTCGTTTAGTGTGAGTCCGCTCCAAACGTCGACGTCCCATTTTCGCGATCGGCGGGAGCGAGCCGCCTGTTCGGCGAGGCGCGCAGTGAAATCGTCGAAATTGCTGTTTCCTGCCACGATCACGAGTTGCCTCGCTTGCGGCTGGATCGCTTCGGCCAGAGCAATCGTATTGTCGGCGTCGAAATGCCAGGCGATATAAGCGAAGTCGGGAGGTATTCGCGCGACACGGCTTTCGTCGATGCTTGTGATCAGGATGGATGCGTTGGGCCAGATATCCTTGTGGTATCGCGTGGTGAAGTCGAGTGCGAAGTCGGCGATGCCAATGACCAGATCGATTGGTTTGTTCTCGTACTTCTTTTTGAGGAGCGCGAGGAATTGGGGAGTCAAGTCGCTACTGTCGAATCGCAATTCATCGAGAGAATCGGTGTAGAACTCGACGCGATCCGGTGCGGCTGCGCTCAGCGCGCTACGCAGCGCTCGGATTTGGATGGCTACCGCTGGCTGCGTAGGATCCGCGCCCGGAAGAATGACGACTCGCCACGGCTCGCCAGCATCGACGGCGATGGAGACGAAGCAAAGAATCAAGCCCAACCAACAAAGGCTCCAGCGATGCAACTGCGCGGAGCGAGGCGGTTCAACATTCCGTGTCGCAACTCCCTCGGGCATGTCAACTCCGAAAGTTGGCGATGTCTCCTCTCCAATCGTATCGCGAGCATAGCAAAGACTTACCTTCGGCTTGACATCGGGTGTTGTCCTTGTCAGTGAGATCCGCGCAGGGCAATACGGGACAGCCGCCATAGTCGATGCGTCGAAGCGAAAGCTGAATGCATCTGTGATGCCGGCTGGCCTTGTTCTGTCGATGAACGGCGGCGAAGCTCGCCGTTAACTGTGTTTTCCGATGTCGGAACCGAATCTCGAACGTGAGAGTTGGTACGCGGTAGATGCTGGCTCCGCAGTCGGTTTCCGACTCGATGCGCCGAGCTTATTGCTGCTGTGGCTGTCGCGTGTGGAATATGCGGTGAATGAGTTCGCGGACTCGGCGGCGTGTCGGCAAGGACGTGTGTTTGGCGGCATCAAGAAAAGAAAAAGGGCCTGCCGAGACGGCAGGCCCTTCTTGATCTTTGGTAGGCCGTGCGGGATTCGAACCTGCGACCAACGGATTAAAAGTCCGCTGCTCTACCAGCTGAGCTAACGACCCGAAAGAGGCAAAATTATAAGCGGCGATCTCGAAGACTGTCAACCGTATATCGCTGTCACTCGCTCAAGAAAAACGCCCGCGGCATGCGTGCCCGCGAGCGTTCTTCAACGAGAGGCGCGGAACCGGAGAACCCCGATGCTCCGCTTACTTCACCTGCGACATCTTGCTTTGCGCCGTCTGCGCGACTTCAGTGCCCGAATACTGCGAGATGATCTGTTGGAGCGTCTGCTTCGCAGCCGATTTCTGCCCCTGCTCGATCTGGTTATTCGCGATTGCGAGCAACGCTTCGGGCGCTCGCGGATGCGTGGGGTACGTCTTCACCAGATTCTGCCAGATCGCCGTCGAGCCCTTGTAGTCGCGCTGCGCATACAACGCGTTGCCGAGCCAGTACTGCGCGGTCGGCTGATACGGGCTTTGCGGATACTTCGCGACGAACGCCTTGAACGACGCCGCGGCACCCTTGTAGTCACCGTTACGGAACTCCGTCGACGCTGCGTTGAACGCTTCCGTCTCGCCAGGCTGCACCGAACCCGTCACGCCGTCGATGGTTTGCTGCTGCGGCTCGAACTTCTTCAAGCGCGTATCGAGATCGGCGTAATAGTCCTTCTGCTGCTTTTGCAGCGTGGCCACCTGGTTCGCCAGGTCCTCGTTCTGGCCGCGAACCGTCGCGAGCTGCTGATTCAGCTGGTCGAGGCGGTTCTGCTGATCGAGGATCGTGCGCTGCGCAGCCTGCAACTGATTGGTGAGGCCATCGGTCTTGGTGCGCAGATCGAGCACGGCTTTGCGCGCTTCGTTGTCGTCGAAGACGCCGGCGTGCGCGGGCACGCCGAGCATTGCCGAACCGGCTAGACACGCGGCTGCGGCAGCGCGCAGCAAGGGAAAGCGATACAACATAGGGCGACTCACCCGTGACTGGTTACGTTAGTTCGATTACTGCTGGTACACGAGATCCGCGCGGCGGTTCTGCGCGTACGACGATTCGTCGTGACCCGTCGCCATCGGCTTTTCCTTGCCGAGGCTCACGGCTTCCATCTGCGAATCGGCCACGCCCATCAGCGACATCGCGCGACGCACCGCTTCCGCGCGCTTCTGGCCGAGCGCGAGGTTGTACTCGCTCGTGCCGCGTTCGTCGGTGTTGCCCTGAATCAGGACGTGACGCTCCGGATGGCTCTTCAGATACGACGAATGTTGTTGCAGCAGCGGCTGATAGTCGTCCTTCACGGCATAGCTGTCGAAGTCGAAATAGATGCTGCGCTTGGCGAGCGGGCTGTTCGGATCGTTCAGCGGGTCGATGTTGACTTGCTTCACGTCCGTCGGGTTGGGCTGCGTGCTCACTGCACCCTTGTTTGCGCCTTCATCGAGCTTCACGCCCGAATGACACGCGGCCAATGCGCCGACCATTGCAACTGCCAGGCCGATACGGAGTTTCGACATCATGGTACCTCTCCTTGTGTTGTAGCTGAACGTTGTAGGTGAAACGTATTGCTGGACTTATTGCATGAACGGACCCCAGGACGGCTCGCGCACTGCGCCGCCCTGTACGGACAAGACTTGCCGCGTGCGACCATCGGTCGATACGGCTGCCAACACGCCACGTCCGTTCACTTGGGTGGCGTAGAGGATGTACTGACCATTCGCCGCGAAGCTCGGCGATTCGTCATGCGTCGTGTCGGTCAGCCCCGTTGCCGTGCCGGACGCGAGGTCCTGCAAATACAGCTTGAAGCCGCCGCCGGTGCGCGAAATGTACGCGAGTTGCTTGCCGTCCGGACTCACGCGCGGGCTCGTGTTGTAGCTGCCCGTGAACGTGACCCGCTGGGCCGCGCCGGCAGATTCCCCCGCCGCCGGCATTCTGTAGATCTGCGGTTGGCCGCCGCGATCGCTCGTGAAATAGATGGAGTTGCCATCGGGCGAGTAGGCCGGCTCGGTATCGATGGAACTGCCTTGTGTCAGACGGCGCAGGCCGGTGCCGTCCGCGTTGACTTCGAAGATCTGCGTATTGCCGGTGCGCGACAGCGCGACCGCGAGCTTGCGGCCGTCAGGCGACCACGCCGGCGCACTGTTGTTGCCCTTCTGATTCGACACGACGATACGGCGTCCCGTCGGCAGGTCGTGAACGTAGACGACGGGCTTCTTCTTCTCGAAGGACACGTAGGCGACCTTCGTGCCGTCCGGCGACCACGCCGGCGAGATGATCGGTTCCGGGCTGGAGAGGGCGATCTTCGCGTCCTGGCCGTCCGAATCCGAGATCTGCAACTGATAGCGCCCGCCCGTCTGAATGACATACGACAGGCGCGTGGCGAACACGCCCCGGCCGCCGAGCAGCTTGGCGTAGATGTAGTCCGCAATCTTGTGCGCGCTCATGCGCAGGCCGCTTTCCGCGCTGACGAGCGACAGGCCGCCGAGATTCTGCTGCTTCACCGTGTCATAGAGGCGAAAGCGCACTTCGTACTGGCCGTTCGACAGGCGCGTGACGCTGCCCGACACGAACGCGTCCGCGCCCTTGGCCTTCCACGCGCCGAGATCGACCGATTCGGTTTCCGAAACCGGCGTGCTGCCCGCGTCGATGTTCGTGAACTTGCCGCTCCTCTGCAAGTCCTGACGAATGATCGCGCTGATCTGTTGCGGCGAGCTCGCCTCGTTGGCGAAATTGGCCGTCGCGATCGGGAACTGCGTCGAACCGACGCCGGTGACGAGCACGTTCAACTGGGCGTGTGCGGCGGTGCCGGCTGCGATCAGGCAGGATGCGACCAGCGTTCTCAGGCCAAGCTTCGTCATCAAACTCATGCTGTTTAGGTTCCGAAAAAAGCGTTTTCAAGTGTCTGGGGAATGCAGAAACAGACCCCCGGTTGCACGATTCGTTCCCACGTGGCAGCGGCCGTCAGCCGGCCGGATCAGCCTCCCGCCGGGCGCAGCGTGATGGTGAAATGATCGGGCGCCTTGCCGTCGGTATCGACGGGCATCGGGTCCGAACGCTGCACCGCGCGAAGCGCCGCCTGATCCCATTGCTCGTTGCCGCTCGACCGGCTGATGCTTGCCGAGAGCAGCGTGCCCGACGGCGAACAACGGACCGACACGACGGTTTCGAGTCCTGCGGTTTCACCCGCCCACACGATGTTCGGCCGCACGCGCCGCTGCACCTTCTCGGCATAACCCGGCGATGTCGCGTTGCCGCCCGCGCCCCGGCCCGTGCCGCTCTTCGCGAGCCCTTCGCCGCTCGAACTCGTGCCGCCGCCCAACTGGCCTTGCAGCGCGGCGAGCCGCGCACGGCGCTCGGCGTCGACCTTCGCCTTCGCTTCCGCGTCGGCCTTCGCTTTTGCCTGCGCCTTGGCTTTCGCTTCGGCGTCGGCCTTCGCGCGGGCTTCCTTCTGCGCCTGCTGTTGCTCGGCCTTGAGCTGTTCCGCCTTCTGCGCCTCGGCTTGTTGCTGGCGTTCCTTCTCCTGCTGCGCCTTGGCTTGCTGTTGCTGCTTTTGCAGTTCGGCCTGACGCTGCTTTTCGATCTGCTTCTGCTTGTCCTGCATCGCCTTCTGCGCCGCGGCGGCTGCGGCTGCTTGCGCGGCGAGTTGCTGCTGGCGTTTCGCCTCGGCTTCTTGCTGCGCCTGCTGCTGCTCGCGACGCTGCTCGGCAAGCTGCGCCTCGCGCGCGGCGGTTTCCTGCTGCTTGCGCTTCTTCTCCTGCAACGCGATGTCCGCCTGCTCGTCTCGCGCGGGCGGCGGCGCGGGCTGCGCCTTTGCGGGCGCGGGCGGCGGAGGAGCGGGGCGCGGCGTAGGCGCGGACATGTCGGGGATATCGGTCCAGATTTCCGCTTCGGCGCCGGCCGGCGTGTTGTTCTGCCAGTTGATGCCGTGATAGAGCAGCCAGCCGAGCAGCAAATGCATGACGGCCGCGAGCGCGAACGCCTTGCCCGTGCCTCGCTCGCGCGGCGGACGGATCGGCCGCGCGGAACGCGCGCGCGCCTGCTGGGGCTGGCCGGTGCGACGATCGATCATTGTGATTTGACGAGCAATCCAACGCGCTTCACGCCGCGCGCTTTCATATCGGACATCACGTCCATGACGACTTCATACTTCACCGTTTTGTCCGCCGCGATCACGACCGGCTGATCCGGGTGCGACTCCTGACGATTGAGCACGAATGCGTTCAGATCGCCCTTCGTCATTTTCTGCTCTTGCGTCGCGCCGCCTTCTTCCTTGTAGCGCACGTTCATGCTGCCGTCCGCCTTGATGTTGATGACGAGCGGCGGCTGCTGTTCCTGCGGCTGCGCGTTGCCGACGGTCGGCAGGTTGATGATCGAAGGCGACACGAGCGGCGCGGTCACCATGAAGATGACGAGCAGCACGAGCATCACGTCGATATACGGCACGACGTTGATGTCGGCCATTGCGCGGCGCGAACTGCCGCGCATGCTGGAACGGATCGGGCCTGCCATCGCGGACTCCTGTTAGTGCGCCTGACGCTGCAAGATGTTCGAGAACTCTTCGATGAAGGTCTCGAAGCGGATCGCCAGACGGTCGATGTCGTGCGCGTAGCGGTTGTACGCGACCACGGCGGGAATCGCGGCGAACAGGCCGATCGCGGTGGCGACGAGCGCCTCGGCGATGCCCGGCGCGACGTTCGCGAGCGTCGCCTGTTGCACGTTGGCGAGACCGCGGAAGGAATTCATGATGCCCCAGACCGTGCCGAACAAGCCGATATACGGACTCACGGAGCCGACCGACGCGAGAAACGCGAGGTTCGCTTCGAGCACGTCCATCTCACGCTGGAACGCGGCGCGCATCGCACGTCGCGAGCCGTCGAGAATCGCGCTCGGATCGGTGATGCGGCGCTCCTTGCCCTTCAGGAATTCACGCATGCCCGACTCGAAGATACGCTCGAGCGCGCCGATGGTGTGACGGTTGTTCGCCGCGCTCTGATACAGCGCCTGCAGGTCGCCGCCCGACCAGAAATCGCGTTCGAAGCGCTCCGTCTGCGCACGCGCGCGGCGAATGGCGAACCACTTGCGGAAGATGAAGGTCCACGACAGAAGCGACAGAACCAGCAAGAGCGCCATCACGGCCTGCGCGAGCACGCTGGCATGGACGACGAGAGATACGATCGACAGGTCTTGTGTATTGTTCATAAAGGTCCGCTGTTACTTCCCGGAAAACGGCGTCCGGTCGGGAGCGTCAGGCTTTCGTGAATGAAATGTGAACGGAACGAAAGCCGCGCCTGAAGCCGGTTCTTTCTCGATTGTCTTGCTCTGCTAACCACGGCTGGGTCCGCCATGCGGCGCAAAGAGTGCATCGGCTGACTGCGCCGCAGGAGGGCCGCGTCGGAGTCCGTCGAGAACGGCTGCCGGAATGCCGGCGGGCCGAATGGATGCGCGATCCACCGACGCCACGCGAATCTCGCCGCTCGCGAGCAGCACGCCGTCGCGCCACGCTTCCTGATGGAAGTCCACCGACGCGCGCCCGAGCCGCTCGATACGGCTCACGACGCGGATCACGTCGTCGAGGCGCGCGGGCGCTGAATATTCGACGGACGTCCTTTTCACGACGAACACGATGCCGTCCGATTCCGCGAGGCGCTGCTGGTCGATGCCGCACGCGCGCAGCCATTCGGTACGCGCACGCTCGAAGAACTTCAGGTAATTCGCGTAGAAAACGATGCCGCCGGCGTCGGTGTCCTCGTAGTACACGCGAATCGGCCACTCGAAAACGGACGGATTGCTCACCTGCGCGCCGCTCCGCTTGCGCCGGGCCTTCTCAGACCGCTGCGGCTCGCTTTTTGACAGATATTCATCCGCGGCATTTTACCGGAACCCGCTAAGTGCTCGCCAAATCCTCAGTCAGTTTGCCGTTCAGCCGCGGTGAATTTGCAACGGTCCGAACGTCTGCGCGACCGGCATCAGTTCGATCGTGTTGATGTTCACGTGCGCCGGCCGCGTGGCGATCCAGTAGATCGTGTCCGCGATGTCCTCGGCCGTGAGCGGCTGCACGTCCTTGTAGACGGACGCGGCTTTTTCGTCGTCGCCCTTGAAGCGCACGTTGGAAAACTCGGTTCCGCCGCACAGGCCCGGCTCGATGTCGGTCACGCGCAGAGCGGTGCCAGCGAGATCGGCGCGCAGGTTCAGGCTGAACTGCCGCACGAACGCCTTGGTCGCGCCGTAGACGTTGCCGCCGGGATAAGGATAAGTGCCCGCCACCGAGCCGAGATTGAACACGTGGCCGCGATTGCGCTCGACCATGCCCGGCAGAACGGCGTGCGTGACGGCGACGAGACCGGCGCAGTTCGTGTCGATCATGTTCTTCCAGTCGTCGAAATTCGCGCGCTGCGCGGGCTCGAGACCGAGCGCGAGGCCGGCGTTGTTCACGAGCACGTCGATCTGCGCAAAGCCGTCAGGCAGCGATGCGATCGCGTTTCGCACGGCGCTTTCGTCGCGCACGTCGATTTCGACGGGCAATAGCGCGTCGCCGAGTTCCTTCGACAGCGCGTCGAGGCGGTCCTTGCGGCGCGCCGCCGCGACGACGCGATGGCCGCCCTTGACGAAAGCGCGCGCGATGGCGGCGCCGAAGCCGGCTGACGCGCCGGTGACGAAGACGATCATGGTCGAGCTCCGATTGGAGATAAGCGATAGGCCGAACCGGGCGGCGCACGGGCACGCGTCCGGCAACGGCGCAAAGGGTACTTCCATTGATGCCAGGCGGCAAGCGACCGCACACACGAACGACCGTGCTTCCGGGGGCAGCCACGCACCGCAGGAGAGGCCCGCGGACGGGCCCGGAGCCCGGTTGCCTAAAGCCCGGCCGCCCATTAAACTACAACGCTCAAACCCCGCGTGACTGGCGATAGAATCTTCGGATTCAAGGTGGAACGACCCACTAGGAAGCGCGGAGCGTCGTTTTGCCGTTCGCCTGGGCAGCTGAGATCCGCGCGCCGTCGCTGCGTTGCCGGTGGCTGTCCGTTCCGCGAAACCGGATTCTTCCCTCATCCGCCGCGTCTGGACTTCATCGGTGTCCAGCCTTTCGTGCGCCCGCGCGATCCGGTCAACCTGTTTTGATCTCACGGAAAACGTATGTTCGACAGAGCCGAAAGTACCCTTGCCAAAGTCGATCCCGAATTGCTCAAGGCCATCGAGCAGGAAAACCGCCGACAGGAAGAGCACATCGAGCTGATCGCCTCGGAAAACTACACGAGCCCGGCCGTCATGGCCGCGCAGGGTTCGCAACTCACGAACAAATACGCGGAAGGCTACCCGGGCAAGCGCTATTACGGCGGTTGCGAGTACGTGGATATCGTCGAGCAGCTCGCCATCGACCGCGTGAAGCAACTCTTCGGCGCCGAAGCCGCGAACGTGCAGCCGAACTCCGGCTCGCAGGCGAACCAGGGCGTGTTCTTCGCCGTCCTGAAGCCGGGCGACACGATCATGGGCATGAGCCTCGCCGAAGGCGGGCACCTCACGCACGGCTCGCCGGTGAACATGTCGGGCAAGTGGTTCAACGTCGTGAGCTACGGCCTGAACGAAGCCGAAGACATCGATTACGAAAAGACCGAGGCGCTCGCCAAGGAACATAAGCCGAAGCTGATCGTCGCGGGCGCGTCGGCGTTTGCGCTGCGCATCGACTTCGAGCGTCTCTCGAAGATCGCGAAGAGCGTCGGCGCTTACTTCATGGTCGACATGGCGCACTACGCCGGTCTCGTCGCCGCCGGCCTCTATCCGAACCCGGTGCCGCACGCGGACTTCGTCACGACGACCACGCACAAGAGCCTGCGCGGCCCGCGCGGCGGCGTCATCCTGATGAAGGCGGAATTCGAGAAGCAGATTAATTCGGCCATCTTCCCCGGCATTCAGGGCGGCCCGCTGATGCACGTGATCGCTGCCAAGGCCGTCGCGTTCAAGGAAGCGCTCGCGCCCGAGTTCAAGACGTATCAGCAAGCCGTGATCGACAACGCTCGCGTGCTGGCCGAGACGCTCGTCAAGCGCGGACTGCGTATCGTGTCGGGCCGCACCGAAAGCCACGTGATGCTGGTCGACCTGCGCGCGAAGAAGATCACGGGCAAGGCCGCGGAAGCCGCGCTCGGCGCCGCGCACATCACGGTGAACAAGAACGCAATCCCGAACGATCCGGAAAAGCCTTTCGTCACGAGCGGCGTGCGTCTCGGTTCGCCCGCCATGACCACGCGCGGTTTCGGCGTGAAGGAAGCCGAAATCGTCGGCAACCTGATCGCGGACGTGCTGGACAATCCGGAAGACCAGGCGACCATCGAGCGCGTGCGCGCGCAAGTGGCCGATCTGACCAAGCGTTTCCCGGTCTACCGTTAATCCTTTAGCCCAGTCCCGAGACACGCCGCGATGCGCTGCCCGTTCTGCCGACACGAAGACACTCAGGTCGTCGATTCCCGCGTGTCGGAGGACGGCGCGGCCATCCGGCGGCGGCGGCGCTGTCCCGCGTGCGACAAGCGCTTCACCACGTACGAGCGCGTGGAGCTTGCGTTGCCGTCCGTCGTCAAGAAAGACGGCAGCCGCACGGAGTTCGACCGGCGCAAGATCGTCGCCAGCATGAAGCTCGCGCTGCGCAAGCGCCCGGTCGCGGCCGACGCCATCGACGCAGCCGTTGCGCGCATCGAATATCAGCTGCTCGGCAGCGGCGAGCGCGAAGTGCAGAGCGAGCGTCTGGGCGAACTCGTGATGAACGAACTGCGCCAGCTCGACACCATCGCCTACGTGCGGTTCGCTTCCGTCTACAAACGCTTCGAGGACGTTTCCGAGTTCGAAGACGTGCTCGAGGAATTCCGCCGCGCCGCGCCCAAGAAATCCGCTTCCCGTAAGCGTTGATTCGTTCTGCATTCGCCCTCCGCAAGGTTTTCTCGCATTCCCGCGCAAAGTCTGCCCGCCGAAAACCGGCCTGAACACTAGGCCGTTCGGCTAATGGCGGCGCGCGTCGCTTCCCGATAGAGTCGGCGTTCTTCAACTCGAATCGTTCAGGGATGCAGATGAATCGCGCTCACTTACCGGGTTTCAGCGGCTTCACGCTGGTCGAGCTTTGCGTCGTGCTGGCCGTCATGGCGATCATCGCGACGTTCTCCGCGCCGTCGTTCTTCGCCTGGCAGCTGCGCGATCAGGTCGATGCCCGGGCGCGTTCCTTCTTTTCGACGCTTTCGCTCGCACGCGCCGAAGCACTGCGGCGCGGCGCGCGCGTGACGCTGTGCCGGATCGACGCCGCGCGCCACTGCCTCGCATCGGGCAAAGGCTGCGATGGCGGCATCACGGACTGGTCTTGCGGCTGGGCGCTCTATGTCGATCGCGACGGCGTGCCTGCGTTGCTGCGCGTCGAGCCGGCCATGTCTTCCATTGCCATCGCGGGCGCAGCCACCGATCTCTCGTTCACGCCGCCGTCGGGTCAGGTGATCGGCGGCTTTCGCAGCTTCGACTTTTCCCCGCGCGGCGCCGATCCCGCTGGCAATGCCGCAGCGCGCCGCTGCATTCGCATCGCGGCGGGAGGGCGGCCGCGCATCACGCAGGGCGGCTGCGGAGCATCTGCATGAAGACGGCGCAAATCGGTGATTCGCTGATAGAAGTGATGATCGCGCTTGCGCTCGCCGCCGTGACGGCGCTCGGAATCGTCGCGGTGCAAAGCGCGCTCGCAAGAGGCGAGCGGCTCGCGTTGCTGCGCGAGCGCGCGACGCTCATCGCCGATTCGGTCGCCGAAGGCATTCGCAGCGACGCGGATCGCGCGGCGGTCGTGTCGCAATGGCAGGCGACGGCTTCCTCGACCTTGCCGGATGGCGATGTCGCCGTGCTCGATCGCGCAGACGGCGTGCGCGTCGCGACCGTCAGCTGGCACGCCGACGACCGCGCCGATCCGTGCCCCGAGCCGCAAGCAAAGCCGCTCGCGTCGTGCATTGCCGTGGCGTTCGCGCGATGACGCTGCGTTCCTTTCGCGCACGCGGCCACACGCTCGTCGAACTCGCGATATCGCTCGCGCTCGGCATGCTGATCGTGCTGGCCATCCTGTCGCTGTATCGCGGTCAGCGCGCGGCGTTCGACCGCGCCGCCGACGCCGCGCGTATGCACGACGCCGGCGTGTCCGCGCTCGACCTCATCGCGCAGCAGATGCAGATGGCGGGTTTCGGGGCAACGCGCTCGGATGCCGCGCTATTCGGCTGCTCGCAGGCGCGCGTGGTCGGCGCGGACACGGCGGCGTCGTGCGAACCGCTGACGAGCCGGTCCGACAGCGTGCAGGTGCGCTATGCAGCCGACACGGTTTCGACGTGGCCGACATCGGCGGGCGCGCCGACGGATTGCATCGGCCAGTCGGTCGCGGATGCCTTCGTCGGTAACCGTTTCTATGCGAAGGCGAGCGCGTCGACGGGCGAGCCGGAGCTTTATTGCGAGGGCAGTGGCAAGCAGGCGCAGCCGCTCATCGAAGGCATCGAGCGCATTCGAGTGTCGTACTGGCTGGCGGGCGCGTCGAGCGCGGTGGATGCTTCCGCGATCGCACGCGACCGTTGGCCCGATGTTCGCGCCGCCGACCTGTGCGTGCTCGTTCGTGGCTTCTCGGTCGCGAGACAGCGCCGCACGAACTACGTGGATTGCACCGGCGCGCCCGCCGTCGCGGACGATGCGCGCATGCATCAGGCGTTCTGGCGTCGCGTTCAGATTCGTAATGCGGCTGCCGCGAATGAAGGAGGCGCCGCATGAACCGCCGCGACCTGTCTCGCGGCACGGCGCTGCCCATCGTCCTGCTGCTCGCCGCGATCATCCTCGTCACGGCGAGCGCATGGCTGCAAACATCGGTAGTGGCGGCGCGCACGACCGTCGCGGCGCGCGAGCGCGTGCAGGCCTTCCATGCGGCGGACAGTGCGCTCATTCGCTGCAGCCAGATGCTGTCGGCGGCGTTGCCGGCCATCGGAGCGGTCGATCAGGAGCCGGCGCGCTGGCGGCTGAAGGCGTCGTTCGAAGGCGCGTCGGCGATGGCAGTCGCGCCGTACGCGTCGTGGCCTTACGCAACGCGTCCGCCGCAATGCCTGATCGAGACATGGTCGCGATCCGGTCAGTCGTCGATGACGTCCTATCTGATCACGGCACGCGGTTTCGGCGCGACGTCGCAGACCGAAGCCTGGCTGCAACTGCGCATCGATTCGGCGAACGGCACCGTCACGCGACAGTGGCGGCGCGTCGCCGGCAAACCATTCTAAGGAGGACCAAGAATGAGCCGAGTGAGATCGAGCGCGGGCTTCAGCCTGCTCGAACTGATGATCGCGCTGGGCGTCGCGGCGATCATCGCGACGTTCGCCATTCCTGCGTATCAGTCGCATGTGGCGAAAGCGCATCGGCTCGACGCGGCTGCTGCGCTGTTCAAGGCGGTGCAGTTCGTGGAAAGCGCGCGACTGTCCCAGAGCGGAGCCGGCACCGTTGCGCTGAGCGCGGGCATCGACCAGGCGCCGTCGAGCGGAATGGCCGTCTACCGGCTCACGCTCTTGCCCGAGTCCGCGACTAACGGCGGTTATACGATCGAAGCCGCACCCGTGTCGCCCGGACCGATGGAGGCCGACGCATGCGGCGTGTTCGCCATCGACGCGACCGGCTCGCGCTCGAATCGGCTGACGGATGGCGCAGCGGCGCTCGACGCGGCCAAATCCGCCGCGTGCTGGACGGGCAAGGGGTAATGCGGCTATGCGACTAGAAAACGGTCGGATCGACGGCGTCGGTGGACGTTTCCACGCTCGTGGCCTTCATCTGTTGCCAGATGCGCCAGCCTTCCCATGCAGCCAGCCCGAGACCGCCCCATTTGATGAGCGGCTTCGCGCCGCGCAACAGACGGGTGCGCACCGGCTTCGTCAACAGCAGCGAAGCGAGCGATCCGACCACCGGATATTGCTTGAAGAGGAAGCTGAACTTGCCCGCGCCGCCGCGGCCGAGCAGCGAATCCAGCACGCCGCTGATGGTGCCACGCGGCGTTGTATTTCGGATGCCACGTCGCGCAGGGCGGCTGCCCGGCACCAGCATGCCGATGAGCGGCAGATGCGCGACGTTATCGCGCAATTCGTGCGTGGCCTGCCGCAGTTCCATGCGTTCGACATCCGCGCGCGCAAGCAGCAATTCCTTGCGCAGCGTGCGCATGCGCGGCGTGCGAAGCTGCTGCTGAACTTCCTGCTTGGCTGCGCTGGAGGTGGCGTCGTTATGGCTCATGATCGAACGGGCAAGTGAGTTTCGCGTGGAAAGAGAAGAATCGCGTTCAAAGGCGTCGCGCGGCGGCGCTCAGTTGAACATGTCGCGGTCCTTGCGGAACTGGTCGAGCGTGTCGTCGAACAGATGCGGCGCATCGCTCAACTTGCCGCGCGCGCGCAGGCCGCATCCAATGGCGAGCACCGCGTACAGCAGCGTGATGCCGCCGAGCGCCTGCCAACGATACGTATCCCAAAAGAATATGGCGATGAGCACTGTCAGCGAGATCAACGCCATCATGGCGAGCAGCATGGCCGCGAGCCCGAGAAAGAGCACGCCGATCAGCCTGACTTTTTCTTCCTGCAGCTCGATGCCGATCAGTTCCAGCCGGGTCTCGAAGATGGCGAAGGCGGAACTCACAATGCGGCGCAAGGGTCCGGGGGACGAATCGCGCGGTAGCCGTTCTGTCGTCATGGTTTGGGTGCGAGAGCGCGTTGGGTGCCGCTTGATGATTTCCCGGCCGATGCACGAAGCATGGAGCCGGGGCGAAAGTCGAGCCGCCCGCCCGGTAAGAGCGTCGCAGTTCGAACTGATTCGATCCCGAAGGACCGCATCGGTTACGGGTTTAGCAAGCCTCGGGCCATTGCGGCGAAAAAAATGCTGCCCGCGCAAGCGGGCAGCATGGAACGACTACTTACGATTGATGAGCAGACCGATCACCATGCCGATGCCCGCCGCGATTCCGATGGACGCCCACGGATGTTCGTGAACGTAATCGTCGGTGGCGCGCGCCGCTTTACGGCCGCGTTCGACCACGACGACTTGCGCGTCGGCGGCTTTTTCCTTGGCTTGTTTCAGGCGCGACATGGCGCTTTCGCGCAGCTCGGAAGCGCGCTCGCCCGTGGCGGCAGCGGCTTGCTTGAGCAGGTCTTCGGCGTCAGCGAGAACGGTTTTGATGTCCGACATGAATCGCTCCTTATTGGTATCTGACATTGAAAGCTCCATCGGTGAGGCTACGGGCATCGTAACCAAAGATGCCATCGCTGACGAGGAGGCTTTGCTGCAGCGGCTTGCGGATGCAGGTTCCGTTCCAGTCGCTTGGCGCCGCGCCGCTGCGGGCGGGCGGCACGCGCTGAAGCCGGCCCACTGTCCAGCATGGAGACGATCTGGCCCGTAAAAGTTTCAGCCGCGCATCGAAAGTTACAAAAGGGCTGCGGCGCGCATCAAAGAAAAAAGGCCGGTCGTGCCAGGACCAGCCTTGTCGTGAATTACGGCCTGCGCGTTTAGAAGAACGCCTGAATGCCGGTCTGCGCGCGCCCGAGAATCAGCGCGTGAATGTCGTGCGTGCCTTCGTACGTGTTGACCACTTCGAGATTGACGAGATGCCGCGCCACGCCGAACTCGTCGGAGATGCCGTTGCCGCCCAGCATGTCGCGCGCAAGCCGGGCAATGTCCAGCGCCTTGCCGCACGAATTGCGCTTCATGATCGACGTGATCTCGACGGCCGCCGTCCCTTCGTCCTTCATGCGGCCGAGGCGCAGCACGCCTTGCAGCCCGAGCGTGATCTCGGTTTGCATGTCGGCGAGTTTCTTTTGAATCAGCTGATTGGCGGCAAGCGGTCGACCGAATTGCTTGCGATCGAGCGTGTATTGCCGCGCCGTATGCCAGCACGCTTCGGCCGCGCCGAGCGCGCCCCACGAGATGCCGTAGCGCGCCGAATTGAGGCACGTGAACGGCCCTTTGAGCCCGCGCACGTTCGGCAGCAGGTTGTCCTCCGGCACGAACACGTCGTCCATCACGATTTCGCCGGTAATCGACGCGCGTAGTCCGACCTTGCCGTGAATCGCGGGCGCCGAAAGCCCCTTCCAGCCTTTTTCGAGGATGAAGCCGCGAATCTCGTCGCGCCCGTCTTCTTCGAGCTTCGCCCAGACGACGAACACGTCCGCGATCGGCGAGTTGGAGATCCACATCTTCGCGCCCGACAGCGAATAGCCGTCCTGCACTTTCCTCGCGCGCGTCGTCATGCTGGCCGGGTCCGATCCCGCGTTCGGCTCCGTCAGTCCGAAGCAGCCGATCCACTCGCCGCGCGCGAGCTTCGGCAGATACTTTTGCTTTTGCGCCTCGCTGCCGAAAGCGTGAATCGGCACCATGACGAGCGACGATTGCACCGACATCATCGACCGGTAGCCGGAGTCCACGCGCTCGACTTCCCGCGCGATCAAACCGTAGCTCACGTAGTTGAGTCCCGGTCCGCCGTACTGCTCCGGAATCGTCGGGCCGAGCAGGCCGAGTTCACCCATTTCGCGAAAGATGGCCGGATCGGTCTTTTCCTCGCGAAACGCCTGCATCACGCGCGGTTGCAGCTTGTCCTGCGCGTAGGCGCGCGCCGCGTCGCGCACCATGCGTTCTTCTTCGGTCAATTGCTGATCCAGAAGCAGCGGATCTTCCCAGTTGAAGCGGGCGGCGTCGGCCATCGCGTTCTCCTCAAGTCGTGAAAAGCGCCATCGCGCGGCGCTTGACGTTGGTTCCGCGGTGCGAAACAATGTTCTGAAAACGAACCCCAGTTTAGCATTCGATGCAAGCCGATTCCAACTCGTACTCCACCGCGAAGACGCCGCCCGAAGGCATCGACGAGCGGCGGTTCGTCGTCGCGCTTGCACGCGGTCTCGATATGTTGCGCGCGTTTCGCCCGGGCGACACGCTGCTCGCCAACCGCGATTTCGTCGAGCGGACCGGCTTGCCGAAGGCGACCGTCAATCGCCTGGCGTACACGCTCGCGACGCTCGGCTATCTGCGTTTCGACGAAGCCGCCGGCAAGTACGCGCTCGACACCGGCGTGCTGTCGCTGGGCTTCGCGCTGCTCGCGGGCGCGGACACGCTCGAACTCGCGCGGCCGCACATGCGCGCGCTCGCGCGAGAGATCGGCGCGGCGGTGTCGCTCGGCTGCCGCGACGGGCTTGACATGATTTATCTCGAAACGATCCGCAGCGAGACCGCGCTGACGCTCGGCCTTGCGCCGGGCTCGCGCCTTTCGATGCTCACGAGTTCCATGGGCCGCGCGTACCTCGCGGTGCAGGAGCCGGCCGCGCGGGCGGCGCTATTGGAAGAGTTGGGAAAAGCGGAGGGCGCGGCGCGCGTCGCGGCCGCCGAGCGCGCGATCGAAGACTACGCCCGCGACGGCTGTTGCTACTCGTTTCGCGAATGGCACGACGACGTCAACGCGATCGCCGCGCCGTTTCGCGACGAGCGCAATGGCCGCTGGCTCGTGTTGAGCAGCAGCGGCCCGGCTTCGTCGATGGACGAAGCGTATTTCCGCGAAACCATCGGCCCGAAACTGCGGGCGCTGGCCGCGCGGCTCGCTTGAACGGTGAACGGTGAACGCCTAGAGCAGCGTGCGCACGTGCCAAAGCTCCGGAAAGAGCACGACGTCGAGCATCTTGCGCAGATACGACGCGCCCGCCGTGCCGCCCGTGCCTTGCTTGAAGCCGATGATCCGCTCGACCGTGGTCACATGACGGAAGCGCCACTGGCGGAACGCGTCTTCGAGATCGACGAGTTCTTCCGCCATTTCATACAGTTCCCAATGCTTCGAAGGCTCGCGATACACCGCGAGCCACGCGGCTTCGACTGACGCGTCGTGCGTGGTCGGCTGCGTCCAGTCGCGTTCGAGGCGCGCGGGATCGATCTCGAAGCCGCGTCGCGCGAGCAGACGAATCACTTCGTCGTAGAAAGAGGGCGCTTCGAGCGTCGCGCGCACCTCGCCGAGTATCTCCGGCCGATGCGCGTGGGGCTTGAGCAGCTGCGCGTTCTTGTTGCCGAGCATGAACTCGATCTGCCGATACTGATGCGACTGAAACCCCGACGACGCGCCCAGATACGGCCGCATCGCGGTGTACTCGGAAGGCGTCATCGTCGCGAGCACGTTCCACGCTTGCACGAGTTGCTCGAAGATGCGCGACACGCGCGCGAGCATCTTGAACGCGGGCGGCAATTCGTCACGATGCACCGCGCCGAGCGCCGCGCGCAATTCGTAGAGCGCGAGCTTCATCCATAGCTCGCTCGTCTGATGCTGCACGATGAACAGCATCTCGTTGTGATCCGGCGAGAGCGGACGCTGCGCGGTCAGAATCGAATCGAGGCCGAGATAATCGCCATAGCTCATCGAATTCGAGAAATCGAGCTGCGCGTCGTGCCAACCTTCATTCTCTTGCGCTGCCGCCTTGCCGTGGCCGAACGGACAACCTTGGGTTTCGCTCATCATCTCAGTCCTCAGGTCACCGACGCGCGTTCGGCGAACTCCGGCGCGCGCCAGCTTTCGGTCGCGAGCACGTCGCGCAGCACCTCGACCGCATCCCACACATCGACGAAACGCGTGTAGAGCGGCGTGAAGCCGAAGCGCAGAATGCCCGGCTCGCGATAGTCGCCGATCACGCCGCGCGCAATCAGCGCCTGCATCACTTCGTAGCCGTGCGGATGCTCGAAGCTCACCTGCGAGCCGCGCCGTGCGTGGTCGCGCGGCGTCGCGAGCGTGAGCGGAAAGTCGCCGCACCGCGCCTCTACCAGCGCGATGAACGCATCGCCGAGCGCCAGCGACTTGCGCCGCAGCGCCTGCATGTCGGTTTGCAGGAACACGTCGAGTCCGCATTCGACGAGCGCCATCGAAACGATCGGCTGCGTGCCGCAGAGAAAGCGGCCGATGCCGTCGTCCGGGCGATACACCGGGTCCATCTTGAACGGTTTCTTGTGGCCCCACCAGCCGGAAAGCGGCTGCGAAAACGCGTTCTGGTGACGCTTCGGCACCCAGACGAAGCCGGGCGATCCCGGGCCGCCGTTCAGATACTTGTACGTGCAGCCGACCGCGTAGTCCGCGCCGACGCCGTTGAGATCGACCGGCACCGCGCCCGCCGAATGCGCGAGATCCCAGACCGCGAGCGCGCCCGCGCGATGAATCGTCTCGGTCAGCGCGGCCATGTCGTGCATGGCGCCGGTGCGGTAATTGACGTGCGTGATCATCGCGACGGCGGTGTTTTCGTCGATCGCGGCGGGCAGGTCGGCGGCATCGTCGACGAGACGCAGTTCGTATCCGCGATCCAGCTGCTCGATCAAACCCTGCGCGATGTACAGATCGCTCGGAAAGTTCGAGCGTTCGGAGACGATCACGCGGCGCTTCGGGTCGCGCTCGTTCGCGAGCTTCAGCGCGGCGGAGAGCACCTTGAACAGATTCGCGGAAATGGTGTCCGTCACGACGACTTCATCTTCTTCTGCGCCGATCAGCGAACTCAGCTTGTTGCCGAGGCGCTTCGGCAGCGCGAACCAGCCCGCCGTGTTCCAGCTTCGAATCAGCCCTTCGCCCCATTCGCTGCCGATCACGCTCGCGGCGCGCGCGGCGGCGGCTTTGGGCGGCACGCCGAGCGAATTGCCGTCGAGATAAATAACACCGTCGGCAAGCGCGAACTGGTCGCGCAGGCGGGCGAGCGGGTCGTCGCGGTCGAGGGCGGCGGCGTCGTCACGAGATTTCATCGAAAAGTCCATGTGTTCGGGGAAGATTCAGGGAAGCGGGCGCAGAACGGCGCGCACCGGGCTTGCGTCGAGCGTCGAGAACTTGAGCGGCAGCGCGATCAGTTCGTAATCGCCGGGCGCGACGGCATCGAGCACGAGTCCTTCGAGAATCGCCATGCCGTGTGCGCGAATGCGGCGGTGCGCGTCCATCGTCTTCGATTCCTGCGGATCGAGCGAAGGCGTGTCGATGCCGACGAGCTTCACGCCCTTTGCCGCGAGCAGGTCGATGGTTTGCGGCGCGACCGCGCAGAACGCGCTGTCCCATGCGTCGAGCGGCGCGCGGTCATAGGTGCGGATGAGGACGCGCGGCGGTGCGTCGTCAAGATGCGGCGAGAGCATCTCGGGCGTGACGACAGGCGCAGCGCCGATGCAATGCACGACGCGGCACGCGCCGATGTACGTCTCCAGCGCGACCTCGCCAATTGCCGCGCCATGTTCGTCGTAATGCAGCGGCGCGTCGGCATGCGCGCCGGTGTGCGGCGAAAGCGTGAGACGCGCGACGTTCACCGGGGAGCCGGCTTCCATCCGCCAGACGCGCTCGATGCCGACAGGCGTGTCGCCCGGCCAGACCGGCGTGGCGGCGGCGATGGGCGGCGAGATGTCGATGAGCGTCATGGCGGCCTAGCAGAGAGCGTGGAGATGCGTCAAATCATAGCCGCGTTATCTTGGAAAGTGATTGCAAAATAACCACCCAAAAGGTTTGTGGCTAGAACATAATTCGAGGAAACGGGCTAGGAGACTCAAAAGTGACCGGATTCACGCTCGATGCAACGGATTGCCGAATTCTGGCGGTGCTGCAGGAAGATGGACGGATCAGCAACCTGGACCTCGCGGAGCGCATTTCGCTGTCGCCTTCCGCATGCCTGCGGCGCATGCGCCTGCTCGAAGAGGAGGGCGTGATCGCGAGTTATCGCGCGTGTCTGGACCGCGAGCGGCTGGGGATCGAACTGGAGGCGTTCGTGCACGTCTCCATGCGCAACGATCAGGAAAACTGGCACGAGAAGTTCGCGGCGGCGGTGCGCGAGTGGCCGGAAGTGGTCGGCGCGTTCGTCGTGACCGGCGACACGCATTACGTGCTGCGCGTGCTGGCGCACAATCTCAAGCACTACTCCGATTTCATTTTGACGAAGCTGTACAAGGCGCCGGGCGTGATCGACATCCGCTCGAACATCGTGCTGCAGACCATGAAGGACGACGCGGGCGTGCCGGTCGCGCTCATCGAGCAGCCGGCGCGCGGCGCCTGACCCGGCGTTATTCCAGCGGCCCGAGAGAGTGGAAGCCGCCCGCCTGAAAGACGAGCGGCGCCACTTCCGAGGCGTCTTCGCGCACACCGCAGCGTTCCACTTCGCCGACGAAGATCACGTGATCGCCTTCGTCGTAGCGGCTGCGGTTATGGCATTCGAACCAGGCGAGCGCGCCGTCCAGCACCGGCATGCCGCTGTCGCCCGCCGCGTGCGAGACGCCCGCGAAGCGGTCTCCCTTGACGGTGGCGAAGCGCCGGCACAGGTCCAGTTGCGAAGCGGCCAGCACGTTGATGACGTAGTGACTGTTCGCGCGAAACACGGGCATCGACGCCGAGCGCGTCGCGAGACTCCACAGCACGAGCGGCGGATCGAGCGAAACGGAATTGAACGAACTCGCGGTGATGCCGATCAACTGACCGGAATCCGTGCGCGTGGTGATGACAGTGACGCCGGTCGCAAACTGGCCGAGCGCGGCGCGGAACGCGGTGGGATCGAAGTTCGGAGTTCTGGCGCGTTTCATCGGGCAAGTGGGCGATCGAATAGGTCTTGTGGCACCGAACAGGCCGAGTGTCGTGCTGAATGTCGCGCTCGAGTCGGACGAACCTTTTTGAAGCCGTGTAAAAGCTGGAGATTGACTCGATTCTAGCGGAATCGGCTGCTTCGAGCCGCCATAAGCCAGTACCGGCAACGTGGGCAACGCCGCTTTGTAAAAGCCGGTAAGCTCGGCGGCATTGAATAAGCGGCTTCGCGCATCAATATGGATGGTCCGCGGCGTGGCCGCTGCACTTGAGAGGAGCAGGCATGAACCAGCAAGCGAGACTCGAAACCGCGACGCTCGGCGGCGGTTGTTTCTGGTGCACGGAAGCCGTGTTTCTGGCGGTGGAGGGCGTGCAGTCCGTCGAATCCGGCTACGCGGGCGGCCAGGTGGCGAATCCGTCGTACGAGCAAGTGTGCGACGGCGATACCGGGCACGCGGAAGTCGTGAAGGTCGTGTTCGATCCCGAGGTCATCGGCTATCGCGAGATTCTCGAAATCTTCTTCGCGACGCATGATCCGACGCAGCTCAACCGTCAGGGCAACGATGTCGGCACGCAGTATCGCTCGGCCGTGTTCACGCATTCGGACGAGCAGCGCAGGGTCGCGCAGGAAGTCATCGACGAACTGCAGCGCGAAGACGTCTACGGCGGCAAGATCGTGACCGAAGTGACGCCGCTACGCGACGACTACTATCCGGCCGAGGCGTATCACCAGAACTTCTTCGCGCAGCATCCGAATCAAGGTTATTGCGCGGCGGTCGTCGGGCCGAAGGTCGCGAAGTTTCGCAAGAAGTTCGCGCATCGCCTCAAGGCGTGACGGCGCGCGAGCCGGACTGTGCGCGCTCGCAGTGTTCCGCGATGCCGCGCGCCAGTTCGAAGCACGTCAACGGGGCGGAGCCTTCCGCCTTGTTGTTCACCGCGATGACCACCGGCTGGCCCGCGAAGGCGTAACGCGCGGCCAGTTCCGCGAGCGCCTCGCGCGTCTCGCGGTCTTCATCGACGATTCTGTCGAACGGCTCGTACTTGGCCTTCGCCTGTTCATAGCGGAAGCCGCTGTGCAGACTCCAGCGCACGACGAGCGGTCCCAGCTCTTTCTCATCCAGCAGCGCCAGCGCCTTTGCCTGACGGCGCACGTCCGGAATGCGCGCATGCACGCCGATGCAGTAGCGCACGTTCGCGTCGCGCAACGCGCGGATGAAGCGCGGCGTCAGCATGACGGCGTCGCGCAACTCGACCGCATAACACGCTTCGCCTTCGAGCGGCGGCAACGCGGCGAGGAACGACGCGAGCCGCTCGACGAAGCGCGACGGCTCCACGATCATCGCGTCCGGCAGCGGCGGGAACTGGAAGACGAGCGCGCCGGTCTTCGCCCCGAGACCGGCCAGGCACGGCCCGACGAACTCGTCGATGGCAATCTGCGCGTTCAGAAAAGCGGGATTGTCGGCGCCGGGCAATCCGCGCTCGCCGCGAATGAAGGCATCGGTGACTGACGCGGGCGCCTTCACGATGAAGCGGAAATGCCCCGGCACCTGCGACGCATACCGCGCGTATTGCGCGACCGATACCGGCCCGTAAAACGACCGGTCGATGGACACTCCACGCAACAGCGGATGCGCGGCGTAGGCGGCGAGGCCGTCGCGCGAAAGGGTGGCGTTCGCGTACGCGTCGCCGTACACGATGCCTTGCCAGCCCGGAAACGACCACGTCGACGTGCCGAGATGCACGCTCGCCGGCAGATGTTTCGCGATGTCTTCGTGCTCGCGATTCAACGGCGCGGGCATTACGCCGCGCGTCTTCGAAACGGCCGCAGGCTCAGGCGCGCCGAACAGATCGCACTGCTCGTCGTCGCCCGCGCCCGCTTCGATGGCGGACGGTTCCTTACTCAGAGCGGCTTCTCGTAGATATAGCGCCGCGACCACGGCAGGGTCTTCGCGCTTCGGCCCGCCTTGCGGCAAACCACCTGATAGATCGACACGTCGTCGTTCTCGAACGCGTACGCGCAGCCGGCGAGATACACGCGCCAGATGCGGAACTTCTCGTCATCGACGAGCTTGCGCGCTTCGTCCGCGTTCGCCTCGAACCGCTCGGCCCAGATATCGAGCGTGCGCGCGTAATGGCGGCGCAGGCTTTCGACATCGACCGCTTCGAGCCCGCCGCGCTGCATGCTCTCCAGCGCGAGGCTGATATGCGGCAGCTCGCCGTCCGGAAACACGTATTTGTCGATGAACTCGCCGCCGCCGAGCGACGTCTCGCCGCTATCCGCATCCGACGACGTGATGCCGTGGTTCATCGCGATGCCGTCATCGACGAGCAACTCACGCATCTTCGCGAAGTAGCCCGGCAGATTCTTGCGCCCGACGTGCTCGAACATGCCGACGCTCGTGATGCGGTCGAACTGGCCTTCCACGTCGCGATAGTCTTGCAGGCGGATTTCGATCTGGCCTTCGAGGCCGGCATCCTTCACGCGCTGCGTCGCCAGCTTGAACTGGTTCTCGGAGAGCGTGACGCCCACGCACTTCGCGCCGAATTTCTGCGCGGCGCGAATGACGAGCGCGCCCCAGCCGCAGCCGATGTCCAGGAGCCGCTGCCCCGGCTGCACCTGAATCTTCGTGAGAATGTGGTCGATTTTTTTGATCTGCGCGGTGTCGAGGTCTTCGTCGCCGTTCTCGAAGTACGCGCACGAATACACCATGTTCTTGTCGAGCCAAAGCTGGTAGAACTCGTTCGACACGTCGTAGTGATACTGAATGGCCTTCTTGTCCGACGCCTTCGAGTGATTGAAGTAGCGTCGCACGCGGGCGAGCTTGCTCGCATTCGTCACCGTGCTTTTCGCGAGCGAATAGCCGATGTTGATGATGTCCGAGAGCTTGCCCTCGATATCGATCTTGCCTTTGACGTACGCCTCGCCCAGATTGTCGAGGCTCGGTTCCAGCAGATACGGCAGCGCGGTCGCGCTTTTCACGTGCAGCGTCACGGCAGGCGCGGCAAAGCGGCCGAAGTCGTGTTGCTGTCCGTCCCACAGCACGAGGCGCGCGGGCAAGTTGGCTTGCTCGCGGACTTCCTCGACCCACTGCG
The DNA here is from genome assembly GCF_023631105.1 of Caballeronia sp. AZ10_KS36. Taxonomy (NCBI): domain Bacteria; kingdom Pseudomonadati; phylum Pseudomonadota; class Betaproteobacteria; order Burkholderiales; family Burkholderiaceae; genus Caballeronia; species Caballeronia sp. AZ10_KS36. The sequence continues at coordinate 500,490 of NZ_JALQDQ010000018.1, read as the reverse complement.
TCAGCTTCTTCTCCCAGAACATGCTTGTTTCTCCGCGCTAAGAAAATCAAGGTGGAAGGCGTGAAGCCTTCATGTTCGTCTGCCGTGTTGCTGCGTCGGCTGATTGTCTGCGCGCCGCGTGAGCGCGGCGCGCTTTACGTTGTGCTTACAATTCGTCCCGAACGGTGCGCCGGGTCGTGCATGCCGCGATGCTTTACGGCGCCAGGCGCGTGATACGCCACGGCGCGTCGACGCCTTCGCGCGTATAAACCATGCGGTCATGCAGCCGCGACGGCCGCCCTTGCCAGAACTCGATGGTGTCCGGCACGAGCCGGTAGCCGCCCCAGTGCGGCGGGCGCGGCGGCGCGTCGCCGAATTTCGTCATCATTTCGCGCTCGCGCGCTTCGAGTGCCTCGCGGCTTGCAAGCGGCTGACTCTGATCCGACGCCCACGCGCCGATGCGCGAGCCGAGCGGCCGCGAGGCGTAGTACGCGTCGCTTTCTTCGGCGCTCGTCTTGACGACCGTGCCCTCGATGCGCACCTGCCGCTCGAGCTCGATCCAGTGGAAGAGCAGGCTCGCGGCCGGGTTCGCGGCCAACTCGCGGCCCTTGCGGCTATCGTAATTGGTGAAAAACACGAAACCGCGTTCGTCGACACCCTTGATGAGCACGATACGCGCTGACGGACGGCCCTCTGCGTTCACGGTGGCGAGCGTCATTGCGTTGGGTTCGGGCAGCTTCGCGTCGAGCGCCTGGGCGAACCATGCTTCGAACTGACGCACGGGGTTCGGGTCGATGTCGGCGGCGTCGAGCGCGCCGCGCGAATAGTTTTTACGAAGGTCTGCGAGGGTCGTCATGTTATGCGAACGCTACAGTCGCGTCAGTATAGCCAAGGTAAAACGTTCTTGCCCTGATTAAGAAATTCGTGCAATGACGCGTGTCAAAGCCGGCGCTTTTGCCGTCACGCCATGGTGCGGAGATTCGGCGCGCCTATCACGTCTTGCGTTTCGATAAGGCAGAATACGCAATCCAGCCGGATTTTGCATGAACGGACTGCCATCTTTTGTGCAATCGACAGCCGCGCGTAAGCCTTGTCGCGCGGTGCTCCCCGGCAAGCCGCTTTGTTTTCATCTGCCCCAGCGCCATGACCCCATCCGATGCCTCCGCCACGCTTCCCGTTGAAGACACCGTCGATCGCGAACGGCGCTTCGGCGGCATCGCGCGTCTCTACGGCCCGAGCGCGCTCGCGGCGTTCCAGCGCGCGCATGTCGCGGTGATCGGCATCGGCGGCGTCGGCTCGTGGGTCGCGGAAGCGCTGGCGCGCAGCGCGGTCGGCACGCTGACGCTGATCGATCTCGACAACGTCGCGGAGAGCAACACCAACCGCCAGATTCACGCGCTCGACGGCAACTACGGCAAGGCGAAAGTCACCGCGATGGCCGAGCGCATCAAGCTCATCGATCCGGCGTGCGACGTCCGGCAGATCGAAGACTTCGTGGAGCCGGGCAATTTCGACGCGACGCTCGGCGGCGGCTTCGACTTCGTGGTGGATGCGATCGACAGCGTGCGCACCAAGACCGCGCTGATCGCGTGGTGCGTCGCGCGCAAGCAGCCGCTCATCACGGTGGGCGGCGCGGGCGGGCAGCTCGATCCGACGCGCATCCGCATCGACGATCTCGCGCTCACCATTCAGGACCCGCTGCTTTCCAAAGTGCGCGGCCAGTTGCGCAAGCAGCACGGCTTTGCCCGCGGACCGAAGGCGCGTTTCAAGGTGAGCGCGGTGTATTCGGACGAGCCGCTCATTTACCCGGATTCGCCGGCGTGCGACATCAGCGAGGGCGCGGAGCATCTCGAAACCGCTTCGGGCTACGCGGGTCCGGTCGGTCTCAATTGCGCGGGCTTCGGATCGAGCGTGTGCGTGACCGCGAGCTTCGGCTTTGCGGCGGCGGCGTTCGTGCTGCGCGAACTGGCGAAAGTGTCCTGATCGAAGAAACGACAACGGCCAGCCTTTTGGGGCTGGCCGTTGCGTCTTGCTGCTCGCTATTTTCAGTTGATCGCCGCGCTCAGCCTGCGTCGCCAGAACGACACGAGATCCGGCTGATTCGACGCGAGCTCGAACACTGAAAGCATCGTCTTGCGGCCGACGTCGTCCATGAAGCTGCGGTCGCGCTCGACGATCGCGAGCAAGTGCTCCAGCGCGCCGCCATAGTCGCGGCCGGCGATCAGGCGGTTCGCGAGCGCAAAACGCGCTTCCAGATCGTCGGGGTTCGCGTTCACCGCGTCGATCAGCGCGTCGGCGGGCGGCAGCGCGGCGGCGGCTTCGGCGGCGTCGATCTCCGTCTTCAGCGCGTTGTAGCGCGCGTCGATGCCTTGCGTCGTCTTCGGCGAAAGCAGCTTGTCCTCGGCCTTCGCGTCCTCGATGCGCCGTTCCGCGAGCAGCCATTCGATCAGGTCGAGCCGTGCCTCGTCGTAGCCGGGATCGAGCGCGAGCGCGGCCTTGATGCGGTCGATCGCTTCCTTGCGATTGCCGAGCGCCCACGCGTTATGCGCGGCGCGGCGTTCGGTGTCGGCGCCGCCCGGCACGAGCTTGTCGAGAAAAGCGCGCAACTGGCCTTCCGGCAGCACGCCGATGAACTGGTCGATCGGCCGGCCTTCTGCGAACGCGATCACATGCGGAATGCTGCGCACCTGAAAGTGCTGCGCGAGTTCCTGATTCTCGTCGACGTTCACCTTGACGAGCTTCCACGCGCCGCCGGCTTCCGCTTCGAGCCGCTCTAGCATCGGGCCTAGCGTCTTGCAGGGGCCGCACCACGGCGCCCAGAAGTCGACGAGCACGGGGGCGAGCATCGACGCGTTGATGACGTCGTTCTCGAATGTGGCAAGGGTCGTATCCATGCGTTTCTCCTCAAACTTGCGAGCTATCCTGAAATGTCAGATGGGGACGATCCGCGTGTGTCTCAATGCTTTTCGCAGTTGGGCGCCGCAGGTCTCATGCCTCCGGCGCGCGCTCTTCGCGGCGCGGCGGCGGCAGCGGGATGAATTCGGTTTCGCCGGGAACGTGGCCCATGCGCTGCTCGCTCCACGCGAGTTTCGCCGCTTCTATCTTGTCCCGCGAACTGGACACGAAGTTCCATTCGATGAAGCGCGCGCCGTCGAGCGGTGCGCCGCCGAGCAGCATCACGACCGCGCCGTTCGCGCTCGCGAGCTTGGCCGGCACGCCGGCCGCGAGCACCGCCATCTGCTGCGCGGGCAGGCTTTCGCCGTCGATCGTGAGGTCGCCATCGACGAGATACACGCCGCGTTCCTCGTGTTCGGTATCGAGCGTCAGTTCGCTGCCGGCCGCGAAGTGCCCCGCGACGTAGAGCGTCGGCGAGAACGTGCGGGTCGGGGCCGTGGCGCCGAACGCCGTGCCCGCGATCACGCGCAGCGTGACGCCCGCGCGCTCGATCTGCGGCAGCGTCGCCGCCGGGTGATGCTCGAACGACGGCTCGACTTCCTCGCTCGCCACCGGCAGCGCCACCCACGTCTGGATGCCGTGCATCGTCTGGCCGGCGGCGCGCTCTTCGTCGGGAGTGCGTTCCGAATGCACGATGCCGCGCCCGGCGGTCATCCAGTTCACGTCGCCGGGAACGATCTTCTGCACCGAACCGACGCTGTCGCGGTGCATGATCGCGCCGTCGAACAGATACGTAACTGTCGCGAGCCCGATATGCGGATGCGGACGCACGTCGAGGCCCTTGCCGGGCACGAGGGTTGCGGGTCCGATATGGTCGAAAAAAATGAAGGGTCCGACGGTGCGCGCGGCGAGCGCGGGAAGGACGCGCCTCACCATGAGGCCGCCGACGTCGTGTTGATGAGGTTTCAACTGCGCGCGGATCGTCGAGGACATGGCAGGTCACCGGAAGGTAGCGGCGGGCGCCGGAATGGCGCACCAGACCGCCGATTCTACCGGCGGCCGCAGACAGGCGCTCGTCGGCGGTTCGGGCGCGCGCTCAACCCTTCACCGTTCCGTGCGGTCGCGACCGGCCGCGCATTTTGAAGCATGCGTGCAGCTTTGCGCACTCTTGATAGGAGAGAGAAACAATGAGCAAGAACAAGCTGTTGATCGCCATCGCCGCGGGCCTTTTTAGCGCCACTGCCGCCACCGGCGCGTTGGCACAGACTTCGTCGGGCAACTCGTCGGCCGCGATGGGCGGCAATTCGGGCACGGCCGCGCAGGGCGATGCATCGACCGGCGCCGGCGCCGGTTCCGACATGGGCACGACCACGACCAAGAAGCACAAGTCGCACCGGCATACGGGGCATGCGTCGGGTGGCACCAAGAAGACGCCTGCAGTCGAAACGGGCAACAACGCGGCTACGGAGTCCGGCCAGAGCAAGTAAGCGCCCGGCGGCTTTCGTCAGGCGCCCAGCGCCCAGCGCCCACGCCCTCGAAGCGGGCGCGGGCGCTTTTTCGTTGTGCGTTCCCTAAAACCACGTTGAGCGCAGTTTTTCACAATCCTTCGCAGGTTCGCTTCGCTACACTCGTCCGATCGCTCGCATAGCGCGCACGAAAGAGGGGAGCGGCGATGTCGCCAAAGGATTTGCTGATAGCAACGGTGGTTATTTTTGCGTGGGGCGTGAACTTCGTCGTCATCAAGCTCGGGCTGCATGGCGTCCCACCGATGCTGCTCGGCGCGCTGCGCTTCGCGCTCGCCGCGACGCCCGTGTTCTTCGTCAAGCGCCCGCAGATTCCGCTGCGCTGGCTCTTCGCGTACGGCCTCACCATTTCGCTCGGGCAGTTCGCGCTGCTCTTCTACGGCATGTATGTCGGGATGCCGGCGGGGCTCGCGTCGCTGGTGCTTCAGGCGCAGGCGTTCTTCACGCTGATCTTCGCCGCCATGTTCCTCGGCGAGCGCATTCGCGCGGCGAACGTGATGGGCTTGCTGATCGCGGCGGCCGGTCTCGCGCTGATCGGCATGCGCGGCGGCCACGCGATGACGCTCACCGGCTTTCTCTTCACGCTCGGCGCGTCCGCCATGTGGGCGCTCGGCAACGTCGCGACCAAGCGCATGGGCAAGGTCGATCTGCTGTCGCTCGTCGTGTGGGCGAGCCTCATTCCGCCGATTCCGTTTCTCGTGCTGTCGCTGATCTTCGAGGGACCGGCGCGTATCGAATCGAGCCTCGCGGCCATTCCGATGGTGTCGGTGCTCGCGGTCTGCTATCTGTCGTTCATCGCGACCATCGTCGGCTATAGCCTGTGGGGCAAGCTGCTGGCGCGGTATCCGGCGGCGCAGGTCGCGCCGTTTTCGCTGCTGGTGCCGGTGATCGGACTGGCGTCGGCGGCGGTGTTTCTCGGCGAGGCGTTGAACGGCACGCAACTGGCGGGCGCGGCGCTCGTCATGGCGGGGCTGGCGGTGAACGTCTTCGGCGGACGGCTCGTGCAGCGGTTTCTGCCCGCGGCGCGCTGAACGAAGCCGCGCGCGCCGTCTCGCCGAACGCTAAAGCTCTGCGCGCGCCTCTTACGTCATGCGGCTCTTCGCGAGCGGCGGGTTCGCCGCGAAGTACCGCTTGATTCCTTTCAGGATCGCGTTGGCCATTTTGTCGCGATACGCGTCGTCGTTCAGGCGCGCTTCTTCGTCCGGATTGCTGATGAACGCGGTTTCCACGAGGATCGACGGAATATCCGGCGCCTTCAGCACGGCGAAGCCCGCCTGCTCGACCGATCCCTTATGCAGCTTGTTGATGCCGCCGATCTCGTTCAGCACGAAGCTGCCGTAGCGCATCGAATCGCGAATCTGCGCGGTGGTCGACATGTCGAAGAGCGCGCGGTTCACGCTCGCGTCCTGCGTCTTCACGTTGATGCCGCCGACCTGATCCGACGAGTTCTCCTTGTTCGCCATCCAGCGCGCCGCCGCGCTCGACGCGCCGTGCTCCGACAGCGCGAACACGGACGAGCCGCGCGCATCCGGCGTCGTGAACGCGTCCGCGTGAATCGACACGAAGAGGTCAGCGCCGACGCGCTGCGCCTTCTGCACGCGCACGTTTAGCGGCACGAAGAAGTCGGCGTCGCGCGTCATCATCGCTCGCATGTTCGGCTGGGCGTCGATCCTCGCGCGCAGCTTCTTCGCGATGTCGAGCGCGATGTGCTTCTCGTACGTGCCTGCGCCGCCGATCGCGCCGGGGTCTTCGCCGCCGTGACCGGGATCGATCGCCACGGTCAGGAGGCGCGTCGTGGCCGCGCGGTCTTGCTTGGGCGCGGAGAACGCGTAGCGGCCGTCGTCATCGTCGTCGCTCTTCTTGGCGATGACGGGCGGCACGGCGGCGGGCGGCACGCGCGGTTTGACCGTGGGCGGTGCTTTCGCCGTGTCTTCCGGAAGGTCGTTGCCCGCATACTTCTGGAAGAACTCGTCCGTGGAATCGTGCGCGAGCGGCTTTTGCGCCGTGGCCGGACCCGAGAGCGTGGCGGGCGGCGGCGCGGACGGATTCGGATTCGCGCGATCGAACGCTTCCTGCTTGTGCTCGGTCTGCGCGAGCAGTTCCATCAGCGGATCGGGCGCGACGGCCGGATACAGATCGAACACGAGCCGATACTTGTAGCTGCCGATCGGCCCGAGCGTGAACACCTGCGGCTTCACCGAGCCCTTGAGGTCGAACACCATGCGCACGACATGCGGCTGATACTGCCCGACGCGCACCGCCTGAATCTGCGGGTCGTTCGGCGTGATCTTGGAGACGAGGTCTCGCAGCGCCTGATCCAGATCGATGCCGTTCAGATCGACGACGAGCCGGTCCGGTCCCTGAAGCAGTTGATTGCTGTTCGTGAGCGGCTGGTCGGATTCGATCGTCACGCGCGTGTAGTCGCGCGCCGGCCACACGCGCACGCCGAGCACGGAACTCGCGTGCGCGAGCTTCGGGCCGACGAGCGCGAGCACCAGCGTCGACGCGCCCGCGCGCAGCACCTGACGCCTGCGCCAGTTGTGCGGCGCGCTCGCGCTCGATTCGATCGAGTGGAACGGCTTGATCAGCATCTTTCGAGACATGTCTTTCCTGTTTCGCTAAACGCCCGCGCGGTCAGCACGCGGCCTTCTTCTTCGTTCGTCTGCGTCGTTAGTGCGCTGGCGTGAGAAAGCGTCAGCGCGAACACGAGGTCCGGCACGCCGAGCAAGCCGCCCGCTTGCTGCGGCCATTCGACGAGACACACCGCGCCCCGGTCGAAATACTCGCGAAAGCCGGCATCGGCCCATTCGGCCGGATCGGCGAAGCGGTACAGATCGAAGTGATAGACGTCGAGCGGGCCGCCGGGTGCATCGAGCGAATAGGGCTCGACGAGCGTGTAAGTCGGGCTCTTCACGCGGCCCGCATGACCGAGCGCGCGCAGCGTCGCGCGCACGAGCGTCGTTTTGCCCGCGCCGAGATCACCGATCAACTGGACCTGCAAGCCGTGGAATGGTTCGGACGCGGTCTGAGCGCGCGTGTATCCGATGGCCTGCGCGAACCGTTCGCCGAATGCGAGCGTCGCGGCTTCGTCGCGCAACTCGAAGCGGCGTTCGATGAGCGCGGCGGGCAGATCGGGCGTCGATGGTGCGGGGTTCTCGGGCATTGCTCGTAAAATAGAGTGATGAACCGTTTGCCGGACCACTCCACTGAAGTCACTGAAATCACGACAGCGACGAGCGCCGCCGCCGTCGGGTCGCGCGCCTTGCATCCGTTAGAGAACGACGAGGCCGCGCTGGCGGAGCTCGCGCAGCGCATCAGGGCGTGGGGGCGCGAGTTGGGATTCGGTGCGGTCGGTATCAGCGATATCGACCTGACGGATGCCGAGGAAGGCCTCGCCAATTGGCTCGAAGCAGGCTATCACGGCGAAATGGATTATATGGCCAAACATGGGATGAAACGCGCAAGGCCGGCCGAGCTTGTGGCCGGCACGCGACGGGTCATCACTGCGCGCATGGCCTACCTTCCCGCTGCGACGCTCGCGCAAACGGGCGATGAAAGTGTCGCGACAGCCGATGGTCAGAAGAACGACTGGCGCGCGGTCGAATGGAAGCGGCTCGCCGATCCCTCGCAGGCCGTGGTGTCCATCTACGCGCGGGGCCGCGACTATCACAAGGTCATGCGCAACCGCTTGCAGCAACTCGCCGAGCGCATAGAGAGCGAGATCGGGCAGTTCGGGCATCGCGCGTTCACGGACTCCGCGCCGGTGCTCGAAGTGGCGCTCGCCCAGAAGGCGGGCAACGGCTGGCGCGGCAAGCACACGCTGCTGCTCGACCGCGATGCCGGATCGCTCTTCTTTCTCGGCGAGATTTACGTCGATCTGCCGTTGCCTGTCGACCCCGAACCCGAGCACGACGGCGCGCATTGCGGCCAGTGCACGCGCTGCGTCGGCGCTTGTCCGACGGGCGCGATCGTCGCGCCGTATCGCGTGGATGCGCGGCGCTGCATCTCGTATCTGACCATCGAATTACATGGCAGCATTCCCGAGGACATGCGCCCGCTGATCGGCAATCGCGTCTACGGTTGCGACGACTGCCAGCTTGCGTGTCCGTGGAACAAGTTCGCGCAGGCCGCGCCGGTCGCCGATTTCGACGTGCGTCATGGGCTGGATCGCGCGACGCTCGTTGAATTGTTCTCGTGGACCGCCGACGAGTTCGACACGCGCATGCAGGGCAGCGCGATTCGCCGCATCGGCTACGAGCGGTGGCTGCGCAATATCGCCGTCGGCATGGGCAACGCGTTGCGCTCGCCGTTGCAGGGCGAGGAACGCGCGGCGATCATCGAAGCATTGCGAGGGCGCGCGGACGATCCGTCCGAGATCGTGCGCGAGCATGTCGGCTGGGCGCTGAAGCAAGGAGAGACGCATGAAGAGCATGCTGTCTGAAGGCGGCTTTATCACGGTGGACTCGACGGCACCGCCGATGCGCCGGTTCGATGCCGTCATCGACGCGCCGTTCGGCAAAGTCGGCATACGCGCCGACGATCACGCCGTGCGCGAGATCGTCTATCTGCCGGCGCATGTCGAGAGCATCGAGGCGCATGCGCCGCTCGTGCAGGAAGCCGCCTATCAGATTCGCCGCTACTTCGAGACGCCGTCGATGCGCTTCGATCTGCCGCTCGCTCTCGGCGGCACCGCGTTTCAACAGCGTGTATGGCGCGGCATCAGCGGGATCGGGGCGGGGCAAGTGTGGACTTACGGACAACTCGCGCGTGAAATCGGCAGCGTGCCGCGCGCGGTCGGGCAGGCGTGCGGCTCCAATCCGCTGCCGATCGTGATACCGTGCCACCGAATCGTCGCGGCGGGCGGAATCGGCGGATTCGCGCATCATCCGGGCGATGGCTTTTTCCGTGACGTGAAGCGCTGGCTGCTGGCGCATGAAGGTGTATCCATCGGATGACGAGCGCAATCATTGAAGAACCGCAAACGCCCGAACTGACCGCGAGCAGCGACGCCATGGACCTGTTCTGCGATGCGTTGTGGCTCGAACACGGGCTCGCCAAGAATTCGCTCGACGCCTACCGGCGCGACTTGCGGCTCTTCGCCGAATGGCTCGCGAAGACGCGCGGCGCGTCCATCGACGCGGCCACCGAAGCCGACATGAACGGCTACATGGCCGCGCGCCGCGGCGACAAGGCGACTTCCGCGAACCGGCGTCTGTCGGTCTTTCGCCGCTATTACGCGTGGGCGATGCGTGAACATCGCGCGAGTGCCGATCCGACGCTCAAGCTGCGTTCCGCGAAGCAGCCGCCGCGTTTTCCTTCGACGCTCAACGAATCGCAAGTCGAAGCCCTGCTGCACGCGCCCGATATCGAGACGCCGCTCGGCCTGCGCGACCGCACCATGCTCGAACTGATGTACGCGAGCGGCCTGCGCGTGACCGAACTCGTCACGCTGAAGACGGTGGAAGTCGGCCTGAACGAAGGCGTGGTGCGCGTGATGGGCAAGGGCTCGAAAGAGCGCCTCGTGCCGTTCGGCGAAGCGGCGCATGACTGGCTGATGCGCTATCTGCGCGACTCGCGCCCGGCGCTGCTCGGCCCGCGCGCCGCCGATGCGCTCTTCGTCACGGCGCGCGGCGAGGGCATGACGCGCCAGCAGTTCTGGAACATCATCAAGCGCCATGCGCTGAACGGCGGCGTGCACGCGCCGCTCTCGCCGCACACGCTGCGTCACGCGTTCGCCACGCACTTGCTCAATCACGGCGCGGACCTGCGCGTGGTGCAACTGCTGCTCGGCCACTCCGATATTTCGACGACGCAAATCTATACGCACGTCGCGCGTGAACGCCTGCAGAAGCTGCACCGCGAGCATCATCCGCGCGGCTAGATCTCGGCGCCGCGCATGAGCCCGCGCGCGATGATGACCTGCTGTATCTGCGACGTGCCTTCGTAGAGCCGGAAAAGCCGCACATCGCGATAGAACCGCTCGACGCCGTACTCCGCGATATAGCCCGCGCCGCCATGCACTTGCACGGCGCGGTCCGCGACGCGCCCGCACATTTCAGTGGCGAAGTACTTCGCGCACGACGCTTCGATCGACACGTCGCGGCCCTCGTCGCGCCGGCGCGCGGCGTCGAGCACCATGCATTCGGCGGCGTACAACTCGGCCTTGCTGTCGGCGAGCATGCCCTGCACGAGCTGGAATTCCGCGATCGGCTGCCCGAACTGACGACGTTCCATCGCGTAGGCGAGGGCATCGCGCAACATGCGCTTCGCCGCGCCGACCGCGACCGCCGCAATGTGAATGCGGCCCTTGTCGAGCGTTTTCATGGCCGTCTTGAAGCCGACGCCTTCCACGCCGCCGATCAGTTGACTCGCGCTCACGCGGCAGTTGTCGAAGATCACGTCGCTGGTATGCGCGCCGCGCTGGCCCATCTTGCGGTCCGGCTTGCCGAGCGACAAACCCGGCGTATCGCGCTCGACGATGAACGCCGAAATGCCGCTCGCGCCCTTCGCGTCGCTAGTGCGGGCCATGACGGTGTAGATGCCCGCTTCCGGCGCGTTCGTGATGTAGCGCTTGGTGCCGTTGAGCACGTACGCGTCGCCATCGCGCCGGGCCGTGGTTTTGAGCGACGCGGCGTCCGAGCCCGAATCCGGCTCCGTCAGGCAGAACGAGCCGATCAGTTCGCCCGCCGCGAGCTTCGGCAGATAGTGCGCTTTCTGTTCTTCGGTGCCGTCGAGCAAAATGCCGATCGACCCGATGCCGTTGTTCGTGCCGATGACCGAGCGGAACGCGGGCGACGTCTGCCCGAGCTCGAACGCAATGCGCACTTCCTCTTCCATCGTGAGGCCGAGGCCGCCGTACGCTTGCGGGATGGTGAGGCCGAACATGCCGATCTCGCGCATGGCAGCGATCAGGTCGGCGGGAATGGCGTCGGTTTCGTCGACTTCGGCTTCGCGCGGCACGAGCTTCTCGCGCACGAAGCGGCGAATCGTGTCTTCCAGCAGCGTTTGAGTTTCGGCGTCGCGGATCATGGCAAGGTCCTGTCGTGAGTCGAACGATCGTACGACATCGGGAGGCGCTGCACCACTAGGCCGAACGGCCGATGGTGAGCGGCATCCCGCGCCGCTACAATGCGTCCATGTCGAAAATCAAACACGTCTCCGAAACGCCTGCGACGCAATTCCTGCGCCGTCACAAGGTGGCGTTCGGCGAGCATCCGTACGATTACGTCGAGCATGGCGGCACCGAGGAATCGGCGCGGCAGCTCGGCGTGGACGAACATTCCGTGGTCAAGACGCTCGTGATGGAAGACGAGCACGCGAAGCCGCTCATCGTGCTGATGCACGGCGACCGCACCGTGTCCACGAAGAATCTCGCGCGGCAGACGGGCGCGAAACGCATCGAGCCGTGCAAGCCGGAGGTGGCGAACCGGCACTCCGGCTATCTCGTCGGCGGCACGTCGCCGTTCGGTACGAAGAAGGCGATGCCGGTGTACGTCGAATCGAGCATCCTGGATCTGGACACTATCTATCTGAACGGCGGCCGGCGCGGCTATCTCGTGAGCCTGAATCCTGCCGTGCTGACCGAACTGCTCGGTGCCAAGCCCGTGCAGTGCGCAAGCGTCGATTAGAATGCTGACCGCGCTTTCGCCCAGACTCGCCACGCTAGAAGAGAACATATGATTGATCTGATCGTCGCCGTCGTGTCCTATCTGATCGGCTCGATTTCGTTCGCCGTCGTCGTCAGCGCGGCGATGGGACTCGACGACCCGCGCTCCTACGGCTCGGGCAATCCCGGCGCGACCAACGTGCTGCGCACCGGCAACAAGCGCGCGGCCATCCTCACGCTGATCGGCGATGCCTTCAAGGGCTGGCTTCCGGTATGGCTCGTCGCGCACTTCGGCGCGCGCTTCGGGCTCGATGCAACTGGGCTCGCAACGTGCATCGCGCTGTCGGCCATCGCCGTATTCCTCGGCCATCTGTATCCGATCTTCTTCAAGTTTCAGGGCGGCAAGGGCGTGGCGACGGCTGCGGGCGTATTGCTCGCCATTCATCCGGTGCTCGGGCTCGCGACGCTTCTGACTTGGCTCATCATCGCGTTCTTCTTCCGGTACTCGTCGCTCGCGGCGCTCGTCGCTGCCGTGTTCGCGCCGTTGTTTCAGGTGTTTCTGTTCGGGCCGAGCCGCATCTCGCTTGCCGTGCTCGCCATGAGCGCGCTCTTGATCTGGCGGCATCGCGCGAATATTTCCAAGCTGCTGGCGGGCAAGGAAAGCCGCATCGGGGACAAGAAGAAGGCGGTGCAGTAAGAAACAAAAAAGCCGTTCCGGCATTGCGCGGAACGGCTTTTTGCATGGGACTCGCGAGATTCAGTCGCGGAAGTTGTTGAAGTCGAGCGGCGTATCCGTCACTTCTTTCTTTAGCAGCGCGATGGTGCTCTGCAAATCGTCGCGCTTCGCGCCTTGCACGCGCACCGCGTCGCCCTGAATGCTCGCCTGCACCTTGATTTTGCTGTCCTTCACGATCTTCACGACCTTCTTCGCCAGATCGCCCGACACGCCTTTCTTGATGGTGACGACCTGCTTCAGCTTGTCGCCGCCGATCTTTTCCTGCTTGCCGTAGTCCAGAAAGCGCACGTCGACGCCGCGCTTCGCGAGCTTCGACAGCAGCACGTCCTTCACCTGGCCGAGCTTGAAGTCGTCGTCGGCGTAGAGCGTGAGTTCCCGCTCCTTCTGCTCGACGCGTGAATCCGAACCCTTGAAGTCGAAGCGCGTCGAGATCTCCTTGTTGGACTGCTCGATCGCGTTCTTCACTTCGATCATGTTTGCTTCGCTGACGACGTCAAACGATGGCATCTGTCTTCCCCTTCTTCGTTGGGCGAGGGCGGGCGCGGCGCGCGCACTCGCTATAATCACGGACCTGACGTCATTCTACCGACGCGCTTTGGTTTTCCCCAAGGCCGCTTCCAATCCAGCATTCGCCACGCGGTTCCCCATGTCCGACGCCTTCTTTCCCGCGCCCGCGCTTCTCGCGGATTACTCGCTGCGTCCGCACAACACGTTCGGCTTCGATGTTCGCGCGCGTCACGCGATGCAGATCGATAGCGTCGAAGCCGCCGCTGCGCTCGCCGCCGACGCGCGGATCGCCAACATGCCGCGCCTGGTGCTCGGCGGCGGCAGCAACGTCGTGTTGACGCGCGATTTCGAGGGCGTCGCGCTCGTCGTCGGCATCATGGGCAAGCGCGTGATCGGCGAGGACGACGACGCATATCTGATCGAAGCCGGCGCGGGCGAGAACTGGCACGCGTTCGTTGCATGGACGCTTGCACAGGGCATGCCGGGCCTCGAAAACCTCGCGCTGATTCCCGGCACCGTGGGCGCCGCGCCGATTCAAAACATTGGCGCATACGGCCTCGAAATGGGCGAGCGCTTCGACCGGCTTCATGCGGTCGAGCTGGCAACGGGCGCGCGAGCAGAATTCGATCGCGACGCGTGCGCCTTCGGCTATCGCGACAGCTTCTTTAAACGCGCGGGGCGCGGGCGGTTCCTGATCACGTCAGTGGTTTTCCGTCTGCCGAAAGCGTGGACGCCGCGCGCCGATTACGCGGACGTCGCGCGCGCGCTGGAAGGCGCGTCGTCCTGTGACGCGCAGGCCATCTTCGACGCCGTGGTTGCCGTGCGTCGCGCGAAGCTGCCGGACTGGACCGTGCTCGGCAACGCGGGCAGTTTCTTCAAGAATCCGGTTGTCAGCGCCGAAGCGTTCGACGCGTTGCGGGCGCGCGAACCGGGCGTCGTTTCGTACGCGCAGCCGGACGGCAGCGTGAAGCTCGCGGCGGGCTGGCTGATCGACCAGTGCGGGTGGAAGGGGCGCGGCATCGGCGGGGCGGCGGTGCACGAGCGGCAAGCGCTGGTGCTCGTGAATCGCGGCGGCGCGACCGGCGCGCAAGTGCTCCAACTCGCGGAAGCGATCAGAAGCGATGTGCTCGCGCGCTTCGGCGTCGAACTGGAGATGGAGCCGGTCGTCGTCTGAAAAAACGAACGCCGCCGGACGCGAAGATCCGGCGGCGTTTTTCTGTGCGTCGAGCTCGTCAGTGATTCAACTTGCCCAGCAGCAGATATTCCATCAGCGCCTTCTGAACGTGCAGGCGGTTTTCCGCCTCGTCCCACACGACGCTCTGCGGCCCGTCGATCACTTCCGCGCTCACTTCCTCGCCGCGATGCGCCGGCAGGCAATGCATGAAAAGGGCATCGGCGTTGGCGCGCGCCATCATGTCGGCATCGACGCAATAGTCCGCGAACGCCTTCTTGCGCGCCTCGTTCTCTGCTTCGAAACCCATGCTCGTCCACACGTCCGTGGTGACGAGATCCGCGCCCGCGCAGGCTTCGTTCGGATCGGCGAATTCTTCGTAGAACGGCGCGCTTTCAGCCGCCACGAGCGCGCGGTCCAGCTTGTAACCTTCCGGCGTCGACAGACGCAGCTTGAACCCGAGAATCTGCGCGGCTTCGATCCACGTGTACAGCATGTTGTTGGCGTCGCCGACCCACGCGACGGTCTTGCCGTGAATCGGCCCGCGATGCTCGTAATACGTGAAGATGTCCGCCAAGACCTGGCACGGATGGTATTCGTTGGTCAGCCCGTTGATGACCGGCACGCGCGAGTTCTCCGCGAACCGCTGGATGATGTCCTGCCCGAACGTGCGGATCATGATGATGTCCACCATGCGCGAAATGACCTGCGCCGCATCCTCGATCGGCTCGCCGCGCCCGAGTTGCGTGTCGCGCGTGCTCATGAACACCGCGTGGCCGCCCAACTGGAAGATGCCCGCTTCAAACGAAAGGCGCGTGCGCGTCGAATTCTTCTCGAAGATCATCGCGAGCGTGCGGTCGTGCAGCGGGTGGTACGTCTCGTAGTTCTTGAACTTGCGCTTCAGAATGCGGGCGCGTTCCAGCACGTACTCGTAATCGTCGAGCGAAAAATCCTTGAACTGAAGATAGTGGCGAATTTTCTTGGCGGTCATGAAACGCAAGCAGCGGCTTCGAACCGGGTGCGCGACTGCCGGAAGACGTCGCTCGACCGGACGGCGCCGCCATCGGGAGTGGGTTGGCGTTCGAGCATAAAGGATTTTGCGAGGTTTGACGAGGCGGCGCAAAGGCCGATAGACAGGCGCGCGAGCCTGTGTGCGCTGCGGAAACAGGGCCGCTGCGGTATAATTGCCGGCGCTTGTTTCAACAACTCTGCAACACTCAGTAACGCTCAGCACCGTTTCACGCGCATGGTCGGCGTTGGCTCGCAAGAGTCCGCTTGGCGTTCTTTTGCGCTTGCGATTTCTTCGTGCTGCCGAGTCCGCCATTCAGTCGCGGGCGCGGGCGGTCCTCTTCGGGCCGTTGGCCAAGCGCCGCCCGGCGCTCTTGCCGGCAGGCCGGCGCGGTCGCCGCGTCAAGCGTGTGCATTCGCCGGTGCCGCCACCGGCCGACAAAAGGTATTGCTACATGGCTGAATCATCCCCTACCGAGTACTTCATACAAGGCATCACCAAGAGCGGGAGGAAGTTTCGGCCGAGCGACTGGTCGGAGCGCCTGTGCGGTGTCATGTCGGGCTTCGGGCCGAAGGCGAAAGGGCCGAACGCGCGCCTGCAATATTCCATCTACGTGCGCCCGACCATGATCGGCGACATCAAGGTCGTGATCGTCGATTCGCGCCTGCGCGACATCGAGCCGATGGCCTTCGACTTCGTGCTGAACTTCGCGAAGGACAACGACCTCGTGGTGACCGAGGCGTGCGAACTGCCGCCGCATCACGGCACGCAGACGCAGCAGCGTCGCTAGGCTGAAAAGCCGCACGGTCGGCAGCAGCACGCAAAAAAGCCCGCGCAAGCGGGCTTTTTCGTTACAGCGCAGCGGAAACAGGAAGCCGTTCCGGCGAGCGCGCGATTCTGAAAACCGCGAGCACCCGCCGAAAACGAGCCGGAATTACTGGGCTGCGGGAGCCTGCAGACCCTTGATGGCTGCAGCCAGGCGGCTCTTGTGACGAGCGGCCTTGTTCTTGTGGATGATCTTCTTGTCCGCGATGATGTCCATCGTCTTGACCGACGACTTGAACACTTCGGCGGCCTTGGCCTGATCGCCGGCTTCGATAGCCTTGCGAACTGCCTTGATGGCCGTGCGGAACTTCGAGCGCAGCGCCGAGTTGTGCGAGTTGGCCTTGGCGGCCTGACGGGCGCGCTTGCGAGCTTGTGCGGTATTTGCCATGACGGTTCCTTATCCTGTTTCTGCTGTTACTTGTCGGAGCGGGCTTCACCTTCTGGCCCGGCGGGCCGGAAGCGGTGAACGATGCGCGCTGCCTTTGATCTGAAATCCCGGGAAGCGACTGAGCAGTTAAGCCATTCGCCCGGAAACCTGAGACGCCCAAGCTGGACGCCTTTGGAACACTGCCGACAGAGCCGGAAGTCGCGAAAAGCACGCCGGCGCTTCAAGTCAGACTTCCGCCGGATTCCCGTTTCGGGCGCAATTTCGCCAGAACCGGCCGTCGAAACCCGCGATTATAGCAAGCGAAGACGAGATATGACAAGCGCGACGGTGCCGGCGGGAGGCCGTGCCCGCGCCGCCACGAATTTGGTGCAATCCGTCAATCTCGCGGCGTTGCGCGCCAGCGTTACCGGAGCGCGTCACCCTCGGCCCGTATAATAAGCGCCCCATGAATCTATTCCGAGCCCTCCTGACGGTCAGCGGCTTCACGCTGCTGTCGCGCGTGACCGGCCTGATCCGCGAAACGCTGATCGCCCGAGCCTTCGGCGCCAGTCTCTACACCGACGCGTTTTACGTCGCGTTCCGCATTCCGAACCTGCTGCGGCGCCTGTCCGCGGAAGGCGCGTTCGCGCAGGCGTTCGTGCCCATCCTCGCCGAGTTCAAGAACAGCAAGGGGCATGATCCGACCAAGGCGCTCGTCGATGCCATGTCGACCGTGCTGACCTGGGGCCTCGTCGTGTTGTCGCTCGCCGGCATGGCGGGCGCGAGCTGGGTCGTGTTCGCGGTCGCGTCGGGACTGAAGCACGACGGCGCGGCGTACGGCCTCGCCGTGGAGATGACGCGGATCATGTTCCCGTACATCATCTTCATTTCGATGACGACGCTCGCCTCGGGCGTCCTCAACACGTACAAGCAGTTCTCGCTGCCCGCGTTCGCGCCGGTGCTGCTGAACGTGGCGTTCATCTTCGCGGCCGTGTTCGTCGCGCCGCACATGAAAGTGCCGGTGTACGCGCTCGCCTACGCGGTGATCGCGGGCGGCCTGCTGCAATTCCTCGTGCAACTGCCCGGCTTGAAGAAGATCGACATGATGCCGGCCGTCGGCCTGAACTTCCGGCGCGCGCTCGCGCATCCGGGCGTCAAGCGCGTGCTTGCGAAGATGGTGCCCGCGACCTTCGCGGTGTCGGTCGGGCAACTGAGCCTCATCATCAACACGAATATCGCGTCGAATATCGGGCAGGGCGCGGTGTCGTGGATCAACTACGCCGACCGGCTGATGGAATTCCCGACCGCGCTGCTCGGCGCGGCGCTCGGCACCATTCTCCTGCCGAGTCTGTCGAAAGCGCACGTCGACGCCAACGCCGACGAATACTCGGCGCTGCTCGACTGGGGCTTGCGCATCACCTTCCTGCTGGCCGCGCCGAGCGCGGTCGCGCTTTTCTTCTTCGCCGAGCCGCTCACCGCGACGCTCTTTCACTACGGCAAGTTCGACGGTCATTCGGTCGTGATGGTCGGCCGCGCATTGTCGGCGTACGGCATCGGCCTTATCGGGCTGATCCTCATCAAGATTCTCGCGCCCGGTTTCTACGCGAAGCAGGACATCAAGACGCCGGTGAAGATCGCCGTCGGCGTGCTCATCATGACGCAGGTGAGCAATTACATCTTCGTGCCGATTTTCTCGCACGCGGGGTTGACGCTGTCCATCGGCCTCGGCGCGCTCGCCAACGCGCTGCTGCTTTTCATCGGCTTGCGCCGCCGCGGGATTTATCAGCCGTCGCCGGGCTGGACGCGCTTTTTCGTGCAGCTGGTCGGCGCGTGTCTCGTGCTCGCCGGCGTGATGCACTGGGTGTCGGCCAATTTCGACTGGATTGCCATGCGCGCGACACCCTTCGCACGAATCATGCTGCTCGGAGCTAGCCTGGTTGTGTTCGCGGGACTGTATTTCGGTATGCTTTCCGCAATGGGCTTCAAATACGCTTACTTCAAGAGACGAGCGCATTGATGACGACGACGCGTATCCTCGACTACTTCTCGGCCCTGATGGCCGACGACGAGAGCCTGCCGCTCACGGAGGCCGCGCTGTCGCTCGCGCAGGACGCCTATCCGGACGTCGACATGCAGGCGGTGCTCGCGGAACTGGACGAACTGGTCGTGCGCGCGCGCCGCCGCATGCCCGAGGACGCGGATGTCAAACAGCGCGTCGAGGCGCTCAATCGCTATTTCTTCCGCGAGCTGGGTTTCTCCAGCAACCTGAACGACTACTACGACCCCGACAACAGCTATCTGAACGCGGTGCTGCGGCGTCGGCGCGGCATCCCGATTTCGCTTGCCGTCATCTATCTGGAAATGGCCGAGCAGCTTGGCTTGCCGGTGCAGGGCGTGTCGTTTCCGGGGCATTTCCTGTTGCGCGTCGCGACGCCGGGCAGCGATCTCATGCTGGATCCGACCACCGGCCAGTCGCTCTCCGAAGCGCAGATGGTGGAAATGCTGGAGCCGTATGTGCAGCGCGTCGGCGAATCGATCGGCAGCGCGTTGCGCGTGCTGTTGCAGCCCGCGACGCGCCGTGAAATCGTCGCGCGAATGCTGCGCAACCTCAAGAGCATCTATCTTCAGACGGAGCGTTGGCAGCGTCTGCTTGCCGTGCAGCAGCGGCTGGTGATCGCGCTGCCGGACAGCATCGAGGAAGTGCGCGACCGCGGCTTCGCGTACGCGCGTCTCGACTATTTGCGCCCGGCGCTCGAAGACCTTGAGCGCTATCTGGAAGACCGCCCCGACGCGGTGGATGCCACCGTCGTCGAGTCGGAGCTGCACGATCTGCGACTGCGCACGCAGGAAAACGGCGACTGAGCCGAGATTCGAGCGGCGCCTTTATTTCGGCTGCATGCGGATCGCGCCGTCGAGGCGGATCACTTCGCCGTTGAGCATCGGGTTGTCGAAGATCTGCTTGACCAGCATCGCGAATTCGTCCGGCTTGCCGAAGCGCGAAGGGAACGGCACCATCGCGCCGAGCGCCGTCTGCACGTCGGGCGGCATGCCGAGCAGCATCGGCGTTTCGAAGATGCCCGGCGCAATCGTCATCACGCGGATGCCGCTGCGCGCGAGATCGCGGGCGATCGGCAGCGTCATGCCCACGACGCCGCTTTTGGACGCCGCATACGCCGCCTGCCCGATTTGCCCGTCGAACGCCGCGACCGACGCCGTATTCACGATCACGCCGCGCTCGCCCGCGCTGTTCGGCTCGTTCTGCGACATCGCGTTGGCCGCGAGCCGGATCATGTTGAACGTGCCGATCAGATTGACCGCGACCACCTTGCTGAACAGATCGAGCGGGTGAGGGCCGTCGCGCCCGACCGTCTTCGATGCGGGCGCGATGCCCGCGCAGTTCACGAGGCCGCGCAGGTTGCCGAGCTTCGTCGCGGCATCGACGGCGCGTTGTCCGTCGTCTTCGCGGCTCACGTCGCACTTCACGAACACGCCGGACAATTCACGCGCAAGCGCTTCGCCCGCGGCTTCGTTCATGTCGGCGATCACGGGCTTGCCGCCATTGGCCGCGACGACGCGCGCGGTCGCCGCGCCCAGACCCGACGCGCCGCCCGTGATCAACACGACGTTGTCTTTCATCTCCATGTGTTTTCTCCTTGTAGTATGGCCCTCGCGGGCGACGCGTCGATTGTAGCCAACGCGTTGCCGCGAGCGCGCATAAAAAAACCCGCTCGTTCGGAGCGGGTTTCTTGGCAGTTCGGCTGCTTACTTGAGCGCAGCGAACACGCGATCGCGGATTTCATCGACACTGCCGGAACCCGAAATGCGCCGGTATTGCGGCGCCTTAAGGCCGTCTTCGGTCGCGCCCGACTTCGCCCAGTCGTTGTAATACGCGATGAGCGGCTTCGTCTGCGCGTCGTACACGTCGAGACGCTTGCGCACGGTCTCTTCCTTGTCGTCCTCGCGCTGGATCAGCGGCTCGCCGGTCACGTCGTCCACCATGTCGTTCTTCGGCGGATTGAACGTGACGTGATACGTGCGCCCCGACGGCGCATGCACGCGACGCCCGCTCATGCGGGTGATGATCTCGTTGAAGGGCACGTCGATTTCGAGCACGTAGTCGATCACGACGCCCGCGCTCTTCATGGCTTCCGCCTGCGGAATGGTGCGCGGGAAGCCGTCGAACAGATAACCGTTGGCGCAGTCGCTTTCCCGCAGCCGCTCCTTCACCAGATTGATGATGAGCAGGTCCGGCACGAGTTCGCCCGCGTCCATGTAGCGCTTCGCCTCGACGCCGAGCGGCGAGCCCGCTTTCACGGCGGCGCGCAGCATGTCGCCGGTGGAGATCTGCGGAATGCCGAATTTCTCCTTGATGAAGTTTGCCTGGGTGCCCTTGCCCGCGCCGGGTGCGCCCAACAGGATCAAACGCATGGTGATATCTCCGAATCGTCTAGAAACCGCTGGCGCGAGGTTCGTGACATCCGGCGGCGACGCTCGGGCGGCGTCGACGACAGGCGGCGCGGCCGATTCGACAGGCAGCGCGGCACCCGCGGACAGCGGCGCAACGTTGAGCGTGGCGCTGACCGGAAGGCTCGCGCAATCGCTTGATTATGCCACGCCTCATTACGATCGCGGCCGTGATAGCGATTATGGAAACCGCTAAGACGCCCGCCGTGCGGGCGTTTGGCGGGGTATACACCGGTTGCGCGATGCGTTCAGTTCGCGCGCGCGAAAAAGGCCTGCACGCGCGCGAGATCCGCGGGCGTATCGACGCCGGGCGGCGGCGCGTCTTGCGTGACAAGCACCGCGATGCGCTCGCCGTGCCACAGCGCGCGCAGTTGTTCGAGGGCTTCGGCCGCTTCGATGGGCGCTTGAGCGAGCTTCGGGAAGTCGCGCAGAAACTTCGCGCGATAGGCGTAGAGGCCGATATGCCGCAGCACGTTGTCCGGCACGGCGGGCAGCGCGGACAGCGCGGCGATGTCGGGCCAGTGCGGCTGCCATGCATCGCGCGACCACGGAATCGGCGCGCGGGAGAAGTAGAGCGCGACGCTTTTCGCATCCAGCGCGACCTTCACCACGTTCGGATTGAAGACGTCGGCGGGATCGTGAATGGGATGCGCGGCTGTCGCGATCGCGCATTCGCCGTGCGCCGCGAGATGCGTGACGACATTGCGCACGAGTTGCGGGTCGATCAGCGGTTCGTCGCCCTGCACGTTCACGACGATGGTCTCGTCGCTCCAGTTCAGGCGCGTGGCGACTTCGGCGAGGCGGTCGGTGCCGGTCGGATGATCGGCGCGCGTGAGCATCACTTCGATGCCGTGATCGCGCGCCGCTTCGACGACGAGATGCGAGTCCGTCGCGACGAGCACGTGACTCGCGCCCGACTCGCGCGCCCGCTCGGCGACGCGCACGACCATCGGTTTGCCGCCGAGATCGGCGAGCGGCTTGTTCGGCAGCCGCGTGGACGCGAGACGCGCGGGAATGACGGCGATGAACGGCACGGACATGACGATGACTTCAGAGGTCGCCGACCGGCTTCAGCGGCGTGACGGGCGTGCCTTCGACCGTCTGGCGCGCTTCGTCCACGAGCATCACCGGAATGCCGTCGCGAATCGGGTACGCGAGTTTGTCCGCGTTGCAGACGAGTTCCTGTGCCGCGCGGTCGTAGTTGAGCGGGCCCTTGCAGATCGGGCAGACGAGGATTTCAAGCAGACGTGCGTCCACGGAGTTTCTCCACAACGAGAGCGATGAGGCGAGAGCTGAGCACGGCTTGCACGGGAACGACCCAGATGCGCGCGTCGCGCCAGGCCCCGAATTTTACTGCATCCTTTTCCGTGATCAGGATCGCGTCCGCTTCGACCGAGGCGAACGGATTCTCGCGGTACGCGTAGTGATCGGGGAAGGCGCGCGTCGTCGGCGCGATGCCCGCGGCGCGCAGCGTCGCAAAGAAACGCTCGGGCGAGCCGATGCCGGCCGCCGCGACCACTTTCTCGCCGGCGAACTGCGCGAGCGGACGGCGCACGGAGGGATCGTCGAGCAGCCACGCGTCGCCGGGTTCGAGGTCGAGCGCGAACGTGTTCGGCCACGGCGGCAGCGTGCGGTCGTAGGGACTGTTGATGAGCGTGGCATCGCGATGGCGCGACATCGGCTCCCGCAAGGGACCCGCGGGCAGCAGGAAGCCGTTGCCGCCCAGCCGGTCGTCGAACACGACGAGCTCGAACACGCGCGCGAGGCGATAGTGCTGCAGGCCGTCGTCGCTCACGATCACGTCCACATTCGGATGCGCGTTCAGCAAGGCGCGCGCGGCGGCGACGCGGTCCGGGCAGACGAACACCGGCGCGTGCGTGCGGCGCGCGATCAGAAGCGGCTCGTCGCCGACCTGTGCGGCAATGCTCGCGGGCGTGACGCTCGTCGGCTCGGCGACCTTCGCGCCGTATCCACGGGAGACGACGCCCGGCTGGAAGCCCGCCGCTCGCAGCGCCTCGACGAGCGCGATGACGGTCGGCGTCTTGCCCGTGCCGCCGACGGTCACGTTGCCGACGACGACCACCGGCACGCCGACATCGACGCGCTTCATCCAGCCCAGGTCGAAGAGCGCGCGGCGCGTCGCGGCGATCGCGCCGAATACGCACGCAAAGGGCGTCAGCGCCCACGCGACGCCGCCGCGCCGGCGCCATTCGCGGGCGAAGAAGTTTTCGATCGGCGGCTTGAAATCAGACATGGACCGCCTTCGCGCGGACGGCATGCAATGCGCAAAAACGCGGGAACGATGTCGGGTACGGCAGGGCGCGCAACGGCAACTCCTTCGATTTAGGTATGCGTTGAACGGTTCGACCGGCGGTGCGCGTTCAAAGGTCCTGAACGACCTCGGAACCTTGCGAGCCGGTGCACGACCCGGCACTCTAGCGCGCGAACGCGCTCTTCGCCAGTCGGTGCGGCTGTTCGCGGCGCGGATCAAACTGTGGATAACTCTGTGAAGAACTTGCCGTCCAAAAAGGCGAAATCCGCTTCAGGAAAGAGTTGCTTCGGGAATTTGCCTGACTTGCTTTGAGAAACCGTGTGGAATCAGTGACTTGCCACGTACTCATGGGCGTCCGGCGGGCGCCTTGATACGGCGTCGGTAAGTTCTTCTGTGTGGACACTTGCTACACTGGCGGGGCCTTGCCAGGCGGACCGCGCCGGGCGACGCACTTATCATCGATCCGAACCATGACTCCCGATTCCTTGCCGACGCCAGGCGGCGACGCCGTTATCCCCGTTTCCGTGCTCAACCGTGCGATCGGCACGATGCTGGAGCGGTCGTTTCCGCTCGTCTGGGTATCGGGCGAAGTGTCGAACTTCACGCGCGCCGCGAGCGGCCACTGGTACTTTTCGATCAAGGACGCCAACGCGCAGATGCGCTGCGTGATGTTCCGAAGCCGCGCGCAGTACGCCGAGTTGGTGCCGCGCGAAGGCGACAAGATCGAAGTGCGCGCGCTCGTCACCATGTACGAGCCGCGCGGCGAATTGCAACTGAGCGTCGAAGCGGTGCGGCGCACGGGGCAGGGGCGCCTGTACGAAGCCTTTCTGCGCCTCAAGGCGCAACTGGAGAGCGAAGGTCTCTTCGCCGCCGAGCGCAAGCGCGCGCTGCCGACGCATCCGCGCGGCATCGGCATCGTCACGTCCTTGCAGGCCGCCGCATTGCGCGACGTGCTGACGACGCTCGCGCGCCGCGCGCCGCATGTGCCGGTGATCGTGTATCCGGGGCCGGTGCAGGGGACCGGCGCGGGCGCGAAACTCGCGGCGATGGTCGAAGCGGCCAACGCACGGCGCGAAGTCGATGTGCTGATCGTGTGCCGCGGCGGCGGGTCCATCGAAGATCTGTGGGCGTTCAACGAGGAAGTGCTCGCGCGAGCGATCGCGGCAAGCGACCTGCCCGTGGTGAGCGGCGTCGGTCACGAGACGGATTTCACGATCGCCGATTTCGCCGCCGATGTCCGCGCGCCCACGCCGACCGGCGCGGCCGAACTCGTGAGTCCGCAGCGCGTGCTGTTGCTGCGCGAGCTTGATCATCGCCACGCGGCGCTCGCGCGCGCCTTCGGCCGCACGATGGAGCGTCGCGCGCAGCAACTCGACTGGCTCGCGCGCAGGCTCGTGAGTCCCGCCGAGCGGCTCGCGCGGCAGCGCGTGCATCTGCGGCAACTCGCGAGCCGTCTCACAAGTGCCGGCGCGCGGCCCGTGCGCGATGCCCGCGCGCACTTCGCGCTCATGCGGTATCGCTTCGAGCGCAGGCGGCCGGACGTCGCCGCGCAGACCGAGCACGTGCTGCGGCTCGCGCAGCGCATGGAAAGCGCGAACGAGCGTCGTCGCGAGCGCGAGAAGGCGTGCGTGTCGGAGCTGGCGGCGCGCTTGCAGGTGCTGAGTCCGCAGCGCACGCTGGAACGCGGTTATGCCGCGCTCATCGACACGCAGACGGGCCGCGCGCTGCGTGCGCCGAACGCGCTGAAGCCCAAACGCGCGCTCACGGTTCACCTCGCGCAAGGCTCGGCGGATGTCGTTCTCGCCGACGTCCAGCCGCGCCTGTCCGACGAATTCTGACGCGTTTCGCGCTCGCGCCACGGCGTAATTTCGACGTGGCGCGAGGCGCGGCCGCGAGCACTTTTTACGCCGCTTCTGGCGGTATGAATGCGATCTTCCTCATAAAGGCGGGCGGTTTGCGGGGTTATCCCAACTCGCCTACAATCCATTGCTCCACTGCTTCACTCCTCAAAGTCCCACAATCCACATAGAAAGGAAGCTCGCAATCATGGAACATACGCTCCCGCCGCTGCCGTTCGACAAGAACGCGCTTGCTCCGCACATGTCGGAAGAAACGCTCGAGTTTCACTATGGCAAGCACCACCAGACCTATGTGACCAAGCTCAACGAGCTGATCAAGGGCACTGAATTCGAGAACATGCAGCTCGAAGAGATCGTGAAGAAGTCGTCGGGCGGCGTGTTCAACAACGCAGCTCAGACGTGGAATCACACGTTTTTCTGGAACAGCCTGTCGCCGAACGGCGGCGGCGCTCCGACCGGCGCGCTGGCCGACGCGATCAACGCGAAATACGGCTCGTTCGACAAGTTCAAGGAAGAGTTCGCGAAGGTCGCCGTGGGCACGTTCGGCTCGGGCTGGACGTGGCTCGTGAAGAAGACGGACGGCTCGCTCGATATCGTCTCGACGAGCAACGCCGCGACGCCGCTGACCACCGACAGCAAGCCGCTCGTCACGCTGGACGTGTGGGAGCACGCGTACTACATCGACTACCGCAATGCGCGTCCGAAGTTTATCGAGGCGTTCTGGAACATCGTGAACTGGGACTTCGCTTCGAAGAATTTCGGCGCGTAAGTTCGTGGCGCTGACCAGATAGCGCTGGTGAGTGCCGCGAAGTTCGTTGGATGTTAAGAATTTGAAAGCCCTCCGTGCGAGGGCTTTCTTGTTTTTCAGAGTCGGCGGAGGACAAGGCGCGCACGATTTCATTCGCTGTGCTGAATTCTGCGACGGCGCCACGATAGGTCCCCTAATCCAACTGGCTTCGCCGCCGGATTGCGTCTATAACGACAAATTGCAGTGACGACATGCCGGCCGACGCGAATCGATTGCGACGAGAGCCGGTCATGACAATGCCGCAAAATCGCGCGGCGCGCTCGCTCCCCGATGGTTGTATGAGTAATCGCCGGCCGATACCGTGGCAGATGAGTGAGTCAGTGTGTCCGATTGCGTCGCCTCGCTTCCTCTATACAGTGAAGTTGCAGAAGTTGTTCGATACGACTTTCGTGGTTTCCTGTTGCCCCAGGCGATAGCTTCCGTCACCAGAAGTTCAACCTCGCGCAAGCCATGACGATTCCATTCGACAGTCAGGAAACGGTTCTGAACTCCCGTTCGACGAGGAAGAACGATGTCGACAAGCTGTCGCAATCGGGCGACGTCCGTAAGGACGGCCGTTTCCTGCAATGAGCAAAACGGTGCCGGTCGAATCCGTCGAGACAGCTCAGGAGTTCGGCAGTACTGAGCCTCGAACCACGGAACAAGGGCTCGGTTGGCGCGGCTGGGCGGCCTTGGTGACCGGCGTTAGTCTGCTGTCCATAGCGATTACCGGCTTTACGATCGACAATAACAATATCTTCCACTTGCCGATTCTGGAGGGATTGTGGCGCGAACCGCAGTTCGCACACGATGCCTTCATTCAGTCTCTACGCTATTTCGCTTCCGTATTCTGGCTCCTGCACGCGGGCATCGCCGACGACAGCAATGTGCTGAAGTTTTTCCTGCCGTGGCTGTTCGTTTCCCGACTGCTTTTCTTCGCAGGCATCGGCTCATGGATCGATGTTCTGGGTCTCAAAGGGCGAACTCAGACGCTGATTTTCATGCTGCTGAGCGCGGTCATCGGCTTGCTGCGCGGGGTATCTTTCGCCGGAGAGGGCGGAATCGTCATTAGTTCTTTCACCCACTCCGAACTCGGCAATGGCTTGAGCCTGATCGCGCTGTCGCTCGTGTGGCGCCAACGTTATGGCTGGGCGCTGGCGTTTGCGGGGCTCGTATTCGCGCTCAACATCTTCATGGCCGTCTGGCTTGCGCCGCTCATCGCGACGATGGTCTGGCTGCAATGGCGCGAAGAAGGACTCTCCATCGGCCGTCTCGCGCGCAGCAGTTGGCCCGGCTTGCTAGCGTGTGTCGTGCTGGCCCTCCCGGTGTTGGCCAACCTCGCGCACAATCCGGAATTGGGAAGACGACCCGATTACGATTTCCGAGTCTTTCTGCTCGAGCATTGGCCCGATCATTTTCTGGCGATGCACTTGGCAGTCAGGGAGTACGTAGGCTTTGCGGTCGTTATCGCGACCGCCTTGGTGTCGGCATCGCAGTTGCCGCGAGATCAGGCGCGGCTCATCTACGCGCTGACGGGTGTATTGCTGGCGATCTGGGCGGTGGGCGCGGCGCTGCCGCTGATCACTAGCTCGCCCACGCTGTTCAACCTTCACCTGCTGCGCTCGACGACGTACCTGCAGATACTGGCCGGACTCGCGCTCGCAGCCCTCATCACGCGATGGATGACGTCAGCGAGGCAGGCGGATCGCTTTTTATGGGCGCCTGTTCTGACGTGTTCGGCGGTTGCCAGCCCCTTCGGCGCCGTGATGCTGTTTCCGGTGCTCGTGGGGCGCAAGTTCTGGAACCCCGGTGCGCGTCTCGCGAGCCCGATCGTGGCGGCTTTGCTGTTGACCGTGACTGCCGCGGGAACCGTCGCCATCATCGTCAAGCAATATCGCCGCGTTTCATACGCCGCCGCAGAACGCGCACACTGGCTCGCCGTCGCTGGCTGGGCGAAAGCCCATACACCGCCCGATACGGTTTTCCTCTTGCCGGTGATGCGGCTCCACGAACGCAGCCCTCTGCCGGCGGCGCCATCGCGCATGACGGATCTGCTGGTCGGCAGCGAGGTTTTCCCCACGATGTCGCATCGCCAGGTATGGATCATGGGCAAATATGGCGCTGCGGCGCTATGGCAGCCGAGCTATTACCCTATCTGGCACGAGCGGATGTTGGGGAGTATCCGTGCCGCAAGCCTTGCCGAACGCATGGCCTATGCACGAAGTCACGCCATCGGGATGGTGGTGGATGATTGCGGCGTCGCCGGCAGTCATGTTCCGGTCTACCGGTCGGGCAAGCTCTGCGTCTTTTCATCGAACGAAGTCGGGAATAGTCAGTGACCGACGGCAGGCGGTCGCAGGAGATGAAGGCGGCAGTGGCCTCCGCTGTACCGGGCGTTTCCCAGGCCCGCCAGCGGCGGCACGGCCAACGGCACGCAGAGCGCCTGCACGTTCACGGGCAGCTTCAAGCCACGCGCAACCGGCAAGCATCTGCTCGACGGCACGCTGAATTCAGCGGCGCGTTGTGCGGTCTCAACAACGTGTCGATGCCCCTCGAAGCGACGGTCGTGAATGGCTTGCTGACCGTGGTCGGCGTGACGCCGCAGCGGGACCAGGCGTTTTATCTGGCGGCGCAGTAGGGGTGGTGTCGTTGCGGGCCGAGGGGCGGTGCACGCTAAACCAAAGCCCCGGCTGACGCAATCGAGCTGATGCCATCAGCAACGCCGCAGGCGGCCATTCATGCGTTCATCCACGCCCGCCCGATAGAATAGCGGTCTTTCCTGCACCACCGCTTCCTCATGAAACGCTTCGCTGCCCTCTGCCTCGCGGCGTGGACTTCCGC
Source organism: Caballeronia sp. AZ10_KS36 (assembly GCF_023631105.1). Classification (NCBI taxonomy): domain Bacteria; kingdom Pseudomonadati; phylum Pseudomonadota; class Betaproteobacteria; order Burkholderiales; family Burkholderiaceae; genus Caballeronia; species Caballeronia sp. AZ10_KS36. Next base: position 471,649 of record NZ_JALQDQ010000018.1, on the reverse strand, counting down.
CGCGCTGCTTTACTTCGGACGACACTCCGCCGCGCTCATCGTGCTGTCGGGTGTGCTCGCGCTGGCGGCGTTCGATCTTCTGCGCCCGGAATCGAACGAAAGCGCGTGACGCCGCCGGTCGCGAAGTATCGCGCGACGAGCAGCGCGTACAGCAGCCAGACCGCGACCGTGTAGCTCGCGCCGCGCGACGCGAACGCCATCACCGCAATCGCGAAGCTCGCGAGCATCAGTTCGACGCGCGGCGCGACGAGCGATAGCCGCGCGCCGGGCAGCTCGAACGCCGTGCCGAACAGAATGCACACCGGGATCAGCGCAACGACCAGATGCACCGGTTCGAGCATCGGGGATGCGACGAGCATCGTCATCGTGGCGAGCGCGAAGTCGATGCGGCGGTCCGCGTGTCGCCGTGCCACCAGCACCACGGCCAGCGTGCAGACAACCGAGGCGGTGGCGATCCATACCGCGCCGAGCAGCGGCTGAGACGCGCTGAGGCCGGCGCTTTCCATCACCGTTTGCAGGCCGCCGCGCAGCGCAACGTTGATCGGCGCGCCGCCGAGCATCAGGTTCTGCGCATTGAGGCGCGGCATGTCGGACACCATGTAATGCCAGATCGCATGAAAGCCGAGCGTCCACGCCGTGACCGCCGTCAGCACGACGGACGTGACGAACGTTAAGAAGGCAGTGCGCCATTCGCGTCGCAAGAGCAGAAGACCCGCAATGGCGATGGGCGTCACCTTCAGCGCGATGGCCGCGCCGAGGAACACGCCCGCGACTCCGCGATTACCGCGATCGAGGAAGAAGAACGTCGCCGCGAGCAGGAAGAACAGCAACTCATTGGACTGGCCCCAGTAGACATCGTCGAAGAACGGGCGGCTCAACAGCGCGAGGGCGACGATCAGCAGCACGACGCCGCGATCCGCGCCCCGATACGCGAGCTTCGCGACCATCGCCACGCCCAGCGCGAATAGCACCAGCGATCCGCCGACCCACACGGCCTTCGCCGCGAGCGGCGAGAGCGCGCCGAGCGGCGAGAACAGCCACGCGAATTGCGGCGGATACGCATAGAACACGTCCATGCCCGTATCGCGCGCGCCGATCGAGCGCATGAATGCGACGAGGCCCGCGTGATCGTAGAGCACCGTCGCATCGGCAGGATGGCGCAGCACGGTGGTGAACGCGTATAGGTAGTAGTTGAAGTCGCTGAACGCATTCGCGGGATCGGCGCGGAACTGCGCGTAGACGTGCGGCACGCGCGCCGCGATCATCGCCAGTGCAACGACGATCAGCGCCGTCGAAATCGCGCCGAGACTCGGCGCGGACTTGCCCGTGGCAGCCCGTGAAATCAGCATGACAGTATCCCCGATACGACTTCTTCTATTTGATATTCGCGCAGCTCAGGCCGTGGCCGGAGCGGGCGCGTAAAGCAGCAGAACGCTTGCGATCAACAGTGCGGCGCCGGCAAGCGTGCGCAGCGACATCGCTTCGCCGAGCACTACGCCGAAGAGCATGATTTCGAGTATCGTCACCGCGACCATCAGCGGATAGGCCACGCTCAGTTCCACGCGACGCAGCGCGAGCGCGTACAACACGAAGCCCGCGCCATAGGCGCCGATCGCCCCGAGCCGGTAGACGAGCGCGCGCGGCTCCATGCCGAACACAAGCGCGTGGCCGCTCGCCGGCAGCGTGCCCGCGAGACGCAGCAAGATACTCGCGAGCGCGCTGCACGTGCCGCTCAGAAGAAGCGTGATGTATTGCATGAAGCGCAGTTAGGTTGGGAGCTAAATCGCCGCAACGATCGTGGCGATGCATAGACAGATGACGAGAAGGCTCAGGCGGTTCTTGATCGCGTAGACGATCGGGTCGTCGTGCATCTCGCCGCGAAACGCGAGCATCCACACGCGACTCACCCAGTACAGCAGAAGCCCGAAGAGCACCCATAGCGCGTGCGGATGCCGATACAAGAGCCGCACGTCCGACGAGTTCAGATACAGCGCCAGAACCAGCACGGCGACATAGCCCGACGCGGTGCCGAACGAGCGCAGAATGCCCAGATCCTGCGTGACGTAGCCGCGCCCGGCCGCCGACACCTTGCCGTCGCGCAAGAGGGCGTCGAGTTCGGTGTAACGCTTGACCATCGCGAGGCTCAGGAAGATGAGCACCGAGAACATGATGAGCCAGTCCGACAGCAGGATATCGGCCGCCGCGCCGCCCGCGATCACGCGCGACGTGTAAAGCGCGGCGAGCGTGAACACATCCACCAGCATCAGGCGCTTGAGCTTGAATGAATACGCGAGCGTCACGATGAAGTAGCCGCCGAGCACCAGCTGGAAGTTGGGCGGGAGTTGCCCGGCAAGCGCGGCGGACGCGACGAGCAGCGTCACCGTGAGCGCCATGCCGTACGTCAGCGGCAACTGGCCGGACGCGAACGGCCGGTTGCGCTTCTTCGCGTGGCGACGGTCCGAGTCGAGATCGAGCATGTCGTTCAGCAGATACACCGCAGAGGCGCAGAAGCTGAACGAGAAGAACGCGAGCGTTTCGTCGAGCAGCATCGCCGGATCGGTGAAGCGGTGCGACGCGAGAAGCGGCACGAAAATCAGCAGGTTCTTCACCCACTGGTACACGCGCATTTCCTTGAGCGTCAGGCGAACGAGCGAGCGCTTTTCTTCGAAGAAGACGATCGTCTTGTTCACCTTCTCCGCTGCCGCCGCGATGTGCCGATTGCCGACGACGATCGCCTGCCGAGACGCCTTCCAGACCGGCACGTCGGCGAGCGCGTTGCCGCAGTAATCGAAACCGTGCGCGCCAAATTCCTCGGTGAGCGCGCCGGCCTTGTTGCTGCCTTTGAGGTTGTGCGCGTGATCGCTCGCGAGCACGCCCGTGAAGATGCCGAAGTGCTTGGCGATCTGTTCTGCGAACTGTCTGTTCGACGCGGTGCAGAGATAAAGGTCGCGTCCCGATTGACGCTGCTCCCGCAGATATTCGACGAAACGCGCGTTATACGGCAGCACGGACACGTCGATGGCCACGCGCTCTGCAATCTGCGCCTTCAGATACGCCTTGCCGCGCAGGAGCCAGACGAAGCAGTGGAAAATGTAGACCGGATTTTTCTTGACGAGCACGAGGAACGATTCGACCAGCAGATCGGTGGCGGTCAGCGTGCCGTCCAGATCGACGCACAGGGGAACGCTAGCTTCGGCCATGATTTCCTCGTTGCGATCATTCGTCGTGAGATTCGGGCGAGCGCCGCCGAACCGTTTGCGTACAGAATAACGAGGGCTCTTTTTCCAGCTCTGTGCGTTAGGGCACTCGTGTCGCGCGCCCGAGACAGTACGGTATGTGTTTCCCCTAGGTATTGTGGATTATTTGGGACCACTTGCTTTCGGGGACGGATGCGGCGCTGTTAAGTAAGCGCCGCATCGAAAGAAAGGCTTCTCAGCGGCGCTTCGGCACGCCTTCCCAGTTGATGTCGACGCACAGGACCTGAAGCCCGTAAGGCGTTTGCGCCGCGATGGACGCCGTCACGCACAGATGGGCCTCGTTGATCGACAAATAGGGCGCCGTCAGATGCACGCGCCCCGGCGCGCGCAGCGCTTCGATGAAATAGGGGCGGCGTTCCCAGCTCGCGCCTTCCGAATGCAGCAGCGGGCTGAAGCGTTTCGCGCGCTGCGACGTGCGCACCACGGGCACGACGTTGTCGCCGATCTGCCGGCCCGCGTGGTCGAGCAGGAAACAGCGCGCGGTGTCGGCGAGTTGCAGCAATTCGCTCGTGGCGGCGGCGAGAGCCTCGCCTTCCATCAGCTTGACGGCGGCGCGTTCCAGTCCGCTCACGTACGGTTCGAGCCGCGCGGCCTGCGCGCGCTCGCGTGCCGCGACCCGTTCGCGCGATGCCGCCGTGAGCGCGTCGATGGTTCTCGCCGCGACTTCGCTGTGCACGGCTTCGACGCTCGGCTGCGCGAAATACGCGCCCTGCACGAAATCGACGTTGCATTCGAGCGCGATCAGCGCGTCGCGTTCGGTGGCGAGGCCGCCCATCAGCACGAGCTGGCCGGATTCGTGCAGTAGCGACACGAGCCGCGGCAACACCCGTTCGATATGCGAATGCTCGGTCGCCTGCTGGAGAATGCAGCGGTCGAGCGAGACGATATCCGGCCGCAACTGCCACACGCGGTCGATATTCGAATGCTTCACGCCGAAGCCGTCGAGCGCAATCAGAAAGCCGGATTTGCGCAGCGAATCGACGATTTCGGAAAAGCGCGTCGTCTCGCCGCCCGCCTGTTCGGGCACTTCGAGCACCACGCGCTGCGGCGGCAGGCCGATGTCCTTCAGCGCGGCGAGCAGCGCGTCGCCGTAGCTCGTGTCCATCAGCGCAGCCGGGTGCAGGCTCAGGAAAAGCCATTCGTCGTGGCTGTCGAACGCGTTGAAGTTGCCCAGATGCAGCGATTCGGCGAGCCGGCCGAGTTCCAGCAAATCGCCGCGCCGGGCCGCCTGCGTGAAGACTTCGTGCGACGGCACATGACGATGCGTCTCGTCGCGCGCGCGCAGCGACGCGTGATAGCCGATCGCCCGCCGGTGCGACACCGAAAACACCGGCTGAAACACGCTGAAGACGGTGTATTCGCCATACAGCACGGTGCGACGCGAGCCGTCGTCGCCAGCAACGGGGCGCGGCGGCTGGAAGCGGGGAGGGTCGAGATCAACCATGCTCATGGTCTAACGGGCGTCGATCGGCTTTATGAGATAGCGGCAGTTTACAAGATCGCATCCGATCGTTCGAGCAAGAAGCATGCGAATCGAGCATCGGCGCGGTTTTGCGCAGTGGGGCGCGTGCATTCGTCCGCTTATTGCCGGGAGAGGGACGTCGGGCGTCGCGTCGCGGTGCCGCGCGCACCGCCCCGGTGCGGCGCACGTCCGGATGGTGAATGCCGCTCAGTTCGCTTCCGACGGATCCGGCTTCTTGCGCGCACCGCGCACTTCCGGCGCGAGTTGTCCGAAGATCCACGCGGTCGCCGCCGTAATGACGCCCACGCACAGGAACGTCGCGTGAAACGCCGGCAGCGTATTCGTTTCGGTGACGCGCGGCAGCAGGCCGGTGAACGTCGAGAGAATCGCGCCCGCGACGGTCACGCCGAGACTCATCGACAGCATCTGCACGAGCGAAAACAAGCTGTTGCCGCTGCTCGCGCCGCCGGTGCCGAGGTCCTTCAGCGTGAGCGTGTTCATCGCGGTGAACTGCATCGAGTTGACGGCGCCGAACGCGGCCAGCTGCACGAGCCGCAGCCACAGCGGCTGATGCGCGGTCGTCAGCGCGAAGCTCGCCATCATCAGGCCGACGAGCACGGTGTTCGTCACCAGCACACGCCGATAACCGACGCGCTCGATCAGCCGCGTGACGAGCCGCTTGCTCGCCATGCCGGCGGCGGCGACGGGCAGCATCATCATGCCGGCCTGAAACGCCGTGTAGCCGAGGCTCACTTGCAGCAAGAGCGGAATGAGATACGGCATCGCGCCACTGCCGATTCGCGCGAACAGATTGCCGAGCAAGCCGACGCTGAACGTGTGAATCTTGAAGAGATCGAGCGAGAAGATGGGCTGCGCGGCGCGCGTGGCGTGCAGCCCGTAAGCGACGAAGCAGCCGACGCTCAGAATCAGCAACACGAGCACGATGGCGTGCTGAAGGCCGAGATCGGCGAGCCCGTCGAGCGAAATCGTCAGCGCCACCATGCCGACCGCCAGCAGCAGATAGCCCGCTAGATCGAAGCGCGCGGTCGCGGGATTGCGGCTGTCGGGCATGTACAGATTCGTCGCGATGCAGCCGATCACGCCGACCGGCACGTTGATCAGAAAGATCCAGTGCCACGACGCGATCTGCACGAGCCAGCCGCCGAGCGTCGGACCGATGAGCGGTCCGATCAGCCCCGGAATCGCGACGAACGCGAGCGCCGAGAGATAGCGTTCCGCCGGGAACACGCGCAGCACGGCGAGCCGGCCGACCGGAAGCAGCATCGCGCCGCCCACGCCCTGCACCACGCGAAACGCGACGAGTCCAGTGAGCGACTGCGCGTTCGCGCACAACAGCGAGCCGATGGTGAAGATCAGGATCGCGCTGAAAAACACGCGCCGCGTGCCGAGCTTGTCCGCGAGCCAGCCGGAGACGGGAATCATCATCGCCATGGTCAGCGAGTAGGCGATGACGACGCCCTGCATGCGCAGCGGCGCTTCGCCGAGGCTGCGCGCCATCGCGGGCAGCGCCGTGTTGACGATGGTCGAGTCGAGCGTCTGCATGAAGAAGCCCGTCGCGACGAGCCACAGCATGATGGTGAGCGATCGGTCGGACGGCTGGACTGTGGCGGTGTCGGTCATGGCGGGCGACCTCGTTATTTGCGAAGCTCGGCAACGAAGTCGTAGTAGTCGTTGCGGCAGTAGGTATCGGTCAATTCGATCGCGCGCTGATCCGCGGTGTAGCCCACGCGCGTGATGAGCAAGAGCGCGTCGTGCGGCGCAATGCCCATCTGTTCGGCGATCTCCGGGGTCGCGTTCACGGCGCGAAAGTGCTGCAACGCGCGCACGATCGAGAGGCCGCGCGTGTCGAGATAGCTGTACAGCGAATCGCCGATGGCGAGCGGATCGGGAATCAGCGCGGCGGGGAAGGTGGAGTTCTCGACGGCCATCACGGTGTCGTCGGCAAGACGCAGGCGCTTGAGCCGCGCGACAGTGGCCGCGGGCGAGAGGCCGAGCTGAATCACTTCTTCCCGATTGGCCGGCTCGATGGTGCGCGAAAGCCACTTCGAACTCGGCTGGAAACCGCGCCGGCGCAGCATCTCCGAGAAGCTCGACAGACGCGAGAGCGGGTCTTCATAGCGCGGCCGGATAAAGCTGCCCGCGCCCTGTTCGCGTCGAATGAGCCCTTGTTCGACCAGCAGCGCGATGGCCTTTCTCGAGGTGATCCGCGAAACTCCCAGCGCTTCCGAAAGCACGCGCTCCGACGGGAGCGCTTCGCCCGCGTTCCAGCGATTGTCGTGAATGGCGTTGGCGAGCTTGCGGGCGAGCTGAAGATAGAGCGGAGTGTCGCTGTCCGGGTCCGGGCGCAAGTCGCGCCAGCGGTCTTCCGTGGTCGAGTTCATAAATCGGACGCTGTGGGGCCAAGCGGCGATTTTAAGACAAAGAGCGGGCAAAATTTCCGGCGTTTGCCTGCTGTTTCGGGGAAGAGCATCGAGCGATCCGCGAAACGTCCGTTCACGCGGTCGCCGGGCCGCCCACGCCGCGCCCGGCGCGCATGTAGAGCGCCACCGACAACGCGACCGCCGCTGCCGCCGCCAGCGCCGCGAACAGAAACACCGAGCCGTAGCCGAACTCGCCCGCGACATAGCCGGCGAGCGGCCCGGTCAGGCCGAGCGACAAGTCGAGGAACACCGAGTACGCGGAGAGCGCCGCGCCACGGCTCGCGGGCGGCACGAGGCCGACCGCTTCCACGCCGAGCGCCGGAAATACGAGCGCGAAGCCGCATCCGGTCAGGGCCGCGCCCGCCAGCGCAAAAGTGGGTTCGGCGGAGAGCCACAGCATCAGCAGGCCCGCGCATTCCAGCGCGAACGAAACGATGGCGACGCGAAAGCCGCCGTAGACCTTGATCGTGTTGGCGAACAGGAGGCGCGCGCCGACGAACGTCGTGCCGAAGACCGTCAGCGAAAGCGCCGCGTTCGGCCAGTGGTGCGCGGCATAGAAAAGCGTGATGAACGTCGCGATCGACCCGAAGCCCGCGGAACCGAGCGCGAGTCCGAGCCCATGCGGCAACACGCGGAAGAACACGCTGCGATACGACATGCGCTCGCCGTGCACCACGGGCACGCTCGCCATGCGCGTCGCGAGCCAGTAGCCGATGCCGCCGAGCGCGATCACGATGAAGCCGAGCGACGCGAAGCCGAGCGAATGGTCGATGGCGACGCCGAGCGGCGCGCCGATGGCAAGCGCGCCGTACGTCGCGATGCCGTTCCACGAGATCACCTTCGCGTTGTGCGCCACGCCCACGCGCCCGATGCCCCATGTGATCGAGCCGGTGCCGACCCAGCTTTCGCCGAAGCCGAGCACGAGCCGCGCGATCACCAGCAGCACGAGACTCACCGCGTGCCATTGCGCGGCGAGCGCCGAGCACAGCAGCAGCACGCCGCTCGCCGCGCAGGCGGCCAGCCCGTAGAGCACGGTTTTTTTCGGCCCGAGCGTGTCGGCGGTGCGGCCCGCGAGCGGCCGCGACAGCAGCGTGGCGAAGTACTGGACGCTGATCGCCGCGCCCGCCATCACCGAGCCGTAGCCCAGGTCCGTATGCACGAAGCCCGGCAGCACCGCGAGCGGAATGCCGATCGTCAGATAGCAGAGGAACGTGTACAGCACGACCGACACGATCCGGAGAGTGACGGCGAAATCGCCTTGCGGCGCGGCGGCGGTGCGGGGCTGGGTGGACATAGGGAAAGTGCGGACTTGAATTCGGCGCGAAGGCGTGATTGTCCCATATGTTGCGGCGCAGCGTCGCAGCCGTTTTGTAACTAGATGGACCAAATTCGCCCGGAGCACGGTCGGGCCGCATCGCCGTAAGCCTTGTCGGGCAAGGCGCTGGCGACTTATCGCGGGGCGAATATGTCGCTCATGCAATGTCCGCTATGGGTTCTGCATTTTGGCGGTGATAGCTTTCGAACCATCGAGGCGGTCGGACTATTCCGAAAAAATGTCCGGCCCGAACCTCTCCGCCACCGGCTGCGCACCCCGCGCAACCAGCAAGAAGCCATGAAGCCCCGCGAGACATTCGTCATGACCCAGCCGATCCGCTTTTATCACCGCAACGCGATCCGCGAAGTGAGCGGCGCGTCGCCCACGCGCACCGTCCTTCAATATCTGCGTGAAGACGCGCGCTGCACCGGCACGAAGGAAGGCTGCGCGGAAGGCGACTGCGGCGCGTGCACGGTCGTCGTCGGCGAGCCGGACGGCGCGGGCGGCGTCGCGTTCAAGGCGGTCAACGCGTGCGTGCAGTTCCTGCCGACGCTCGACGGCCGCGCGCTCTTCACCGTCGAAGACCTGCGCCAGCCCGACGGCACGCTGCATCCGGTGCAGCAGGCGCTCGTCGATTGCCACGGGTCGCAGTGCGGCTTCTGCACGCCGGGCTTCGCCATGTCGATGTTCGCGCTCTACGAGAAGCACGGCCACGCGACCACCGGCTGCGCGCACCGCACGACGCCTTCGCGCGAGGAGATCAGCAACGCGCTGACCGGCAACCTGTGCCGCTGCACGGGCTACCGGCCGATCATCGACGCGGCCGAGCGCATGTTCGATCACGCGCCGCTCGCGCCCGTCGACGTGCAGTCGCTCGCCCGCACGCTCGACACCATCGCCCGCGACGACACCTTCCACTACGAGCACGCCGGCCGCCAATTCGACGCGCCGCGCACGGTCGAAGCGCTTGCGAAGATCAAGGCCGAGAAGCCGGAAGCGCGCATTCTCGCGGGCAGCACGGACGTCGGCCTGTGGGTGACGAAGCAGTTGCGCGATATCGGCGACATCGTCTATGTCGGACAGATCGATGCGTTCAGGCGCGTGGAGACGACCAACGAGTGGATCGAGATCGGCGCGGGCGTGAGCGTCGAGCGCGCGTATGCGGAACTCGCGAAGACCTATCCGGAGCTGGAAGAAATGTGGCAGCGGTTCGCGTCGCTGCCGATCCGCAACGCGGGCACGCTCGGCGGCAACGTGGCGAACGGCTCGCCCATCGGCGATTCGATGCCCGGGCTCATCGCGCTGAACGCGCGTGTCGTGCTGGCGAGCATCGACGGCACGCGCGAGATGCCGCTCGAAGACCTGTACCTCGCGTATCAGAAGAAGGACATGGCCGAGCATGAATTCGTCGCGGCGGTGCGCGTGCCGACGCGCACGGGAAAACGCGCGAATCTGCGCTTCCGGACCTACAAGCTCTCAAAACGCTTCGACTCCGACATCTCCGCCGTGTGCGCCGCGTTCGCGTATATCGCGGATGGCGACGTGATCCGCGAGCCGCGCATCGCGTTCGGCGGCATGGCCGCGACGCCCAAGCGCGCCGCGCGCGCCGAAGCCGCGCTCGCCGATGCCCAGTGGCACGAAGCCACGGCGCAGGCCGCGATGCGCGCGCTCGGCGAGGACTACGCGCCGCTCACCGACATGCGCGCGAGCAGCAGCTATCGGCTGGAGACGGCGAAGAGCCTGCTGTACCGCTTCTGGCTGGAGACGCGCCCGCACGATCCGGTGCCGAAATCGAGGCTGGATGTGCGCGCGATCGAACTCGTCGAAGCGAAATAAGGACACACGAACATGAATCAGCAAGCCGAAGCCTTTCTCGCCGACGCGCAGTCCCTCGTCAACGACGCCGACGCGTTCAAGCAGGTCCACGTCTCGCGGCCGCATGAATCCGCGCATCTGCACGTGAGCGGCCGCGCGAGCTATACCGACGACATTCCGCCCATCGCGGGCACGCTGCACGCCGCGCTCGGGCTGAGCCCGAAGGCGCACGCGAAGATCGTATCGATGAACTTCGACGCCGTGCGCGCGACGCCGGGCGTGGTCGCCGTCTTCACCGCCGACGACATTCCCGGCGTGAACGACTGCGGCCCGATCATCCACGACGATCCGATTCTCGCGCCGGCTGTGGTGCAGTACGTCGGCCAGCCGATGTTCATCGTGGTCGCGACGTCGCACGACACGGCGCGGCTCGCGGCGCGCCGCGCGTCGATCGAATTCGAAGACTTGCCGGCCGTGCTCACGGCAGAGGACGCGCGACGCGCCGAATCCTATGTGCTCAATCCGCTGAAGCTCGCTCGCGGCGATGCAGACAGCGCGATGTCGAAGGCCGCGCATCACGAACGCGGCGCGATGAAGCTCGGCGGCCAGGAGCAGTTCTATCTCGAAGGCCAGATTGCGTATGCGGTGCCGAAGGACGACGACGGCATGCACGTCTACTGCTCGACGCAGCATCCGACGGAGATGCAGCATCTCGTCGCGCATGTGCTCGGCGTGCATTCGCATAACGTGCTCGTCGAATGCCGGCGCATGGGCGGCGGATTCGGCGGCAAGGAATCGCAGTCGGGCATCTTCGCGTGCTGCGCGTCGCTCGCGGCGTGGAAGCTCTTGTGTCCGGTGAAGCTGCGCCCCGACCGCGACGACGACATGATGATCACCGGCAAGCGCCACGACTTCGTGTACGACTTCGAAGTGGGCTATGACAACGAAGGCGTGATCGAGGGCGTCGCCGTCGACATGACCTCGCGCTGCGGCTTTTCCGCCGATCTTTCGGGACCGGTGATGACGCGCGCCGTCTGCCACTTCGACAACGCGTACTGGCTGCCGAACGTCGCGATCGAAGGCCATTGCGGCAAGACCAACACGCAGTCGAACACCGCGTTTCGCGGCTTCGGCGGACCGCAGGGCGCGTTCGCGATCGAGTACATCATGGACAACATCGCGCGTTCGGTGGGCCGCGATCCGCTCGATGTCCGCATCGCGAATCTGTACGGCAAGACGGAGAACAACCGCACGCCGTATGGCCAGACGGTCGAGGACAACGTGCTGCACGAACTCATCGGCGAACTGGCCGCGACCAGCGACTATCGCCGCCGCCGGGAAGCCGTGCGCGAGTTCAACGCGAACAACGAGATTCTGAAGAAGGGGCTGGCGCTCACGCCCGTGAAGTTCGGCATCGCGTTCAATGTCACGCACTTCAATCAGGCGGGCGCGCTCGTCCACATCTATACCGACGGCTCGATTCTCGTGAACCACGGCGGCACCGAAATGGGCCAGGGCCTCAACACGAAGGTGGCGCAGGTCGTCGCGCACGAGTTGGGCATCGACTTCGGCCGCGTGCGCGTGACGGCGACGGACACGAGCAAGGTGGCGAATACGTCGGCGACGGCGGCATCGACCGGAACGGATCTGAACGGCAAGGCCGCGCAGGACGCCGCGCGTCAACTGCGCGAGCGGCTCGCGACATTCGCGGCGGAAAAGTTTGGCGCGGGCACGGTGCCGGCGGCGAGCGTGCGCTTTGCCAACGACTGCGTGATCGTCGGCGAGGATGCGATTCCGTTCGGCGAAGTGGTCGCGAAGGCGTATCTCGCGCGCGTGCAACTGTGGTCCGACGGCTTCTATGCGACGCCCAAGCTCTACTGGGATCAGGCGACGATGCAGGGCCGCCCGTTCTTCTACTACTCCTACGGCGCGGCGGTGTCGGAAGTGGTGATCGACACGCTCACCGGCGAAATGCGCGTGCTGCGCGCGGATGCGCTGCATGACGTGGGCGCGTCGCTGAATCCGGCGCTCGACATCGGGCAGGTGGAAGGCGCGTTCGTGCAGGGCATGGGCTGGCTCACGACGGAAGAACTCTGGTGGAACAAGGACGGCAAGCTGATGACGCACGCGCCGTCCACCTACAAGATTCCGACGGTCAACGACATGCCCGCCGATTTCCGCGTGTCGCTCTTCAAGAATCGCAACGCGGAGGACAGCATTCATCGCTCGAAGGCGGTGGGCGAGCCGCCGCTGCTGCTGCCGTTTTCGGTCTTCTTCGCGATCCGCGATGCGGTCTCGGCAGTCGACGACCACAAGGTGAATCCGCCGCTGAATGCGCCCGCGACGTCCGAAGAGATTCTGCGCGCGGTCAACGCGGTGAGGAGCGCGCGGTCATGATGCACGTCGTCGTGTTCGGCGCGGGCCACGTCGGCCATGCGCTCGTGAAGGTGCTGGGCACGCTGCCGTGCGTCGTCCAATGGGTCGATGCGCGCGACGAGCTTTTCCCCGACGAAGTGCCCGCCAACGTGCAGATCGAAGCGACGGATGTGCCGGACGCGATCGTCGATGAAGCGCCTGCCGGGGCGTATTTCGTCGTGATGACGCACGATCATTCGCTCGACTTCGCGCTCACGCAGCGCATCATGCGGCGCGACGACTTCGCGTATTTCGGGCTGATCGGCTCGAAGACGAAGCGCGTCAAGTTCGAGCGGCGATTGATGGAGCGCGGGTTGGCCGCAGAACGGCTCGTCGAGATGACGTGCCCGATCGGCGTTGAAGGAATCGTGGATAAAGCGCCGGCGTCGATTGCGCTGGCAGTCGCGGCGCAGGTGTTGCGGGTGCGGGAAGCGCGGGCGCGGGCGCGGGCGAATGCTTCGGTGCCGGGCGCGAAACGCGCAATGGCCTAAGCGCGCCTCACGCCCCGAACCCCCGCTCCGCCCGAAACTTCCCCGGCGCGACGCCATATACTTCCTTGAACCGCTTGCTGAACGCGGCTTCCGATTGATAGCCGACATTCGCCGCGACATCCGCGATGCTCTTCTTGGTGTGCGTGAGCATGGTGCTCGCGAGTTGCATGCGCACATGGCCCAATAGCGCCAGCGGCGAGCTTTCCGAATGCGCGGAGAACGCGCGCATGAACGTGGCGCGCGACATCGCCGCTTCCTTCGCGAGCATTTCGAGCGTCCACGGATCGGCGGGGCGTTCGAGCATCGCGATCATGGACGCGCCCAGCCGCCGGTGCGCCAACAGCGCGAGCACGCCGGAAAGCGACGGCTGCTCGGCGAGCCACGCGCGCAAGACCATCGCGAAGAGGGCGGTGGAAAGCGCCGCGACAATCGACGGCGCGCCGAGCTGCGCTTCCTCCGCTTCGCGACGCATCGCCGCGACGAGCGGGCCAAGATACGGCGCGGACGCGCGCGTGAACGACACGTGCACCGCGTCGGGCAACACGTCGATCAGCAGCGCGCGCGGCGCATACGTGAAGCGTCCGCACAGCAAATCCACCGCCGGCTGCGCTTCGCCGCAATTGCTGCGCACCGTGACCGCGCCGTTGTCGCGTGCCTGCATTTCGCCGCCGCGTGCGTCGCCATCCGCGACGTGAAGCACGTGCGCGTCGCCGCGCGGCAGAAAGAGAATATCGCCCGCTTTCAGGCCGATCGGCGCATGGCCCTTGCGCGACACGGTGCACGCGCCGTCCAATACGACGTGATACGCCGCCTCGCCGGCCGGCGCGGGCGCGTGATCCACTTCCAGCGGACCGCGCAGAAGACAACGCAAATCGAGCGCGCCGGAAAGCTGCGCGAGTTGAATCAAGCGGTCGAGAGCGTCCATGTCGTGAGCACGTTATTTGGCGACGGCCGAAGCGAAGTCATGCACCGGCGCGGTCTTTCTGCCGATGAGCGAGTCCGATACGCGCGACATCAGCGCGCAGAGCCACGCCACATCGGTCGATTGATCCGACTGCGGCTGCGACAGCCGATAGCACTTGATGCGTGGAAACGGCACCGGCGAATCCAGCACCGCGAGCGGCAGCATCGCGGCATAGTGTTGCGCGAAACGGCGCGGCGCGGTGAAGATCAGGTCCGATTGCAGCAGCACCTGCGGCACGAGACCAAAATACGGAATCGTCGTGACGATTCTCCGGCGGATGCCCGCCCGCGCGAGCCCGATATCGATCGGATGACGCTTCGCGCCGCTGTACGGCGTCGGCGCGAGGTGCGCGGCGAGCGCATAGCGTTCCACCGTCAGCGGCTCGCGCGCGAGCGGATGGTTCGCGCGCATCAGGCAGACGAATACGTCGGAGAAGAGGTCCTGTCGCTCGAAGCGCGGCTCGGGCTTCGTCCAGTTGGCGACCATCAGATCGATCTCGCCTTCGTCGAGCGCGCGCTCGTGATCGCGCATCGGGTTCAGCGATTCGATTTCGAGGCGCGCATGGGGCGCGGCGTCGCGGAATGCGGCCACGAGCGTCGGCATGAAGAAATCGTTCAGATAGTCCGGCGCGGCGAGCCGGAAGGTGCGGCGCGAATGCGCGGGATCGAAATCGCCGTGCGGCGTCGCGACGAACTCCACCTCGCGCAACGCGCGCTGCGCGGGCGCGAGCAGCGTCTCGCCGTATTCGGTCGGCACCATGCCCTGCTTGCCGCGCACGAGAATCGGATCGTTCAGGATTTCGCGCAGGCGGCGCAGCGCCGTGCTGATGGCCGGCTGCGTCTGGTTCAGGCGCTGCGCGGTCTGCGTGACGCTGCGTTCCAGAAGCAGCGTGCGCAGCACGCGGATCAGCCAGATGTCGAGGGAATCGGCGGGTTCGTTCATGGGCTTTGCGTAAGACCGGAGGCCGAAGCGCCGTGTCGGGTGCGGCAACGGTTAGAAACGGACGGCGCGGCGCACGGCCGCAACCGAAGTTAACCCTGTTCCGATTTTTGACGCCATAGCGCATGCCCTATGCGCGGCATAGGCGAAGATCGCCAACGCGTTCGCCGTCAGAATCAGCCGCCGACTTCCGCCGTGTCGCCGGGATCGGCTTCCGGGCGGGCCATCGGCAACGTGCTGATGCGCTTGACCTCGGCCGCGTCCAGCCAGTTCGGCGAACGGGCGACGTAGAGCACCATCGGCAGCGTGTCCTCGCCCCAGAAGATCTGATCGTTCACGACGAAAGTCGGCACGCCGAACACGCCCATCTCGACGGCGCGGTCATTGTTGTCGCGCAGCTTCGCCTTCACGTCCTCGTCGTCGATGCGCGATTCCGCCTCCGGCATGCCCACGTATTCGCACAGCGCGCGAAAGCCGTCCGGCGAAGAAGGATCGCGCCCCTCGCGCCAGATGAAGCGAAAAATGTCGCGCACGCGCGTCATGTCGCCGTTTGCGATCACGGCGAGCCGCAGCGCCTTCACCGGGTCGAACGGATGCGCGGGCGGCATGCGAAACGGAATGCCGAGTTGTTCGGCCCGAAAGAGCGCGTGGCGGTACGTGAACACGCGCTTGGACGGAATGGTGGCCGCGTGCGGCTGCTTCCAGCGGTCGAGCAGCTTGAGCAGCTGCACGGGCACGAATTCGAACGGCATGTCGGGCCATTTGTCGTGCTGCTCGAGAAGCAGATACGAGAACGGCGAGATGAAGTCGAAAAAAAAGTACGGGCGACCGTCGGCGGTCGAATGCGGGGCACTCATGTCGTTTCTCCTTGCTTTTGTCGCGCTCGCGCTGGCCTCGTCGTTCGCTCAGTTCGTGTTCGGTTGCTGCGGCGCTCGCGCATCGGCATTCGTCGGCTCGCGCCGTGTCCTGCATCCGGTGCGGCGAACGCGCGCCGCGTTTCTTGCGACCGCTTATCCCGACCGCTTATCGCGATCGAATCATTCGATATTACGTGCTGCGCTGCTCCGTGTCTTCACGCGACGCGACCTGCCGGCGCGACGGCGCCTGCGCGTTCGCGCCGGCCTCGGCGGCGAGCCGCTCGCGCACGAAGCCGATGTGCTCGCGCAACACGTAGAACTGGTCCGCGAACGCGAGCGGCATCTTCATCCGGTTGACCGCCGATTCGATCGCGTCGATGCGGTCGAGGAGGGCGTCGCGCTGCGCGGTGTCGGGGCCGCTGATCGCTTCCCGTTCGATTGCAATCAACGCGCCATACCAGCGATAGATGCGCGACTTCACGCGCCAGCGATACAGCCCCGGCACGAGCCGCAGCGCCGGAATCAGCACGACGACGAGCGGCACGAGCACGACGAGCACGCGATCGGCGAGACTTGCGATCCAGAACGGCAGCACGCGGTACAGAAAACTCTTGCCCGACTTGTAATAACGCTCGGCGTCGTCGCTGATGCGGAATTCGTGAGCGAGCGGCGCGGGGAATTCGTTCGCGCGCTGCATCAAATTGGCGCGGCTGTGGACTTCGCGCGCCGCCTCGATGAGCAGGTCCGAGAGCGCGGGATGCAGGCTGTCGCGGGCGACGAGCTCGGCGGTCGGCGCGATCATGTGGACCGGGCGCGGCGGCAGATTGTTGGCGAAATCGAACGCGCCCATCGGCAATTCGATCTCGGTGAGGTAAGGAAAGCGGCGCGCGTAGGCGTCGGCCTGCGCGAAGTCCATGAAGCGCACGCCCGGCGTGCGCAACAGCTTCGCCATGGTCGGCGGCTGCGCGGAATCGCCCGTCAACAGGGCGGCGTCGATCTGGCCGCTTTCGAGCGCCTTGGCTGCGGCGTCGCCGGACAGCGGCAGCAACTGCGTGTCCCCGCCGGGCTCGATGCCGTTCGCCTTCAGGAGCGTCAGCGCAAGCGCGCGCGTGCC
Organism: Caballeronia sp. AZ10_KS36; assembly: GCF_023631105.1. NCBI lineage: Bacteria > Pseudomonadati > Pseudomonadota > Betaproteobacteria > Burkholderiales > Burkholderiaceae > Caballeronia > Caballeronia sp. AZ10_KS36. Next base: position 454,579 of record NZ_JALQDQ010000018.1, on the reverse strand, counting down.
GCTGCCCTCCGCGCCGATGCCGAGCCGCTTGCCCCTGAACTCCGACAGCCGCGACACCACCGGCCCGCGATAGAACACGGCGAGCGGCACATACGCGACGCTGCCGAGCGATTCGAGGTCGTCGTGTACCGCGCCCGGCGGCATCATGCCGCCCTGCACGAAACCGACATCGACGCCGGAATCCGGCTTTTCCAGCCGCGTGAGATTATCGAGCGAGCCTTGCGTCTCCAGCACGTTGAGCGTCACACGGTTGCGCGCGAGGATCGCCTTGTACTTTTGCGCGCTGTTCCAGAACGAACTGCCCTTCGGCCCGGCCGCGATGGTTAGCGTGTTCGGCGGCGCGGGCTGAATGAGCCGCACGGCGAGGTAGAGCGCGGCGACCGCCACGACGAGAATCGGGCCGAACGTCAGCGCGAGGTCGCGCCAGGACACCGCGACGAAACGCGCGACGATTCTCGGTTGCGGCCTGCGTCGCGGGCGTTCCTTTTGGGGTTTGCCGTCTGATTGGATCATCTTGGTGCTGACTGTCGACTTCGTGCCCGAGAGCTTACCCGAACGCGCGACGCGAACGCCCCCGCGACCCGGCTGTCGTCGCGGCGGCGGCATGCGTGTGACAAGCGTGTGTCGCGTGCGGGCGCCTCGCGTCGTTAAATGCTTTGCGCTAATGGCCGCGCTGGGCTAAATTGACGTTCGCCGCCGCACGGCAAGGACTTCCGCCCGAAAACCCGTTATTTGGGTCAGGCGGGCGCGCGCCGCAGCATCGGGCGCCTGCAGCGCCGTGCGTCAGGACAACACATAGACGAGCCGACGGGCCATTCGCCCGAACAACGGCCGAGTTCGTTTCTTCGCCAGCCTCTCGCAGCATTGCATGACAGCATCCGCGGCACGTCGCCGCCGGTTCGCCGGTCCATCTGGACCGCCGGCCGCGCGGCCACGGGCATGCGCGGTGCCGTACGCCTTAGGCCGGTCCACGCTGTCCGGCTTGAAGTGCAAACGAGCGAAGCAGCAACTGTGCGAAGTCAACAAGCGAAACAAAAGGAGAAACCATGAAAGTTGTCGATATGTTGAAGGCGCTGGGCGTCGTGGTGTGCGTGGCGGTCGCGTCGAGCGCCTATGCCCAATCCAGCGATGCGGCGGCCACCACCGGCACCGAATCCGCCGCGCCGACCAAGGCGCAGAAGGCCGCGACCAAGAAGACGGATCGCAAACTCGGCTACGACGTGCGCCGCGCGTTGTCGAAGGCGCAGGGCTTCGATGTGTCGAACGTGTTCGTCCGCGCACGCGGCGGCGCGGTCACGCTGACCGGCACCGTGCCGGAAGGCGCGCAGATCTCTCAGGCCGAAGAAGTGGCGAAGGGCGTGACGGGCGTGCAGTCGGTCTCGAACAAGCTCACGCTGAGCCCGCAGAACGGCGGCAAATAAGCGGCGAGCCTCAGCCGTTCAGGGCGAGGCGCGCGAACGGGCTCCGGCTTCGGCCGGAGCCCGTTTTTGTTTTGGGCGACGGAAACGTCACGGACCGGCTCCGCTTGTTCGCGTGGCCGTGGGGTGCGCATCGGGACCCAGCGCATCGCGCGGGCGTGGGCCGCGACCGCGACTCTGCGGCTTGCGCACGATTGCGGGAGCAGTCCGCCGTCGTTACGCGCGAACCGGCAATCTTCAACGGGCCACTGCGGGCATCGCGGACGCCGCAACCGGCGCCGATGCCGTCACCGTACTGGCGGCAGCCTGCGCTTCCTGCTTGGTGACCGCCGCGGCCTCCGGCGTCTGGATCGCGGTCGCGGCTGCGGCGGGCGCCTGCACGACGATCGGCGTCGGCGTCAGCTCCGGCGAACTGACGATCAGCGAGGGCGCGAGCGGCTTGCTGTCGACTTCATCGGACGCAATGGGCGAACTGCGCGGCACCGTCGTCAGATAGTGGCCCATCAAGCCGAAGAAGCGGTCATAGAACTTGCCCGCCGGCACGGTTTCGCTGGAAATCTTGACCATTGCGTCGCTGTTCGAGCGGATCGGCAGCGAAAGCGAGCCGAGCACGCTCAAGCCGACGCTCGCGGACGTGTCGCTCTTCTTGAGCGCGTAGCCGTCCTGCACGGCGTTCACATAGGCAATGCTCTGATTTGTCGCGTTTTCGCCGGGCGTGCAGACGACATGGAACGACACGACGACGTGCGTCTCGGCGGACGGTTGGAAGTTCTTCGTGGCGTCGACGCTGTCGGCCTGCGCCATCGTCGTGAGAAAGCCTTGCGAGAGCAACGCGCGGCGCGCGGCCTCGCAGGTTTCCTTTACGGTGGCGTCGAAGTTATGCGCGTAGGGGCTCGCGCCGGTGTTGAACAACTCCTGCTGATAGCTGGGCGTGGTGGCGGTGCGGCCACCGCAAGCAGCGAGCGCGAGAAAACCGAGTGAAACGAAAGCGAGGCGCAACGACGACGGGATAGGCATGGCAGGCGGCAGAAACGAAACGTGTGACAAGCAGACACACATTTTAGTGCGGTCTGAGCCTCCGATGAAAAAACGGAATCCAAAAACGTCGAAAAATCCGAGGCTTACAGTGAGATGACCGTCGTAAGGCGCTTGTCCCGGCGCTTACGAAGTGCGGACACGAACGCGAAAAAGCCCGGCGCGGGGCCGGGCTTGCATCGGTCAATAGGTCAATGCGGCTTACGGACGATTGAAGTCGACCGCGTTGACGTCGCCAGCCGGGCGATTCGCGCGGCCGGACGCCGACGCGCCGTCCGCCGACCCGCCGAACGACGTCGCTGCGACGCCTTGCGCCGCCTGGATGCGGGCTTCCGCCGCCTGGATGGCGGCCGGGTAGGTCGTGCGGTCGCTGGAGGGGTTGTAGCCCGCGCGCTGCAGTTCGACCAGTTGCGCCTTCACTTCCGCGCGGGTCAGGGCGCCGTTTTCGCCTGCGTGCGCGAAAGCAGGAGCAGCCAGCGCGGACGCGATGACGATGGCGGGAACGATTGACTTGAACATGATGAACCTCCGTATCTCGTTGAGCGGGACCCCGCAGGAGCTCGGGGCTCGCACTGCGTTGTCGTTGAGAAGCAGTGTACGTCCGTCGCTCCTAGGTATAAACCCTAATTAAGCCAAGTCTGAATTGACGAAACGGCATTAATCCGCTCAATCGGTAGTGGATGAGCGATTGGCGGCCGCCGACGCGATGAAGGACTCGGCGGAGCCGGCCAAGCTGCGCTGGCTTACATCCGAGTACGCTGCGAGAGCCACCGAATGCGGCGCGGCGGCATGCCGGGCACTCACGACCCGGACAAGCAAGCGCGCTTCGCGTTCGCGCAGATTGCCATCTCGCGTGCAGACCCTCGGAGTGAAATCGCCGCGATCGACAAGCGACTATTCCCTCGGATGTTCGAAAAAGAAGCGCAGCATCTCGGCGCTGGCATCGGGTCCGCTCGGGTCGGTGTAGGTGCCGCGCGCGCTGCCGCCGGACCACGCGTGCGGCGCCCCGTGAAGCGTCCATAGCTCCGCGGGGACGCCATCGGGCGATACGAACTGCTGCACCGAATGCTCGCGAGTTCCCGGCGCGCCGGATACGCGGCGCTCCGGCCCGCTTGTGCGAAAGCCTTCGACGACTCTGCGCGCGTTGACGTGGTTCACGGTGGCGTCCGCATCGCCGTGAAAGACGATCAGCGGACAACGCACGGCGCTCGACGACGCGCTTTTACCTTCGCCGCCGCGCATGAGCGCGAGTGCCGACGGCAGATCGTGCGCGCGTCCGGCGGGCAGTCCCGAGTGAACGCCGGCCGCCGCGTACAGGTCGGGATAGCGTTGCGCCATGACCGCCGCCATCGCGCCGCCCGCCGATAGTCCGGCGACGTAGACGCGCTTCACGTCCACGTTGTGAGTGGCGATGATCTCGCGCGTGATGCCGGCTATGAGCGCCGGCTCGCCGGCGTCGCGCTGCTGATCCGACGGCTTGAACCAGTTCCAGCACTTGGATGCGTTCGCGGTCTGCGGCTGAATCGGGTATGCAACGATGCACGGCTGCCGTTCCGCGAGCGTGTTCATTTGCGTGCCGGCCGCGAAGTCGTCGGCGTTCTGGGTGCAGCCGTGCAGCATCACGACAAGCGGCAAGGGCTCGTCGCCATAAGCGCTCGGCACATACAGCTTGTACTCGCGCTGGCCGGCGGCATTGGCGTAGCGGCGCGTGCTGAAGTGCCCGCGATCTTCCACGTCCTGCTGCGGATCGGCGCGCGTGGGTGTCTTGAAGAGTTCGGCGAGGCGCGAGGGCCGCGATTCGTGCGCGGCGGGGTTGGCGTGTGCAGTGTCCCCGCGCATCGCGCGCTTGACGATGTCGGTGGCAGCGTCGCTGTTGCCATTCTGAAAGCGCTGAAAAGCCTCTTTCATCGAGTCGAGAAAACCTTCGTTCAGTTTCATGTCTTATCCGGTTTCGGATGCGCGGCGGTCGAGCCGCAATCAGCGGATCCGGTCTGCAAGCGCGGCCTTGACGGCGGGCGTTGCGTGGAGGGCGCCTCGAACCAGAATCGATTCGATGGTGGCGAGAGCAAGTTCGGGTGTAACGTCGGCGGCGATGCTCGCGAGGCCGAGCACCTGGATCTTCAGCCGCTCATTGGCTGCGCGCACCGCTTCCAGGTCCTGTCTGGAGAAATGTTGGAGCCCGAGCACGAGCGCGCGCCGGGTCGCCGTTTCCCTGACGACGGACGCGTGCACCGCGAGCTGATTGCGGATCGCCGTGCGGATCAGGTCCGTGCGGTTCGAGTAAAAGCCTTCTTCCACGAGCAGGTCGATCTGGCCGAGGTCGACGGGGCCGAGGTTGATCGTGATTTTTTCGGTGTCGCCGCCTTTGGAGCGGGCGAGGTCGGTGGGTTGCGTTGGCATGTGGTCTTATTCCTTTTCCATCCTCTTGCCATCTATTTGGATGGTGAGAGGCCGGTTTCAAGGGGTGGACCATCTTTTTTGTCGTGTGGACTCGCTGCACCCCCGGTGCGCACCACGGGCGCGCGGTCGCCGTGCGCCAACGAAGAGGAAGCACCATCAACCAACCGTGGATCGCTAATAGTCCAACGCTCGGAGTCACTTCAGATCAAAGCGATCCGAGCTTTCAAGCTCGGCGACGGTCCTGAGCGACTGTCGCGTGGCCGCGCGGGCAGGCCCGCATTGGGGCAGGCGCTTCTTTCCAGATGGAGTCACTGCGCGGTTGCGGAGCACGGCTGTAAAACAAGTCACGCGACCGCGAAAAAAGCCGAACGGCCGTTTAGCGTCTGGCCTTCGTCAGCTCGGCCACGCATCGTGCAAGACGCTCGTTGCTGGCGGCAATGGCGTATTCCTCGGCGCGCTCTAGCGCGCGTGCGCGCATGTCATGCCTCAACGCTTCGTCGGTAATCACGCGGCGCATGGCCTCGGCGAGTTCCTCGTCCGCTCCGACCGTGAACAGAATGCCGAAGCTGCCCTCGCCGAGAATTTCGCGCGGGCCGGTCGGGCAATCGCTCGCAATCACCGGCTTGCCCAGCGCGAGCGCCTCCAGCAGGACCATCGGCATACCTTCGTAGCGCGAACTCAGCACCTGAAAACGCGCGCCGGCGACCAGCGCATGCGGGTTGTTGCGATAGCCCGCGAAGTGCACGCGCGCAGCGATGCCGAGTTCTTCCCCGAGGGCTTCCAGTTCGCCGCGAAACGCGCCATCGCCGACAATCACGAGGTGTTCCGCCACGTCGCCGGCACTCACGAGCCGCGCGTAAGCCCGCAGCAATGTTCGATGGTCCTTCTGAATCTCATCGAGCCGCGCCACGGATACGATGTACGGGGCATCGCAAATTGGCGCTTCGGTCACCAGCGCGTCACGCCGAATGCGTTCGATGTCGATGGCGTTCGGCAGCACGAACAGTCGCTGCAAGCCGTCGCCGAACATGCGGCGCGCTTCATCGGCCATATGCTGATTGAGCGCGGCGACGCCGTCGTAACGTGCGAACTGCGCCGCGAGCCGGCGCTTCTTGCGCGGTCGCGCGCCAAGCCGGGCATCGAAGCTGAAGTGATTGACCCCGAGCCACGCCGTGCCGAACTGGCCGGCGAGGCGGCGCAGTGACATATCGAAATCTACGATCAGCGCGTGCCGGCGTGCGAGCGCTTCGACGCGTCGCTTCACATAGGGCCGGACGGCGAGCGTGTTGAAGACATCGCGCCCGACGCGCCCGAGCTTGCTCAGCTTTTGTGCGTAACGGCGGGTCTGGAAGTAATTGAGCCAATGCTTGTCAGCGAGGATCTCGATGCTGATATCCGGCGGCACGAGCGCCCGAAAGCGACTTTCGAACGCGGGCGAGGAATGCATCACCGAGAGGGTGACGCGGAAGCGTTCGCGATCGAAGACGCGCAGCCACTGAATGAGTGACGATTCGATCCCGCCGTCGTTGAAGTCGACGATATGGAAAAGCACCGACACGCGTTCGTTCGCCGGGGGCGTTGCGTAGGTTTCGGAGTCGGCTCGGCTTGCGATTGGGCTTGTGGAATGAGTGGCAGTCGGCACTGTGATGCTACCGCAGTCGTCGGGAGGGCAAAGACGGGAGCGAGCGTGCCGCGCAAACGCATGTCCACCTCCAGGCTCTTTCATCAGGCGGATGGGCTCTTCTATCGATATCGCGTGCTCAGAGTCGGGCGTTGATATCTCGCCGGCTTGATCCACATCAATGAGTGCGTTACCAACCAGGCCATGCCGACTCAGGGCACGTCAACAGCTTGGAGATTTATCTAGTTGTGCATATCATGAGAGCGCGGGCTAGCCGCTCAGAAGCCAGAGGGGACAATGTGGATAAACGCCCGTTGAAATGGCTGCTCGCCGCCTTTCTGCTGGGAGCTTCCGCAACAGTGGGAATTTCGCTTAGCTACGGCGAGAACGAACCAATCGCGCCACGCTCGCTAGGCGAGCGCGAGACACGCCACAGCGAACATCACTTCATCCCCAAGCTCTACGATGCGCGAGGAAATCTTGTCGGCGAGGTCGTCATCGGCCGCACATTCAACGACACTGGCGCGGTCGTTGTCGATGTCAACGGGGCATTGATCTACGTGAAGTTCAGTCGCGTGTCTCAAGGGATCGGCTTCCCGCGCTCGGCGACCCGGATGGTTTGGAATGACGATTCCTCGGGCCCCGTCTTCGATGGGCCCAATTGCACGGGCACCGCGTACGTTTTCGCCAACTCGGTTCTGCGGCCCGCCGCGCTCGTCAGGGAAGGCGCCAAGGCGACTCTTTTCGTCGGAGCGGAAGGGCGCGCCGAAGACCATACCATCCGGTCCAGCTTTATCGACGGACAGTGCGTCGGCCGCGATCCGTATGTTTTTGCGGTGTGGCGAGTGGAGACTACCCTCGACTTGACCGGTAAATATCCGGAACCATTGCGCGTCGGCTTCTAGTGAAAAACGTGAAGCGTTTCTTACGCAGTGAGGTGGCTACGTGACCCGTTCGACTCTACGCGTCTTCATAGGGGCGCTGCTTCTTGTTCTAGTTGCCCTGGACGCACCTGCGGACGATGGACGCCGCGGCGAGGGCCACCACCACGCTCAGCAAAGCGGCCGGGCGCGCCTCTACGATGCACGAGGTGACGTTGTCGGCGACGTGGTCTACATCTCAGGCTCCGATTACGCGGCCGGGGTCGTCCTCAACGTGAAGGGCGTGTTCGTATTCGCGGGCTTCTCTAGCAATGAAACGTCCCCAACGGGTGGACGCGCCGTTTCGAACGAGTGGATCTGGCAGTATCCACGCCTTGCCTACTCGGGCAAGAACTGCAGCGGAACGCCGTACGTTTTCTATGAACAGGGTGCCTTTCGCCCGAGCGCGATCGAGCGTAGAGGAACAACGGCAACGTTATATATTGCTCGGGACACGACTTCCGAAGCCGTGCCGGTCGGCTCCTATGAGAGCGGGGATGCCCCCCCGCGCTGTTTCGATGGCACGCCGCGGAGGTACGACGGGGCATGGCCCGTCGAGAGCACGATCGACTTGACTCAGCTTTATCCCGAACCACTGCGGATAGGCCGGTGACCGTGATGCCTGTGCCAGCGACGAGGTGAGTATGTTCAATTCTCGCAGTGCGATCGTCATCGCGATGTTTGCCGCGAGCGCCTCAGTGGCGCTTGCCGAGGGTCCGGGCTACGGAGGAAGGCACGACCATACCGCCAGGTTGTACGACGCACGAGGCAGGCTCGTGGGAACAGTCGTCGATGCTCCGATGCAATCCAGTTCTTCGGACTTCGTATCCGATGGCGGGGTCATCATGGATGTCAAGGGCGCGCCTGTTTTCGTCGGCTTCAGCCGCCTTCAGAAGGCGGACGGCGCTCGATCTGCAAACGCGTGGATCTGGAGCGCGAACCGGCCGGCTTATTCCGGCCCACGCTGCACAGGTACGCCATACATAGCCTTTACACTTGGCCCCTTGCGACCGGCGGCCATCGAACGCAAGGGCGGCAAGGCGGTGCTGTATGTCGCGAAGGATCAACCGGAGCAGTACGAGAACGTCGGCTCGCAAGCCCACCCGGATGGCTGCGAAGATTTCTTCGCCGGCCCCGCCCGCCCTGTGTGGCTCATTTGGGACTCTATCAACCTGTCCGACGAGTACCCCGAGCCGCTGACCATTGGGCCCTGAACGCTCCTTTTGCGCTGAACTGCGGATCAGCGCGCCTGCCGAGCCGGACGCCATTCGGTTCCATCGCCTCGCGCAGCGTCCGCCAATTAATTCGGACAACGAATTACCTATCGTTGACGGCGCGCGTAAGGACGCTTCATACGCCGCAGATGGCGAAAAAGTGTTCGTCGTTCATTGCCGGCGCCAGCTCGCGGCAATCCCGATTGATAACCACCGAACATCAATCGTTCAGAAGATTGCACTTATCGTTTTGATGACGACAGTCCATCATCCACGAAAGACAAAAGCGGAAAGACCGCAAAATCCAGGACTTCAGGAGACACATCGATGCATCCCTCACCTTCAGCCCTCTCTCCGGGACATTCAAAGGCTGCGGCGGTTTTCCGCGTCACGGCCGGCAATTTCCTGGAGCAGTTCGACTTCTTTCTGTTCGGCTTCTACGCGACCCAAATCGCCGGCGTGTTCTTTCCGGCATCGAGTGAATTCGCTTCGCTGATGATGACGTTCGCCGTCTTCGGCGCCGGCTTTCTGATGCGTCCGCTGGGCGCGATCGTGCTTGGCGCTTACATCGACGATGTCGGCCGACGCAAGGGCCTGATCGTCACACTTTCCATCATGGCAAGCGGCACCATCCTGATCGCATTCGTGCCGGGCTATGCGACGATCGGTCTCCTGGCACCCGCGCTCGTGCTCGTCGGACGTTTGCTGCAGGGGTTCTCCGCAGGCGCTGAACTGGGTGGCGTGTCGGTCTATCTCGCCGAGATGGCCACGCCTGGCCGCAAGGGCTTCTTCACGAGCTGGCAGTCGGCAAGCCAGCAGGTTGCGATCGTCGTTGCCGCGGCGCTTGGCTTCATGCTCAACCAGTCGCTCGACACCGCGGCCATCGCGAGTTGGGGTTGGCGCGTGCCGTTCTTCGTCGGGTGCATGATCGTGCCGTTCATCTTCATGCTGCGTCGCAATCTGGAAGAAACGCGGGAGTTCAAGGCACGCCAGCATCGCCCGAGCATGAAGGAAGTGTTTCGCACGCTGGCCCAGAACTGGGCCGTCGTGATCGCGGGCATGATGCTGGTGGCAATGACGACCTCGAGCTTCTATCTCATCACGGTCTATGCGCCGACTTTCGGCAAGACGGTCCTGCACCTGAGCACCGCGGATAGTCTGCTCGTGACCTTGTGCGTAGCCGTGTCGAACTTCGTGTGGCTGCCGATCGGCGGGGCGCTGTCGGACAAGATCGGCCGCAGGCCGCTGCTCGTCGGCATGACGGTTCTCGCTATCGCAACGGCATACCCGGCACTGTCGATACTCGCTCACGCCCCGAGCTTCATCAACATGCTGCTCGTGCTGCTTTGGCTCTCGTTCATGTACGGCATGTATAACGGCGCGATGGTCGTCGCGCTGACCGAGGTGATGCCGGTCGAAGTGCGCGTGGCGGGTTTCTCGCTCGCATACAGCCTTGCCACGGCGGTGTTCGGCGGCTTCACGCCCGCCATCTCGACGGCGCTCATTCATATGACCGGCGACAAGGCGGCACCCGGATACTGGATGAGCTTCGCCGCCGGCTGCGCGCTTCTCGCGACGTTCGCGCTCTATCGCCGGCGCGCAGCAACGCTGACTCCGGCGCACTGATGCGACGCTCGTTGCCACAAGCGCCTATCGAACCCTACACGACCTCATCATGAAGAATGTGCTTTCGAAACTCTACGCGGCGGCGCTCATCGCCACCTCGGCCGTGGCGTCCAGCGTACAGGCCGCCGACCTGCACGTCATGAGTTCGGGGGGCTTCACCGCAGCATACAAGGTGCTCGGTCCCAGGTTCGCGTCCGAGACGGGCAACACGCTCGACACCGCGCTGGGTCCGTCGATGGGCAAATCGCCCGAAGCCATTCCCAACCGCCTCGAACGGGGCGAGCCGGCCGACGCCGTCATCATGGTCGGTTATGCGCTCGACGAGCTGATCAGGCAAGGCAAGGTCGTGCCTGAGTCGCGCGTGGAACTGGCGGACTCGCGCATCGGCATGGTCGTGCGCGACGGCGCGGCGAAGCCCGACATCAGCACGGCGGAGGGCCTGCGGCAGACGCTGCTGCATGCCAAGTCGATTGCCTACTCCGACAGCGCGAGCGGTGTCTATATCGAGCGCGAGCTGTTCACGAAGCTCGGCATCGAGGATCAGGTCAAGCCCAAGGCGAAGATGATTCCGCGCATCCCGGTGGCCTCGGTCGTCGCGAACGGCGATTACGAGATCGGCTTTCAGCAGGTGAGCGAGTTGCTGCCGGTCAAGGGCGCGACGTTCGTCGGAAAGATTCCGGAGTCTTTGCAGTCGGTCACGCGTTTTGCCGCCGGCATTCCGGTGAGCGCGCAGCATCCGAAGGAAGCGAAGGCGCTTCTCGATTATCTGGCATCGCCCGGCGTGCAGGCCGATGTGAAATCGACCGGGCTCGATAGCGTCGCCGCGCATTGATACGGGCTTCGCCGTCAACTTCCCGAGGTACTGCTCGCGTGGTCCTTTGCGCGGTCGGCGTCGCCCGGCGCCGGCGCGCGCAGCAGTTGCGCAAGACGCGCGCGATCGCAGGCGCCATCCCACATCGAAACGAAGATCACCGCGCACGCGTTGCTGATCACGCTCGTGAGCGCCCGCGCTTCGGACATGAAGCGGTCTATACCCACCAGTAGCGCCACTCCCGCGAAAGGGAGATCCGGAATCACGGTCAGCGTCGCAACCAGCGCAACCAGTCCGCTCCCCGCCACGCCCGCCGCTCCTTTGGACGTCAGCAGCATGACCGCGAGCATCATCGCGATCTGCGACGCCGAGAGCGACACGTCGCATGCCTGCGCGATGAACATCGACGCAAGCGTCAGATAGATGGCGGTGCCGTCGAGATTGAACGAATAGCCTGCGGGCAACACGAGTCCGACGACGCCCTTGTCGCAGCCGAGCATCTCCAGCTTCGTGATGAGGCGCGGCAACACCGGTTCCGTCGATGAAGTCGCCAGGACGATGAGCAATTCCTCGCGCAGATAACGCAAGAGCCGCCACAGCGAGAAGCCGTGCAGGCGCGCAAGCGGAGCGAGGACGAGCGCGACGAACAGCACGCATGCCACGTAGAACGACACCATCAACATGCCGAGCGAGCCGACCGAGTGAATCCCGAAGCGGCCCACCGTGAAAGCCATCGCGCCGAATGCGCCGAGCGGCGCGAGCCGCATGATCATCGCGAGGATGCGAAACAGCGCCTGGGCGATGCCATCGATGAGCGCGAGCACAGGCCGGCCCGCACCCGGATGCAGATTCAGCGCGAAGCCGAATAGCAGCGAAAGCAGCAGCACCGGCAGCACCTCGCCCTTGTCGAACGCGCCAAGCATGGTTTCGGGAATGACGTTCAGCGCGAAGGCGACGAAGCCATCCGGATGCGCCTGCTTCACATACTGCGCGAGGATCGTCGTATCGAGACTTCGGGCGTCGATATGCATGCCCGCGCCGGGCCGCATCAGAAAGGCCGTGACGAGTCCCAGCGCGAGCGCCACGGCAGTCAGAAAATAAAAGAGTCCCAGCGCCCGGAAGATCACGCGACCGATGGCCTTTCCGCTCGCGACAGACGTGATCCCGGAGACGATCGTGCAGAAGACGATCGGCGAAATCATCATCCTGACGAGCCCGACGAAGCCGTCGCTGACAGGCTTGAGAAGCGAGCCGGCTTGCGGCCAGAAGTGCCCGAGCGCCACGCCGAGCACCATGCCCAGCACGACCTGCACATAGAGCAGACGGAGCGTTCTTGCCACCCTCACGACGCGGGCTTCCTGCTCGGGCGCGCTTTTCGGGCTGCGTCGTCGGTTGATGCGCCGCTGCTCCTGGCATCGCCTCTCATATCCAGAATCGTTTGATGAAACTCCTGCGCGGCCGGCGTGAGCGTACGTCCGCGGCGCCTCACGATGCCTACGCGTCGCTTCACGACAGGGTCCACCAGCGGCACACTGGTGAGGATGTGATGATTGCGTCCAGGCATGGCCATCGACGGTACGGCGGCCACGCCGAGGCCCGCTTCCACCAGACCCAGCATGGTCGTGACATGACGCGTTTCGCATATGCTGGGCGCGCGCGGCGACACGGCCGGAAGAGCCTGATCGAGCAACAGACGATTGCCCGACGTCTTGTCCACGGAAACATAGTCGTGCTCGTAGAGCTCGTTCCAGGTCACGTGCTTCTTGCGCGCGAGCGGGTGGTCACGACGGCACGCCGCGACGAACTGCTCCTCCAGCAGCACGTTGAAGTCGACCTCGGACTCCTGGCTTCCCATGAAGCTGACGCCGAAATCAGCCTCGCCGCTGATGACGGCGGAGAGCACCTCGTTCGCGCTCGCGTCCAGCAATTTGACCCTGATGCGCGGGAAACGGCGATGGAAGCTCGCAACAGCGCTCGGGAGAAAGTAGTAGGCCACGGATGGCACGCAGGCAATGGTGACATGACCCAATCGGCTCGATGAGACATCGCGGATGCCGAGCAGGGCGACGTCGAGATCGTCCAGCAACTGCTCGGCGCTCGGCGCAAATGCCCGGCCGACAGTCGTGAGCGTCACGCTGCGCGTGGTGCGTTCGAAAAGACGTACGCCGAGCGCTTCCTCGAGCTTGTCGATCCGCCGGCTCAGGGCTGGCTGGGAAATGTTCACCGCCTCGGCTGCTTTTCGAAAGCTGCCCAGTTCCACCACAGCTCTGAATGCCTGCAAGTCGTTGAGGTCGAAGTTGACGCCCACGGGCCATTCTCCGCGTTCTTAGGTGCCGATATTGTGCATGACGCAGACGGCGCGTCTATTTTGTATGGATAGGGCCGTGTTCCTGATCGGAAGGGGCGAGGGTGGCCCGGCCGTCCGCGCCGACACATCGGGGCATGTCGTTCGAAGCACCGATTCGCCGGCCGGAGCGCGGCGGACTCCTTCCTGCTCATCCTTTGCCGAGCGGCGGTCGAGTAGGGAATCCAGCCATATTGCTCAATTGCGCGAGTTCATTCGCCGCTTCGCGCAGCAGCACCGAATACTGATGAATTTTTTCGGCCGTCAGCCGCACGCGCGGACCCGCCAGGCTGATGACGCCGACGCAACGCGAGCCGCTCACGACAGGCGCCGCGACCGCCGACATCTTCGGCGCGAAGACTTCGTCGATCATCGCGTAACCGCGCACCCGCGCAGCGTGCAGAAACCCGAGCAGCGCCTTTAGCGTGGTCGGCGCATGAGGGCCGAATTCGTTCGGCTGACCGAAGCCCTGCTTGAGGACGAGCGCAGCCGCTTGTTCATCGGTCATCGTCATGAGCCATGCGTGACCGGTCGATGTGCACGAAAGCTGTGCCGTCTGTCCCATGTCGGGATCGTAACGAAAGCCGGACCGCTGACCGTCGGCCTTGCCGACCCAGATGATCGCATCGCCGTCCACGAGCGATAGCCGCGCGAGTTCGCCGGTTTGCGCCGCGACGCGTTCGATGATCGGCTGCGCGATATCCGCGATACCCGTCAGGCTCAGGAACTCCAGGCCATTCGACGTCATGCGCATAGTCAGGATGTAGCGGCTGTGCTCGGTCAGTTGCCGCACATAGCCGCTCTCGACGAGTTCGGTCAGCACGCGATGACACGAGCTGCGCGGCATGCCGAGCGCATCGGCGATCTCGACGAGTCCCGCACCCTCGCCTTGCGACGCGAGGAAATCCAGCACTCTCAGGCCGTTCTTCAGCGACATCGCTCGTCGGTTTTGTGATGTGAAATGCAGTTCCGGTGCGGAACGCCGGGCTTTCGCAGCGCAAACAATAACACCTGTTCGTCGCGAGAAGCGCACGGCATAGACACGAAAATATTCAGGAGACACCCATGGCAGTTACCGCTGACCCGAACTCGGCTGCGAGCGAGCGCTCGCCGCAGGCTCATCTGATGGCGCGTCGCGCAGTGGCGGGCGCCACTGTGGGCACGGCGCTGGAATGGTTCGACTTCGCGCTGTACGGCGTGGTCGCGGCCACGATCTTCCCGAAGCTCTTCTTCCCGTCGCTCGACCCGACCGCCTCGCTTCTGGCGTCGCTGGCGAGTTTCTGGGCCGGACTCGCCGCCCGTCCGCTCGGCGCGGTGCTCTGCGGCATGCTCGGCGACCGCTGGGGACGCCGTAATCTGATGCTGGTCACCGTTTCGGTGATGGGCGCCTCGTCGTTTCTGATGGGCTTGCTGCCCACGTATCAGCAAGTCGGCATTCTCGCGCCGACCTTGCTGGTTTCGCTGCGCATCGTTCAGGGTTTCGCGCTCGGCGGCGAATCGACCGGCGCGCAACTGATGGCGGTCGAACACGCATCCGCGAACAAGCGCGGGCTGTATTCGGGCCTGCTCGGCATCTGTTCGCCGCTCAGCCAGATCCTCGCGAATTTCGCGCTGTTCGCACTTTCCGCGCTGCTTTCGGCCGATGACTTCGAATCGTTCGGATGGAGGATTCCTTTCCTCGCCAGCTTCGTGCTCGTGCTGCTCGGCATCTATATCCGCATGAAGGTGAGCGAAACGCCGGCCTTCGAGGCGCTCAAAAAGAAGGGCGAAGGCGCGCGTTCGGCCAACCCGCTCGGCATCGTCTTCAGGTTCCACTGGCGGACCGCGCTTCGCCTGACGCTGTTCTTCTGCGGCCCGGCGGCGCTCTTCTATCTGATCGTGGTGTTCTCGCTCAGCTATCTCACGAAGAACCTCGGCGTGCCCAAGCAGACCGGCTTCATGCTGCTGATGGTGGCGAACGTCTGTGCCATCGCGGGCGCGCTGGCCGGTGGCTATCTGAGCGACCGGATCGGACGCAAGCGCGCGCTGATGATCGGCTCGTTCTGCACGCTGGTCTGCTGCCTCATCTACTTTCCGATCCTCAACCAGCACTCGGTCGCGTTGACGATGGCCGTGATGGGCGCCTTCCTGGGCTTCACGCAGTTTCAAAGCGGCATTCAGCCAGTGTGGTTCGCCGAATCGTTCCCGACCGAAGCGCGCTACACGGGCTCCGCTCTGTCTTACTCGGGGGCCAATCTGCTCACCGGCGGACCGATGCCGATCGTCGCCGTCGCGCTGCTCAATGCCTTCCATGGTTCGCCTTGGGCGATCGTGGCGGTCTGCGGCTCGTTGAATCTGCTCTCCTTCCTCATGATCGCGACGTCGCGGGAAACCAGAGACACCGCCTTCGAACGTAGCGCCACACACTGAAACCATGACTCGCAAACTCTACATTCTCAACGGCTCCAACCTGAACATGCTGGGCGCGCGCGAGCCGCACCTTTACGGACATACGACGCTGAAGGACATCGAAAAGAACTGTCTTGCGCTCGCTGAAGAACTGAAGCTGGATTGCGTGTTCCGTCAGACCAACAGCGAGAGCCAGTTGATCGACTGGACTCAGGAAGCCTTCCTGCACGACGCGGCGCTCGTCATCAACCCGGCCGGCTTCTCGTTCGGGCGGATTCCGGTGCTCGACGCGGTCAAGCTGATTAGCCGCCCGGTCGTGGAAGTGCACATAACGAACATTCACCGGCGCTCGGAGGAATACCGTCACTCGACAATCTCGGTGGCGGCTACTGCGGTGATCTGCGGGGCGGGCGCGAACGGCTACTTGCTGGCGATCCGCGCGGTCGACGATCTTTGGGGCAATCCGAGCTGAACGTGTCGCTCGGTCTGGCGAGCAAGCTGTCTCGGCGCGGACTTCGCTTCCCCCGGGATGCGCGGCAGGCAAGTGGACGGTGCTTATCAATACCCCGGGTTTACCCTCCCGTCGATCGTGACTCGACATTTGCGCGGACGGCAGCCGAAACCGCGGCATCGGCTCGTCCGTGCGTTCGCCGCACTGATCGCAAGTAACTCCTCAAAGCCACGGGAATCTCGACCCCGTTCCGCTCCCTCCTTGAAATTGTCAAATCCGGTCCATATAATTGGCACTCACTGCACGAGAGTGCTAACAAGATTTCCGTCCGGCGGGCGCTGCCCAAAGGACGGGCTTTCCCGCGTTTTCAGTCTCATTCAAGAGAGGAGTGTGTATGAACCTTCGTCCTTTGCACGATCGCGTCATCGTCAAACGTCTGGACCAGGAAACCAAGACCGCATCGGGCATCGTGATCCCGGAAGCAGCGGCAGAAAAGCCGGATCAAGGCGAAGTCCTGGCCGTCGGCCCGGGCAAGCGCGATGACAAGGGCACGCAAAACGCCCTCGACGTGAAGGTGGGCGACCGCGTGCTCTTCGGCAAATACGCCGGCCAGACCGTCAAGGTCGACGGGCAGGAACTGCTCGTCATGCGCGAAGAAGACATCATGGCCGTTCTGGTCAACAAGTAAGCATTCTTCCTGTAAGCCGGGCTTCGCGCCGAAAGGGCGGCGAGCCGGCACACTGAATCGAATCAAGGAGTCTGGATATGGCAGCTAAAGAAGTCACTTTCGGCGATTCCGCACGCGCCAAGATGGTCGAAGGCGTGAACATTCTGGCCAACGCGGTCAAGGTCACGCTGGGTCCGAAGGGCCGCAATGTCGTGCTCGAGCGTTCGTTCGGCGGCCCGACGGTCACCAAGGACGGCGTCTCGGTCGCGAAGGAAATCGAACTGAAGGACAAGCTCCAGAACATGGGCGCGCAAATGGTCAAGGAAGTCGCTTCCAAGACCAGCGACAACGCAGGTGACGGCACCACGACCGCTACCGTGCTCGCACAGTCCATCGTTCGCGAAGGCATGAAGTACGTCGCATCGGGCATGAACCCGATGGACCTGAAGCGCGGCATCGACAAGGCCGTCGCCGCAGCAATCGAAGAACTGCGCAAGATCAGCAAGCCCTGCACGACGAACAAGGAAATCGCGCAAGTCGGCTCGATCTCGGCGAACAGCGACACGTCCATCGGCGAGCGCATCGCTGAAGCCATGGACAAGGTCGGCAAGGAAGGCGTGATCACCGTCGAAGACGGCAAGTCGCTGCAAGACGAGCTGGACGTCGTGGAAGGCATGCAGTTCGACCGCGGCTACCTGTCGCCGTACTTCATCAACAACCCGGACAAGCAAGTCGCCGTTCTGGAAAACCCGTTCGTGCTGCTGCACGACAAGAAGGTTTCCAACATCCGCGATCTGCTGCCGGTGCTGGAACAAGTCGCGAAGGCTGGCCGTCCGCTCTTGATCATCGCTGAAGACGTCGAAGGCGAAGCTCTGGCAACGCTCGTCGTCAACAACATCCGCGGCATCCTGAAGACCGTTGCCGTGAAGGCTCCGGGCTTCGGCGACCGTCGCAAGGCCATGCTGGAAGACATCGCGATCCTGACCGGCGGTCAAGTCATCGCGGAAGAAACCGGCCTGACGCTGGAAAAGGCGACGCTGCAAGAGCTGGGTCAAGCCAAGCGCATCGAAGTGGGCAAGGAAAACACGACGATCATCGACGGCGCCGGCGAAGCCGTGAACATCGAAGCTCGCGTGAAGCAAGTGCGCAAGCAGATCGAAGAAGCGACGTCGGACTACGACCGTGAAAAGCTGCAAGAGCGCGTGGCCAAGCTGGCCGGCGGCGTGGCAGTCATCAAGGTCGGCGCTGCGACCGAAGTCGAAATGAAGGAAAAGAAGGCACGTGTCGAAGACGCTCTGCACGCAACGCGCGCAGCAGTGGAAGAAGGCATCGTGGCTGGCGGCGGCGTCGCGCTGATCCGTGCACGCCGTGCAATCGACGGCCTGAAGGGCGCTAACGCCGACCAGGACGCAGGTATCAAGATCGTCCTGCGTGCAATGGAAGAGCCGCTGCGCCAGATCGTCACGAACGGCGGCGAAGAAGCCTCGGTCGTGGTGGCGGCTGTTGCTCAAGGTTCGGGCAACTACGGCTACAACGCGGCAACCGGCGAGTACGGTGACCTGGTGGAAGCCGGTGTCGTCGACCCGACCAAGGTGACGCGCACGGCGCTGCAAAACGCGGCATCGGTGGCAGGCCTGCTGCTGACGACCGACGCAGCCGTCGCCGAACTGCCGAAGGAAGATGCTCCGATGCCTGGCGGCATGCCCGGCGGCATGGGCGGCATGGGCATGGACATGTAAGACGGCTTCGGCCCGATTACATCGGTGCGAGTCTCGCAAGGGGCTCGCGCCATGCCAGAAAAAAACCTGCAGCGATGCAGGTTTTTTTTCGCCCATCGAGAAGCTATTTGTTCATCTCGTCGCGCAGCTTTTGCGCGGCGGCCTTGTAGTCGTAGGTCGGGTAGAACTCCGTGTGATATCCGCCCCACGCGGTCGTCTCGATCGCGCGATTCACTTCCCGCAGCCTGTCCGCCGGCACGCGCAAGGTCACCACTTGCCCGATGCCCATCATCACGTACCACGACACCACTTCCACGCCCGGCGGCGGAAACGTCTTGAAGTAGCCTTGTTCCTTCAATTGCTGGTTGATCTTCGGCAGCGGCTTGGACTCGTCGTGCTTGAGGAAGATGGTCAGCAGGAACGTGCCATCGCCCGCAGGCGTGGCGGGCGGCGGCGATGCATCCTGCGCATGGACGGGCAGCGCCGCCGAGACAATCGTGGCGAGCATCGTGGCTCGAATGAGGCGAGCGAAGCGTCGTGCCGGCTTGTGCATCAGCGAATCTCCTTCGGAAGCAATGAGCAGAAGCGGAAGGGCGCTACGCCTTCCGATGATGAAGATGCAGACGCTCCATCACATGCAGCGCGTTAGGCTGCGCGTGGCCGAGCGTGGTGTTGTCGAAGATGCACCACACCTCGGGCGTCTTTTTCGCGCGGGTTTGCAGCGTGCGCGCGAGATCGTCGAGGTACGGGAAGTCGTACGAAGACTTGTAGAGATCCGGCGAGCCGTGCAGCCGCACGTAGACGAGCGACGCGTCCGCCCGATGCTTGATTTCGCAGTCGTCCGGAATCGGGTCGGCGTCCACATACGCGATGTGATGCGCTTTCAGAAGCGCCGCCGCCTCTTTGGTGAACCAGCTCGGATTACGCGCCTCGCACGCGACCGGCAGCTTGGTGCGCTCGCGCAGCGCCTTGAAGAAGGCATCGGCCAGATCGTGTTCGAAGGCGAGGCTCGGCGGCAGTTGCGCGAGCCAGCAGCCGAGCTTGTCGCCCAGTTTGCCGGCGGCAGCCAGAAATTCGTCGATGAGGGCGTTCGTGTCGGCGAGCCGCGCGTCGTGCGTGATCGCCTTGGGCAGCTTCACCGAAAAGCGAAACGAGTCGGGCACGCTTTGCGCCCACCTTTCGTACGTCTGCTCGCGATGCGGCTTATAGAAGCTCGAGTTGATTTCGACGCACGTCAGCACGCGTGCGTAGCGTTCGAGATGCGTGCCTTCGTCGGGAAAGCTGGACTGGACCGAACTCGAAAGCGCCCAGCCCGCGCAGCCGACGCGGATGGCGCCTTGCGGGCCGGGCTTGTGCAAATGGGGCAATCGATACGGCATGCGCTCGCAAAGCCTCCCTTCGTTGGTCTCCGAACTCCGTTCGTGTCGCTTCGTTCACTGCATCGTCGGCGCGCGATTTCGTCTAGTGCCGGGCTTCTCCGGGCAATCCGGCCGAATCGTCCGGCAAGGACGCGGCGTCGGTTTCGTCGTCCGCATCGTTCGAGCGCGCCCAGAAAAAGCGATCCGGCAGATACGCGCCCATGCCCGGACGAAACGCGGCGCGCGCCGCCTGAAACACGTACTCCTGCGCCTCGCGCGCGGCCTCGGCGGGCTCCTGGCCGTTCGCGAGCAGCGCGGCAACCGCGGCGCCGAGCGTGTCGGTGAGGCCCATCACGCGATGCAGCCCGCGATCCCACAAATCCTGCCGCACCTGTCCTTCCTCGCTGTACAGCGTGTTCACATGCCGATGCGTGCCCGTTTCCATCGCCAGCACGTACTCGCAGCCCTGCGCGAGAATGTGCGAAATCGCGGAATCGAGCGTCGGCGCTTCGGCGTCGCTGTCGGGCTGCGCAAGCTGCAGAAGCGTCGCGTGATCGGCAATCAGCATGGTCGTCTGCGGCACGAGCAGGTCGGCGAGCGATTCGCGCAGCTCGTCGGCGGACAGCACGTGCTCGTCGTCGAGCGTGAAGTCGGGCGCGAGAATCAGCGGAACGTCGTCGTAGTCGGACACCACTTCCGCGATCGCGGAGACTACTTCCGCCCGCGTGGCCGCGCCGATCTTGAACGCGGCGATCGGCATGTCTTCCAGCAACATGCGCGCCTGAGCGGCGACCGCGTCGGGGTCGAGGCCGTTGACTTCATCGCATGTTGCGGAATCGCGCACGGCGTAGCCGGTAAGAACCGTTGCGCTGTGGCAGCCCATGCTGGCGAGCGTGAGCAAATCGGCTTGCAAGCCGGAGCCGCCCGTGGGGTCCGAGAGCCCGAAAGTCAGAACGATCGGTGGAGAGTCGCCGGTCATGGCAAGAGCGGACATTTTTGGTTTGTATTGCACGAGTGAGACGATTCAGTTGCAGCGAACGCGAAAAAGACGCGCACGCCCGGACACGGTTCGATTATGCGTCCTATTGCCGCCCGTCTGCGGTCTTTGCGCACCTTTTTGCGTAGCGGGGCGCGCGCGTCCCGCTATGTGGGGATGCACGTCGGGCCAGCGCCTTGCTAGGCATCCACCCGGCAACACGGTACCATCATGGCCTAATTTCAATCGACCAATCGACGCGGCATAAGTATGGAATACAGAAGCTGGATGTGCCTGATCTGCGGCTGGATCTACGACGAAGAGGCGGGATTGCCGGAAGAGGGCATCGCGCCGGGTACCCGCTGGGAGGACGTTCCGATCAACTGGACCTGTCCCGAATGCGGAGCCCGCAAGGAAGATTTCGAGATGGTCCAGATCTGATCCGCATGCTCTACCGCGCCGCATGGCTCACGCCATGCGGCGCGTGTTTTTTGCGACCCGCGTTTCGTGCAGGCGTCGCAGGCGAGCCTTGGTGTGCGCCTGCGCGACGATCCGGCTGGAACATTCGTTTCCGCCTGCACTCGTAAAGGCATACGCTTGGAGCACGACAGGCTCGGCGGCGCTTCACGTCCGCGCCCGTCGATAATGCAGTTCAACCGCGCGTCGAGGCGGCGTCGCCACGCGCGTTTCTGGCTTGTGAGCGCCCGTTATGACATCTCGTCCCGACCTTCCCGTTCCGATCGAAGCCTTGCCGAACCCGCGCGGCGGCTCAGTCCGGCTCGCCGAAATGGCGCTCACGGATGCCATGCACGCGTTCCAGCGGCAGGGCGAGATCGCGCCTGCGCTCAAGCGCGCGATTGCTGCGCTGCATTCGGCCGGATGGCTGCCCGCGCAACGTTTCGCCGAGGCGCTGGCGCTGGTCGCGCCGCTCGGCGACGAATCGGAGGGCACGCACGACCGCATCGCGCTCGCCATGTCCGCGTTCCGCGCCGCCGTCGAGCGCCACAACCTGCGCGAACTGTCGTGTTCGACGGAACTCTTCGATCACTATCGCGGGCTGCACGCGCTTCTGGCCGTGCATACGCGCATTGCGCCGGTTTCCTACGATGACCTCGCGCTCGCCGGGCGCGCCATTGCGCCGTCGACGCTGCGGGGCGTCGCGCCGGAAAGGCTCGCGCGGGTCCGGGCGCACTACGAGGCGGCGCTGCTCGCGTTGCTGCGCGCGGGCGCCGACCAGCCGCAAGCCGACATCGACGAAACCTTCTCGCGGCTCGATGCCTGTCTCGCCGAGCTCACCGGGCCCGATCCGTACGACTTCTGGCGGCTCGCGTCGTCCACGGTGCGGGCGCTGCGCGAGCGGGCCGGCCGTCATGCGGATCTTTCCAGTTACGCGGACGCCAAGCGCCTCTACGCGCGCTTCAATCTCGTGCTCGCGGATCAGGCGCACGCGTCCACCTTCGCGCCGCGTTCGCTGGTGCGCGCGACGCTCGCGCTGCTGTGGCGCGACTTCGCGCTCTACGGCGCGACGCCCGAAGACGCCGAACACGTCGACGTTTTGCGCGACTACGGCCTGACCGTGGCCTGGCACGTGGCGGCGACGCCCGCGTCCGAAGCCGCGTGGGAGCAAGGCGCCGCGCAGGCAAGCGAAGAAAGCACGCGCGAGGCTGTCACGCGGGATCTCGGCGTGCTGCGCGTGAACGCAGCGGCCTACGAAGACTTTCTGCAAAGCGCGGAGGCGTCGATCGAAGGGCTCGTCGAGCGCGGCACGCAGGCGAGCGAAACCGGCACCGTCGATTCCGCCGCCGCGCTGCATGCGGCGAACGCGTCGCATCGGCTGGGCGCGGCGGCATGCGCGCTCGGGCTCGGGCACGTCTCGCTGCTCGCCGATACGCTCGGTCTCGCGTGGCGGCGCGTCGCGCATCAGGGCGAAGGCGCGGCCGAAAGCGATGCCCGCGGCCTCGACGCCTCCATCCCCGAGCGCGCCGCGCAAACCCTGCGCTCGATGCTGCATCAGGCGGCGGCGGGAATCGCGCCGTCGGAAGGACGCGCGTCGATTGCCGCGCTGACCGCAATGATCGAGCGCCCTCCGGCGGTTACGCGATAGCGTCGTCGTCGTCCTCGTCGGCGGGCGCGGCGCGTTTGGCCGGCCCGCGCACGACGTCGTAACGTAGCAGTGTCCGCTTGCGCGCGGCGTCGTGATCGACGATCGGCGGCGGATAATCCGCGCCCAACGCGATCTTCGCGGCCTTCAGCGCGTCCGGCTTCGCCAGCCACGGCGCATGAATGTCGCGGTCGGACAGCCCCGACAGCTCCGGCACATAGTGGCGGATGAACTTCCCGGCGGCGTCGAACTTCTGCGACTGCGTGACCGGATTGAAGATGCGGAAGTACGGCTGCGCGTCGCATCCGCTCGAAGCCGCCCACTGCCAGCCGCCGCTATTCGACGAAAGCTCGAAGTCGTTCAGCTGCGCCTCGAAATACGCCTCGCCGCGCCGCCAGTCGATGCCGAGGTCCTTCGTCAGGAAACTCGCCGTCACCATGCGCAGGCGGTTGTGCATGTAGCCCGAGGTGTTGAGCTGGCGCATGGCGGCATCCACGAGCGGATAGCCGGTTTGTCCAGCGCACCACGCGGCGAAATGCGCGTCGGCCGCCTCGCCCGTTTCCCATATGATGCGGTCGTATTCCGGCTTGAACGCGCGATGGTCGCCCGGCATGCCCACGCGCGGGAAATGGTGCAGCACCGCAAAGTAGAAGTCCCGCCAGATCAGCTCCGATAGCCACGTCTGCGCGCCGCGGTCGCCGTGGCGCTGCGCATCGTGCGCGACGCGGGCGAGTGCGCGGATCGACACCGTGCCGTGCCGCAAGTGCACGCCCATGTAGCTCGGGCCTTTGACCGCCGGGAAGTCGCGCGTGCGGTCGTAATCCGTCATGCGGTCGCGGAAGTCGTCGAAAAGCGCGTACGCGCCGACCGTGCCTGCCGGGAACGCGGGGCCTTCTGCATCGGCGAAACCGAGCGCGGCGAGCGACGGAATGCCCTGATCCGCCTGCGCGGGCGGCTTGCCGAGCGCGTGCAGATTGTCTTCCGACGCATAAGGCTGCAACGCGTCGGGCGTGAGCGTTTCGAGCCACTTGCGCTTGTACGGCGTGAACACGGTGTACGGCTTGGCGCTGCCCGTCAGCACCTCGTCGCGGTCGAAGATCGCCTGATCCTTGAACTCGAAAAACGCGATGCCCGCGCCCGCGAGCCTTTGCGCGACCGCTTCGTCGCGTGCCTTCGCGGACGGCTCGTAGTCGCGGTTCACGAACACGGCGTTCGCGCCGCACTCGCGGGCGAGCGCGGGAATCGCGTCGAACGGCATGGCGTGCCGCACCAGCAGCGCGCCGCCGGCCGCCCGCAGCGTGCGATCCAGCTCGACCACGCTTGCATGAATAAAGGGCACGCGACGGTCGTTTTTAGCGAGCGGAGCGAGGATTTCGCGGTCGAAAACGAACGCGCACAGCACGCGACGGCACCGTGTAAGCGCATGATAGAGTGCAGCATTGTCTGCCGCGCGCAGGTCCCGCCGAAACCAGACCAGCCCCACATCGAAGTCGGCCATCTCGCAGCGCCTTTGTTAAAATCCTGAATTATGTCCAAGACTTCCGATCGCATCAATTTGACGAACCAGTTCCTGATCGCCATGCCCTCCATGGTCGATCCGACGTTTTCCGGAACGGTGGTCTACCTTTGCGATCACACCGATCGCGGTGCGCTGGGTCTCGTCATCAACAGGCCGACCGACATCGACCTGCAATCGCTTTTCAACCGCATCGACCTCAAGCTCGAAATCGAGCCGCTCGTGCACTTGCCCGTGTATTACGGCGGTCCGGTGCAGACGGAGCGCGGCTTTGTCCTGCACGAAGCGGGCGAGGGCGAACCGTATAGCTCGTCCATGAGCGTGCCCGGCGGCCTTGCCATGACCACGTCGAAAGACGTGCTCGAAGCGGTCGCGAGCGGCAAAGGCCCCGAGCGTTTCCTGCTGACGCTCGGCCACGCGGGCTGGGGCGCGGGGCAACTCGAAGAAGAAATCTCGAAGAACGGCTGGCTCACCGTCGAAGCGGATTCGCGCATCATTTTCGACGTGCCCGCAGAGGACCGTCTCGAAGCGGCGCTGTCGCTGCTTGGCGTGTCCCGCTCCATGCTCTCCGGCGAAGCAGGGCACGCATGAGCCGCGAAGCCACGCTGCTGGCATTCGATTATGGCGAAAAGCGTATTGGTGTCGCCGTCGGCAATACGTTGACGCGCAACGCTCGCGCGCTCGCCGTGCTCGAAAACCGCGACCGTGACTATCGCTTTCAGGAAGTGGGCAAGCTCTTGCAAGAGTGGAAGCCGGACGCGGTGGTCGTCGGAATGCCGATGCATCCGGACGGCACGCCGCACGAAATGAGCGCGCTTGCGAAACGCTTCGGCAATCAGGTGAACGGCCGTTTCAACGTGCCGGTGCAGTGGGTGGACGAGCGATATTCGTCCGTCGATGCGAAAGCCGACTTGCGCGAGCGCGGCGTGCGCCCGAATGCGCGCGGCCGCTTCGACGGCATCGACGCCGAAGCCGCCCGCGTCATCCTCCAACAATATCTCGACGGACTTCCCGACGATCATGAGTTCCATTGACGCAGAGGCGCTTTATCGCGCGCTCGTCGAACAGATTCGCGCGGCTTACGGCGCGTCGCTCGCGGCGGCAGACGGCGTGGCGCTCGCGGGCATCTACAGCGGCGGCGCGTGGCTGGCCGAGCGGCTCGCGAAAGACCTGGGCGCGCCGCATTTCGGCGTGGTGAACGTGGCGCTGCATCGCGACGACTACGCGAAAAAGGGCCTGCACAGTCAGGCGAGCCCGACTTCGTTGCCGTTCTCAGTCGAAGGCCGCCGCATTCTGCTGATTGACGACGTGCTTTCCACCGGCCGCACCGTGCGCGCGGCGATCAACGAACTCTACGATTACGGCCGTCCCGCTTCCATCGATTTCGCCGTGCTCGCCGACCGCGGCGGACGCGAAATGCCGATCGCGGCGCGTTTCACCGGCGGTATGGTGGACGTCGCGGCGAACGAAGACCTCGTGCTCGCGCGCCGCGACGACGGCACCTTCGGCTTCACGACCGAGCCGCGCACGCACTGACGCTCAAGCGGCACGCGTCTCACGCCCAAGCAGCAAGCCTTTTTTCAAAGCAACGCCTGGATCACCATGAACACCGCCACGCAGAGCGCAGCCGAACCGGGCGCGCAGCAAGCTGACACAACCAGCGACACCTTCCGCTACGGCTTTCTCAAAGGCAACCCGCAGCTCACGAAAAACGGCGAGCTGAAGCACTTGCTGACCATCGAGGGCCTGCCGCGCAGCATCGTCACGCATATTCTTGATACCGCCGAGCAGTTCGTGAGCGTCACGGATCGCGAAGTCAAGAAGGTGCCGCTTCTGCGCGGCAAGTCGGTATTCAACCTGTTCTTCGAGAATTCGACGCGCACGCGCACCACGTTCGAGATCGCGGCGAAGCGCCTGTCGGCGGACGTGCTGAATCTGAACATCAACGCGTCGTCGACGAGCAAGGGCGAGTCGCTGCTCGACACCATCAACAATCTCTCCGCGATGCACGCCGACATGTTCGTCGTGCGTCATGCGTCGAGCGGGGCGCCGTATCTGATCGCCGAGCACTGCGCGCCGCACGTGCACGTGATCAACGCGGGCGATGGCCGTCACGCGCATCCGACGCAGGGCCTGCTCGACATGTACACCATTCGCCACTACAAGCGCGACTTCACGAAGTTGCGCGTGGCGATTGTCGGCGACATCCTGCATTCGCGCGTCGCACGCTCGGACATTCATGCGCTGACCACGCTCGGCGTGCCGGAAGTGCGCGCCATCGGTCCGCGCACGCTGTTGCCGAGCAACCTCGACCAGATGGGCGTGCACGTCTACCACAACCTGGACGAAGGTCTGAAGGGCGTGGACGTCATCATCATGCTGCGGCTGCAGAACGAGCGCATGAGCGGCGCGCTTCTGCCGTCCGCGCAGGAGTACTTCAAGAGCTGGGGACTCACGCCCGAGCGTCTCGCGCTCGCCGCGCCGGATGCCATCGTGATGCACCCCGGCCCGATGAACCGTGGCGTGGAAATCGATTCGCAAGTGGCCGACGGGCCGCAGTCGGTGATCCTGAATCAGGTGACCTTCGGCATCGCCGTGCGCATGGCGGTGATGGGCATTGTGGCCGGCAACAGCGACTAAACAGAACGACATGAAGATCCAGATTCAAGGCGGCACCATCATCGATCCGGCCGCAGGCACCGAAACGCGTAGCGACGTCTTCATCGCGGCAGGACGCATCGTCGCGATCGGCGAGGCGCCCGCCGATTTCAGCGCGGCCAAGATCATCGACGCTAACGGCTTGCACATCGCGCCGGGCTTCGTCGATTTGTCCGCGCGTCTGCGCGAGCCGGGCTTCGAACACAAGGCGACGCTCGAATCCGAAATGGCCGCCGCGATGGCGGGCGGCGTGACGAGCCTCGTCTGCCCGCCCGACACCGATCCGACGCTCGACGAGCCGGGCCTCGTCGAAATGCTCAAGTTTCGCGCGCAGAAGCTGCATCAGGCGCATGTGTATCCGCTCGGCGCGCTGACCGTCGGGCTGAAGGGCGAGAGCATCACCGAGATGGTGGAACTGACGGAGGCCGGCTGCATCGGCTTCTCGCAGGCGGACAACCCGATTGTCGATACCCGCACGCTGCTGCGCGCGCTGCAATACGCGACGACTTACGGCTATACCGTGTGGCTGCGCCCGCAGGACGCATTCATGGCGAAGGGCGGCGTGGCGGCAAGCGGCGCGGTGGCGTCGCGCCTCGGCCTGTCGGGCGTGCCGGTGTCGGCGGAAACCATCGCGCTGCATACCATTTTCGAGTTGATGCGCGTGACCGGCGCGCGTGTGCATCTGTCGCATGTGTCGTCGGCGGCGGGCGTGGCGCTCGTGCGCGCGGCCAAAGCCGAAGGGCTCGCCGTCACGTGTGACGTCACGATCAACCACGTGCATTTGACCGATGTGGACATCGGCTATTTCGATTCGCAATTCCGCCTCGATCCGCCGCTGCGCCAGCAACGCGACCGCGAAGCGATTCGCGCGGGTCTGGACGACGGCACGATCGACGCGATCTGCTCGGACCACACGCCGCTCGATGACGACGAGAAGCTCCTGCCTTTCGCCGAAGCGACGCCGGGCGCGACCGGTCTCGAACTGCTGCTCTCGCTGACGGTGAAGTGGGCGCGCGAAGCGAACATGCCGCTCGCGAAGGCGCTCGCGCGCATCACGTCCGCGCCGGCCGATGTGCTGAAGCTGCCGGCTGGGCGCATCGCCGCAGGCGCGCTCGCCGATCTCTGCGTCTTCGATGCGGGTGCTTCGTGGCGCGTCGATCCGCGCAAGTTAAAGAGCCAGGGCCGCAATTCGCCGTTCCTCGGCTACGAACTGCCGGCTCGCGTGCGCGCGACCATCGTCGGCGGCCATCTCGCTTACGAAAGCCGCTGATTCATGAAGTTGATGTTGCGCAAGCTGCGCCTCGCTGCTCATTTGCTGCACGGCGCATGGATCGTGGCGCGGCGCTTTCCCGGCGCCGCCGCAAGCGAGCGCATGGCGATGAACCGCGCGTGGTCGCTGAAGATGCTGCGGCTCGCGGGCATGAAGCTCGTCGTGCATAACGACGAAGCGCGGCTCGATGCGGGCGTGCTCGTCGTCGGCAACCATGTGTCGTGGATCGATATCTACGTGATCAACGCGTGGCGGCCGACGCCGTTCGTGTCGAAAGCCGAGATTCGCCAGTGGCCGGTGGTCGGCTGGCTCGCGCAACAGCTCGGCACGGTGTTCGTGCAGCGCGAGAAGCGCAGCGACGCGAAGCGCATCATGCATGAGCTGGCGGACCGGCTCGTCGCGGGCGAGATGATGTGCGTGTTCCCCGAAGGCACCACGAGCGACGGCGTTTCGCTGCTGCCGTTCCACGCGAACATGTTTCAGGCGGCGGTGTCGGCGTCGAGTCCCGTGCAGCCGATCTGCCTGATGTACGAGGATGCGCGCGGCATGCAGACGACCGCGCCCGCGTATATCGGCGATATGTCGCTCAGCGATTCGCTCGATGCGCTCTTGCGCGGCGGGCCGATAACCGCGCATCTCTACGTATGCGATGCGCTCGCGCCGGGCGCTGACCGGCGGCTGCTCGCGAGCGAAGCGCAAGCGGCGGTTCAGGCGGCGCTGGAGCGGATGCGCGGTGCGCCGGCCGTCGTCATGGAAGCGCCGCCGGCCCCGCCGATCACTTCTTCATCGCGCAACTCACCTGCGTGACGACGCGCTGTGCGGGGTCTTTCGTCAGCCGTACCGCCGAGAGCTTGTTGCCCCACACGCAGCCCGAATCGAGGCAGAGCACGTCGTCGCGGATCATGAGGCCGAGCGCGGCCCAGTGTCCGAAGACGATGGTCACGTCCTGCGTGCGGCGGCCTGGGACGTCGAACCAGGGCATGTAGCCGGGCGGCGCGGTGTCAGGACCTCCGTTGCCGGCGAATTCCATCGCGCCTTCGGCCGTGCAGAAGCGGATGCGCGTGAGCGCGTTGTAGATCACGCGTAGCCGGTCCATGCCCGTCAGGGAATCTTCCCAGCGATGCGGCTCGTTGCCGTACAACTGCGCCAGCGTCTCCTTCCAGTTGGGCGCGCGCAGTGCGGTTTCCAGCTCGTGCGCGAGTTCTAGCGTCATCGTGACGTCCCACTGCGGCAAGACGCCGGCGTGAACCATCAGCGCACCGTCCTCGAAATGCGCGACCGGCTTGTGCCGCACCCATTCGATGAGGTCGGCGCAATCCGGCGCGGCGAGAATGTCGTCGAGCGTGTCGCCTTTCTTCGGCTTGCGCAAGCCGGCGGCGACGGACAGCAGATTCAGATCGTGATTGCCGAGCACGACGGTCGCGCGCGAACCCAGCGCGATGACATCGCGCAACGTTTCGAGCGACTTCGGGCCGCGGTTGATGAGATCGCCCGCGAACCAGAGCGGCGCGTCAGGCTCGGGCGCGGCTTTCTTCAGCAGGCGCTGGAACGGGTCGCAGCAGCCTTGGAGGTCGCCGAAGACGAGGGGGGCGGAATACGGAAGGCGATGAGTCGCGGGCAGTGTCGGTGTATCGGTCATCAGTATGGTGGCATCGCAGGAACGACGCGCAAAGAACAGTCCGTGTACTTGTAGTCCTGGCATTATGAAGCGCGCGTTGAACCCTGTCGCCGCACCGCTGTTTTGACGCGTTCCAGAGGCGAATCCTAGCTGTATCAAGTTGTTAGCCATGTAGTTTTTGCATTCGCTGGCCTTATAATGGCGGCTTGCCAGACGTCTGCCTTGCCTTGTGAGTCGGTCACACATGCCGGTAAGGCGCGTCGCGTTTGCGCCTCATGCGCATTTTTTTCACATATTCGCGTGTGCTGTCAGTCAACAAACTGAAAGCAGCCAAAGGGTATTTATGATTCTTACGACGGGCGGCGCCGGTTTCATCGGCGCCAATTTTGTCCTGGATTGGCTCGAAGGCTCTGACGAACCGGTACTCAACGTCGACAAGTTGACGTACGCCGGGAATCTCGGCACGTTGAAATCGCTGAAAGACGACGCCCGTCACGTGTTCGTGCGTGCCGACATCTGCGACCGCACCGCAATGGACGAACTGCTCGCGAAGCACAAGCCGCGCGCCATCGTTCACTTCGCGGCCGAAAGTCATGTGGATCGTTCCATCCACGGGCCGGCAGACTTCGTGCAGACGAACGTCGTCGGCACTTTCACGCTGCTCGAAGCTGTGCGCATGTATTGGAACGCGCTCCCCGAATCGGAGAAAAAGGCGTTTCGTTTCCTGCACGTTTCGACGGACGAGGTCTTCGGTTCGCTGTCCGCAACGGATCCGCAGTTCTCCGAAACCACGCCTTACGCGCCGAACAGTCCGTATTCCGCGACCAAAGCGGGTTCCGACCATCTGGTGCGGGCGTATCACCACACGTACGGCTTGCCGGTTCTCACGACCAATTGCTCGAACAACTACGGCCCGTATCAGTTCCCTGAAAAGCTGATCCCGTTGATGATTGCAAATGCGCTCGCGGGCAAGCCGCTGCCGGTGTACGGCGACGGTCAGAACGTACGCGACTGGCTTTATGTCGGCGACCACTGCGCGGCCATCCGCGAGGTGTTGGCCAAAGGCAAGCCGGGCGAGACGTATAACGTCGGCGGCTGGAACGAGAAGAAGAATCTCGAAGTCGTGCACACCCTTTGCGATCTGCTCGACGAGAAGAAACCCAAGGCAAGCGGTTCGTATCGCGATCAGATCACGTATGTGACCGATCGCCCTGGACACGACCGACGTTACGCGATCGACGCGCGCAAGCTCGAACGCGAACTCGGCTGGAAGCCGGCAGAAACGTTCGAAACGGGTCTCGCGAAGACCGTTCAGTGGTATCTCGACAACCAGGCGTGGGCCGACGAAGTCGCTTCCGGCGAATACCGGAAGTGGGTCGAGACGAATTACGCGCAGCGGGCATAAGGAGCAGGGCATGGCGCGCAAAGGCATTATTCTCGCCGGCGGTTCCGGCACGCGGCTCTATCCGATCACGCATGCGGTATCGAAGCAACTGCTGCCCGTGTACGACAAGCCGATGATTTATTACCCGCTGTCGACGTTGATGATTGCGGGCATTCGGGACGTGCTCGTCATCTCGACGCCGCAGGATACGCCCCGCTTCGAGTCGATGCTCGGCGATGGCAGCCAGTGGGGCATGAATATCCAGTATGCCGTGCAGCCTTCGCCTGACGGGCTGGCGCAGGCGTTCATCATCGGCAAGGAATTCGTGGGCAACGATCCTTCCGCGCTCATTTTGGGCGACAACATCTTCTATGGTCACGATCTCGCCAAGCAGCTGGCGAGCGCCGATGCGCGGACAGACGGTGCAACGGTATTTGCATATCACGTGCATGATCCGGAACGCTACGGCGTCGTCGAATTCGACGAGCAGTTTCGCGCGCTTTCGATCGAAGAGAAGCCGGCGAAGCCGCGCTCGAATTACGCAGTAACGGGCTTGTATTTCTACGACAACAAGGTTTGCGACATTGCGTCGGATATCAAACCGTCGCCGCGAGGCGAACTCGAAATAACAGACGTCAATCTGCGCTATCTGGAAGAGCAGAAACTGGACGTCGAGATCATGGGACGCGGCTATGCGTGGCTCGATACGGGCACGCATGATTCACTGATCGAAGCGGCAACCTTCATCGCGACGCTGCAAAAGCGTCAGGGACTCGTCGTCGCGTGTCCAGAAGAAATTGCTTATCGATCCAACTGGATCACTACGGAGCAGTTACTTGCGCTGGCGGCCCCGCTGGCGAAGAACGCTTACGGTCAATACCTTCGAAACCTCTCTACCGACAAAGTCGCATGACCATCACAGTAAGCGCCACGTCGCTGCCGGATGTCAAAATCGTCGAACCGGCAGTGTTCGGCGACGCGCGCGGCTTCTTTTACGAGAGCTTCAATGCCCGCGAGTTCGCGGAGCATGTCCAGCCCGGCGTGACGTTCGTGCAAGACAATCACTCGCGGTCGGCGCGTGGAGTGTTGCGCGGCATGCACTTCCAGATAAAGCATCCCCAAGGCAAACTAGTCCGGGTAGTCGAAGGAGAGGTATTCGACGTTGCTGTCGACATTCGCCGCAGTTCCCCAAGCTTCGGGAAATGGACAGGAGTACGACTCAGCGCCGAGAATCATCGTCAATTGTGGGTTCCGCCTGGCTTCGCACATGGGTTCGTCGTACTCACGGAAGCCGCGGAATTTCTCTACAAGACAACGGATTTCTGGTATCCCGAGCACGAGCGCTGCATTCGCTGGGACGATCCGACTATCGGCATCGAGTGGCCCATCGACTTCGAGCCGATGCTCGCGGCCAAGGATGCAGCCGGCAAAGCGTTCCTGGATGCCGAAGTCTTCGACTGACCTGTTTGGCTGAGGCATTTACCATGCTCACCGACCGCGCACAGAAGCGGCATGCGGAGCCACCCGGCCGTCTTTCGACGGGGATCCTGGTCTTCGATGAGAACAGGGAGCAGTGAACTTTGACAGCGTGCCGACGCGGCAGACCATAAGGCGCGCAAACGGAACTTGAGATGAACGCACTCATTACGGGCGGATTCGGCTTCATCGGCTCTCATCTGGCTAACTATCTGGTCTCTGAGGGCTGGCACGTCAAGATCGTCGATATCGAGGGAGCGGTGCCCTGTATTCCGCTTCCACCCGAGAACGTCACGACGATCTACGGCAAGTATTTCGATCCCGTCGTGATGCAGAACTCCCTCGTCGATGTCGATGTCTGTTTCCATCTGGCATCGAGTGTCGGCCCGGCGAACTCGAACGACAAGGTGACGTTCGACATCGAGACGAACCTCATCGGGACCATCCAGTTGCTCGAAGCCATGCGCCAATCCGGCGTAGCGCGCATCGTGTACCTTTCCTCGGGCGGAACCGTCTACGGCGGCCCGCACTCCGTCCCGATCACCGAGGACATGCACGGCGCTCCCTCGTGCTCTTACGGTATCGTCAAAAAGACCGTCGAGCATTATCTGTCGCTGTATCAAAAGCTCCACGACCTCGAATACAACGTCATTCGCCTTGCGAATCCCTATGGCGTCGGGCAGCGCCTGCACGCCAATCAGGGCGTGATTGCGAATTTCATCGGCAAGATACTCTCGAACGCCCCGCTGGAGATTTGGGGCGACGGTTCCGTGGTGCGGGATTATGTGTATATCGCCGATGTGATCAGAGCGATCGGGATAGCCGCCACGAGCGAAGCGCGCAACGACGTCTTCAACATCGGTTCCGGTGTTGGTCTTAGCCTCGCGCAAATCGTTGATCTGCTCAAGAACGAGTGTGGCCTCGACTTCCAGGTCAACTACACGCCGTCGCGCAAGGTCGATCAGCCCATTAATGTCCTGGATATTTCGAAAGCGAAGCAGCGCCTGGGATGGTCTCCGAAGGTTTCCATCACGGAGGGCATTGGCCGCACGCTGGAATGGGCCAGAAAGCAGACGCAAGTCTTGCAGAGTCGCTGAACCTAATAACTAGATCCTGCGGTGCCGGCGGCACGGCAGTCAGTGCCGACGTTCTTCTGAAGCAACAATGAAAATCTCGATCTATATCAACTATTTCAATTCGGCACATCTGCTGGAGACCGAATCCCTGGTGCCCATTCAGACGGGGCGCGCCATAGCGAAGCACCGTCTGCCCATGCTGGGCGACGACGCGGGCGACAACATGTCGGCCAAGAATCCGGCATATTGCGAACTGACCGGGCAGTATTGGGTCTGGAAGAACGACAAGACATCCGACTACGTCGGATTCATGCACTACCGTCGTCTGTTCGATTTTTATCCCGAATTGAAGAATCGCGTCGTGGATGCAGCCGGCGTGGTGGTTGAAGAGCGATTCACGAAGGAGATGCTCGATCGCTATGGTCTGAATGACGATGCGATCCGCGAATGCGTCGAAGGTTACGACATGATCTTGCCGGAGCCTTGGAACGTTTCGCCGTCCGGCAGCAAGACCATTTACGAGCATTACAAGTCGGCGCCGGCACACCATATCGAGGATCTCGAGCGCGCGGGCGAGATCATTAACGCGACGTGTCCGGAGTTTTACCCGGACTTCAAGACGGTGATGAATTCAGAAGCCGGATTCTTCACCAATATGTTCGTCTTCAGACGGGAGATATTCGAAGAGTATTCGCAGTGGCTCTTCAAGATTCTCTCGGAACTGGAAGGGAAAATCGATACGACGGGCTACGACGCGTCAGAGTGCCGGGCAATAGGCTACATTGCGGAACGCATGATGGGCGTTTTCGCCACGCATGTTTTGCGCACCCGTCCGACGCTGAAGGTGCGGTACCTGCGTCGCGTATTTGTCCGAGACACGAAGCCGTATGCGCTTTGTCCGCCAGTACCGCAGTCCGATTTGCCGCTTGTGTCGATTGTCGCGGCGACTGATCACAATTACGTGTCGCATATGGCGGCACTCATCGCGTCCGTCTTTTCGAATGCGAGCCGTTCCCGGTTCATCGATTTTCTTATTCTTGACGGCGGTATCACTGACGATGACCGGCACGGCCTGCGCATGCTGGAGCGGCTGCACCCGCACGCGCGGATCTCGTTCATCGATATGTCGATGCAGTTTCTCGACATCGAAGCGCACATGTACTTCACGCGCGCCACGTTCTACCGCCTCGCGCTGCCGGACATCGTGCTCGACCGGCCGCGACTGCTGTTTCTCGATACCGATGTCGTCGTGCTCGACGACGTGAGCAAGGTGTTCGATACCGACCTCGGAGGGAAATCCATCGCGGCGGTGCGCGACCTCATCATGCGGGCGTTCGTGGTCCAGGGCGTCCCTTCCATCGCCACGCTCGGCGGCAAGCCGAGCATGAAGTACTTGTCGGACTATCTCGGGCTCGGCGATGATCACGGCAACTACTTCCAGGCAGGCGTCATCCTGTTCGACCTCGAAAAGCTGCGCGCTCTGAACATGAGTGAGAAGATGATCGCGGATCTTCGGAACAGGCGTTACTGGTTTCTGGACCAGGACGTGCTCAACAAACACCTTGCGCGTGACGTGAAGTACCTGAGTTCCAACTGGAATTGCGTCAGCCTGCCGGCCGAACTCGGCGGTGTATTGCCGGATGCCCTGAATCGCGAGTACGAACGCTCCATTCAGGCGCCCTCTATCATTCACTATGCGGGCGGACAGAAGCCGTGGGATAACTTCGACTCCTTCTTCGCGCATTACTACTGGTACTACCTTCGCCTGACGCCGTGGTATGAACGCGTATTGGCGCGCATGGTTAATGCTGGCCCGAAGACGGCGACTTCCGCAAGGAAGACCACGGCGACTCGCTGGATGGCATCGCGAATCTGGCGCTCCATGCCCGGATTCATGCGGCGCCGTCTGTGGAATACGGCCGTCGCGCTCGAGAAGCGTTTGTGATCGCAGGAGGCGAGAAATGACACGGAATATTCTAATTGTAGGTGCGGGCTTTTCGGGTGCCGTCATAGCGCGCGAGTTGGCGGAGCAGGGTTTCCGCGTGACCGTGCTCGAATCGCGCGATCACGTTGCGGGCAATTGCCACACTGAGCGAGACGAAGAGACTGGCGTCAACGTGCACGTGCATGGGCCGCACATTTTTCACACCGACAACGAGCGTGTGTGGGCGTACATCCAGCGGTACGACGAGATGATGCCGTACATCACGCGGGTGAAGGCGACGACGGGGGGCGCGGTGTATGGCCTGCCAATCAACCTTCACACAATCAACCAGTTCTTTTCGAAGACGCTGAGTCCTCGCGAAGCTGAAGCGTTTATCGCCGAGAAAGCGGACAAGTCAATCGACGTTGCGGTCAGCTTCGAGCAACAGGCGCTAAAATTTCTCGGCGAGGAACTCTATCACGCCTTCTTCCGCGGCTACCCTATCAAGCAATGGGGCCTGCCACCGAGCGAGCTGCCCGCATCGGTGCTGAAGCGGCTGCCTGTGCGCTTCAATTACGACGACAACTACTTCAATCACAAATACCAGGGCATTCCAAAGAACGGTTATACGCACATCGTCGAAGGCATTCTGAAGCACAACAACATAACCGTTCAATTGAACACCAAGTTCTCCCGCAGTGATGCGGCCGCCAGTGACCACGTTTTCTTCAGCGGCCCGCTGGATAGCTGGTTCGAACACAAGTTCGGGCGCTTGGGCTACCGCACGCTGAAGTTCGAACCGATTCGGGATGTAGGCGACTATCAAGGCTGTGCGGTGATGAGCTACCCGGAAGAGAGCGTTCCTTACACTCGAATCTCGGAGCACAAACATTTCGCGCCCTGGGAACAGCACGACAAGACTATCGCGTTCAAGGAGTACAGCAGCCTCTGCCAGCCGGACGAAACACCGTACTACCCGATCCGTCTCGTCGAAGAGCAGAAGATTCTGGGTCAATACGTCGAGCTGGCCGCTTCGGAGAGAAATGTCACTTTCATCGGGCGGCTGGGTACTTACCGTTACCTCGACATGGACGTAACTATCCGCGAGGCGCTGGAAACCGCTGACCTCTTCCTCAAGCTGGCGCGCGAAGGCGGAGAAATGCCGCCTTTCGTCGTGTCACCGCTCTGAGATCAAGAGGTCAAGGCGGCTGTAGCGTTCTGCTACCGCGTGTCCAGTGAATGCGAACTGTGAAAGACTAGATTGTGGGATCGAGAGAATGGCGTCTTCGGATAGGGTGATTCTGGTGACCGGCGTGCGCGGCCAGCTCGGCTTCGAGCTGCTGCGTTCGCTGCAAGGATTGGGGCGGATCGTCGCTGCCGACCGATCGGTAATGGATCTGTCCGACCCTGACAGCATTCGTCAAGTAGTGAGCGAGTTCCGCCCGGCGGTGATCGTCAATCCGGCAGCGTATACAGCCGTCGACAAAGCCGAACTGGAAACGGCGACGGCGGCCGACGTCAATGCACACGCGCCGGCGGTCATGGCCGAAGAGGCAAAAAAACTCGGCGCGCTGCTGGTTCAGTTTTCGACCGATTATGTGTTCGACGGCCGGAAGGCAGGCGCCTATACGGAAGAGGATGAGCCCAATCCGCAGAACGTCTACGGACGCACCAAGCTGGAAGGGGAGCAGGCAGTCGCGGCGAGCGGGTGTCGCCATCTGGTCTTCCGTACGAGCTGGGTGTACAGCAATCGCGGCCAGAACTTCCTCACAACGATGCTGCGCCTCGCGACCGAACGCGACGAGCTCTCGATCGTATCCGATCAGATTGGCGCGCCGACATGCGCGTCCACGATTGCTGCAATGACAAGTCAGGTGTTGGCTCAAGCACTCGCGCGTCCCGAATGGGGCGACGAACACGCCGGCTTATACCATTTCGCTGCGGCGGGCGAGACGTCGTGGTTCGGCTTCGCGCAGGCAATCTTCGAGTTGGCGAATCTCGATAAGGCGCGCCTGCGCCCCATCACAAGCGCGGAATATCCCGCTCGCGCGGTGCGTCCTGCTAACTCCCGGCTAGATACCTCGAAGCTGCGCGCGACCTTCGGCACGGTGCCACAGGATTGGCGAGAGGCGCTCGCGCTCTGCATAAGCCAGCGATGATCGCCCACTGCGGCGCGGTCGTCGTCTTCTATCACCCCGACTCCGAATGCATCGCACGCGCCAATGCTATCGCGCAATGGTGCGAGTGCGTCGTCGTCGACAATACGCCCTTGTCCGACCTGAACGGCGACGTTGCAGCCAAGCTGAACTCCGGCGTCGTCTATGTGGCCAACGGCGCAAACGTCGGCATTGCGACGGCGATCAATCAGGGCGTCGCGGAATTACGAAAGCGTGGTCACGACGCGGCGATTTTGTTTGACCAGGACAGTTCCGTCAC
The DNA here is from genome assembly GCF_023631105.1 of Caballeronia sp. AZ10_KS36. NCBI lineage: Bacteria > Pseudomonadati > Pseudomonadota > Betaproteobacteria > Burkholderiales > Burkholderiaceae > Caballeronia > Caballeronia sp. AZ10_KS36. The sequence continues at coordinate 416,173 of NZ_JALQDQ010000018.1, read as the reverse complement.
CGAGTCACTGATCGACGAGTTGTACCGCGCGCTGGATGCATCGCGTGGTCTCGACGCCAAAGTGGCGCTTGTCGGCCCAGCTTACGAAGATCCACGCCTGCGCGGAGTTGCGCCGTTCGTTCGCTTCGGTTATTTCAGGCTCCAGCGCGTAGAGCCGACCGGTAATTCGCCAATCGATGTCGATTTCCTAATAAGCTCCGGATCGTGCATTAATTTGAGGCTGTGGGATGAGATCGGTCCAATGGACGACGGTCTCTTTATTGATTTCGTCGACACGGAATGGTGCATGCGCGCCCGTACGCGAGGGTACCGGTTATTGGGGCTGCCCTGGGTGAGAATGGTTCATGAATTGGGGGAGGCGCCGGTTCGTGTCCTCGGGCGAAACTATCCAATGCATTCTCCGCTTCGCCATTACTATTTGTTTCGTAACGCAATCTACCTCCTTCGTCGTCGAGACGTACCTTTGACATGGAAGACGACCGAAGCGGTCAAACTTCCTTTCAGATTGCTCATTTACGCATTTTTTATCCCGGACGGTTCTCGCCACGTGCGGATGTCCGCGCGCGGCATCCGCGACGGATGGGCCAAGCGAATGGGCCCTTTCGTAATATCTGATAAAGCAGGAAAGCCGCCGATTATGTAGACTCGCATTAGTAAAAACGCGAAGGCTATCGGCAATGACTATCCTCTACTTTCCCGAGCACAAGCTCAGGTTCATCCGCATCCCCAAAAACGCGTGTTCGACGGTTATGAACAGCCTCGGGCATTCCGTCATTAATGGGGCGCATCCGCATCAGTTCGGTGCCCGCTTCGAAGCCGCACAAGAAGGGGCGAAAGACTGGCCGTGCATCGCAGTGTTGCGCGATCCTTTCGAGCGCGCGGTTTCCGCGTATCTGAACAAACTGACGGACATACTCGCGGAAGAGTTGTTCGTTCACGAACTGCTCGATTACGTGTGGCGCGCGCAAAGAAAGCGCCAACGTCCGGATTGGCGCACTTCCATCACTTTCCGCGAATTCGTGGTGCACCTCGCGTCCTTTCCGGACGAACAACTGGATATGCACTGGCGCAGCCAGTCGTCGTTCCTTGGCGGTGAGCAACCCAGCGTCGTCCTCGAGATGCGCCGACTCGAAGACCAATGGAAGATGCATCCTCTGCTTCGATCCATCGAGTTGCGGAACTTCGCGCCGCATGCGACGCATTCACAACTCAATATCGGGGAAGACGTATTCGACGTGCCTGGGGAAGCCTTCGTCGGCTTCAAGATGGTGTGCGGTCAATATCCGTCGCCCGAGAGCTTCCGCGACCCTTACCTCGTGGATCTAATCCAGAAGCGATTCGCAGACGACTATCGATTGCTCGCGACGGCAAACTTCTACGGGACGACCGACGAAACGTCAGTCTCACAAGACGACGCCGCCGGTTTGCATGACGTCGTCGCGGATACGCAGGCAAAAGTCGAGGAGAACCGCCAAGCGGATCCGGTGAATCAGACCGCTTGATTCAGCGCTAGTTTTTGCGGGTGCGGCGAGCCAGGTGGTTCATGATCGCTTGAACGCACTGATCGGGGCTGGAGCCCTCAGTCGACAGATGTACGTCTGGGGATTCCGGCGCTTCGTAGGGGCTGCTGATTCCGGTGAATTCCTTGATGGCGCCCTTGCGCGCCTGCACGTACAGACCCTTCGGATCCCGTGCCTCACATAATGTCAACGGCGTGTCGACGAAAATTTCGATAAAGCGACTGTCGCCGACGATCTCCTTTGCGCGTGCGCGTTCGGACCGCAACGGCGAAATAAGCGCAACCACCGGAACGATCCCGGCATCGGCCGCGAGGCGCGCAATCTCTGCGGCGCGCCGTATGTTCTCGGCGCGATCCTGCACAGAAAAAGACAGGTCGCGGCTCAGCCCGTTACGCAATACGTCTCCATCGAGTAGAAGCGCCGCCTGGCCGCTTTCTCGCAAAACAGCGATCAGTCCATTAGCGATCGTGGACTTGCCGGCGCCCGAAAGGCCTGTGAGCCACACACACGGAAAATCTTTAGCTTGAAACATCGTTATTTCGTCACCGACTTCATGTTGACCAACCTGGATTTTTTCTGCCACGCGGTCGTTATACCCAGCAGCGACTGAGTACACCAATCATCGCATGCTGAAAATCGGGTGATTTAGCATTCGAATTGCCCGATCCGCGGCTCTCTTGCCAATTCGAACGGCTGCCCGGAAGTTTCCAGCGTGAGATTGGGGTTGTAGAACGGATCGCGCATTAGCAATTCTCCCCAACGGCTTTCCATCCACCCGATTTCGCTCATGAAACGCTTGGCTTTCTCGGGCGCCATGTCGGAGCCGCGCGTAGCGGACTCGTGATGGTACAGCGATGCATGCGGCGTCCATACGTTCCGATAGCCCGCTTCGCGTACTCGAATGCAAAAGTCTACATCGTTGAATGCGACCGCCAGTTCCTCGTCCAATCCACCCACGGCCTCGTATATGGATTTGCGGATGACAAGGCAGGCTGCGGTGACCGCTGAAAGATTTTGAGTCGACACGGCGCGGCCGAAATAGCCAAAGGCATGGCGCGGAGCTTTGTAATGCATATGCCCGGCGATTCCCCCGAGGCCGAGAATGATTCCGCCATGTTGCAATGTGTCGTTGGGATACCAGAGGCAAGCACCGACTGCACCGTTCCCCGGCTGAGCGGCGAGCGATACCATTTCTTCCATCCAGTCGGGCGAAAGAACTTCGATGTCGTTGTTCAGCAGGCAGATGAATTCGCCATTCGCCTGCGCGACCGCTCCGTTGTTCAATGCCGAAAAGTTGAAGGGCCGGTCGTCTCTGAGCACTCGCACGTTAGGCCGGACGCGGAGGCTATCGAAGTATTGAAAGGTCTCTGTCTTGACGCTGCCGTTGTCGACTACGATCACCTCGAAGCGCGGATAGGTGCTCTTGGCGAAGATGCTCTCGATGCATTGGCGAAGTAACTCTACCCCGTCCCGCGTAGGGATGATGATCGAAAGCAACGGTGCCGGCGTCGGCACGCCATAGCGAACACGAATCAGATCGATGTCCGGCCCTTGGCGCTCCGCCTTGCCGTCGATACCGATGCGCGCCAGGTGTTCATTGACCGCCCGAATCCCTGCCTCCAGCGCATACGGCTTGGCGCCTCCCTTGCTTGCTGTGCTTTCGGGCGTGACTCTCCAGTGATATAGCACGTGGGGAATGTGATGAACCGCCTCGCTTCCGGCGGCCTCGATACAACGCAACGCGAGGTCGTGATCCTGGCTACCCTCGAACCCTCGCCGGAATCCGCCGACTTGCCTGATCAGTGCCGCTTCATACACGCCGAGATGCGAGAAAAGGTTCTGCGCGAGGAAAAGCTCCTGGTTGAAGTCGCTTTTGAAGTAAGGCGCTTTCCGGGTGCCGTCGAGTTCGATCTTGTCTTCGTCGCTATAGAAGAGTCGCGCCTTGGGATGCTCGTTGATCGCCTTCACGACCATGAACAGGGCGTGCTCGGGCAGGATATCGTCATGGTCGAGCAGGGCGATGAAAGCTCCGGTCGCAATCCCGAGTGCGCTGTTGCTTGCCTCGGAGATATGACCATTGCGCTCGCGAAACACGACTTTGATGCGCGCATCCTCGGACGCGAGTCGCTCCAGATACGGGCGAATCTCCGGTTTCGTCGAAGCGTCGTCGGCAAGGCAAAGCTCCCAGTGCGGGTAGATCTGCGAGCGGACTGACTGAATCATCTCGGTCAGGAGTTGCAAGTCGCTGTTATAGACCGGCACGAGGACGGAGATGAGCGGCTGGGACTTCAACTGGCCGACGGCTGCCGTTAGTTCCGCTCGTTTCGCCGCATCGATGCTGTCATGGCGACGGATCCATGCCGCGTACGCCTCGGGAGACGTGTCCCCCGCAGTAGGTTGCAAGATGCGGACAGCCCGGCGGCGCACGCCGTCGAAGCCCTCTTTTCGAAGAATCGCGTGATAGTGTGTCAGCGCGGGCCCGACGCCTCCACGCATGCGCAGATGCTGTGAGACGGAGTCCAATGCCCTCTGCAAGCGCCGCATGCGAGTCACGCCGATCCTGAGCGGCGCCGTCACTCGCCACGACATTGAATCGCGCATGGCCTGTAGATCGGCCTGGAGCCGCGCGATGGTGCGCTCTTGGGCCGCAATCACATTCTGCGGGTCGTGACGACTCGCGGCCTTCTGTTCGCCAGCGATGTATTCGCCTTCGGCCGTGACTCGTTCCTGGCTGGCGACCTGCTCTGCCGATGTTGCTGCGATGTCGCCGCTAGGTTGCGACCGCGACGTGTTGTCATTGTCCTTCGGCATAAGGGACGCTCCGGGAAGAATTCGGCTCAAACCTTGTAGTATAGCTTCAGAGGTTTTGGCGGACGGCCGACCGGACGACTGAGGTAGAATTTTGGTTTCAGCAAACCTGCGCAACCATAGGACGGTCGCTCAGTCGCCTTGAGTTGGCGGCGTCGTTGGAAACCGCCATCCCCCACTTACAATGTGTGGCCTTATCCGCGAAACGTCGCTACTGGAGGCAGGTGACCCCGTGTTCACGCGCGGTTCGTCGCAGCTCGCGGACTTTTAAGCATTCAGGAGGAAACAGGCTCACATGCAAGACACTTCCAACATGCCGGTAGAGGGTCGAGCCTCACGCGCCCTGCGCGACCTCGTCGACGGCATCAAGGCCTTTCCCATCTGGTCGACCTTGGCTTGGCAGGACATCAGGCAACGCTATCGCCGCTCGGTCCTGGGACCATTGTGGATTACCTTGACGATGGCCGTGACGATTGCGGCAATGGGCCCGCTTTACGGTGCGCTGCTCAACTTCAGCACTGAAGATTTCGTGCCGTACCTCGCGCTCGGCATTATTACGTGGGGGCTCGTTTCCACGTTGATTCTGGAGGGATGCATCGTCTTCACGGGCGCGGACAGCATTGTGCGGTCGGTGCGTTTGCCGCTGACGTTGCATATCTTCCGCAGTGTCTACCGCAACTTTCTGTTCTTCGCTCATAACATATTGGCGTACATCCCGGTGATGCTGTATCTCAGCATCTCTCCGAAGGTCGAATGGCTGATGGCCATCCCCGGCCTGCTCCTTATTGCCATCGCCGCAGTTCCGCTTTCGCTCATTCTGGGAATCTTCTGCGCGCGTTTCAGGGATATGCAGCCGATCGTGGGGAGCGTGGTTCAACTGGCCTTCTTCCTCACGCCGATCTTCTGGAAGCCGAACGCGCTCGGGCACCGCGCCTATTTCGCCGAGTGGAACCCACTGTACATTTTTATCCAACTCGTGCGCGGACCGCTTTATGGCCCTGTGCCGGACGCGTCGTTGTACGAGGGGGCAGCGGCGTGCATCGCGGTGCTGTTCGCGATCGCCATCCCGCTGTTCATCCGTTTCCGCTCGCGCATCGCTTTCTGGATCTAAAGCATGGCCTTTCTTAGCTTAAGTAACTGCAGCCTTAACCTGCCGGTCTATGGAGCCAGCAACCGATCGCTGAAACAAATGGTTCTGTCCGCCGCCACTGGCGGACGCATCGCGGCGAATAGCCGGAAGCTCACAGTTGTCGAGGCGCTGCGGGATGTAACGCTGGAGATCAAGGCGGGCGATAGGGTCGGCCTCGTTGGCCATAATGGCGCGGGCAAGACGACGCTGTTGCGCATGCTGGCGGGCATCTACGAGCCGACGACGGGCCGGTTTTGCTCGAAGGGCCGAGTGACCAGCCTGCTCGACCTCACGCTGGGGCTGGATTACGAAGCTACCGGCTACGAGAACATCGTGCTTCGCGGTCTCATTCTGGGCGCGTCGAAGGCGGAGATGGTGCGACTGACGCCGCAAATCGCGGAGTTCTCGGAACTCGGAGATTATCTGCAGATGCCCGTTCGCACGTATTCGAGCGGGATGGTGCTGCGACTCGCGTTCGCGATCGTGACGAGCATGCATGCGGATGTGCTGCTCATGGACGAATGGCTGAGCGTCGGCGATGCATCGTTCGTCAAGAAGGCGGAAGCACATATGACCAAGTTCGTCGGTAATGCGGACATTCTGGTGCTTGCGTCCCATAACAAGGACATCATCGACGACCTCTGCAATATGATCGTCGAGATGGAGCATGGGCGGGTGAAGGACGTCCGCCGAATCTGATGTAGACGGACGCCGGGCGTCGTCCACTTTCGTGAGCGAGGCCCGGGCCGAACTGCTGCACCTGACCTTCGACGGCGGCCCAGCGAAGCGCAAAAGCCATGCGCTATTGGCGCGCCCACTCGCAATACGAAGCGTTCTAACTTTGCGAGCGGTCAACTACCGCGCACTCGCGACGCGGCACCACTGATACGGATACACGCCCGCTCCAATCCGGGCGTCGTACAGCTTGCAAGAACCGACGTCGAGCACGAAGCCATAGTCTGCGAGAGCAGTCTGCGAGTCCGCGAGCTCGCGCGAGTTTCGCGCGGAATCGTAGTCGCCTTTGTCCAGATAAGCCGGGCTCAGCGCATACACCGGTCCGCCGCGCGAACGCGCCATCGCGTGAAGCCGTTCGTCGTATGCAGGCCGCGCTTGGGGAAAAGCTGATCGGATGGTGGCGAATGCGACCGATTCGGGGAACAGGGGCACGAGCCAACCCAGCGGCGGGTCGCCGGCGGTCAGGATGACCGTCGTCCTTTCGGCAGCGGAGAGGGGAGGCAGATCGATGGAAAACATTCTGCCCGACCAACGTTCATGCCCCCACGAATGCGCGCCGCCAGCCACGACCAGCACGGAGCAGGCGATAAATGCTCGCTTGGCTAGCCTGCTCGCTCGCTCATAGGTCGTCGTCTGGCGAAGCATCAGATAGATAACGAGAGGCAGACAGAGCTCGATCGAGACAAGGTAGCGCTGAATGCTGAAGACCTTCATCCACACGACATAGCCGATTGCGACATACGCGATGACGTATCGGCCACGGGACGGCAACGGCGGACTCTCTTTGTGTCTGATCCGCCCAAGTGCGCGCGCGCCCACCCACCACCAGAAGCAAACGTAAGCCAAAGCCCATATCACTTGATGCAATCGGGCTTGTCCGACACGGCGCGGATCAAATGAAAATATGAATGGCCACGCGAGGGATTCCCACACGTTCTTAGGAAACCAGACGGTATCCACGATCGCCACCGAAGAGGTGAGCGGACTCGGAAAGATGGAACTGAACTGCGGGTAGAGCGGATTGCCGTACTGATGCCACATCTCCACGAACCAGAAGCCCCCAGTGAGCGCGAGTCCCGCCAGGACGCCCACGCCGAACAGGAACGCGGTCAACACTCGCCTTGGCAACGAGACGGGAGCGACGAGCAGTCCGACGCAGAGCGCGACTGAGAACACCGCCGTCGTCAGCTTGAGGCCGGCGCCTGCTCCGGAGACGAACCCTGCGATCACCACCATCGCCATGACGCGCATGCTGGACTGCGGCAGTCGCGGCCACGCCTTCAGCAGCATGTACAGCGCGCCGAGGCTGAAAAGCGCCGTCGTGTCGTCGCCCATGCTGTTGCCGATGCCAGACAGGAAGTTGGCCGTCAGACAGCCGGCGATCGCGAGCCAGAAGGGCGTTCGATACTTCGCAGTCTCGGGCAGATCGTCCAGCGTGAGACGGCAGATTCCGAGCAGCAGCACGAAGTTCAGACCATGCATGACCCCCATGATGAAGCCGACCAGCATCGCCGGCAGATGCATCGTCATCAGGTAATACGGCACGTCCAGCAGCGGATTGAAATAGCTCTGCATACCAGCAGGAGCCAGGTCGACCGACAGCCTTCCGTGAAGAAAGGCAAAAGCGTTGTACAGGTGATAGTTGCGCAAGTCCCAGTTGGCGTCCGCGCCTTGAGCCACGGAGAACAGGCCGAAAACCAGCGGAACGATCCAGGACGCGCGCATGAGCGATCGCGGGCTGTTCATGTCGATGCGTCGGAACCTATGCGTCCGATCGCTTGCCGTTGTCGTATCCATCGAGATGTGCAGTGCTTCTTAGGTTCTGAAGGCCCAGAACTTGGCTGCCGCGAAATTCACACACATGCCTGCAAGCGAACCGATGGCGACTGCCGTTCCCGGGCGATAAGCGCCGTCATGCAGAAAGTGCAGGGCGATCGCGTATGCGACGTAATTGACCGCGCCGCCCGCCGACATCGCGAGCAGATATTCGATCCATTCGCGCCAGGCCGAGCGTCCTGTGTCCGCCGTGAACGTAAAGCGCCGGTTGATTCGCCAGGTGACGAAGGCAGCGCAAAGGAACGAGATGACGCGTCCGAGGTGCGGCCCGGCGCCAAGGCCCAACGCCGCATAGAGCACGCCAGCGTCGACGAGAAAGCCAATGGCTCCCGCAACCCCGAAGCGAACGAACTGAGACTGCCAGTCAGTCATTGTCGATTTCACTCGGAAGCGGGGGGACGGACAGATAAGCGAGGTGCTTCATCTCATTGCGCCCCCGTGTGACGGTATCCAGCACGATGCCGCAAATAAGCAGGATGGCGCCCAGCAGCATGAGGCCGCTGCTCAGGATCACGGTAGGAATTCGCGGTACCAGCCCCGTCTCGACGAAGGTTTCGAACACCGGAATCGCGAAGCCGACCGACATCAGCGTGCAGACGACGAAGCCGGCCGTGAAGAAAGCCAGTGGCTTTTCCGACTTGAACAACCTGCCGATCATGAGCAAGATCCGCAGTCCGTCGCGATAGGTGTTGAGCTTGCTCGTCGAGCCTTCCGGGCGCGACTTGTAGTTCGTCACGATCTCTGCAACCGGCATGCGCAGGCCCAACGCATGGACCGTCAACTCGGTCTCGATCTCGAAACCCGCCGAGTGGGCAGGAAAGCTCCGGGCGAACCGCCGCGAGAAGACCCGGTAGCCCGACAGCATGTCCTTGAATGTCCGGCCGAAGATGGCAGCCGCGCATTGCGTCAGCAACACGTTGCCGAACCGGTGCCCGAGGCGATAGGCGGTTTGCTCGTCGGACAAGCGAGAGCCGACCACCATGTCGAGCCGGTTTCGAAGAAGCGTCTCGATCAGCGCGGGTGCCGCCGACGCATCGTAGGTTGCATCGCCGTCTACCATGACGTAAATGTCCGCATCGACGTCTGCGAACATCCTGCGCACGACGTTGCCCTTGCCCTGCAGCGAGACGGATATGACGCTTGCGCCCGCATTCCGTGCGACGCCGGCGGTGTCATCGCTCGAATTGTTGTCGAACACGACGATGTCCGCATGCGGCAGACTTGTTCGAAAGTCGCTCACGACGGTCGCAATCGCAGCGGCCTCGTTGTAGCAAGGAATGACGACAGCGGTGCGAAGCGATTTTGTGGATTGAAGCATAGACACTCGACATTGAGTACAAGGCTGCGGCTGGCGAACGAGGGCTGCGCCGGCGTGCGTATTGTAGTCGTTGTGGTCGGCCGCTCGACAAGGCGTGCCTGGGTATGCGGCTGACGACGCTGGCAATGCGCTGCGCTGGGCTCGACAATGCGCGCCGGCGAAGGACAGCAGCGCGCTAGAATGCCGGCCACCGGCCCTGATAGGCGGGCATGCGCGGACTCGAAGCCGCTGTGGATCCCGAACTCAATCGAACTCAACTCTCATGCCGACGGAATCCGCTTCAACGTTTCACCAGATCGCGCGGCTACCACTTGCCGTAAAGCTCTGCGCGCTATTGCTGGTCTATTCGCTGGCATCCGGGCTCTTTCTTCTGCTGGCTACTCCACCGTTTCAGACGCCGGACGCGCTCGCGCATTTCTTTCGCTCCGCGCAGATCGCAGAGGGTCATTGGTACGGACAGAGATACGACGACACATCGGGCGGGGACGTCGACGCTTCGGCTATTGCCTTTGCGAACGCGTATTCGAAGATTCCGTTTCACGCGGACGTCAAGGCGACGAATGCTCTGCGAAAGGCCACTGACGACCTCGTCTGGTCCGGGCGCATGGAAAGAGTCGGCTTTCCGAATACCGCGATCTATCCCGCGTTCGCCTACGTGCCGCAGGCTCTTGCTATCGCTGCGGGGCGCGTGGCCGGCATGCGCGTCCATAGCACATATGCGCTCGCCTGCACGGCGGGGCTCCTGTTCAGCATCGCATTGACGGCTCTGGCTGTCGCCATTTCGCGCCGCACTTCCATTCTCCTTTTCGCGACCGCGTCATTGCCGACCACGATGATGATCTATTCGTCGGTGAGCCAGGAGGTCACTGTGCTGCCGCTGTGTTTCCTCATCATCGCCGCGATGGACAGACTGATTCACGATCAGCGCCCGCTCGCCGGGAAGTATGCTGCGCTGGTTGTCGCGGCGCTCGTGGTCTGCATATCGGCGCGGCCGCCTCTTGCAGGTTTGCTCGTCATGCTGCTGCATCCGGGACTGAACATGTCCGGCCGGCCGGACAAGTATGAGTGGGGTCGCCGCCTCACCTTCATTGCGATGACGGTCGCGTTGTCGGCCTTGGCGGTGATTGCGTTCGGATACCACGCGTGGTCCGACTTCGGGCCTTCTCATTCGGTGTCGGGGCAACTCCTCTATCTTTTCCATTATCCCGGCCAAGTGTTTGCAATCGCCGCCACGACATTGAAGCTGAACGGAGTGTTCTATTTCCAGAGCTTCGTCGGCGCGCTCGGTTGGCTGGATACCTACTTTCACCGCGGTTATTACGTCGTCGCATTCGTGATGCTTTGTCTTGCGTTGGCCGCCAGTGGTCTGATTTACGATGACGCTCCGACCGGCAAGCGGGCGCTATCAGCGGTCCCGCTTCTGGCGGTGTTCGCAACGGTCTCGATGATCTTCGCTTCCCTCTACCTCGCGTGGACGGCGGTGGGGGCCCCAGTGGTGGACGGCGTGCAAGGCCGTTACTTCCTCGCGGTGTTCCCGCTGCTCGCGCTAGCCTTGCCATCGCTGCCTTCGCGGCCGACCGCGCAATCGCGGGGCCTTATGCGCTGCCGGTCGGTCATGGTGGTGTGTGTCGCGCTATTTCCGCTGTTCAGCTTCGCCTCGCTCATTCCGGTGGTCATCCAGCGCTTCTACCTTCTGTGAACTCGGTCCAACTTGGAAGGACCGTCGCCTGAGCAGGCCGGTCTCACATGACGGCGTCATTGCGTGGAAGGGGCCGATTTCTACGGTGGGCGCTTGCCGAACCCTTACCCAACAAGGTGATCGACAACGACTTCCTGCCGCACCCTCATCTGCGCGAGAATAGAACGCCGGCCGGTCCGTCGAGCGCCCGCGTGATCGGCAGGGGCAGGTTTTTGAATCTCATCAACGAAGGATGCAGTTGAACGCCGAATCCAATAAGGCCACGCCGCCCGAAGCAATAAGCGTCTCTCTCGTCGTCTATCGCCCGCACCGTCGGCTTCTCGAGCGCACGCTCCATACGCTCGGTACCGCTTTGACTCCGACGCGCGTTGCCGCGCAGGCCGGCTCTACGCCGCTCTACCTCATCAACAATGGGACAGATGAAGCGATAGACTGGTCCGCACTCGCCGGGGATGCGCGCCTCGAGATGAGCCTGATCCAAGGCCAAGGCAACGTCGGCTACGGCCGAGGCCACAACCTCGCGATCGAACGCGCATCGAGCCGTTACCACTTGATCCTGAACCCCGACATCGAACTGGACGCCGACGCGCTCACGCACGCGCTGACTTTCATGGACGCGCACCCGGAGGTCGGTCTGCTCTCGCCGCAGATCATCGAAGACGACGGCAGCCGGCAATACCTCTGCCGCCGCTACCCGACGGTTTTCGACCTCTTCATCCGCGGCTTCCTCCCACGGAGCATGCGAGCGCCATTCAAAGCGCGACTCGCGCGATACGAAATGCGCGACGTGATCGGAGACAAGGACATCGTCTGGGACCCGCCCATCGTCAGCGGCTGCTTCATGCTGTTTCGCACCGAAGTGCTGAAGAAACTCGGCGGTTTCGATCCGCGCTATTTCCTCTATTTCGAAGACTACGACCTGAGCCTGCGCACGCACGACGTCGCGCGCGTGGCCTACGTGCCGTCCGTGCGCGTGCTGCATCACGGCGGCGACGCGGCGGGCAAGGGCTGGACGCACATCAAGCTCTTCATCGCGTCGGCGTACAAGTTCTTTAGCCGCTTCGGCTGGAAATGGCTATGACCGGGCGCATCGCCGTCACGGGCGCCAACGGCTTCGTCGGCCGCGCGGTCACGCGGGCCTTGCTCGACGCGGGCAGAGAACCGCTCGGCATTGTTCGTCAGAGCGCGGGGCCGCATACCGTTCAAATAGAATCGCTCGATGCGATCACGCCCGCCGTCTTCGAAGGCTGCGATGCGGTAATTCACCTCGCCGCGCGCGTGCACGTCATGCGCGACGCCGCCGCCGATCCGCTCGCCGCGTTCCGCGCAGTCAATGTCGACGGGGCGCTCCAGACCGCCGACGCCGCCCGTCGCGCCGGCGCTACGCGCTTCGTCTTCGTGAGCAGCATCAAGGCGCTCGCGGAGTTCGACCACGGCGAGCCGCTGAAGGAAACCGACGAGCGCCGTCCGCCGGACGCGTATGGCGTCTCCAAAGCGGAAGCCGAAGTCAGGCTCCAGGAGTTCGGCGCGCGCACCGGGCTCGAAATCGTCATCGCGCGTCCGCCGCTCGTCTACGGGCCCGAGGTGCGCGCCAACTTTCTCGCGCTGATGCGGGCGATCGCGAGGGGCGTGCCGCTGCCCATCGGCGCGGTGATGGCGCAGCGAAGCCTCGTCTATGTCGATAACCTCGCGAGCGCGCTCGTCGAATGCGCGACGAATCCCCGCGCGGCCGGCCAGATTTTCCACGTGACCGACGGCGAAGATCCCGGCGTCGCCGAACTCGCGCGCCGGCTCGGGCATCATCTGAAGCGTCCGGCGCGTCTTCTGCCCGTGCCGGTCGGGCTGTTGCAGGCGGCGGGGCGGCTCACCGGCAAGACCGCGCAGGTCGAGCGGCTCACCGGCAGCTTGCGTGTCGATTCGGCGCATATCCGCGATGTGCTAGGCTGGCGCCCCTCGTACTCGCTGGAGGCGGGTCTCGCAGCCACCGCCGCGTGGTTTCTCCAGCAACGTGCGGCAGAAGGACGCTAATTCCCGCCGGGTCGCGGCGAGTTAACGTCCGGTAACAACCGATAAGTGGCGGTAACACGCGGGTCAGCGCGGAACCGGCATCATCGGCTTAGCTTAAAAAACGTACACAAGGCCAATCGGGAAATGAGTGCCTCGCTGTTTCCTTTCCTCGTGCATTCGCCGTGGACAGCAGCCGTATGGGTCGCGGCTGCGTCGCTCGGAGTCTGCGCGTCGATCCTGTTCGCGCTGCTGCGCACCGGTCTCGCGTGGCGGCTCGCCACCGATATCCCGAACGATCGTTCGCTGCACACTCGCCCGACGCCGCGTGTCGGCGGCTGGGGCATCGTGCCGGTCGCCGTCATCGCGATGCTGCTGCTCACGCCGTCGATGTGGCTCGCCGCAGTGCTCGCCGCCGCGCTCGCTGCCGTTTCGCAGATCGACGATCGCCGTGGCCTGCCTGCGCGCGTGCGTTTCGGGGCGCACGTCGCCGCCGTCGCATTGTTGATCTTGCTGAACCCGGCTCCGGTGCCGTGGTGGGCGTTGGTCGCGGTCGGTTTCCTGATGGTCTGGCTCGTCAATCTTTACAACTTCATGGACGGTTCGGATGGGCTCGCGGGCGGCATGGCGCTCATCGGCTTCGGCGGCTACGCGGTCGCGGCGCTGTCCGGCCCCGTGCCGCAGATCGATCTGGGCATCGCCAGCGCGGCCCTCGCGGGCGCGGCGGCGGGATTTCTGCTCTTCAACTTCCATCCGGCACGAATATTTCTAGGCGATTCAGGGTCGATTCCTCTAGGATTCTTCGCAGGAGCACTCGGTTATTGGGGCTGGCTGAAGGGCACGTGGCCGGTCTGGTTTCCGGCGCTCGTGTTTGCGCCGTTCATCGGCGATGCATCCGTCACGCTGCTGCGGCGCCTCGCGCGCGGGGAGCAGTTCTGGCAGGCGCATCGCGAGCATTACTATCAGCGCATGGTGCGGCTCGGCGTCGGCCACGCCCGCACCGCGCTCGCCTGGTACGCGCTGATGCTGGCGGGCGTCGTTCTGGCGAACCTGGCGCTCGCGTTTGCGCCGATGGGGCAGTGGGTCGCGGTCGCGGCCTGGGCTATCGTTCTGGTGGTGGCGGGACTCGCAGTCGATACATGCTGGCGGCGCCATGCGGCGCTGGCCTCCGAACACTCTCGAGGTAGTCGCGGATGATTCGATTCAAAGCTTCATGGCTTTCCGCAGGCGCCTTCACGTTCGACCTTTGCGCGGTCGCAGGCACCTGGCTCGCCGCTTACCTGATCCGCTTCAACGGCACGGTGCCGCATGACTTCCGGCACGGCGCGCTGGTTGCGCTGACGTGGGTGCTGCCCGTGTACGGCGTCATGTTCCGCGTCTTCGGGCTGTATCGCGGCATGTGGGTGTTCGCGAGCCTGCCTGATCTCATGCGCATTTCGAAGTCCGTGGTGGTCGGCGCGCTCGTCGTGATGATCGGCGCGGTGATGGCCCAGCCCACGCCCGTCATTCCGCGCTCGGTGCTGATCGTCGCGCCGCTGTTGTTGTTTCTGGCGATGGGCGGCGCGCGGGCGCTGTATCGCGCGGGCAAGGAGTTCTATCTGTACGGCGGGCTCGTCGGGCAGGGCAAGCCGGTGATCGTGCTGGGCGCGGGCACGGCCGGCGCGATGCTGGCGCGCGAACTTGCGCGGTCGTCGGAATGGCGTCTCGTCGGCCTGCTCGACGACGATCCCGCCAAGCAAGGCCGCGAAGTGCTCGGCCACAAGGTGCTCGGCTCGTTCAGCGACTTGTCGAAGGTCGCGGAGCAGTACAAGACCGACTACGCGATCATCGCGATTCCGTCTTCGTCCGTCGACGAGCAGCGGCGCGTCGCGACGCTCTGCGTGCGCGCGGGCGTCAAGGTGATGGTGCTGCCCGCGCTAAATCAGTTGACGCAAGGCGAGGGCGGTTTCCTCTCGCGCGTGCGGCAGATCGACCTCGAAGACCTGCTCGGCCGCGAGCCGGTGAAGATCGACATGCCGCACGTCGAGCAACTGCTGCACGGGCGCGTCGTGATGGTGACGGGCGCGGGCGGTTCGATCGGTTCGGAACTGTGCCGGCAGATTCTGCGTTTCTCGCCCGCCCAACTCGTCGCGTATGACTTGAGCGAATACGCGATGTACCGCCTGATCGAAGAGCTGCACGAGAAGTTTCCGGACTTCTCCGTGGTGCCGGTGGTCGGCGACGCGAAAGACTCACTGCTGCTCGATCAGACGATGGCGCGGTTCACGCCGCATATCGTCTTTCATGCGGCGGCCTACAAGCACGTCCCGTTGATGGAAGAGCAGAACGCATGGCAGGCCGTGCGCAACAACGTGCTCGGCACGCTGCGCGTCGCGCGCTCGGCGATCCGCCACGACGTGCGGCATTTCGTGCTCATTTCCACCGACAAGGCCGTCAACCCGACCAACGTGATGGGCGCGAGCAAGCGCCTCGCCGAGATGACGTGTCAGGCGTTGCAGCAAACCGCGCCGCGCACGCAGTTCGAGACCGTGCGCTTCGGCAACGTGCTCGGCAGCGCGGGCAGCGTGATCCCGAAGTTCCAGCAGCAGATTGCGAAGGGCGGGCCGGTGACGGTCACGCATCCGGAGATCACGCGCTTCTTCATGACGATTCCCGAAGCCGCGCAGCTCGTGTTGCAGGCGTCGAGCATGGGTCGCGGCGGCGAGATCTTCATTCTCGACATGGGGCAGCCGGTGCGCATCGTCGATCTGGCGCGCGATCTGATTCGCCTCTATGGCTATAGCGAAGAGCAGATTCGCATCGTGTTCACGGGCTTGCGCCCGGGCGAGAAGCTCTACGAAGAACTGCTCGCCGACGACGAAACCACCACGCGCACGCCGCATCCGAAGCTGCGCATCGCGCAGGCGCGGGGCGTGCCGGACGGGTTCATCGACGAACTGTTGCCGTGGCTCATGCAGCATCGCGTGCTGTCGGACGACGAAGTGCGCCGCGATCTGCGCAGATGGGTGCCGGAGTATCAGACGGCCGCCGCGCCGGTGCTGCAAAGCGTGCCGGTGACGAAGGCGAAGGCGGCGAAGTGATCGTTCGACGGCCAGGACCGCCAGGACCGCTAGGACCGCTAGGACCGTGTTTCGCTTTCCTGAAACGCCGGCAGGCGCGCGTACAGTTCCGCGACCCAGTCGATGAACACGCGCACGCGCCGCGGCTGATGCCGGTTCGCCGCATACAGCACCGACACGACGCGCGGTTGCGCCGGATAGTCCGCGAGCACGCGACGCAACGCGCCGCTTCTGAGATGCGGATCGAGCGTATAGCTCGAACTCTGGATCAGCCCGAGCCCCGACAGACCGCACGCGATATATGAATCGGCGTCGTTGACGGCGATCTTGTACTTGAGCGCGACCGCGCGCGTTTCGCCGTTCACGAGGAACTCCCAGTTCCGCACGCGCCCGGACTTGTTGAGCACATAGCCCACGGCCAGATGCCGGTCCAGGTCGTCGAGCGTCTGCGGCTCGCCGTATCGTTCGATATAACCGGGCGACGCGCACGTGATCTGCGTATAAGCGCCGATGCGCTTCGCCACGAGTCCCACATCGCCGATCGCGCCCACGCGCACGACGCAATCGACGGCTTCTTCCACCAGATCCACCTGCCGGTCCGTGAGCACGAGTTCGATGCCGATATCGGGATACGCCGCGAAGAACTCCGGCAGCGCGGGAATGATGGTGTTCTTCGCCATCACTTGCGGCAGGCTCACCTTGACGTTGCCCTTGGGACTCAGCTTCGAACGCGAGAGCGACGCCTCCATGTCGTCGACTTCGCCGAGCACGCGCACGCATCGCTCGTAATAGGCTTCGCCGTCTTCGGTGATGCTGATGCTGCGCGTCGTGCGATTGAGCAGGCGCGCGCCGAGATGCGCTTCGAGCGCCTGCAGCGTTCGCGACACGCTCGCGGGCGGCAGGCGAAGCGCGTCGGCGGCTTTCGAAAAGCTGCCCGCCTCGACCACGCGCGCGAAGACTTTCATTGCAAGGAAGCGGTCCATCCCGAGATCCCGAATCGTGAATATGAGCCTGTAATCAACAGAGGATCATACTTGGGGATCGCTCGCCGTGCGCCACGCACGGCGTGAGGCGCCGCGTCAGAGGCCGAGCCCCTTGCACAGCCACCACGAGTAATGCTCGATCAGCCGCTGAAACGGCGCGTGATGCCCGTAAGCAATGGACGACACCGCGAGCAGGCCGACGCCCGCCACGATGGCGCGCGGCATTTTGCGCGGCTGCTCGAACACGCGCACGAGCAGCATCGTCGCGATGGCCGCGCCGAGCACCCAGCCGACGACGACTTCGCTCGGCGTATGCGCGTCCTGAATGATGCGGCTCGCGCCGATCAGCGCCGCGAGGCCAAGACCGCCCGCCGCGCCCAGCCGATACCACCAGCCGCCGAGGCTGCCCGCGAGCAGTCCGCCCGCGACCGTGTAGATGGAGGCGGCGAGCATGGTGTGCCCGCTGATCATGCGGAAGTTGACCGCCGCCAGTTCCAGCCCGCAGCCCGCATACAGAATCTTCGAGAGTCCGACGAGGCCCATGCCGATGCCGAGCAGCACGGCCCAGCGCACCGCAAGGCGCATGTCCACCGAGCGCAGCCAGACCGCACAGACCAACGCGAGCGGCAGTAAAAGCGCCGCATCCCCGAGATTAGAAAAAATCCACAGTACCCGTTCTTGCATACGTATCCGTCTTAGGTATCCGTCGATGTGACGATGTTGTTATGAACTGTCCGCCTGCTTTCTGCGGCCGGCGAGCCGATATTCGGTCGGCGAAATCGAAAGGCGCTTGCGGAAAATCTTCGCGAGGCCGTCGCCGCTGCCCGCGCCGCAGCGCCGCGCGATCTTGTCCACCGGCAAGTCCGTCGCGGCGAGCAGCATGCAGCTTGCATCCAGACGCGCGCGCAGTAAGTATTCCGACGGCGTGAGCCCGATCTGCGCCTTGAAGCGCCGCAGGAAATTGCGTTCGCTCATCGCCGCGACGCGCGCCGCATCCGTGATGGAAATCGGCTTCACGTAGTTCTCGCGGATCCAGCGCGCGGCCGCGTCGATCTTCTGGCGCACGCCGACGCTGTCGCTGTCGTCGAGCACCATCGCGAGCTTCTGCCACGCGCCAGGAATGGACCGCTCCGATACTTCGCGCGCCACGGCCGCGCCGTAATCGCGCTTGACCATCGAGAGGGCCGCGGCGATCGGGCCTTTCGGATCGTCGAGCGTGAGCGTCTGCTCGGCGATGCACAGCGCATTCGATAACGCCGGCGACAGCGCCGACGACAATGCCTGCGCGCCCGGCTCTTCGTTGAAATCGAGCGATCGATTTTGCAGCGTCAAATTCGCCGCCGCAAGAATATGCGCGCCTTCGCCGATGGCCTTGATGAACGGAATCTTGGGCGCGACGCGGCCCAACTGCTTTCTCAGGAGCGCGTCCTGGCGAGCCACCCGCGCGCCCGCGCCGCCTGCGATGAAAAGCGCATCGCAGTCGTTCATCCAGCGCGCTTCGATGCTTTCGGTCCAGATGCGCATCGAGCAGCTGCTTGCAATGCTGCCCCCCATGCTTGACACGAACTGCAGCGAATAGTTCGGCGTACGCTGCGGGAAAGCGTGCGGCTCCCCACGTTCGACGCCGGCCGCGGGCAGGCGCACTTCATTCGCGAGCGAAAAGACCTCGGAGATCGAACTGACTTCGACGAGCGAGAAGTCCTCGAAGATCAGAATGCCTATCCGCTTTGCCGTGTCGGCGGACGGCGCATGACGTTCGGGCGAGCGCACCGCTTCGAGCCTGCCCGTACCACTGGCGTACATCATCGACTTTCTCCCTTTTTCCCTTTCATCCCCTTTGTTCGCGAAAGAACGTCGAAAGCGGGAAAAGTAAGCACACATGCGACGCACTATACGCGGCAGCCAACAGTCGCCGCGCCGCCAGTCTGAAAATGACGATGTGTTGGCAGATGATTTCGATATCGGACGAATAAGCTGATGCCACTCGTGTCGTCTGATGAAATCGGGCGATTGCGACTCTACGAAGAGGCGGCCGGTGCTCACACGGCGGCGCGCTGCCTCGTACAACAATTCAACAAGGTGAGCCGATGCTAAAAGTGCGCAAGGCGGTATTTCCGGTGGCGGGCCTCGGCACGCGATTCCTTCCTGCAACGAAGGCGAGCCCGAAGGAAATGCTTCCGGTGGTGGACAAGCCACTGATTCAATACGCGGTCGAAGAAGCGATGGCCGCAGGTATCACCGAGATGATCTTCGTGACCGGGCGCAGCAAGCGCGCGATCGAAGATCACTTCGACAAGTCGTATGAAATCGAAGCCGAGCTCGAAGCGCGTGGCAAGGAAAAGCTGCTCGAACTCGTGCGCGGCATTCTGCCGAGCCATGTGACCTGCATGTACGTGCGTCAGGCCGAAGCGCTCGGTCTCGGCCACGCGGTGCTGTGCGCGGAGAAGCTCGTCGGCGACGAGCCGTTCGCCGTGGTGCTGGCGGACGACCTGCTCGACGGCCAGCCGCCGGTGCTCGCGCAGATGGTCGAGGTGTTCGATCACTACCATTCGTCGGTGATCGGCGTCGAGGAGATCGACCGCAAGGATTCGCGCTCGTACGGCGTGATCGAAGGCAAGCCGTGGGACGACGGCCTCTTCAAGCTCTCGCGCGTGGTCGAAAAGCCGGACCCCGCAGTCGCGCCGTCGAACTTCGGCGTGGTCGGCCGCTATGTGCTGATGCCGCGCATCTTCGAATTCCTGCGTTCGCAGAAGCCGGGCGCAGGCGGCGAAATTCAGTTGACCGATGGAATCGAGACGCTGCTTTCGCAAGAGCAAGTGCTGGCGTACCGGTATCGCGGCAAGCGCTTCGATTGCGGCAGCAAGCTCGGCTATCTGAAGGCGACCGTCGAATTCGCGCTGCGCCACCCCGAAGTGCGCGACGAATTCTCGGAGTATCTGCGCTCGCAGTTCGCACCGGCGCCGGCTCCGGTGATCGAGCCGCTCGAGATCGAATCCGGTGATGCGGAAGACGAACTTCCTGTCGATGCCTAAGCCGTGTTGAATACGCTTCGAGGCGCTGATCGCGCCTCGAAGCGGTTATGCAGTTGCCACGCAGTTACCCCACTCAGTTACCTGAAATACGCCTTCGTGTTCTCATGCACGTCTTCGCGTGCCAGCAGTTCATCCGCGAGTAGCCACTCGTATCCGCTATGCTGATCGAACCGTCCGATCGGCACCGAACCACTCAAGCTCATTGCGTAAGCCAGCACGATGTAATGCGTGCCGAACCCCGGCGTTCCCGCAAAATTGTCGTCGTAGCGATGCTCGAAGACGCCATAGAATCGCGCGGACGATCGCTCCGCACTCGCGACACCCAGTTCGTTATGCACGATGCGCCTGAAGGCCGCATCGAGCGATTCGTCCTTCGCGATCCGTCCGCCCGGAACGAACCACGTTTCCTGCGCGGGCCGGTTACGCCGCTGTCCGACTAGCACCCGCCGGTTGCCGTCGGTCACGATCAGATCGATCGAAACGAGCGGCGCGAGCCGTACCACTGTCATGAAATCCGCTTCGCTCAACATCGCCATTGCGTTGGTCATTTGCTTTAATCGTTATGAATGTTGTTGCCGGTCCCCGCTGAACCGTCTCAGCCCGGCGCGAACAGTGTAGCGTGAGGGTGCATGCGGCAGGCCGCCGCAGCACTGGTATTAAACGACTAAAGATCGCTTAGTCGTGCCATGGACTTATTGGCCGACATAACCCACTGGTTTCGTGACGTTCGCGCGCATGACATCGGCGTTGGTGGAGACGACGTAGACCGGCGCTTCGGTCAGCTTGAGCGCCACGCGGCCGTCGCTATACGGCATCGTCGATGCGTTGCCCATCATGTCGAACACGGTCACCGTTCCGGACTTACCCGGCGCATCCACGGCGAGGCTGTAGTCGACCGCATGCGTCGCGTCGAAACCGTTCGCGCCGGGCCACGACGCGTTGCTGTGCGTCCAGAGCGCCGTGACCACCTTGCCGCCATTGAGCCGCTGGAACGCATACGCATACACGCCCTTGGGCGTGCCGTTGAGATAGCCGAGCGTCGTCGTGCCGTCGATGATGCGCGTCATCGCGGCCACGGCCATCGCGGCCGGCTTTGGGCTGATGAGCTTCTGACCGAATCCGCCTTGCGCGTTGACGAGATCGAAGAACACGCCGTAGCCCACCTCGGGCGGATCGGCGGCATAGAAGACGAAGCTCACGTCCGCGCCTTCGCCGAGCAGCATCAGATGCGTGCGCGCGAGCACTGCGCCCTGCGCGTACAGCACGTTCCAGTTCGGCGTGTTGGGCCCGTACTTGCTGCCGATGTCGTAGCTCACGCCCGTCTCCGTGACGAAGAGCTTCGCGCCCGGCTTCACGACTTCGCTCATCGTGCGGCGCAGTTCGCGCATGGCGGCGGGCATCGCTTTGGCGGCGGTCGCCGGGTTCGCATCGAAGCGTTCCGGCGGATGGGACGGCGACGTGCCCACGTCGTAATAGCCATGCGCACTCACGCCATCCAGATACTTGCCGATGCCGAGCGGCGCGAGACGCTTGAGCCACGCCGCATTCGACGCGAGATTCGAAAGCGTCAGGCCCATCACGACGGCGTTCGGATCGCCCGCGTGAATGGCTTCGTGCGTGGCCTTGTACATCGCGACGAGATTGGCGTCGGAATCGCGCCACGGCAAGCCGCCTTCATAGTCCGGCTCCCACGTCACCTGATAGTAGTTGTGCGACTGTCGCGGGAACCAGCGTTTCTGCACCGCGTTCGATTCTTCGCCGACGCGCTTCATGTAGTCGCGGTACGCATCGAGCGATGCGGGCGCGTAGCTGTGCGTGGTCGTCTTCGTCGGGCTCGCCCATGCGGGAATGCCGTCGAGCTGAATGAGGCGCAACAGATCGCCGGGTTTGAAGAAGGGCGCGAGATTGTCCTTGGATGCATCGAACGTGTTCGGCCCTTTTTCCTCCGTCATGTACCAGTTGCGGTTGTCGTTGACCCACGTGAGGCCGAGGTCCGGATACAGCGGGCGATAGCCGTCGCCCGAGCAGCATCCTTCGCCCGGCTTCAGATACGCCGCGCCCTGGCCGCCGAAGCGATGCTCGTCCGGATGCGCGAACGTCACGGCAGGCAGCGCCGTCGACACGTCCGGCAGCACGCCGAACGTGGCGATGCCGGCGGGCCGCGTGCCGCGCATCGGCAACGCCTGCTTGCCCGATTCGAGCGACGCGCTCACCGCGAAGTAGCCCGACGCGCGAGACCTGCACATGAGCGTGACGGTCGCGGCTCTCGCATCGACGGCGAAGCGGCCGCTTGCCTTCACCGTGTTCCAAGCATCGCGGATCTGCCAGTTCACCGTGTCGGCGGATGAGGCGCGCGTCGTGATCGCAATGCGCAGCGGCGCATCGAGCGGGAACATGCGCGTGCCGTCGCTGCCGGGCGTATCGGCTTCGATGATGGCGGCATTCGCGCTCGTGGCGGCAGCCGCGCTGACCGGCGATCCAGGCCCTTCGCAGCGGAACGTAGGCGTATCGGACGCCGTGCGTTGCACCGCGACGGCGGGCAGTTCGCGCGACGGTGCTTCGTCGGAAGCCGCCTTGTCGCAGCCGGTGATCGTCAAGAGGGCGGCGCTGGCTATGGTCAGGCGACGCATACGCGGATATGGGTTCATGGTACGAACGTTCGGGTGATGAGCGCGGCAAGGCGCGATGTGGGCCAACGATGGCGCGCGCGACCCTGCGCGACCGTGCGCGCACGCACGCGCGGATGCCCTTCGTCCGATGAATGCGTCACGCGAAGAAACACAGGTTCGCTTCGCCGCCGCGCGACAGTTCAGAATTGAAACAGGACATCCGCGACGTCATTAATGCGCTTGGCGAAAATGTCGGAAAACCTGACCGATGAATTCTTGCGCGATGGTCGGCCTTCGAATTCCTTTCGAGCTTGCGCCATCCCTCGTACGAACTCACCGCTTTCACCCGACGATTAGATGCTAACCATGAGCATCGGTATCTAATGCGCTTTCCCTGCGCCGCCGCAAACAACTAGCAATTGGCGGAAATGTCCGAAGGGCGAAGGCCCGCGTGCGCGCTGGTCGCGGGCCTGCGCGCGCGGTCCGCAGCGCAACATCGGCCCCGATTTTAAGCCAGCGGATTATGTCGCTTAATAATTAATCCGCCGGCATTTTAACGAGCGATCGCTTTTAGTTTCCGTTGGAATTATCCAAACGAAGTGGAGTTAATCGATTCTTTGAAATCCCATTAAATGCCTTGCACGGAAATTGGAATCGACATCCAACCGCTTCCCTGCGCATGAACCAGGATTTGCCGATTAGCGCTGTACATCGGCTCGTTGCGTTGTCGACCGATGTTTCACGAATGAATCAGTTTTGCCGGCCGCGAGACATCGCGCAATTAGCCGCAAACCCGCTCAGGGCCGGCCGGAGCGGGTTTGCGGCCGGGTCGGTGTCCCATCGCACAGAAGACTATTTACACCGCATCAAAGAATCGTGTAACCGTTTGTATGAGGAATCGGCAATTCTTTTCCGATCCGCTTTGATAAGCGCGGTCATCCTGATTCGAAGCGGGTTATCAATGTGCGCTCACCCTCATAACCGGACAGGTTTTGTGGTTCAGGCGCGAAAATCAGTCCACAAATAATCTTTGTCTGCTTATTATTCACACCAGCGGACCGATTCCGCCAACGTCTCGTTCCCATCGGTCACGGCAACCCGGCGAAGTTCGGGAAACGCCTTGATGCAACGCAATGGCCGAGTAACTCTTCCGCACCCTGGAAACAAAGCTGCAGAGGATGACCATGCCTTACGCCACACTCGAACCCGCTGTGATGGGTTGGACGCCTCCCTCGACGCGACCGTCGCAGGTCGAGGTCAAACGCATCGCGATACTGCTGTTCGACGGATTCTCGCTTTTGGGCGCGGGAATCGTCGCTGAAGTTTTTCACATGGCAAACGAACTCTCGTCGTTGAAGACGCGCGCCGAATGCACCTATGACGTGCGATTCCTGTCGGTCGAAGGCGGCAACGTGGCCTGCGCCTCGTCGGTACGCGTCTCGACCGACGGACTCGACGCGCGCCATTACGGCGGCTTCGACGCGCTCTTCGTCGCGGGCGGCCGCGGCGCCGAAGAAGCGGCGAAGGACGAGCGCATCGTCGAATGGGTGCGCCGCATGAATTCGAAGACCACGGTCGTCAAGGCGATCTCCGAAGGCCGCAAGGTGCTGGAAGCAGCGGGCATCGGCGGCGATGCTCAGGCGCGCTACGGCAACGCGATGATCCAGCTGCGCGACGACGCGTCCGCCGACGGCGGCGACCGCTATGAGTCGATGAAGGGCGCGCTCATGCTCGTGAAGCGCGATCTCGGCCTCGACGTATCGCGCAGTGTCGCCGAACGCCTGATGCCGGGCTCGGCTGCGAAGCTCGTGTCGATTCTCGGCGACAGCGGCGCGGCCTCCGCGGGCGACAAGATTCGCGCGGCGGCGCGCTGGCTCCAGGACAACTGCGAGCGGCCCATCTCCGTGGTCGATGCCGCGCAGGTCGCCGCCATGAGCGAGCGCAACTTCCTGCGCCGCTTCAAGATCGAGATGGGCATCACGCCATCGGACTATTTGCTTCAGGCACGCCTCGCCGTCACCTGCGCGCTGCTCACCGACTCTGAACTGCCGGTGGACAAGATCGCGCGGCGCAGCGGCATGGGCAACGGCGATAGGCTCGCCAAGATTTTCCGCAAGCGTCTTCTGATCTCGCCGACCGAATACCGGATGCAGAGCCGTCGCGAAGCCAACGGCTAAAGCGCGGCACGGCATGGCAGGAGACAGAAGGTCGAAGGTACAAGAATGCGCGCCGCCTTGTGTGTGATAGCGGACAGGGGTGGCGCAAAGCGTCGAACATTTGGCCGGACCATCTTGGTCCGCGGGCCAATCATTCTCGGGCGGCCAGTGATACACAGCGCCGCGCACACGAACATGCAGGCAGGAGTCCTACGATGAGTAATGAGGCACGCACGGAAGGTGAGGTGATGGTAGGTAGGAGCGGTGAGGAGGCAGGCTCGGCCATGACGGCCGAGCCGTGCCGCCGGATCGTGCCGGTCATTCTCGCCGGCGGCTCGGGCACGCGCCTGTGGCCGATGTCCCGTGAGCAGTTTCCGAAGCAGTTGATCGGCATTGTCGGCCGCGACTCGCTTCTGCAAGCGACCGTTTCGCGCATGAAAGGCTTCAAGGGCGGCTTCGATGTCAGCGCCGAGCCGATCATCGTATGCGGCGAAGAGCATCGCTTCACGACGGAAGAGCAGACGCGCGAAAGCGGCGTGACGGCGCAGATCATCGTCGAGCCCGCGCGCCGCGATACGGCGCCGGCGCTCACGCTCGCCGCGCTCGCCGCATGCAAGGACGGCCGCGACGCGATCATGGTGGCGATGCCCGCCGATCACTCCATCGCGGACATCCCGGCGCTGCATCGCGCGATCGAGATCGCGGCGGGGTACGCGGAGCGCGGCATGATCGCGACGCTCGGCATTCCGCCGACGCGCCCCGATACCGGCTTCGGCTATATCCGTCTCGGCGATGCGCTCGAAGACGGCGCGCATCGGATCCAGCGCTTCGTCGAGAAGCCGGCCGCCGAAGTCGCCGCGCAATACGTCGCAGCGGGCACGTACTGGTGGAACAGCGGCATTTTCGTGGTGCGCGCGAGCGTGTGGCTTGCGGCGCTGCAAGCGCTCAACGCCGACATGCACGCGGCCTGCTGCGCGGCCCTGAGCGAAGGCAAGGAAGACGGCAAGTTCTTCCGTCCGAACGCGGGCGAGTTCGGCCGCGCGCCGTCCGATTCCATCGACTATGCAGTGATGGAGCACATCGGCACGGCGAACGCGCCGTTCGAAGGCGTGGTCGTGCCGCTCGTCGCGGGCTGGTCCGACCTTGGCTCGTGGGACGCCGTGTGGGACGCGATGGACAAGGACGACTCGGGCAACGTGGCGAGCGGCCGCGTGGTGTTCGAAGGCGCGACCTCCAGCTATGCGCGCTCGGAAGGCGGACGCCTCGTCGCTTGCGTGGGCACGACCAACATCATCGTCGTCGAAACGGATGACGCGGTGCTCGTCGCGGACCGTTCGCGCGTGCAGGACATCAAGGGCCTCGTCGCTCGCATCCGCGAACAGCATGCGCCCGAAGCGGACACGCATCGCAAGGTGCGCCGCCCGTGGGGCTTCTACGATTCCATTGAGCATGGCGACCGCTTCCAGGTGAAGCGCATCGTCGTGGCGCCGGGCGCGCGCCTGTCGCTGCAGATGCATCACCACCGCGCGGAACACTGGATCGTCGTGTCCGGCACGGCGCTCGTCACGCGCGGCGAAGAAGAGTTCCTCCTGAGCGAGAACGAATCCACGTTCATTCCGCTCGGCGTGCGCCATCGTCTGGAGAACCCGGGCAAGGTGCCGCTCGAAATGATCGAAGTGCAGTCGGGCAGCTATCTCGGCGAGGACGACATCGTGCGTTTCGACGACAAGTACGGCCGCAACTGAGTAGCGCTTCGGGGGCAGTGAGACAGCTTTCTTGCAACGGCGGGCAACACACCAAGACCGGCATGCGAGGAGGAGACACAGGTAGTTCTTCAGCAAGTTGAATCGTTCGGGGAAGAGACATGCGCGATTTACAAGGGTTGCTCGCGCGCCTGTTCGACGTCGCCATGATCGTCGGCGGCGCGGCGGTGGCGTCGCAGATCAGGTTCGAGTACATAGAGGCACATGCGCATTCGGCAGCGTTCGTCGCGTTCGCGGCGGCGTTTTCGCTTGCGCTGTTTCCGGGCTTCGGCGTCTATGAATCATGGCGCGGCCGCAGCAAGGTGATGCTCGCCTGCCAGGTGTCGCTCGGCTGGCTGGTCGTGCAGGGCTGCGCGCTTGCGCTGATGTTCTCGCTGCACCGCCTCGACTACGTGTCGCGCCTCTGGTTCGCCTACTGGACGGCGGTATCGGGCGGGCTCATGATCGCGGGGCGGCTCGCCATGCACGTCGTGCTGGCGCGCATGCGCAACGCGGGCATGAACCTGCATCAGGTGGCGATCGTGGGTTGCGGCAGGCATGGCAACTCCATCGCGAAGAAGCTGGACCGCGCGAAGAACTCCGGCTTTCGTGTGACCGCCGCGCTGAACGTCGCGCCGGAAGCGGGCCGGCTCAACGCGCGCGTTCCGGTGTACGAAGACTACGACGCGTTCGTGAACTTCGTGCGCACGCAGAACGTGCATGAGGTGTGGCTCGCGTTGCCGCTGTCGGAGGAGCGCACCATCCTGCGCTTCGTGAACGAGTTCCGCGACGATCTCGTCAACGTGCGATTCCTTCCGGATGTGCGCAGTCTCGCGCTCTTCGAAGCGGGCGTGACCGATCTGCTCGGCGAAACGGCGATCAATCTCGTGGCTTCGCCGCTGTCGCAAAGCGCGCTGCTGCAGAAGGAGATCTTCGACCGTCTGTTCGCACTCCTTGCGATCATCGCCGTGTCGCCGTTGCTGATCGCCATCGCCATTGCGATCAAGCTCACGTCGCGCGGACCGGTGTTCTTCAAGCAACGCCGCAAGGGCGCGGATGGCCGCGTCTTCAAGATCTACAAGTTCCGTTCCATGCGTGTGCATACGGAACAGGCCGGCGTGCTTCGCCAGGCCACGCGCAACGATCCGCGCGTGACCCGTGTGGGAGCATTTCTGCGCCGTACCAGCCTCGACGAGCTACCGCAGTTCTTCAACGTTCTGCTCGGCGACATGTCCGTTGTGGGCCCGCGTCCGCACGCACTGGAGCATGACGACCTGTATCAGAAGGTCGTGTCGGGGTATATCCATCGTTACCGGATCAAGCCGGGCATCACCGGCTGGGCCCAGGTCAACGGCTTTCGCGGGGAAACTGATCTGATTGAAAAAATGGAAGGACGCGTCGCTCACGATTTGTACTACCTCGGTAACTGGTCGTTCGGACTCGATATGAGAATCATCGCCGCTACGATCTTCAAGGGACTACGCCACACCAACGCATATTGATGCAGGGGACGACCATCATGCACAACCAACAACAACCGGGCACCACATCCATGGCCGCCAATACGAACGTGTCGGGCGTCTTCCGGCTCTCGAGCCTGGCAGCGGCCGCTTCACTCTGCGTCATCTTCGCGGGCTGCGCGCTCGCACCGGGCATGCACATGGACAAGCCCGCCGCGCTCACCGAAACGTCCAACGACCAGGGCGATCCGGTCACGGCGCAAAACATTCCGATCACGCCGATCGATCTTACGCTCGTGCGCAAGCTGAAGGCCGCGCAGCCGACCAGCTCGGTCGATCCGAACGCGAGCCTCTACGGCAAGGCGCGTGCATACACGCTCGGGCCGGGCGACGTGCTGCAGATCACCGTGTGGGATCACCCGGAACTCGTGGCCGCGGTCGGCCAGCCGCCGCAGCAGACGCGCCCCGCGGATGCCGCGCCCGGCTTCGTGGTCGATGCCGACGGCAACCTGCAATTCCCGTACGTCAACCGCGCGATCCATGTCGCGGGCAAGACCGAATCGCAAGTGCAGCGGGAGCTGTATAACGAGTTGTCCAAAGTATTCGTGAAGCCGCAGCTGACGGTGCGCGTCGCATCGTTCCGTGCGCAACAGGTCTATATCGACGGCGAAGTGCGCACGCCCGGCTCGCAGCAAATCAACGACATTCCGATGACGCTGACGGAAGCTATCGGCCGTGCGGGCGGTTTCGCACCAACGGCGGATCAAAGTCGTGTCACGCTTATCCGTGATGGTGTGACGTATCACATCAACATCGCCGGGATGACCGCGAAGGGCCGCAACCCGGCGGACATCCTGTTGAAGGGCGGCGATGCATTGCGCATCGATTCGCGTGAAGACAACGGCGTGTACGTGATGGGCGAAGTGACGAAGCCGGCAACGGTGATCCCGATGCGCAACGGCAAGCTGACGCTCTCGGATGCGATCTCGCAAGCCGGCAGCTTCAACGCCGAGACGTCGGATCCGAAGGAGCTGTACGTGATCCGCAATGGCCAGACGGACAACCCCGAGGTGTACAAGCTCGATGCGCGTTCCCCGGTGTCCATGCTGCTTGCGAACAGCTTCGAGCTGCAGCCGAAGGACGTGGTCTATGTGGACAACAACGGGCTCGTCCGCTTCAGCCGTGTCCTGAACCTGCTGTTGCCGGCGATCAACGCCGGTCTGACGGCAGCGGTCATCACCAAGTAAAAGCAATAGCAATAGCAAGCATTAGATTCTTGCAGTATGACCGGCGCGCAGGGGCGCGCCGGAGACCTTGTGCGACATTCAAAGAAATAAGCGAGCGAGACCATGGCCATGAACTTTGATGCACGCTACTCGGACGTCTCGACCGGCGACGAGTTGCGATTATCCGACTATCTGGCTGCCGTATTCGGCAACTGGAAACTCGTGACGGTCGTCATGCTCGCGGTGGTCGCGCTGGGGACGGCCTACGCGTTCATCGCGCCGCCGACCTACAAAGCGGACGCCCTCATTCAGGTCGAAGAGACCAACGCGAACAACAACGCCAACGCGAACGTCAACGCGGTGCAAGCCGTGTCGCAGATGTTCGATGCGAAGTCCACCACCGCCGCGCAGATCGAACTGCTGCGTTCGCGCCTCGTCGTCGACGACACGGTGCGCCGCCTGCACCTCGACATCAGCGCCGCGCCGCATTCCCTTCCGGTGATCGGCGGCGCGGTCGGCAGCGTGTTCTCGATGCTGAACGTGACACCGCCCGCGGGCTATCTGTCGCGCTTCGCATGGGGCAACGAACAGATCAGCGTGCCGCTCTTCGACACGCCGAAGGAACTCTACGACCAGAAGTTCACGCTGGTTGCAGGCGAAGACGGCACGTATGCGCTGAACGATCCGGAAGGTGTCGTGGTGCTCACGGGCAAGGTCGGCGAGGAAGCCACCGGCATGACCGCGCACGGCCCGGTCAAGCTGAAGGTGGAGAAGCTCGTGGGCGCGCCTGGCGTGCACTTCGACCTGCAACGCTTCTCGACGCTCACGACCATCGACAACCTGCAGCAGCGTCTGACCGTGGCTGAAACGGCGCTGCAATCGGGCATCATCAGCGTGAGCCTCGAAGGGCGCAATCCGAAGGAAGCGGCGCAGATCGTCAACAACATCGCGAACCGCTACGTGCAGCAGGATGCCGACAAGCGTTCGGCCGAAGCGGAACACACGCTGGCCTTTCTCGATCAGCAGCTGCCTGTCCTGAAGAAGCAGCTCGACGATGCCGAGCAACGCTACAACACGTTCCGCAATCACCAGGGCACGGTGGACCTGAGCGAGGAAAGCCGTCTGTTGCTGCAACAGATCGTCGATAACAAGACCAAGCTCACGGACCTGCAACAGCAGCGCGCCGAACTGTCGCAACGCTTCACGCCGAATCATCCGTCGGTGCAGGCACTGGATGCGCAGATCGCATCGCTGTCGGGCGCGCAGACGCGTCTTGGCAAGAGCGTGTCGACGCTGCCCGATACGGAGCAGACGGCACTGCGTTATCTGCGCGATGTCCGCGTGAACACCGAGCTGTACACGAACCTGCTCAACAGCGCGCAACAGCTTCGCATCGCAAAGGCAGGGCAGATCGGCAACGTGCGCGTGGTGGACTATGCGCAAGCCGCCGACGATCCCGTGCGCCCGAAGCGCCTGCTCGTGATCCTGATCTCGGCTGGCGTGGGCCTCGTGCTCGGCGTGATCGTCGCGTTCATCCGCAAGTCGCTGTACGGCGGCGTGGAGCGTCCGGAAGAGATCGAAAAGCAACTGGGCGTGCGTGTGTTCGCCATCGTGCCGCGCAGCACGCAGCAACTGCGCCTGCAACGCAAGGTCGGCATGCGTCGCGAAGGTCTGCATGTGCTGGCCGCTCAGGCGCCGGAAGATGCAGCGGTGGAAGGCATTCGCGGCCTGCGTACGTCGCTGCAACTGCAAATGGCCGATGCGCGCAACAACGTGGTGATGCTGACGGGCTCGCGTCCGGAAGCGGGCAAGTCGTTCCTGTCGGTGAATCTCGCGACGCTCGTTGCATCCACGAGAAAGCGCGTGCTCCTGATCGATGGCGACATGCGTCGCGGCGACATCCACTCGCACTTCGGCGTGCGTCATTCGCCGGGTCTCTCGGATGTGCTGATGGGCGCAGACGTGTCGAGCGCGATCCTGCACGATGTGCTGCCGGGCGTGGACCTGATCACGAAGGGCTCGCTGCCGTCGCATCCGTCCGAATTGCTCGCCAGCGACCGCCTCGGCGAAGTGCTGGAGCAACTGAAGCAGATGTATGACCTCGTGGTCGTCGATACGCCGCCTGTGCTGGCTGTCACCGACGCAACGGTCATCGGCAAGCACGCGGGAACGAGCCTGCTCGTCGTGCGCCACGGCAAGAATCAGGTGCAGGAAATTGGCGAGACGATGAAGCGCCTGCATCACGGGGGCGTGAGCATGAAGGGCGTGTTGCTTACCGACGTTCCGCAATCGAAGATTTTGATGGGCAGCACCTACGCCGGCTACTACGGCTACGAGAGCATCGCCGAATAAGGCGAGCAATAACAGAAATAACAATGATGGCGCGTCGCCGCGCGCCAACTTCAGACCGCAGAATAAGAGGTTAAACATGGACCGCAAAGTTGCTTTGATCACGGGTATTACGGGGCAAGACGGGTCGTATCTTGCCGAACTGCTGCTCGAGAAGGGTTACGAAGTTCACGGCATCAAGCGCCGTAGCTCGCTCTTCAACACGGACCGCATCGATCATCTGTATCGCGATCCGCACGATCCGGACCAGCGTTTGTTCCTGCATCACGGCGACCTGACCGATTCGACGAGCCTCGTGCGCATCATCCAGCGCGTGATGCCCGACGAAATCTACAACCTGGCAGCGCAGTCGCATGTGGGCGTGTCGTTCGAAGAGCCGGAATACACGGCCAATGCCGACGGTCTCGGCGCGCTGCGCATTCTCGAAGCAATCCGCATTCTCGGCCTCGAAAAGAAGACGCGTTTCTATCAGGCCTCGACGTCCGAGCTCTATGGTCTCGTGCAGGAAATCCCCCAGCGCGAAACCACGCCGTTCTATCCGCGCAGCCCGTATGCCGTGGCGAAGCTCTACGCTTACTGGATCACGGTGAACTACCGCGAAGCGTATGGCATGTACGCCTGCAACGGCATTCTGTTCAACCATGAATCGCCGGTGCGCGGCGAGACGTTCGTGACGCGCAAGATCACGCGCGCCATTGCACGCATGGCGGTGGGCCTTCAAGAAGATCTGTACCTCGGCAATCTGTCCGCCATGCGCGACTGGGGCCATGCGCGCGACTACGTCGAGATGCAGTGGATGATGCTGCAACAGGAACAGGCCGAAGACTTCGTGATCGCCACGGGCGTGCAGTACAGCGTGCGCGAATTCGTGCAGCACGCGGCTGCCGAACTCGGCGTGCACGTTCGCTTCGAAGGCGAGGGCGTGAACGAAGTGGGTATCGTCGATCGTGTCGATAACCGCGACACCAAGTTCAAGCCGGGCCAGGTGATCGTCAAGGTCGATCCGCGCTACTTCCGTCCGACCGAAGTGGAAACGCTGCTCGGCGACCCCACGAAGGCGCACGACAAGCTCGGCTGGAAGCCGTCGACTTCCTTCGAGTCCCTCGTGAAGGAGATGGTCCGCGCGGACTATCAGATCGCCCGTCGCGACGCGCTCGTGACGCTCGCCGGTTTCAAGGCTCTCGAACATCACGAGTAAGCCATGAACAAGCACGCACGTATCTTCGTCGCGGGACACCGCGGCATGGTCGGCTCGGCGCTCGTGCGCCGTCTGAGCGCAGCCGGCTACGACAACATCGTGACGCGCACCAAGGCGCATCTCGATCTGACGGATCAGGGCGGCGTGAACCTCTTCTTCGAAGAAGAGCAGATCGACGTCGTGTTCCTGGCGGCGGCGCGCGTCGGCGGCATTCTCGCCAATTCGACGATGCCCGCCTCGTTCATCTACGAGAACCTCGCCATCGAAACGAACGTGATTCACGCGGCTTGCCGCTGGAACGTTTCGAAGCTCGTGTTCTTCGGGTCTTCCTGCATCTATCCGAAGGCGTGCCCGCAGCCGATCAAGGAGGAGTATCTCCTGCAATCCGCGCTCGAGCCGACCAACGAAGCGTATGCCATCGCGAAGATCGCGGGTCTCAAGATGTGCGAGGCGTACAACCGTCAATACGGCACGCACTTCGTTTCGCTCATGCCGACGAACCTGTACGGCCCGAACGACAACTACGACCTGAAGAGCAGCCACGTGCTGCCCGCGCTCATCCGCAAGGCGCACGAAGCGAAGCTGCGCGGCGACGCGACGCTGCCCGTGTGGGGCACGGGCTCGCCGCGTCGCGAGTTCCTGCATGTGGACGACCTCGCCGATGCAGCGACCTTCCTGATGGAAAGCGACGTCAACGAAGGCGTGTTCAACGTCGGCGTGGGCCACGACCTGACCATCAGCGAACTGGCGCACACGGTATGCCGTGTGGTCGGCTTCGAAGGCGAGCTCGTGTTCGATGCGAGCAAGCCGGACGGCACGCCGCGCAAGCTGCTCGATGTGTCGAAGCTCGAAGGCATGGGCTGGAAGGCGTCGACCGGCCTTGAAGACGGCATTCGCGCGACCTATCGCGACTTCCTCGATCGCTACGCATCCATGCAGCCGGCGCCTGTCGCTGCCTGAAACGCGTGGCATCCAGTCAAGGGAGAATAAAAATGGCTTCAGTGACCATATTTCATAACGTCGTCTGGTCGCGGCACAAGGGGGCGGTGCTGTCGGCGCTGCACAACATCGCGGGGTCCGGTTCCATCCGCTATTCGATGGTGCAGATCGCCGATACGGAGCACGACCGCATCGGCTTCTCCGATGTCGATTACTCGTATCACCGCTATCCGATGACCAAGCTCTACAGCGGCTGCTACGAGGACGTGCCGACGTGGCGCATGACGGTGCGTCTCGTGTGGGAAGTGCTCAAGGCGAAGTCGGATCTCGTGGTTCTTCCCGGTTACCACCGCCCCGAATATTGGGCGATGATGGCAGCGTGCATCGTGACCGGAAAGCGTCGCGCCGTGTTCTGCGATTCGACCGGCCGCGACAATCCGCGCCGCATGTTGACGTCGATTCCGAAGCGCGTGTTCTTTGCCCTGTGCGACGGCTACTTCGCATTCGGCACGCGCAGCCGCGAGTATCTGATGTCGCTCGGCGCGAAGCAGGAGAAGATCTTCATTCCATGCCAGGCCGCCGCGCTGCCGCGCTCGTTCTCGCCGGAGACGGTGGTGGACGATCGCCTGGCGCATCGGCAGGGCAATAAGCCGGTGTTTCTGTTCGTTGGGCGCTTGTCGGCGGAAAAAGGTATCGATACGCTCGTCGATGCGTTCAAGCAGTTGAGAAAGAACGTGCCGAATGCGGAATTGCGCATAGTCGGCACCGGTCCTCTCGGGGATGATCTGAAGAAGCAGGTGGCCGAAGCCGGTCTGCAAGACGCCGTGCATTTCCTGGGCAGCCTTCAGGACGAGCCGCTCTCGCGCGAATATTTCGGCGCCACCTGCATGGTGCTGCCGAGCAAGCGCGAACCGTGGGGTCTCGTGACCAATGAAGCGTTGAGTCACGGTTGCCCGGTGGTCGTGAGCGAGAGTTGCGGCTGCGTGCCGGAGCTGGTGGTCGAGGGCGTGTCGGGCTATTCGTTCCCCGCAGGCGACGTCGCGAGCCTGCATCGGACGATGCTCAAGTCGCTCGAAGCCTTCGCGGATACGGCAGGCGTCGCCAAGCGTTGTACCGATGTGATTCAGCGTTTCGATCCGCCTTCGGCTGCGGCGAACATCGCGCGGGGTTGCGCGCTGTTGCTGACGAATTGACGGTTCGGTGGTTCGTGGGAATCATCAACGGGGGAAACGTCAAGGAGGACGAACGGAAAGGGGAAGGGTGAGACGCCGTCGGGTCGCGGTCTTCGCGTCCCGATGGCTGGCGCTTTGCGGGCGAAAGGGCACGTTCGGGGCTCAGGGCGCGATTGTCGGGCGAGGGACCACATGAGAATACTGATCTACGGGCTGAACTATGCGCCCGAGTTGACGGGAACCGGCAAATACACGGCGGAAATGGCGGAAGCGTTGGCCCAGAACGGGCACGACGTGCGCGTCGTTTGTGCGCCGCCGTACTATCCGGAATGGAAGATCGGCGATGGCTATGCAAGCTGGCGGCATCGCTTCGAAACGCGCAAGGGCGTGCGTCTTTGGCGCGCGCCGTTGTGGGTGCCGAAAAAGCCGAGCGGCGCGAAGCGCATGCTGCATCTCGGCTCGTTTGCGCTGGCGTCGCTGCCTGCGCTCATCGCGCATGCACTGTGGCGTCCGCATGTCGTGATGACGATTGCGCCGAGTTTGATGAACGCGCCGGGCGCGCTCGCGCTCGCCCGTCTGACGGGCGCGCGGTCATGGCTGCATATTCAGGACTTCGAAGTAGACGCCGCGTTCGATCTCGGCCTCTTGAAGAACGCACGCGCGGCGAAGAGCGCGCTCGCATTCGAACGCTGGCTGATGAAGCGGTTCGACGTCGTTTCATCCATCTCGGACAAGATGGTCGAGCGCGCGGTGAAGAAAGGCGTGGCGCCTGCCGACGCCTTCCACTTCCCGAACTGGGTCGATACGACGGCGATCTATCCGATCGACGGTCCGAGCAGTTTCCGCAAGGAACTGGGCATCGGCGAGCACACCAAGGTCGTGCTCTATTCGGGCAACATGGGCGCGAAGCAAGGCCTGGAAGTGCTGGCCGAGGCCGCCGCCGCGCTCGCCGCCCGCGACGATATCGTGTTCGTGTTCTGCGGCAACGGCGCGACCAAGAAGAAGCTGCAGGAACGTTGCGCGGATCTGCCGAACACGCGCTTTCTTTCGTTGCAGCCTATCGAGCGTCTCAACGAGTTGCTGAACCTCGCGGACATTCACGTGTTGCCGCAACGCGGCGACGTGGCCGACCTCGTGATGCCTTCGAAACTCACGGGCATGTTCGCGAGTGCGCGCGCGGTCGTCGCGATGGCGCAGCCGGGCACCGAGCTGTACGAGGCGGTAGCCGGGCGTGGCGTGGTGATTCCGCCCGAGAACGTCGAGGCGTTGACGGACGCCATTAGCATGCTCGTTCGCAATCCGGCGCTGCGCGCGCGCTACGGCGAAGAAGGGCGCCTGTTCGCGCAGGAACGCCTGTCGCCGCAGTCGGTGTTCGCGCGGCTGGAAGAACGCTTGAAGTCGCTGATCGGCGATACGGCCGACACCCGCTTGAGCGATGCCGTCGACATGTCCATCGCGCGCATCGCGGAGCGCGCGCCCATTCTGCCGCAGGTCGAGAAGATCGAGTAGCAGTCTTGCCGGCGATACGGGGCGTCGTTCACGACGCGCCGTATCGCCGCGCGTCGCTTCATCAATAAGGCGATTTGTAGATGTCCCGCGCCCGCGCAGCTTTGGCCGGCGCCTTCAGGCCATTGGCCGTCGGATAGAGCGTGGCCGCCGCGCCTTGCGGCATCAGCATGGCTTTTGCGTCGCCCTGGCGTCCCACGCGCCGCAGCTGCGCGCCGGCGCCCGGATTGCCCACGTATCCGTTCTGTTGCGCAAGCAGCTTGTCCGTCGGCGAGATGCCCTGCGCTGTCTGTGCATTGGTGATCGGGCCGCGCTGGCCGCCTCGGCCGTTGGTCGGCGCGCCGTACGGATCGGCATAGATATCCGGACTCCCAAGCAAATCCATTTCCGACGGCACGCCGCCGCCCGCCTGCTGCTTGCTGATGGCGGCATCGGCGAAGTTGCCCGCATGCGCAACAGACGATGCCGCGAGCGCGCAGGGCCCCAATGCAGCGATGAGAAGCGGCATGAGCGCCGCGCGTAGCTCGTGTTTCATGGTCTCTCCTGGCTGATTACGTTAAGCGTTATACAGAGCGCGCATCGGCTTATCGGTACGCTACGTCACGCGGCGCAATCGTTCGAATGCAGCATAGAGCGATGCATCAGCCGCCAGCGCCAAAAGTCTTGCCGTTACGGCCAACCGTGCCGCACCGCACATGGCGCTTTTTAACGTTCGCTGATAATCGGTTCACCGTATGCAGTCTTGAACGAAGAAGCGAGACGACACGGATGCGCGCACGCAATGCGCGCCGACATACAAGGCCAATAAAGAGTCGCTTGCGCGCCCGGCGCAGCAGGCGGACAGCGAAACGGGCGGGGAACCATGGACAGAGCGATCGACGAGCGAGGCATCGGCGCGGCCAGCAGTGACGGCTTCGACGGCGTGCGCGAGACATCCGCGAGGCGCGGCAAGGTGATCGACCTGTCGCGTGCAGGCCCGGGCAATTTCGTAGCAAAGCGGAGCTTCGTGATCGAGCTCGTATGGTTCTTCGTCGAAGCATGCTTCATCAATAACAAGCTCATACCGGTTTCGTTCGTGCGGGTCGCATTGCTGCGTGCGTTCGGCGCGCGCATCGGCAGAAACTGTCGGATGCCGCATCCCATTCGGGTGAAAGCACCGTGGAATTTGAGTGTCGGCGACAACTGCTGGTTCGGCGTCGATGCATGGATCTATAACCAGACCGATATTCGCATCGGCTCGAATGTCTGCATTTCGCAGGGGACGTTTCTCACGACGGGATCGCACGATGCCGCCGGCAACATGGACTTGCAGGTCGCACCGATCGTGATCGAGGACGGCGTCTGGATCACATCCAGGTGTGTCGTGCAGATGGGCGTCACCATTGGCCGCTCGGCGCTCGTTACGCCGCAGTCGGTGGTGCATCGCTCGCTGGAAGCGGAAGGCGTATACGGCGGTAATCCGGTGCGCTTCATCAGGAAACGCTTCCCGGCGTGAATGGATATTGGCAGTCGAGAGTGCAGTGATCTTGTCGGGACAACACCGAATGCGATCCTGCGACACCGCTTAAGCGTAAAACAAGAAGGAGCACGGGGAATGTTCATTGACAGCCGCAGCCTTGACCAGGGCGCAGTCATAGAGACCACGGTTTGTATCGTCGGCGCGGGCGTGGCGGGGATCACGCTTGCACTGGAACTCGAAAAGCAGGGCATCGACGCGGTGCTGCTCGAAAGCGGCGGATACCGCGCCGATGACGACACACGCGACCTGTATCGCGGCGAAAACGTTGGGGTTCCTTACGAATTCGCCGATGGCTGCCGCAGCCGCTTTCTCGGCGGCAGCAGCAATTGCTGGGGCGGATGGTGCCGGCCGCTCGACCCGTGGGATTTCGAAAAGCGCGACTGGGTGGCCGACAGCGGCTGGCCCTTCGGCCTCGAAGAGCTGCGTCCTTACTACGCGCGCACGCATGCGTTGTTGCAACTCGGCGAGAACAACTTCGACCCGGCCTACTGGGAAGCGGCGGTTCATCGCCCGGACGTGCGGCGTCATCCGTTCCCGAGCGGCAACGTGCGCGACACGATCTCGCAGTTCAGCCCGCCCGTGCGCTTCGGCAAGGTGTATCGCAAGCAACTGCTGGCCGCGAAGAACGTGCGCGTGTTCCTGTTCGCTAACGCGTTGAACATCGATACCGATGGCGACGCGCGTTCAGTCACGAAGATCGATGTCGGCACCCTGTCCGGCCGCCGCTTCGGAATCCGCGCCAAGGTGTTCGTGCTCGCGACGGGCGGCATCGAGAACGCGCGCCTTCTTCTGTCGTCGAACAAAGTGCAGGCAGCAGGCGTCGGCAATCAAAACGACCTCGTCGGCCGCTATTTCATGGACCATCCGCGGATCATGTCGGCGAACGTGCGCTTCAAGAAGGAATGGGCGCGCAACAAGCTCTACGACATCAAGTATCACTATCAGAACAAGGCGGTGTCCGCGCACGGCACGTTCATCTCGTCGCAGTTCGCGCTCACGCAACAAACGCTCGAACGCGAGAAGCTGCTCAACGCGCGCGCATGGTTCTATTCGGTGTTCCGTGGCGAGAACACGAAGGGCTCCGAAGCGCTGATTCGCGCGAAGCAGGCGCTCCTCAAGAAGGATCAGCCCGGCTACAGCATGACCGGCGATGTCATGACCATGCTCGCGCATCCGGTCGATACCGCGTGCTTCGGTCTCGCGCGTCTGTTGCAGCCGCGTCCGCTCATCACCGAAGTGAAGATTCAGACGATCGTCGAAGCCGAGCCTAACCGCGACAGCCGCGTGACGCTGTCCGCGCAGAAGGACTCGCTCGGCATGAATCGCGTGAAGGTGAACTGGCAGGTGACCGAGCTGGTGAAGCGCACGTTCGACCGTACCGTCGCGCATCTCGCGGCGGAACTGCAACGCGGCGGCGTGGCCGACGTGACGCTCGACGAGCCGCTCGAAGGCAAGCCGTGGCCCGCGCAGCTCGAAGGCACGTGGCATCACATGGGCACGACGCGCATGCACGATTCGCCGAAGCAGGGCGTGGTGGATCGCAACCTCAAGATCCACGGCATGAGCAACCTGTATGTGGCGGGCAGCTCCGTGTTCCCGACGGTCGGCGCGAACTTCCCGACCATCACGATCGCCGCGTTGACGTTGAGGCTTGCGGCGCATCTGGGACGCGTCATCAAGGGCGACGACACCATCGGCACGCTCGTCACGTCGTCGGGCACGCCGCTTCGTAACGAGACACCAGCCGAGCTGCCGATGGCGGCTTCGGCAATGCATATGCGGGGAGACCTGGCGTAAAAGCCGGCGTTTGGGGAAAGGGGACGCCGCCGGTCGAACGACCGGCGGCGTTTTCTTTTGGCGAAACGGTCGTCGCTATAATCGCACTCCGTTCCCGCTCATCGCTCATCGCTCATTTGCCGTGAAAAAGCTCACCGTTCTTGCGCTCGCTTCGTTATTGCTCGCTGCATGCTCGTCCGCCGAAAAGGAGGCGCGGCGTGCGGAAGGGTTCTCGTACTCGGAGCGCTCGCTCGATGTGGCGCAGCGCAACGCGACCGTCCCGTGCCGCGACGCCGCGCAATGCGATGCCATGTGGACGCTGACCAAGCGTTATATCGAAGAGAACTCGAATCAGCCGGTGATTCGCGCGGATGCAGTGGCCATCGAGACGGATGTGCCTTCGCGTTCGGGCAAGCCCGTTTATTCGGCGACGCGCGTGGCGAATGGCAATGGCGCGACGATTGCGCTCTACGCGCAATGTCGCGGCATGTATGGCCCGGAACGGGCGCGGGGTTCGGATTACGACGACTGCGCGAGCAAGATCATCGCGGCGCAAAACCGCTTCGCCGCTTACTTACGCTCGGCTCATTAACGTTCGAAGGATGCGGACAGCATGCCTCGCGTGAGGCCGCCGTCGCGCTTGTTGGCCGTTTCACGCAGCACGCGTGCGAGGTCCTTCGACATGGCTTCCACGTGAAAGCGTTGCATGAAGGTGGCGAGCGCCTGTTCGCGCATCGCGGCCGCGGCCTGTGGGTCCATGCGCAACCATGTCGACAGCGCGTCGATGGTCCCCTCGACCGTATCGCTGGCGACGATGCCCGCGCCATCCTCTTGCACTTCGCGCCAGATGTTGACCTTGTCCGAGATCAGCACCGGCAGCTTGGAGCCGAGCGCCTCGGCCACCGCGATGCCGAAGTTCTCCTGATGCGAAGGCAGCGCGAAGGCATCGCTCGTGCGGAACGCGCCCCACTTGAGATCGCCGCTCAGCATGCCCGTCCACGTCACGCGGTCCTCGATGCCCAGTTCCTTCGATAGCGTGCGCAGTTGCGCGGCCCATTCGCTATCGTCGGGGCCGGCCATCACGAGATGCGCGCGGGCGTCGATATCGCGTACGGCTGCGAAAGCCTTGAGCAGCAGGTCGCAGCCCTTCTTTTCATGGATGCGGCCGAGAAACAGAATGGAACGCTTGCCGGCGAGCTGCGGGAATCGCGCCAGGAACGCCTGACGCAGCGCGGTCGAATCGGCAGGCGGCTGGCGCGTGCCGAACGCCACCACTTCTTCCTTCGCGCGATACAGCTTGAACGATTCACGCGCGAGCAGGCGTTCTTCCTGCGTCGTGAAGAGCACGCGTCTCGCATCGCGCAGTACGCGATATTCGGCCCACGGCCAATAGAGGCACTTCTTCAGATGCTTGAGCGGATACGCGCGTTTGAACCACGGATCGAGCATGCCGTGCGGGAACACGTAGTAGGGCACGTCGCTGTCGCGCAATGCCTTCCACGCGCCGAAGCTGTGGTACTGCCAGAGACCGTTGACGATCACCGCATCGAAGCGCGCGGCATGCTCCTGCAGCCACGGCACGAGTCGCGGGCAGAACCCATAGAAGCCGCGCGACGGCCCGAGCGCGTGCAGACGCAACGGAAAGGCGCCGAGATAGGGCGCATCCGGCGCATCGAGCGAGACGACTTCGATTTCATGCCCCATCGCCCGCATGCTGAGGCCGCTTTGCAGCACGCCTTCGGTTGGGCCGCCCGCGCGCGGATCGACAGTGGAAAGCAGATGCAGAATCTTCATGGCGAAACGATCCCCGGTTCGTTAGCGTATTAGGCCCGCTGGCTTTTCGAAGCCTTTTATGCGGACGGTGCGAAGCTGCTCGCTCCCGGCGGCGCGTCATGCCGGCTTTCGCCGTGATGCTCGTGTGCGAGTCCCGGTGCCTGCGCGGGCTTCAGTTCCGGCTGCGGGCCGTACGGACGCCATTCGGGGCGCCAGTCGGCGTGAACATCGTCACGCGTGCGTCCATAAGGCGTCCTGAACGAACGTCGATTCACCGGCTGCGTGCGCATGGCATGAGCGATCCGCGCAAATGCCGCGACGAGCAGACCCAGCGCCACGCCGAATACGATGCCCGAAAAGCGATTGCCGAGCGGATTGCCGCCGACGGAGGTGGCCGGCAGCGAGGCTACGACCAGCAACGCGCGGCCGAGCACCGGCAGATACATCGCGTCGGGCGCGCGATTGCGCCACGAGCGGTACGCCATGGACCCGCGGTAGAGCGCCCACAGCACGGCGGCAGGCAGTGCGATGCCGAAGAGGATGCCGCCCGCGAAGAACTGATAGACCCAGAAGTTATGGCCCGCCGCCCATTCCTTGATCGCGTAGAAGTCCTTCTTCGTGAACTGGCCCGCGAGGTCCGGCAAGTACGTCGGCGAATAGCGATAGTCGTGACCGTAGCCCTTGCCGACGAGAACCGCGAGCGTGTCGGACGTGGTCTGATCGTACTGGTCCTTCATTTCTGCAAGACGCGTGATGGTCGTCGGATCGCGGCCGGATTCGGTGGCTTTCGCGAAATTCAGGCGCTGCGACCAGTGTTCG
The DNA here is from genome assembly GCF_023631105.1 of Caballeronia sp. AZ10_KS36. NCBI lineage: Bacteria > Pseudomonadati > Pseudomonadota > Betaproteobacteria > Burkholderiales > Burkholderiaceae > Caballeronia > Caballeronia sp. AZ10_KS36. The sequence continues at coordinate 373,806 of NZ_JALQDQ010000018.1, read as the reverse complement.
GCCACACCGGGAAAGAACGCGGCGGACGCGGCGACCATTGCGCCGAGCAGCGAGGCGATCATGATTGCGCGCAGCGCCGCCGTGAAGAGATGCTTGACGGACGGCGCGGCAAGCCACGTCGCATAAGCGAAAAGCAGCACGGTGCCGACGAGCAGACTGCGCGTCACGCTCAACAGCTCGATCACGACGGTCGCAAGAAAGAGCAGCACCGTGAACTTGGTCATGCGCTTGGCGATGACGAACTCATGCAGCAGCAGCCCTTGCAAACAAAGGAACGTGACCGACACGATGCGAAAACGCACGTTCTCCAGCCCGCCGCCCGTGGCCATGCCATAGACGAAGCTGAAGATCAGCGAGGCGATCATCGACCAGTACATCGCGCGTTCGAACTGTTCGAGGCGTTGCGAATCCCACGGACGGCACGCGACGAGATAACCGAGCAGCATCAGCGCGAATGGCAGGATCACGCGCATGTAGTTGCCCGAATCATTGCCCTGGATCATTTGCGTCGCGATACTGCCGACGATGGTCAGCATGAAGAGCGACGTAACCGATGTGCGAAGCCGCGAGCGTTGCGCAAAGCGTGGCGCAATCAGCAATAGCGCAACGCCTGCGAATATCGCGGGAACGGTGAGGAGAATCTGAATGGCTTTGCTGGCCGTTTCCGCACCCTTGAAGTCGAATGCGAGCGGAAGCAGAAATAGCCAGATCCAGACGACGGCGAACTTGTTGCGCATGGCGTTCTCTTTAGATGGCAAAGCTCGTCGAGCTTTACTTCTCGCGGTTGGATCCGCTTCGTGCCCTGGAAGCCTTGAGTCGCGTGTTGTGTGTTTGAATCAGCTTGAGCGACGGTCCCCGGGTACCCCGTATTTGTGGGTCGAATATATCAGCGGCCAAAAGCGCACGCCGTCGCGGCGGCGTTTAGCGACTAGCGTTCGGCGCGAAACGACGGATGCCCATGTGCGCCGCGCCACGCTCGCTCAGGCGCCATTCGCAGCGCGCGAACGGCTATGTTGTCGATGCCGCATAGCGCGCGCCGCGCTGTCCGCCAACGATGCGATTCTGGCGGATCACGCCGCAATTCCCGAACGATTATGGTCATGCCGGCAATTGGCCTTCGCGGGTCAGTGGCGGCATTGACCAAATGACATCCGCGATGCGCGTGCGTGCGCCGATATGAGGACTCCCGGCGGCGAGGCATCCAATACAACAGAAGCAGCATAAGACCATCGCAGAAGGGGGGGAAGGCCATGAGCCTTTTCGGCGCCACACGCATGCCAGGACCCAATCGATCGATCGAGCTCGATTTCATCCGGGGACTCGCCATCATCGCAGTCATGGGGTATCACTTTCACTCATACCCGACGGGCAGCGCGTTCATTGCCGCCATCGAGTATCCGCTCAAGAGCTTCGGACACGAAGGGGTAAATCTCTTCTTCACGCTGAGCGGCTTTCTCGTCGGCGGTCTGTTGCTCAAGCAGTATGCGCAGGAAGGACGCATCGACGCGGCGCGCTTCATCGTACGACGTCTCTTCAAGATCTGGCCCGCGTACTACGCACTGATTCTTTTTCACGTGCTGGTGGGGCGCCATCCGACGAATACGTTCCTCGTGCAGAACCTCACGCACATGCAGAACTATTTCGGTACGTCGATTGCGCAGACGTGGAGCCTAGCAGTGGAAGAGCACTTCTATCTCTTCCTGCCGTTGCTGCTGATCGTCTTCGCGCGGTGGCAGACGCGCATCAACACGATTCTCAGCGTGCTCGCTTCGATCTGCGTGGCGGTGCTGATTGCGCGGACCGTCGCGGTCTATAACGGCGATCTCGACGGCACGTTCTTCTATACGCAATACCGCATCGACAGCCTGTTGTTCGGGGTCATGCTCGCCGCGCTTTATTGGCTGAAGCCTGCGGTATATCGCGGTATCGCAGAGAGAAAGGGCCTGTTGTTGGCCGCCGTCGCGGGGCTCGTGCTGTGGCTCGTGTTCGGCACGCGCAACGTGGAGCTGGATCAAAGCATCGGTTATACCGTGCAGGCCATCGGCTTCTGCGCGCTGATCGTGCTGACGGTCGAGTACTCTGGGCGCATTCGCGAGTCGCGGCTTTATCGGCTGATCGGGTGGATCGGCGTGTATTCCTACGGAATCTACCTGTGGCATTCGCTGGCGCTCGCACCGGGCGATATGCTCATCCGCAAGGCGGCCGCGCTGCATCTTCCGGCGATACCCGCGTGGGGCGTCATCATGGCGGCGCAGTTCGCCATTGCCATCGTGGTGGGTTATGTGACGACGCGTGCGGTGGAGTTCCCGTTCCTGCGCATGCGCGATGCGCTCTTCCCTGCGAAGCGGAAAGTGCAGGCGCAGAACGTGGTGGACGCGGTGGAAGTGGTCGGAAAGCAGGCTTGATGCGAATCAGCCGGTTCCTGCGATGATCGCAGGAACCGGCTTCATGCTTATTGCGTCATGCTCACTGCGTCATGCTCATTGCGTCAGGCGATCGCCTGGCGCAGCGTTTCTTTGAATTGCCCGAGCGTATTGCGCTCCAGCAGATGCCCGGCAGCGACGGGCCGCTTGCGGCGCGCGAGAACATCGTCGAGCGCGCGATTGATCGAGCCCGGCGTGAGATCGTCGATCACCGGTCCCAGCTCGCCCGTGCGACAGAACCAACCGATCAGGCCATCGGCCGTTGCAATGACCGGCTTGCCGAAGCGGAATGCCTGCACGAGCACGCCGCTCATGCCGTAGTGGCCTTTATAGCCGAGCCAGACGACATCGCACGCAGAAAAGAGATCGAGCTCCGTCTCGCTCGAAATGAAGCGGTCCAGCACGATCGGCGCGGGCATGAGCTTGCCGGCGGCTTCGCTCAATAGCGCGCGCACGTCGTTGTCCTGAGCGCCGGCGATCACCAGCTTCGGCGTGTGCACGCCGTCCTTACGCTGCGCCAATGCTTCGATCAGCTCGAAGATGCCCTTGCGGTCGTTGATCGCGCCATAGACGAGCACGTGCATGCCCTTCGAGAGTCCGAGCCTGCGCCTCGCAGCCGATGGCTCCGCAGCATGCGCATCGGGAAACGGATCGGCGAGATAGTCGATGCTCGTTCCGTGCGCATGGCCGCCGTTGCGCTTCCACCAGTCGGGCAGCGTCGGGTCGATGGTCAGGAGTGTCTTCATGCCGCCCACGCGAATGGCACGCGCAAATAGCCGCGACTTCACCGCATTGATAAGAGGCCGGCGCGGCGCGCGCACGCCGACGAGATGATGATGGAAGTTCGAGCGCATGGTGACGCCGACCCACGGCGTATTGCCGAACGGCGAGCGCAGAAACGGCAGCGCGAGCAGAAAGTAGTCGACGTACGGCACGACGACGAGCGCCACCTTGCGGTCGCGGCTCGCTACCGCATAGGCGTGCTTGAAGTTCGCATGCGAACGCATATAGCTGATGGACCCGAGCCCCTTGCGCGTGCCGTGCTCCGGCGGCGCAACGAACGTGATGTTGAGCGCGTCGTTGCCTTGCTCCTGAATCTGCTTCACGAGCGCATGCCCGGCGTTACGCGGCTCAGTGACGATCAGGCAGCGCATGCCCGCTTCCATATAAGCATTCGCGGCCCATTGCGCGTAGCGCCAGCGGTGACCGCTGAAATCAGGCTCGATGATGAGAACGGTATCGTTCATCGTGAAGTGGCATCCGTCATGGTGTTTTCTAATCAGACACGGTGTGTCGTCGAAGATCGAACGTAACACCGCGCCCGCGCATTCAATGGCCATATTTCAGCGCTTATCCGCGTCGCGCGATGTGGTGAAGAACACCAAACGCCATCCGTCAACCCGCGATAACGCGCACCCTTGCCGAATAGTGCTACGCGTTGGCGTCCGCAACCCCGGCGCCCACGCTATTTTTCCCACAGTCGCCTGAAAAGAAGCGCGGCCTCGCGCGTACCTGTCGTTCAGACAGGGTGCGTGGGCGCGACGCGCAAGGTGGACCGCACGCGATACCGACATATCGCGGCGCCACGAATCGAAATACAAGCAGTACGGGGAATGTGAGTGAGATCTGTCCGGCTATCCTTCTTGCCAGCACGCGCGCGGTTCGAGCACGATGCGGCCTTCTGGGTGCTCCTTCAACAAGTGGTCGTGCGCGGCTTCGTCGCGCTGAAGTTTCTGGCCATCGGCCGCATTCTCGGGCCTGAAGCGATCGGCGCGGTCAGCATCGCGCTGCTCGCGGTCGCGATTGCCGAAGCGTTGTCCGATACCGGACTTGCACAGGCCGTCGTGCAGGGACGCGATGCACCCTCGCAAAGCGAGCTCGGCGCGGTATGGGCCACGCTCGCGATGCGCGGTGTAGTGATCGGTCTCTTGATCGCCGCGCTCGCGCCGTTCATGACGAGTCAGTTCCATATGGCCGGCTCTGTCGGGCTGATTCTGCTTGCCGCCGCCTTGCCGATGGTGCGCGGCGTCGCATCGCCTGCGTACTTCACCGTGACGCGGCAGCGCGGCTTTCAGAAGCTCGCGGGCGTGGAGACGTCCGCCGCGTTCACCGACTGCGCTGTCGGCCTCGTATGCGCGTTGTCGGGCGCGGGCGCGTACTCGGTGCTGATCGGCCTCGTCGCGGGTGAGCTTCTCAAGACGACGCTGACGTGGACCGCCATGTCGCCGCGTCCGCCTATCCGCTTCTCGTTCGCGGGCATTTCGCATTACGTGAACTTCAGCCGCTGGATCTGGGCGGGCAGCGTCGTCAATCTTCTGCTGAACCAGTTCGACAAGGTCGTCGTCGCGAAGCTGCTCGGTCCGCTGCAACTGGGCGCCTATCAGATGTCGTCGAAACTCGCGCAAATGCTGCTTGCCGATGCCGCCATCGCGATGTCGCAGTATCTGTTTCCGACTTTCTCGGAGCATCATCGCCGCGATGTCGCGGGGGCGCGCAAGCTCTTTCGCCGCTATCTGCTGCTCGCGGCGGTCGGGCTCACCGTGCTCGTCGTTGCGTTGCGCGTCGCGGCCGAGCCGCTTTTCAATCTCGTGCTCGGGCCCGCGTGGCTGTCGGCGGTGCCGCTCTTTCGCATCTTCGTCATCAACATGGCGATAGGCGCGGTGATCGCGGTGCTCGTGTCGTGGCTGCGCGCGAGCGGCATGCCGAAGGTGGCGACGCATGCGTCCATCGTGCAGGCAGTCGTGCTGTGCGTGACGGTGCCCATCGCCACGCATCTGTGGGGCGTGACGGGCATCGCATGGTCCATGACCGCGGGGCTTGCATCGGCAACGGCGTGGATGCTTTATCGCATCGTCAGGGAGGCTTGAAATGCGCATCGTACATCTCGTCCTGGCACCGCGACTTTCCGGTGCCGAGGTATTGGCCAAAGACCTGGCGATTCACCAGCAAAGAAGCGGCGAAACCGTGGCTATTGCGTCGCTCATGCCGGCGCACGACGACTTCACCGCGCTGCAAGCGGAGCTCGTGGCGAACGGCGTGCAGTGTCTCTTTCCGGACCGCATGCATGGACGCTTCGGCAAGCTGTTGGAACTGCATCGAACGATCCGCGCGTATCAGGCGGACGTGCTCTTCGCGCACGCGACCATTCCCGCGTTCTACGCGCGCATGCTGCCGCTGGCGGTGCCGGTCGTCTATGTGATGCACTCGGCGACCAACGACTTCGAGAGCCGCATGTTCCGGCGCGTCGAGCGCATGCTCTCGCGGCGGGCGCGTGCGGTGATCGCGGTGTCGCCCGCGAATATCGACGATTACGTCGGCGCGGTCGGGCGTCATCCGGCGATGACGCTCATTCCGAACGGCGTCGACATGTCGCGCTTTTCGATGCGTTCCGCGAGCACGACGGGTCACGCATTGAAGCAGATCGTGCAGATCGGGCGCTATACGTCGGTGAAGAATCAGCTTTCGACCGTGCATGCGTTCGAGCAGGTGGTTCAGCGCGTGCCGGATGCGCGGCTGCTGTTGTGCGGCGTGATCGAAGACCCGGCATATCACGCGGCCGTGGGCGATCTGATCGAGAAGCTCGGGCTTTCGAACAACGTGAGCTTGCAAGGTCCGCGTTCGGACGTGGCGGAACTGCTGTTCTCGTCGAATGTGTTTGCCATGCCTTCGCGGTCGGAAGGACACAGCATCGCGTTTCTGGAAGCACTTGCGTCGGGCGTGCCCGTGGTCGCGAGCACGATCCGTCCGTTCAGCTTCGCCGCGGACTTCCCGAGCGTGCGCCTGTGCGATCCCGACGATACGAAAGCCTATGCGGATGCGCTCGTCGTCGCGCTCGGCCAGCCGCGCGCGCACCGGCCGCTCAACGGCCTGACGCTTGCGGACACGGCCGCGCGTTATCTCGCCGTCGCGCGAGATGTGACGCAACGCGTGCCGCGCCCCGCGCCGGCCTGAAGCGGCAAGTTCTACGCGTAGCTGAAAGAACGCAGCGCGCGCCAGCCATTCAATGCTGGCGCGCGCTTCTTTTTTCGCCTATGAAATAGCGTAGTGCCGCTCAATGGAGACACCATGTCCGACATGCTCAGCATCTCGACGCCCGATGGCGATTTCGACGCCTACGTCGCGTACCCAGCGCAAACGCCCGCGCCTGCCATCGTCGTTCTGCAGGAGATCTTCGGCATCAACGGCGACATGCGCGAAACCACCGACGAATACGCGCGACAAGGCTATGTCGCGCTATGTCCTGACCTGTTCTGGCGAATAGAGCCGAATGTGAATCTGACCGATCGCACCGAGGCCGAGTGGCAGCAGGCGATGAAGTACTACAACGCATTCGACCTGAATACGGGCGTCGAGGATATCGCCGCGACCATCGGCTTCGCACGCGGTCTGGGACAGGTGCGGGGCAAGGTGGGATCGGTCGGCTTCTGTCTGGGCGGCCTCTTGTCGTTTCTGACGGCCGCGCGCACCGATATCGACGCAGCCGTCTCGTACTACGGCGGCGGCACGGACCAGCACTTGAGCGAGCTGCCGAAGATCAAGGCGCCCTTGCTCATTCATCTGGCGGAACAGGACGAGTTCATAGATGCCGATGCCCGCAATCGCGTACTGACCGCCGTGCAGGGGCACGCCAACGTCGAGGCGTACACATATCCCGGATGTCATCATGCCTTCGCTCGCAATCATGGCGTGCACTACGATGCCGCGGCGGCGCAACTGGCGAACACGCGCACGGCCGAGTTCTTCGCAAAGCACCTGAAATAAGGCATCAAAACGACAACGCCGCCCGGAAGGAGGCGGCGTTGTGTTCGTGCACAAAGGACTACTTCTTCACCGGATGCGGCCGGCGAAACACCATCCAGCGCGGCACTTTGAAGCGCACGATGCTCACATAGAGCCACACATAAGTGGCCGCGAACACCACGACGAAGCAGAAGAGATGCACCGTATGACGCCAGAAGAGCGTCGCGGGAATCACCGCAATGAGGCACAGCAGCCACAGATAGGGAGACGTCAGCGAGTTACGCCGCGTGAGTTCGCGGGCGTTCTGCACGCCGACGGCCCAGCGCATCAGCCGCTTGTAGACGAGCATATGCAGATGCACGCCGTCCGGAATGCCGGGCGACATGCCGCGAATGAACTTCTTGCGATAGATCGAGAAACACGTCTCGAAGATCGGGTACATGAAGAGCAGCACCGGATACCATGCGGAAACGTCGCGGTTGCGCATGACGAGCAGGATCGCGAGTTCGGCGAGCATGAAGCCGACGAAGTACGCGCCGCCATCGCCCAGAAAGATGAGGCCGGCCGGAAAGTTCCAGATGAAGAAGCCCATCACCGCGCCCATCATGATGAGCGATCCCGACAGCACGACCGGATCATGCACCTGGAACGCCACGTAAGCGAGCGACGCGAACATCATGAACGTGACCATCGACGCGAGGCCGTTGAAGCCGTCGATGATGTTCACCGCGTTGGCGAGCGCCGCCACGGCGAGCACCGTCACCGCGCATGAAATGATTGCGTAGGACAACAGAAAATCGAGCGGCGGCACGCTGATGCGCGTCACGGCGATATCGAGCAGCGCATACGCGAGACCGGCAGCGGCCATCGTGCAGATGAGACGCACGAGCGGCGTCACGCGCTTGGTCAGGTCTTCGAGAAGCCCGGAGAGAAACGCGGGCAAGCCGCACGCGATGATGCCGAGAATGCCGCCCGACACGAGCGGATAACTCCATCGCAATTGCACGGCGGAGGCGGTGAGTCCGCACAGAATGCCGACGCCGCCGATGCGCGGAACGGGCCGCGCATGGAATTTCTGCACGCCGGCGAGATCGGTATCGCCGAGCACGCCTTCCTGCAAGTGCGCAAAGCGCACGATCAACAAGGTCACGAAGAGCGAGACCAGAAAAGCAAGCGCGAAACTAAGCATGAAAGTAGACCAGTTGATGACAGCCGCCCCGCATCGCCGCTAGATCGACGATGCGAGGCTCGGCGCCGCTTTATGCGAACCCTTGCGGATTCTGCGACTGCCAGCGCCAGTGATCGGCACACATGCGCTCGATGCCGTGCTCCGCGCGCCAGCCGAGCAGCTTCTCGGCGGCGGCGGGATCGGCGTAGCACGAGGCCACATCGCCGGGGCGGCGCGGCACGAGTTCGTACGGCACGCGCTTGCCCGAAGCCGCTTCGAACGCCTTCACGACATCCAGCACGCTATAACCGTGGCCGGTGCCGAGATTGACGACGAAACTGCGATCGAGCGAGCGCAGTGCGTCGATGGCCGCAATGTGTCCGCGCGCCAGATCGACCACATGAATATAGTCGCGCACGCCGGTGCCGTCGTGCGTATCGTAATCGCTGCCGAACACGCGCAGCTTGTCCAGCTTGCCGACCGCGACCTGCGCGACATACGGCATCAGGTTGTTCGGAACGCCTGCCGGGTCCTCGCCGATCAATCCGCTTTCATGCGCGCCGACCGGGTTGAAGTAACGCAGCGTCGCAATGCGCCACGACGGATCGGAGACTTCGAGATCGCGCAGAATCTGTTCGGCGATGAGCTTCGACTGACCGTACGGGTTCGTCGCCGAAAGCGGAAAGCTCTCGTCGATGGGCACGCTTTGCGGCACGCCGTACACCGTTGCGGACGAACTGAACACGAAGTTGCGGACGTTCCGTTCACGCATGACGTTGAGCACGGCGAGCAGGCTGCCGATGTTATTGCTGTAATACTCGATCGGCTTCGCGACCGATTCGCCCACGGCTTTCAGCGCCGCGAAATGGATTGCGCCGGTGATCGCGTGTTCGTCGAAAATGCGGTTCAGCGCGGCTTCGTCGCGTGCGTCTTCCTGATAGAACGCGACGCGCTTGCCCGTGATGCGCTCCACGCGGTTCAACGATTCCGCGCGGCTATTGACGAGATTGTCGATGACCGCGACGTCGAAACCCGCGTCGAGCAATTCGACGCACGTATGCGAACCGATGAAGCCCGCGCCGCCCGTCACGAGAATCGTGCCCTTCGTACCTTTTCCAGCGTCGTTCGGCGACATGTTGCCGTTCATCATGTGCTCTCCAGGAAGCGCAAATCAGAGTGAAATGCCGGTAATGGCGTGTATTGTGCTCTTGTATCGTTCGACGACGTTCTTCTCGTCGAATTCGCGAGCGACTTTCTCGCGGCCGCGTTGGGCCATCGCGTCGCGTTCTTCGATCGGCAGCGTCAGCATGCGTTCGAGTTGCTCGGCGAGGCTGTCCGCGCTTTTGACCTCGCACAGCAGGCCGTTTATGCCGTGTTCGACCACCTCGCGGCAGCCGGGGACGTCCGTGGCGACGATCGGGCGGCCCATCGCGGACGCTTCCATCAGCGTGCGCGGCACGCCTTCGCGATACGACGGCAGCACGACGCAATCGGCCGCCGCGACGAGCGGGCGCACATCGTTCGCTTCGCCCAGATACTCGACGATATTCTCACGTTCCCACGCCTCGACGTCCGTGCGGCTGATCGCGCTGGGATTATCCACGCCCACGGGCCCGAGCAATTGAAAACGCGCGTGCGGATAACGCCTGCGCAAACGCCGCGCCGCCTCGACGTATTCGGCGACGCCCTTATCCCACAGCAGCCGCCCGATCAGTATGAACACGAAGTCTTCGCGGCGCGGCAAGGGCACGAGCGAGAAATCATTAAGATCGACGCCTTCTCCGTGCAAACGGCGCGCACGGTCGGGATGCGCGAGCAAGTTCTCATCGACAAAAGCCTGATGATCGTCGCGATTGAGAAACCACACTTCGCGCGGAAAGCGGAACGCGAAGCGATAAAGACGCTTGGCGATCTGCGCGGTGCGGCTCTTCTGAATGAACACGTAGCCGAGGCCCGTCGTCACCGCGATCGACGGCACACGCGCCAGCATTGCTGCAAGCGAGCCGTAGATGTTCGGCTTGATCGTGTAATGAAACACGAGATGCGGGCGCGTCGCGCGATATTCGCGGTACAGCGCCATCATCGTCCTGAGGTCTTCACGCGGGTTCGTGCCCTTGGACGCCACCGGCAGTTCCACGCAACGGCAGCCCATTTCGATGAGCGGCTCGAACGTGCGGTCGCGCGGCGCGATGATCGTGACCTGTGCGCCGCGTTCGGTCAACATGCGCAGCACGCCGCGACGATACGTGTAGATGGCCCACGCCGTGTTGCACACGAGGGCGATGCGTAGGCTGGACTGGGCTTTGTTCATCCGGTGCTTATGGTTGTGTCGCGCGATGCCGCCGGCCTCATGCCGGCGACGATGCCTTGAAGAGCTTCGCCTTGAGTCCGCGCAACGCGCGATAGGGCAGCAGCAAGTGAGCGATGCTTTTCGCGACGCCGATCCAGTCGAACGGATTCGCCGCACGGAAGTAACGCAATTGCAGGCGCAGCGTTGACAGCGATTGTGTCCGGCGCTTGGTCGCGCTGATGCCCGCTTCGTTCAGTTCGTAAAAGAGGCCGAATTCCGGCAGATTCGCGCCGTCGTAGCGCGCCATGAGACGCAGCACCAGATCGAGGTCTTCGGCCGCGCGGTAGTCCGCGCGATAGTTGCCGACTTCGCGCACCGCATCGACACGCAGCATCAGCGACGGATGCGCGAAGCACGAGCGCGCGAGCATGGCGCGGCGGATCGCAGCGGTATCGGTGGGCGGCGTGAGGTCGAAAAGCGGCGCACCGTTCGTCGCGACGACATGCGTCCACATGCCGAGCACCGCCACATGCGGATGCGCCTCCAGATACGCGCGCTGTTTCGCGAGGCGGCCGGGCGTGGCGAGATCGCCTGCATCGATGCGCGCGGCGTAGCGGATGCCGCGTTCAGCGAGCGCGTCGATGCCCGCTTGCAACGCGCGCTCGATGCCGACGTTCCTCGCCATGCGCAGGATCTCGATGTCGAGGCCGTCGATGACAGGCGCGGCGATCGGCGGCGTGCTGCCGTCATCGACGATCAACACGCGCACAGGCGACGCCTCGCGAAACGACGCCAGCGTGCGTTCCACTTCGGCCTGGCCGTTGAACGCGGGCATCAGGATGGCGACATCGGATAGGGCGTTCATGCGCGCAGCCGGAATCGAATGTAGTAGAAGTTGACCGATGCCGCCGCGAGATAACCCGCCGCCAGACCGACAAGCGCGCCGTAGCCGTTGAAGCGGGGAATGGCCCATGCGTTCACCGAGAATGCGACGGCGAGCGCAAGCAGCCACTTCGACAACAGCACGTACCTCGCCTGATACTTCAGCACGACGAGATTGCCGATCGCCTCGATGCCCGCAGGCACCGAGAGCCACACGGCCCAGCGGAAGATGCTCGCCGCGCCCGCATAGTTCGGCCCGAACACGCGCGCGATGATGAACCCCGCGAGCGCATCGAGAACGGCGGCGCCCGCGATCATCAGCGCGGCGGTCATGGCGAAAAGGCGCAACAGGTTGCGCTTCAGGCGCGGCGTTTCCTGCACGCGATACACGAACGCCGGCGCGATGGTCTGCGAGAGCATCAGCGCGAGCGCGATCCAGTTCTCGTTCAACTGTTGCGCGGCCGAATAGAGCCCGAGTTCCGCGAACGACACGCGATGCGCGAGCATCAACCGGTCGAGCTTAAGGAACAGATACATGCAGATGAGCCCGAGCCAGAACACGGTGCCTGCGCTCGCGAAGTGGCGAAAGAGCGTGCGATCGAAGCGCCAGCCGAGCGTGCCGCCATGACGCCGCATGTAATAGACGACGAGCGCCGCGCCGATAACCGCGGCTTCCAGCGCCCATAGCCAGCCGAAGCTCGACGCGCGCGCGGCCATGCGCACGAGCAGATACACGAGCGCCGCCTTGGCGATGGCCGTGAACATGCTCGCGATCAATTGCGGCTTGCTGTAGGTCATGCTTTGCAGCCACGCGTTGATGACGCCGATGAACGGCTCGCGAAACAGCATGGTGACGGCAAGCCCCGCGAGCATCGCGCCGACGAGCGGGTCCACGCCGCCCACCGCGATCCATGCCCACGTCAGCAAGAGCGCGACGACGGACACGCTCATGCGCAGCACGAACGCGCTGCCGAGCACTGCGCCCGTCTCGGCGGGCGGCTTCGCGACGATGGTCGGCACGAGAATCTCCGCGCCGCACACCCATGTGATCGGCGCGATGACGAGCAAGAGCGTGTTCGCGTATTGCCATTTGCCGAATGCATCGGGGCCGAGATAGCGCGCAAGCAGCCCCGAGATGACGATTGCGACGGCAATCTGCGTGAGCCGTTCCAGCCCCAGCCAGACGATGTTGGTGAGCGCGCGGGCGACGTCCGGATTGCCCGAGCGCATGAGCATCTTCATGCTTATCGTCCGCCTGCGAGATCAGGCACGCCGCCTGCTACCGGAACCTGTTCGCTGCGCAATGGCGTGCGGGGAAGCGAATCACCGTGAATGTCGGTGAAGTTTTGTGCGTTTGCGCGCGAACGCGCCTCATTCGTCGGGCAGAAGGCGAAAGAGCGTATAGGCATTGGATTAGAATGAATGCGCAGGCTTGAACCGCGGCGCGCAACGTCGAAGGCGCTGAAAGACAGCGATTATAAGTGCGAACGGAAAGGCTTCCTTCGCACGAGCTTTCAAACTGGCTTGCCTGTTTCGCGATGCTCGAATACACATGCGCAGCATTCGTCATGTCATGCCTCGCAGTCGTTCGCGCGCATGCCGGTGTGGTCGGGCGCGCTCATATCGTCACGACCTGCACGCCCTTATGGCTGCATCGCCGAGAATTCATCAATTAATACAGAAGAGGTAGCCATCTCATGAGCCAAGTATCCCAGTCCATTTTCAAGGCGTACGACATTCGCGGGATCGTCGGCAAGACGGTCGATAGCGATGTCGCGAAGAGCATCGGCCGCGCGTTCGGCAGCGAGATCCGCAAGCAGGGCGGCGACTCGGTCGTCGTCGCGCGCGATGGCCGGCTCTCCGGTCCCGAACTCGTCGGCGCGCTCGCGAACGGCCTGCGCGAAGCGGGCGTCGACGTGATCGATATCGGCATGGTGCCGACGCCCGTCGGCTATTTCGCGGCGAGCGTGCCGCTGCCTTTGCCAACGGGTGAGCGACGCGTGGATTCGTGCACCGTCGTGACGGGCAGCCACAATCCGCCCGATTACAACGGCTTCAAGATGGTCCTGCGCGGCGCGGCCATCTATGGCGAGCAGATTCAGGGCTTGTACCAACGCATCGTCAATGACGACTTCAGCTCGGGCGAAGGCAGCTACACCGAGTTCGACGTATCGCAGATGTATCTCGACCGCATCGTGTCCGACGTGAAGCCGGTGCGCGCGATGAAGATCGTCGTCGATACGGGCAACGGCGTCGCGGGCGGTCTCGCACCGCGTCTTTTCAAGGCGCTCGGCTGCGAGCTGGTCGAACTCTTCACGGACATCGACGGCAACTTCCCGAACCATCACCCGGACCCGGCGCATCCCGAGAATCTGCAGGACGTGATTCGCGCGTTGAAGGAAACGGACGCCGAAGTGGGCTTCGCATTCGATGGCGACGGCGACCGTCTCGGCGTCGTGACGAAGGACGGCCAGGTGATCTACCCCGATCGCCAGTTGATGCTGTTCGCGCAGGAAGTGCTGTCGCGCAACAAGGGCGGCCAGATCATCTATGACGTGAAGTGCACGCGCAATCTCGCGAAGTGGGTGCGCGATCAGGGCGGCGAGCCGGTCATGTGGAAGACGGGCCATTCGCTCGTGAAGGCGAAGCTGCGTGAAACGGGCGCGCCGCTCGCGGGCGAAATGAGCGGACACGTGTTCTTCAAGGACCGCTGGTACGGCTTCGACGACGGCCTGTACACGGGCGCGCGCATGCTCGAAATCCTGTCGCGCGTGGACGATCCGAGCAAGCTGCTCAACGACCTGCCGAATTCGCTCTCGACGCCGGAACTGCAATTGAAGCTGGAAGAGGGCGAGAACTTCGAACTCATTTCGCGCCTGCAGAAATCGGCGAAGTTCGAAGGCGCGGACGACGTGCTGACCATCGACGGTTTGCGCGTCGAGTACCCGGATGGTTTCGGTCTCGCGCGTTCGTCGAATACGACGCCCGTGGTCGTGATGCGTTTCGAAGCGGATAGCGAAGAAGCGTTGAAGCGCATTCAGGAAGACTTCCGCCGCGTGATTCTGGCGGAGAAGGCGGACGCGAAGCTGCCGTTCTGATCGGGGCTTTGCGAAGACGGCGCGATCGGGAGGTCGCGCCGTTTTTGTTTGGTCATTCGGGATAGAACGCGGCCGAGAGAATCTGGTCAGTCGACCACGGAAGTTCTTCCGGAAAGACATCCAAGCCCGTTTCTTCAGCCGCTTTGGACACGGCATCGGCCCATGTACCTAAGAGCCAATCCGGGTCTCGCAACGAAGCGTTCAGACTGGGCGTCTTTTGCAGCGCCACGCCCACGGCGCGGCGCTGTTCCTTGATCGTGCGTTGCGAGCTCGAACCACGGCGTCCCGGCTGAAATTGCCATTTGAGCAGATGCGCCAGCAGCACCGCCATACGGCGCGCTAGATCGCGTTGCTCGCTCTTGCCCACGTCTTCTATTTCCTCTGCGATATGTTCCACGTCAATGGCCGAGAAGTCGCCGGCACGCAGCAGTGCTGCCTGCTCGCGCGCCCAAGCCACGACGTCCTGTTCGTAACGTGTTGCCATGGGGAAGTCCTTTCCTGTTCGAATAGTCGGTTCAGCTTCATGGTCAGCGGGATATTACGGGCTTTTTTGCGGTGGAAGGGCTCGCGAGGCCATGAACCGCCCCGCCTCCCAACCAACCCGCGCTAAAATCCCCGCTCCCGTTTCCTCTTCGTCGCGCGAGCCGCGCCTCTTTCTCACAGCGTGCAAAAGATCCTGATCGTCCGGGTGTCGTCGCTTGGCGACGTCGTTCACAACATGCCGGCCATCGCCGACATTCGCCGCCGCTATCCCGATGCGCAAATCGACTGGCTCGTGGAAGAGAGTTTCGCGAGCCTCGTCGAACTGGTCAGTGGCGTGCGCCGCGCGATTCCGTTTTCGCTCAGACGCTGGCGCAAGGGTTTCGCGTCCGCGGCGAACTGGCGCGAGATCGCCAAGTTCCGGCGTGAACTGGCCGCCGAAAAGTACGATCTCGTCATCGATTGCCAGGGGCTCATCAAGACCGCGTGGGTCGCGAGCTGGGCGCGCGGGCCGCTCGTCGGACTCGCGAATCGCACGGACGGCGCGGGCTTCGAATGGCCCGTGCGCTTCTTCTACGACCGGCGCGTGCCGATCGAGCCGCGCACGCATGTCGTCGAACGTACGCGCCAGCTCGTCGCCGCCGCGCTCGACTTGCCGCGGCCACAGACGACCGATCACATCGACTTCGGCATCGACACGCGCCGCGCCGCGCTCGCCGTGTCCGCGCTCGGGCTGAATCTGCCGGTGCCGTACGTCACGTTCGTGCACGCCACGTCGCGTGCCGACAAGCAATGGCCCGAAGCCGCGTGGATCGAACTGGGACAGGCGCTCGTGACGCGCGGCGCGTCCATCGTCCTGCCGTGGGGCAGCGAGGCCGAGCGCGCGACGAGCGAGAAGCTCGCGAAGGAGTTCGGCGCGGCCGCCATCGTGCCGCCGAAGCTCTCGCTGCCCGCCGTGGTCGGCCTGATCGACGGCGCGGCCGCGACCGTCGGCGTCGACACGGGCCTCGTTCATATTGCCGCAGCGCTGAAGCGGCCGACCGTCGAGTTGTACAATTTCTCGACCGCATGGCGCACAGGCGGTTACTGGTCGCCGAACGTGATCAACCTGGGCGACGCGAGCCGGCATCCGACGCTCTCGGAAGTGAAGGCCGCGCTCGCAGGTTTCGGCCTGCTGTAACGCGTCGGGTCAGTCGCCTTGGCGCCGTGCGCGAGCCAACTCAAGTTCGAGAGCACATGACGGAATCTCAAATCATCGAAGTCGCTTCGTGCAACTGGCAGGGCAAGAACCTGTCGGTGCCGCGCGAGGCGCTGCTTGCCGGCGTGGAAAACGGCAAGGTCCTCTATTTTCCCAATCTGCGCTTTGCAATCGAAGGCGGCGAGCGCGCGCTGCTCGACCCGAAGATAGCGGACCCGAAGCGTAAGAACATCAGCCTCGCGCCCAACGGCGGCGCGCTCAACGGCGTGCTCGGCGACAACGTGATGCAGTCGGCGGTGCGCTCGCTCATCGCGCGGTATCAGGCGAACGCGCGCTCGCTCGTCGACGGCCTCTTTCCCGAATACGACGGCAAGCTGCGCGTCGCGCCGACGAGCCTGCGGCTGCATCAGGTGGAAACGCGCGAAACGTCGTGGCGCAAGGACGATAGCCGCCTGCATGTCGATGCCTTTCCATCGCGCCCCAACTACGGCGAGCGCATCCTGCGCGTCTTCACCAACGTGAACCCTAACGGCACGCCGCGCGTGTGGCGCGTCGGCGAGCCGTTCGAGCAGATGGCGCGGCGCTTCTTGCCCGACATCAAGCCGCAGGCGCCGGGTTCGGCGTGGCTCATGAATCTGCTGCACATCACGAAGAGCAAGCGCAGCGAGTATGACCATCTGATGCTGCACCTGCACGACGCGATGAAGGCCGACCTCGATTATCAGAAGTCCTCCCCGCAGGAAACCATGCCGTTTCCGCCCGGCTCGGTGTGGATCTGTTTCTCCGATCAGACTTCGCACGCGGTGATGTCCGGCCAGTTCATGATGGAGCAGACCTTCTTCCTGCCCGTGAAAGCGATGGCGCGGCCCGATCACGCGCCGCTCGGCATCCTCGAACGGCTCAAGGGCAGGGCGCTCGTTTGAGCGGCGCCCGTTCTGCCGCCTCGGCGCCCGCTGCGCCGCTCTCGGCTGTCGTGCTGAGGGCGATCTATCGCGCGATGTGGTGGATCGTCGCGCCGCTCGCGGTGCTGCGGCTTCTGATCCGCTCGCGCAATGAACGCGGGTATCGCGAGCATATCGGCGAACGCTTCGGACGCGGCCCCGCGCGCCGCGCCGACGATCTCGCGCCGCTTATCTGGGTGCATGCGGTGTCGGTCGGCGAGACGCGCGCCGCGCAGCCGTTGATCGAAGCGTTGATGAAGGCGCACCCCGAAGCGCGTCTGCTCATCACGCACATGACGCCGAGCGGCCGCGCAACGGGCGTCGAGCTGTTCGGCAATCGCGTGATGCGCAGCTATCTTCCGTACGATCTGCCGCATCTCGTGCGGCGTTTTCTGCGCGCGTGGCGGCCGTCGCTCGGCATCGTGATGGAGACGGAAGTCTGGCCGACGCTCATCGACGAATGCCGTCGCGCCGACGTGCCGCTCGTGCTGACGAATGCGCGCATGTCGGAGCGGTCGTATCGGCGGGCGGCGCGCTTTGGGCGTCCGGTGCGCGAAGTGTTCGGCGGCTTCTCGCGCGTGCTCGCGCAGACGCCTTCGGACGCCGAACGGCTCACCGCGCTCGGCGCGCGCAACGTGGCGGTGCTCGGCAATCTCAAGTTCGACATGACCGCGCCGCCCGAGCTCGTGGCGCGCGGGCAGGCATGGCGCGCGGCTATCGGCGAGCGGCCCGTCTGGGTCGCGGCGAGCACGCGCGAAGGCGAGGAATCGCTCGTGCTGCGCGCGTTCGCCGCTTTGAACGTGCCGAACGCGCTGCTCATTCTCGTGCCGCGCCATCCACAACGTTTCGACGAAGTCTCCGCGCTGATCGCGACCGCGGGCATGACGAGCGCGCGCCGTTCCGTGTGGGCGCCGAAGCCCGTGGCGGCGGGATCGGGCGCGGACGTGCCGCCGCCGTTGCCGTCGAGCGTGCAGGTTTTGCTCGGCGATTCGATGGGCGAACTCGGCGCGTACTATGCCGCCGCGGACCTCGCGTTCATCGGCGGAAGTCTGCTGCCGCTCGGCGGGCAGAATCTGATCGAAGCGTGCGCGGCGGGCGTGCCGGTGCTGATCGGGCCGCATACGTTCAACTTCACGCAGGCGACCAACGACGCCATCGCGGCGGGCGCGGCGTTGCGCGTCGATAGTCCGCAGACGCTCGCTCAGGGCTTGCGCGAGCTCTTCAACGACAAGGCGCGCCGCATTGCGATGAGCGCGGCGGCGGCGGCGTTCGCGGCGCGGCATCGCGGGGCGACGGAACGGACGGTGGAAATTCTCGGCGTCATGCTGGAAGAGGAGAGCGGGCGGCTCGGTCAGGCCGACTCTGCGCGGTTCGTGGAATGACGCTTGCGAAACGATGAGTGGATCGATCGCCTATGCAGCAACAGGCATAAAGCGCACGGTCGGTCGGAAACACGCGACCGGCAGACGCAGATCGACCCTTCAACGTTGTGCGAACGAAGAGGACTCCAGCATGAAGACAGCTCCGCCCAGCAGTAAGACCGAGCAGGACGTCAAGGCAGAAAAACAGTCCGGCAAGCCTGCGACGACGAGCAGCAGCAAGCCCGCAAGCGGCCAGCATGCGGCGAATCACACCAAGGCCGGAAAGGACCACGGCGCGGGCGGCGGCGCGAAGCAGCGGCACGGGCCGCGCTGAACTGTTTCGCTGAACTGCTTCGCTGAACTTTGCTAGCCGGAACTGCGCGGCCACCGGCGACATCGTTCGCCGGCTGGCCCCGCGGCATTCAGCCGATGAGCAGGCCCTTCTTTTCGATGAACGCAATCACGCTATCGAGCCCTTCGAGCGCCTTCAGATTGCACATGACGAAGGGCCGCTCGCCACGCATCTTTTTCGCATCCGACGCCATCACGTCCAGATTCGCGCCGACGTAGGGCGCGAGGTCCGTCTTGTTGATGACGAGCAGATCCGACTTCGTGATGCCCGGCCCGCCCTTGCGCGGAATCTTCTCGCCGCCGGCCACGTCGATCACGTAGATGGTCAGGTCCGAGAGTTCGGGGCTGAACGTCGCGGCCAGATTGTCGCCGCCGGATTCGATGAAGACGATATCCGCATCCGGAAAGCGCGACACCATGCGATCCACCGCTTCGAGATTGATCGACGCATCCTCGCGAATCGCGGTATGCGGGCAGCCGCCCGTTTCCACGCCCATGATGCGTTCCGCCGGCAACGCGCCGGCGACGGTCAAAAGACGCTGATCTTCCTTCGTGTAGATGTCGTTGGTGATGGCGACGAGATCGTAGCGATCGCGCATCGCCTTGCAGAGCATTTCGAGCAGCGTCGTCTTGCCGGAGCCGACCGGTCCGCCGACGCCCACGCGCAACGGCGGCAGTTTTTTCGTTCGACGAGCGGCGGCGGAATAAGCGGGAGCGTTCATGCGATTTCGGTTCTAAGCAGAGAAGTTACGAGCGAAAGAGCCGCGAGTATTGCGACTCGTGCCGCGCGGAAAGAATGCCGAGTTGCGGTGCGAATGTGTTGATCTCATCGGGCGATGTAACCAGCGCGCGAGCCACCGCTTCGTCTATCGGCCCACGCAACGCGACGATGATGCGCTGACCCGCGAGTTGACCGAGCGGCACGGCCTTCAACGCGGCGGCCGCCTGATTCTCGACCCAGCTGAACGCATACGCGGCAAGCGCGGCATCGGGCGCGACGTCGTATGCATACGCGGCGAATGCGAACGCCGTCGGTTGCGCGATGGGCTTCATCGCGGCGAGCGTTTCACGGCGCGCCGCATCGCCCCATTCGAGCGATGCGCACAGTTGCGCGAGTGACCATCCCATCTGCTCGGTCTCGCGTCGCAGTTCGGCGGACTCGCGGCTCGCGATGTACTCGTCGTTCGCATGCGCGAGCGATGCTGCGTCGTGTGAGCGCCAGCGTTCCATCTGATGCGCGATGAAAGGCAGTTCGCCGCGGGCAAGCACGTTCGAGAGACCGCTTGCGATCCATTCGCGCGTGGTGTCGGCATCGCGAATGAAGCCGTGTTCGATCGCGGCTTCCAGACCCTGCGAATAACTGAACGCGCCGATAGGCAGTGCCGGCGACGCGAGATGCAACAGCGCAGTAAGCTCAGTCGTGCGCATGACCGTGGTGGTGATGATCGTGCGAATGATCATGGCCACATGACGAATGATCGTGGCCGTGATGCTCGTGCCCATGATGCTCGTGATACACCTTCTGCGCGAGCGCATAGTCTTCGCTGAAGGTTTCGTCATGACCATGCTTGTGACCGCCGCCATACGCGCCGGTCTCCGGCTGGAACGGCTGCGATTCACGCGTCACGGTGGCGCCGAGCCGCGCGACCATGTCTTCGAGCACGGCATCGGCTTCGAGCTTCAGATGATCCGCGTGAATCTCCACAGGCGTGTGCCGATTGCCGAGGTGATAGGCCACGCGCATCAGCGTGAGCGGATTCACCGCGCGCACGACGAGCACGTCTTCGGCCGCTGCGATGATACGCACGAGGCCGCCGTCGTCGGCCACGAGCACATCGTCATTCGCGAGCACGGTGCCGCGCGGCATCACGAGCGCGACTTCCTCGCCGTTATCGAGCGTGGCGGCGAGGCGGCTCTTGCAGCGCGCATCGAAAGCGAGCGTCAGCGTGGGCGCGCGCTTGATGAGCACGGATGCCAGTTTGGCGGTAAGACGTTTGTCGATGGTGCGCATGAGACGATCAGAACAGGAAGTAGCGTTGCGCCATCGGCAGCACGGTGGCGGGATCGCAAGTGAGCAGTTGTCCGTTCGCGATCACCTGATAGGTCTGCGGATCGACGCTGATGGACGGCTGCCATGCATTGTGAATCATGTCGGCCTTCGTCACATTGCGGCAGTTCTTTACGGCGACGACCTGTTTCTTCAGGCCATAACGATCGGTTATACGCGACTCCATCGCGAGTTGCGACACGAACGTGAGCGATGTCTTGCCGAGCGCGCCGCCGCGCGTCGCGAACATCTCGCGGTAATGCACCGGCTGCGGCGTCGGAATGGACGCGTTCGGATCGCCCATTTGCGCGAGCGCGATCATGCCGCCCTTGACGATCATCGCGGGCTTTACGCCGAAGAACGCCGGCTCCCAGAAGACGAGGTCGGCCCACTTGCCCGGCTCGATGGAACCCACTTCATGCGCGATGCCATGCGTGATCGCAGGGTTGATCGTGTACTTCGCGACGTAGCGTTTCGCGCGGAAGTTGTCGTTCCGGGCGTTGTCCTCCGCAAGCGCGCCGCGCTGCACCTTCATCTTGTGCGCCGTCTGCCATGTGCGGATGATGACTTCGCCGACGCGGCCCATTGCCTGCGAGTCGGACGACAACATCGAGAGCGCGCCGAGATCGTGAAGAATGTCCTCGGCCGCGATGGTCTCGCGGCGAATGCGCGACTCCGCGAACGCAATGTCTTCGGCAATCGACGGGTCGAGGTGATGGCACACCATCAGCATGTCGAGATGCTCGTCGAGCGTGTTGACGGTGTAGGGCCGCGTCGGATTGGTGGAAGAGGGCAGCACGTTCGGCTCGCCGCACACCTTGATGATGTCGGGCGCATGACCGCCGCCCGCGCCTTCCGTGTGATACGTGTGGATCGTGCGGCCCTTGAACGCGGCCACCGTCGTTTCGACGAAGCCCGCTTCGTTCAGCGTGTCCGTGTGAATGGCGACTTGCGTGTCGGTATCGTCCGCGACGGAAAGACAGTTGTCGATGGCCGCGGGCGTCGTGCCCCAGTCCTCGTGCAGCTTGAGACCAATGGCGCCCGCCTTCACTTGCTCGATGAGCGGCTCGGGCAGACTCGCGTTGCCCTTGCCGAGAAAGCCGAGGTTCATCGGCCAGCCATCGGCGGCTTGCAGCATGCGTTCCATGTGCCACGGACCCGGCGTGCAGGTCGTCGCGTTCGTGCCCGTCGCGGGGCCGGTGCCGCCGCCGAGCATCGTCGTGACGCCGCTCGCGAGTGCCTCGTCGATCTGCTGCGGGCTGATGAAGTGGATATGCGTATCGATGCCCCCCGCGGTCACGATCATGCCTTCGCCCGCGATCACTTCGGTGGCCGCGCCGATCGCAATGGTCACGTTCGGCTGAATGTCGGGATTGCCCGCCTTGCCGATCGCGAAGATGCGCCCGCTCTTGATGCCGATATCGGCCTTCACGATGCCCCAGTGATCGAGAATGAGCGCATTCGTGATGACGGTATCGACGACATCGGCGGACGTGCGTTGCGACTGGCCCATGCCGTCGCGAATCACCTTGCCGCCGCCGAACTTTACTTCTTCGCCGTACGTGGTGAAGTCCCGTTCGACTTCGATGATGAGATCGGTGTCCGCAAGGCGCACGCGGTCGCCGGTCGTCGGGCCGAACATTTCCGCATATGCGCGGCGGCCGATGCGTAGCGTCATGTCGTTGATGTCCTGATCAGAGTGGGCCCATTACGAGGCCGTTGAAGCCGTACACGTGACGATCGCCCGCGAGCGCAACGAGTTCGACCGTGCGTTCCTGTCCCGGCTCGAAGCGCACGGCGGTGCCCGCCGCGATGTTCAGCCGAAAGCCGCGCGTCTTCTCGCGATCGAAGAGAAGCGCCGTGTTGACTTCGTAGAAGTGATAGTGCGAGCCGACCTGCACGGGCCGGTCGCCGCTGTTCGCGACGACGACGGAGACGGTCTCGCGGCCTGCGTTGAGTTCGTGCTCGCCGTCGTCGATCAGATATTCGCCGGGAATCATCGCGTGCGTCTCAAGGAATGGGATGATGGACGGTCACGAGCTTCGTGCCATCGGGGAAGGTGGCTTCGATCTGTATGTCGGGGATCATCTCGGGCACGCCTTCCATGACGTCGTCACGCGTGAGCAGCGTGGTGCCGTAATGCATGACTTCGGCGACGGTCTTGCCATCGCGTGCGGCTTCCATCAATGCGGCGGAGATGAACGCGACGGCTTCCGGATGATTGAGCTTGAGGCCGCGTGCGCGGCGCCGTTCGGCGAGCAGCGCCGCCGTGAAGATCAGGAGCTTGTCCTTTTCGCGAGGCGTCAGTTTCATGAACTTGTTCTATAGGCGATGGGCTTCGTCATGCTAGCACTTGCTCCCTGTTTCCGGGCCGCTTTGTGAGCGAGCTTTCAGCGGGCTTGTCATTGAATGAAGCGTTGCAGCTCGACGCTCGCGGGCCGCTCGAAGATCTGCTCGGGCGCGCCGGATTCCCACACGCGTCCCTGATGCATGAAGACGACCTTGTCGCTCACGTTGCGCGCAAACCGCATCTCGTGCGTCACCATGATGAGCGTCATGCCATCGCGCGCAAGGTCTTCGACGACGGCCAGTACTTCGCCGACGAGTTCGGGATCGAGCGCCGAGGTGATTTCATCGCACAAGAGCACGCTCGGATTCATCGCCAGCGCGCGCGCAATGGCGACGCGTTGCTGTTGTCCGCCGGATAACTGCTCCGGATAGGCATCGAACTTG
Source organism: Caballeronia sp. AZ10_KS36 (assembly GCF_023631105.1). Taxonomy (NCBI): domain Bacteria; kingdom Pseudomonadati; phylum Pseudomonadota; class Betaproteobacteria; order Burkholderiales; family Burkholderiaceae; genus Caballeronia; species Caballeronia sp. AZ10_KS36. The sequence goes on along the minus strand of NZ_JALQDQ010000018.1, from coordinate 350,094 downwards.
TCGCCGAGGCCGACGCGTTCCAGCACCGTATGCGCGGTCGCGCGCGCCTTCGCCTTATGAATCTTCTTGACGACCGTTTGCGCCAGCATCACGTTCTGCCCGGCGGTGAGATGCGGAAAGAGATTGTATTGCTGAAAGACCATGCCGACCTTGAGCCGCAGCGCGCGCAAGTCGGCGCGGCGCGCGTCGATATGCTCGCCGTCGATTTCGATCGAGCCTTCGTCGATGCTTTCGAGGCCATTGAGCGTGCGCAGCAGCGTGCTCTTGCCCGAGCCGCTCTTGCCGATGATGGACACCACTTGCCCGCGCTCGACCGTGAAGTCGATGCCCTTCAGGACCTGATTCGAGCCGAAGTGCTTGTGCAGATTGCGCGTTTCAACGAGCGGCATGCCATTTCCTTTCGAGCGTGCGCGCAAAGCGCGTCAGCGGATAACAGAGAACGAAGTAGATGATCGCGACGAGGCCATACACGAGAAACGGGCGGAACGTCGCGTTCGATATCATCGTGCCGGCCTTCGTGAGTTCGGTGAAGCCGATGATGGAGACGAGCGCCGTATCCTTCACCGCCTGCACGGCGAAGCCGGCAGTCGGCCCGACGGCGATGCGCGTGGCCTGCGGAAGAATCACATGGCGAAGCTGCTCGAAGTAGCTCATTGCAAGGCTCGCGGACGCTTCCCACTGGCCCTTCGGCACCGCTTCGACCGCGCCGCGCCATATCTCCGCGAGATAGGCGCTCGTGAAAAGCGTGAGTCCGACAGTGGCGGCGAGCCACGGCGACACGTCGATGCCGAGCAAGGGCAGCCCGAAGAAAACGAGGAACAGTTGCATCAGAAGCGGCGTGCCCTGGAAAAGCTGAATGTAGCCCTTCACCAGCGTGCGCAGGACTTCGTACTTCGACACGCGCATCACCAGAAGCGCGAAGCCGACGATGCCGCCGAGCACGAACGATACGATCGACAGCACGATGGTCCAGCGCGCGGCCAAGAGTAGGTTCTCGACGATTTGCGTGAAGGTGAATTCGATCATCGCGCGCGGCTTCCGTTGGCGCTTGCGCCGTGCATGAAAAGACGCTTGCCCGCTGCGTTGAGCGCCGTGCGCAGCACGAGCGCGAGCGCCAGATACGAAGCGGTGACGAGAAAGCACGTTTCGAATGCGCGAAAGTTGCGCGACTGGATATAGCTCGCGGCATACGTCAGATCGGGCACGGAAATCTGCGAGACCACGGCGGAGCCGAGCATCGTGATGACGATCTGGCTCGTGAGCGCGGGAAAGACCTTGGCGAGCGCCTGTGGCAGCACGACATGCCGAAAGGCTTCATTGCGCGACATCGCGAGCGATGCGGCCGCTTCGTGATGCCCCTTCGGCACCGCCGCGATGCCCGCCCGAATGATCTCGACGGAATACGCGCCGAGGTTCAACGTCATCGCGATAATGGCCGCGACGTACTCGCTCAGATGAATGCCGAGCGCGGGCAGCCCGAAGAACACGAAGAACAGTTGCACGATGAACGGGGTGTTGCGAATCGCCTCGACATAGCCGCCGACGAGCGAACGCAGCCACGCGCGATCGCTGTCGCGACCGGCTGCGCCAGCCACGCCGAGCGATACGCCAAGCGCGGTCGAGATGGCGGTCAGCGCAAGCGTCGTCGCCGCGCCGCTCGCAAACATGCCCGCGTAGTTCGCGAAGTCGGCGAATTCCAGTTGATAGGCCATGCGATGTAGCGCCTTGCGTTACAGACTGGCAGGCAGCGGCTGGCCGAACCACTTCTTCGACATGGCGTTGAGCGTGCCGTCCTTTTTCGCCTGCGCGATGGTGTCGTCGACCTTGGCCAATAAGCGCGGCTCGTTCTTGTTCATGCCGACGAAGCAGGGCGAATCCTTGATGATGAACTTCGCTTCGGGCCGACGCGGCGGATTCTTCGCAAGGATCGCCGCGGCGACGATATTGCCCGCCGCGATCAACTGAACCTGTCCCGAGAGAAATGCGGAGATGGTCGCGTTGTTGTCTTCGAAGCGTTTGATGGTGGCGTTCGGCGCCATTTGCGACAGCGCAATCTCCTCCAGCGCGCCGCGCGTCGCGCCCACGGTCTTGCCGGTGAGATCGGCCGGACCGCTCACCTTGATGTCGGCGGGACCAAAAACCCCTTGAAAATAGGGCGCATAAGGCGTCGAGAAGTCCAGCACTTTCTCTCGCTCAGGTGTCTTGCCGAGCGACGAGATCACCAGATCGACCTTGTTCGTCGTGAGATACGGAATGCGGTTCGCGCTGTTCACGGGCACGAGCTGGAGTTTGACCTTCATAGACTTGGCGAGCAATGCGGCCATGTCGACGTCATAGCCTTGCGGCTGCATGTCGGCGCCGACCGAGCCGAACGGCGGATAGTCTTCGGGCACGGCCACGCGCAGGGTGCCGCTCTTGGCGATGGTATCGAGCGCGTCGGCGTGTGCCGGCACAGTAAAGGCGAAAAGCGGCGTGAGGGCGACCGCGGCGAGTGCGGTGCGTCGCGCACGGAAGAAGAGCTTCGGCATGAATGATCCTCCAGGCTTTGTGACGGCCGCGTCGCATGCGCGGCTCTTGGAGCCGTGCTCTAAAGCGAGAGCCGTGCCATCGACGCTGAAGCCTTATGCCATATGCGATGCCTGGCTGGTCACGCGGCCTTGCGCACACACGCGGGGCGCGCTCGTGCGCCGTCATGGTGCGTGCTCAAGTGGTCCACAACCTGAGCGGCCGCGCAGCCACGCCATGCACAAGCGGACGAAGCTCGGTCCAGCAATCGGTCAACGCGCGTTGCAGCGGCTCCATCGAACGGCTGATGGCGCGCACGATCAATACGCCCGGCGCCACGCACGATGCCCCCGCGCGCATCTCGTCATCGAACGGCAACTGCGCGGTGAGCGCCTCGGCCAACGCGTCGTCGCATGCGGGTCCGATGGCCCATAGCGTGCCATAGGCGGGATAGCCCGCGAGTCCTTGCGATGCATCGCGCAAGGGATCGCTCGCATCGATCAGCGCGCGCTCGAACCACAGCGTACGTCCATCGCTATATGCGATACGCGACACCGCCCTGATGCGCCCCTGCGTCCAGCGTTCGCCGGCGGCGGCGCGGCCGAGCAGCATCGCATCCCAGCCGATGGCCGTTGCGCCTTCGTCGAGCGTGACATTGAACGCAAGCTCCACGTTCGACGATTCGAACACGATGTTGTTCTGCGGAAGCCAGTCGAGCTTCGCGTGTCGCCCGAGATGAACGTCGATACGCTGTGTCGCGAGCTTGCCGTTCGCCTTGTACCACTTGGTCGCGCCGGGTGTCGTGATGACCGCATGCGTGTCTTCGCCGAGCTTTACATCGACGGATAGGCGATCGCCACCCGCGACGCCGCCCGGCGGATGCACGATCACCGCGTGGCAGATATCGCCTTCGGGATAGAGCGGCCGTTGCACGCGCAGCGGACCTTCATGCTTGCGATGCGCGCATACCGTGCGGTCATGCTGCCGGGCAAAGCCGAGTTCGAGCGTGCCGCGCCAGACATCCGGATGAGCGAGCGCCGCGTGAGATTCGTGATGCATGGAAGCAATGCGTTATGAGCGGTCCACCATCATACGGCGATCAGCTCGCGCACTCCATGCGCATCCATCTCCGATCCCTCGCCGCCCGCAACGATCTCGCCGCGACTCATCACCCAATAATGGTCCGCCAGCTCGCGTGCGAAGTCGTAATACTGCTCGACGAGCAGCACCGTCATGCCCATTTCATCGACGAGCTGGCGCAGCGTTCGGCCGATGTCGCGAATGATGGATGGCTGGATGCCTTCGGTCGGTTCATCGAGAATGAGCAATTGCGGCTGGCTCATCAACGCGCGGCCGATGGCGAGCTGTTGCTGCTGACCACCCGACAGATCGCCGCCGCGCCGATGCTTCATCTCGCGCAGCACGGGGAAAAGCGCATAGATGTGGTCGGGAATCTTCGAAGGCGCCTTGCGGCTCGCGGCGCCGACGAGCAGGTTCTCCTCCACCGTCAGACGCCCGAAGATATCGCGGCCCTGCGGTACATAAGCGAGACCGCTCGCGACGCGCGCATGCGTGGGCATCGACGAGATCTTTGCGCCGCGCCATGTGATGCTGCCGCTTTTAGACGGCACCACGCCCATGAGACAGCGCAGCAGTGTGGTCTTGCCGACGCCGTTACGGCCGAGCAGCACGGTGAGTTTGCCCTCGGGCACCGTCATCTTCACGTCGCGCAGAATGTGACTGCCGCCGTAATACTGATTGAGCGATTCGACTTCGAGCATTGAGTGGTTCCGGTATCAACGGCCAAGATACGATTCGATCACGGCCTCGTCGCGCTTCACGCTATCGAGCGTGCCTTCGGCGAGCACGCTGCCTTCGGCCATGACCGTCACCTTGCCGCTGTCGCCCGCGAGCGCCGCGACGAACTCCATGTCGTGCTCGACCACCATCATCGAACATGAACCCCGTAGCGTGTTCAGCAATTCCGCGAGTTCCATGGTTTCGTGATCGGTCATGCCGGCAGCGGGTTCATCGAGCAAGAGCAGGGCGGGCTGCTGCATGAGCAACATGCCAATTTCGAGGCGCTGCTTTTGTCCATGCGACAACTCGCCGGCAAGCCGCGTCGCCTGATGCTCCAAGCGAATCAGTTCGAGCGTCTCTTCGATGCGCGCCTGCGCCGCGCGATCCAGCCGCGCGCGCAACGACGCGAACCATCGCTTGTCCGTCTTCATCGCGAGTTCGAGGTTCTCCCACACAGGATGATTCTCGAAGACAGTCGGCTTCTGAAACTTGCGGCCGATGCCCGTGCGCGCGATCACGGGCTCGGACATGCGCGTGAGATCGAACGTCTGCCCGAGAAACACGCGGCCGTCGTCGGGCCGCGTCTTGCCGGTGATGACGTCCATCATCGTGGTCTTGCCCGCGCCGTTGGGGCCGATCACGCAGCGCAACTCGCCCACGTCGATGGACAGCGTGAGCTTGTTGAGCGCGCGAAAGCCGTCGAAACTGACGGTCACGTCTTCGAGATAGAGAATCGTTCCATGCGATACATCGATCTCGCCGGGCTTGAGCACATGGCCGAGTCCGGAGTTGACGTTGATGTTCTTGTGCCCCGGCTCATTCACACCGGGCGGCTGAGGAATCGGCGGCAAGTCGACGATCAATGCGTGATAGGCGGTCATTCTGCGGCGCCTCCTTGCGTCTTGCGGCGGGCGAGTCCGATAAGACCCATGATTCCGTTCGGCAACAAGAGCGGCACCAGTGTGAAGATAAGCCCGAGGAAGAAGAGCCAGTATTCCGCGAAATACGCCGTGAAAAAGCTCTTCGCGCCATTGACGGCGAACGCGCCGATGATCGGCCCGATGAGTGTCCCGCGTCCGCCGACCGCGACCCAGATCGCCATTTCGATGGAGTTGGCGGGCGACATCTCGCTCGGATTGATGATGCCGACTTGCGGCACGTACAGCGCGCCCGCGATGCCGCACAGCACGGCCGATACGGTCCAGATGAAGAGCTTGTAGGCGAGCGGGCTATAGCCGAGAAACATGAGCCGCGCTTCGCCATCGCGCACGCCGGTCACCACGCGCCCGAGCTTCGACGTGACGATCCAGCGCGCCACGAGGAACGCGAGCACGAGCACCGCGAACGTGATGAGGAAGAGGACCGTGCGTGTTCCCGCATGCGTGATCGGAAAGCCCGCGATGCGCTTGAAATCCGTGAAGCCGTTATTGCCGCCGAAGCCCGTTTCGTTGCGATAGAAAAGCAGCATCGCGGCGAAGGTCATGGCCTGCGTGATGATCGACAGATACACGCCCTTCACGCGCGAGCGAAACGTGAAGAAGCCGAAGACCCAGGCCAGCACGCCGGGCACGAGCACGACGAGCAAGAGCGCGTACCAGAGATGCTCCGTGCCTTGCCAGTACCACGGCAGCGCGTGCCAGTCGAGAAACACCATGAAGTCCGGCAGATCGCTTTGATACGTGCCTTCGCGTCCGATGGAGCGCATCAGGTACATGCCCATTGCATAGCCGCCGAGCGCGAAGAACAGCGCGTGGCCCAGGCTCAGAATGCCGCAATAACCCCAGACGAGATCGAGTGCGAGCGCGCCGATCGCATAGCACATGAGCTTGCCGACAAGCGTCATCGCGTAAGCCGACAAATGGAACGCGCTCGTTTCCGGCAGCACGAGCGCCGAGAGCGGCACGCAGATGCCCATTGCAACGATGAGCGCCAGCAACGCGAGCCAGCCGTTGCGCGGCAACAGCGCGGCGCGCGGCGGCAGGCCGAGCGCGAAGCCTGCGTGCGCGGCGCTTGCATCCGGTTGCGGCGTGACGTCCAAATTTGCGCTGATGTTGGTCGAGGCGGTCATGGTTCAGGCCTCCGCGCTGCGGCCCTTCAGGGCGAACATGCCCTGCGGACGCTTCTGGATGAACAGCACGATCAGCACGAGCACCGCGATCTTCGCGAGCACCGCGCCCCAGAACGGCTCGATCGCCTTGTTGACGAGACCGAGCCCGAAGCCGCCGATCACGGTGCCCGCGAGCTGGCCTACGCCGCCGAGCACCACGGCCATGAACGAATCGATGATGTAGCTCTGCCCGAGGTCAGGGCCCACGTTGCCGATCTGCGAGAGCGCGCATCCGCCGAGCCCGGCGATGCCCGCGCCGAACGCGAACGCATACGAATCGACGCGCGCGGTCTTCACGCCGACGCACGCGGCCATGCGGCGATTCTGCGTGACGGCGCGCACGAAGAGGCCGAGGCGTGTGCGCGTCAACACGGCCCATGCAATCAGCACCACGGCGAGCGAGAACGCGAGAATCGTCAGGCGGTTATACGGCAGGATCAGGTTCTGCATCACCGCGACGCCGCCGCTCATCCACGAAGGATTCGTGACCTGCACGTTCTGCGCGCCGAAGATCGTTCGCGTCGCTTGAATGAGTATGAGGCTGATGCCGAAGGTCGTCAGCAGCGTTTCGAGCGGCCGCCCATAGAGGTGCTTCAGCACGAGCCTTTCCAGCACGATGCCGACGAGCGCCGCCGCAACGAACGACGCGGGCACCGCGAAGAGCGGATACCAGTTGAACGCCGCGGGCGCGTAATGCTGCACGAGGTTCTGCACGACATAGGTTGCATAAGCGCCGATCATCAGGAATTCGCCGTGCGCCATATTGATGACGCCGATCAGGCCGTACGTGATCGCCAGTCCCAATGCGGCCAGCAGCAGCACGCTGCCGAGCGATAGACCGGCGAACAGCGTGCCCGCGATTTCACTGCGGCGCTGGATGGAGTCGAGGGCTTCGATACCGGTCTGCGCCGCCGCGCGCACGCGTTCATCGGGTTCATTGAAGCTGCCATCGCTCTTCTTCGCGACGATGGGGCGCAGCAACTCATACATGTCGAGGTCATGCCGCGCTGCGACAAGTCGAGCGGCTTCGAGGCGCTTGTTCACATCGGGATCATGCAGCGCGGTCATCGCCCAGAGCGTGTCGAGGCGCTTCTTCAACTCGGCGTCGGTCTCGGCGGCGCGGGCGCGATCGATGAGCGGCTTCATCGACGCGTCAGGGTTCTTCAACAGCGCGGTCACCGCTTCACGGCGCTTGGCCAGGTCCGGCGATGCGAGTTGAAGGCCCGACAGGGCGCCCGCCACTTTCGTGCGCAACTGGTTGTTCAGTGTGATCGCTTGCGCATCGGGCGCTTCCGCGATCTTGCCTGTGATGGCGTCCTTGTTGCCCTCGTCGGTCTGCACATAGACGTGGCCGTTATCGGTGGCGACGAGCGAACCGTCCGCGAGCGCATTGAGGACGGCGACAGAAGGTGCATCCGCATTCGCGATGAGCTTGTCGATGGCGGCGGACTTGGCCTGATAGTCATCGCCTGCAAGCGGCGCGAGTTCGTCGGCGCTAAGCGCGTGCGCGGTGAACGGCGTAAGCGCGATGCACAGCACGAGCATCGCACGCAAGAAGGGAAGCACAACGGAGCCGTTCATAAGGGCCTTTCTGATGAGACTCGAACGGCCGCGCGCAACGTTCGGTCACGCGCGGCCTTGCTTCATGTATCGGTGCCTCAGGCTCAGGCGACACGCACGCGCGAGCGCCGCAAGAACGACGGAATCGAGCTGACGACATCCGGCTTGCCCTGATTGCCCGCGATATAGGGGCTCCACGGCTGCGCGCGAATCGCGGTCTTCGTTTTCCATACGACATTGAACTGACCGTCGCCGCGAATCTCGCCGATCATCACCGGCTTGTGCAGATGATGATTGCCGTCCATCGTGAGCGTGAAGCCCGAAGGCGCGGCGAAGCTCTGGCCGATCATGGCGGTCCGCACCTTGTCCACGTCCGTGCTCTTCGCTTTCTCGACGGCCTGCTTCCACATGTGGATGCCGACGAAGGTCGCTTCCATCGGATCGTTCGTCACGCGCTTGTCGCCGCCCGGCAGGTTCTGCGTCTTCACCCATTCGGCGAACTGTGTCTCGAACTTCTTGTTGTTCGGGTTCTTGACCGACATGAAGTAGTTCCATGCGGCGAGATGGCCGACGAGCGGCTTCGTGTCGATGCCGCGCAGCTCTTCTTCGCCGACGGAGAATGCGACCACCGGCACGTCCGTCGCTTTCAGCCCTTGATTGCCGAGTTCCTTGTAGAACGGAACGTTCGAATCCCCGTTGATCGTCGAGACGACCGTGGTCTTTCCCCCTTGCGAGAAGGTCTTGATGTTCGCGACGATGGTCTGATAGTCGCTATGTCCGAACGGTGTGTAGACCTCCTGAATATCTGCATCCTTGACTCCTTTCGAATGGAGGAAGGCGCGCAGGATCTTGTTGGTCGTGCGCGGGTACACGTAGTCGGTGCCGAGCAGGAAGAAGCGCTTGGCGCTGCCGCCTTCCGGTCCCATCAGATACTCGACAGCGGGAATGGCCTGCTGGTTCGGCGCGGCCCCGGTGTAGAACACGTTGCGCGACATCTCTTCGCCTTCGTACTGCACGGGATAGAAGAGCAGGCCGTTGAGTTCCTCGAACACCGGCAGCACGGACTTGCGCGACACGGACGTCCAGCAACCGAACACGCAGGCGACCTTGTCCTGCGTGAGAAGCTGACGCGCCTTCTCGGCGAACAGCGGCCAGTTGGAAGCGGGATCGACGACGACGGCTTCGAGCTGCCGGCCCATCACGCCGCCGTTCTTGTTGATATCGGCGATGGTCATGAGCGCGGTGTCCTTGAGCGATGTCTCGGAGATCGCCATGGTGCCGGAGAGCGAATGCAGCACGCCGACCTTGATCGGGCCGGTATCGGCAGCTTGCGCTTTGGAGATGGGAAGCTGGCCAGCGAGGGCGAGCGCGCCCGACATGGAACCGAGCTTCAGCAGACTGCGTCGTTTCATTGATGTGTTCCCCTTGCCGATATGTTGTGTCGCTCCGTGCGGAGCAGAGATGAGGCGGGTCTTTTGACGTGGTTGACGGCTGACCGGCGGGGAAGGAATTGCAAGGGGTATGCCAATGGGGGCTTGGATCAAGGCTGGCGGGGGTTTGCGGGGGATGGTGTTGCGCTGGTCTGGTAGGTGCGGATCGGCTCGGGACCCTATTTGGTGCATGCGGCATGGGGCTTGCATTGTTCCGGTGCGGCGGTGTTTTTTCCTGCGCATGCTTTTTTCTGAGCGAGGGTCGGCCGCCTTTCTGTCGCTGGCGGAGCAGGTAGTGGTTCGGACGCGTAGCGATTGGCGTCGACAAAAAGTAGCAAACATCGTGACCTGGGCGCCGTGAGTTTAGTGTTATGGTGCTGCGGCCAGATGATTAGGAAAACAAAATGATTTCAGGACGTCACGGACCGCACGAAGAGAGAACCGTGAAGCATTCGCACGGCCATCGACAGCAGAAGACAAAAAAGCGCGGCTGGCAGGAGAAGCCAGTCAGCGTCGTGCCGTTGCACGTGCAAATGGCGCTCAGAGACGCGATGCGGGAGGAGCATATCGCGGCAGTGGATTTCGATGATCTGCTATGGATCATGGCGCAGGAATCGGCCGGAATCGTTGGCGCCAGGAATGGCGACTCCTCCGCGCGCGGGCTGTTTCAGTTACTTCGGGCGCAGTACAACCTGAACCCGCACGGCGAAGCGTCGTTTGGTATTGCTGTCGAAGAATGCCAGGGCGGGATCCACTATATTTATGGACGCTATCGCACAGCGTCCAATGCTCGCGACTTCTGGAAACGTCATCACTGGTATTGAGCATGCGTCCAGTTCTAAAAGTGGTCGTCGCCTGCGTGCTCATGGCTGCGTCGAGCATCACCCATGCGCGAAAGGTTCCAGCTTTCGAGGACTGCGCAGCCCACGCGCAGTCGACGTCGAGACAGCCGACCTTGAACTTTGCCGATGCTCGAGTGCGCAAGTATCGTAGCGTGCTTCGCGATGCCGCTAAAGGCCGCGCCAACTTCGCGGGCCATTACGTGATTGCGGAGTGGGGCTGCGGTTCTGCTTGTGTCATGGCGGCGGTCATCGACAAGTCCTCAGGACGGGTCACGTCTCTGCCGTTTACCGTGTCTGACTGGCCGGTTGATGTGACAGAGCCACTGGAATATCGCGCGAATAGCTGCCTTGTGATCGTTCGAGGGAGTCGTAACGAAAGCCGTGAGCATGGGACCTATTACTATACGTTCGATGGTGCCAAGTTCCACTTGCTGGCTACGGAGTCCACGCACTCGCACTAGCAGGGCGCTTGCGCAGGCTCACACCGCTGCCGCGCAGCGTGCGATGCAAGCCCGGCACCGTGCACCCCCCACCTAACCCTCAAACACACCTCCCCCCATCCACCTCCAACGCCACCCCCGTAATAAACTCCGCATCATCCGAAGCCAGATAAAGCGCGGCATTCGCAATATCCTGCGGCGTCGACAAGCGCCCGAGCGGAATCGTCGCGAGAAACTTCTGGCGATTCGCCGGCGTATCCTCCATGCCCATGAATTCGGACAGCAACCCTGTCTCGCCCATCACCGGATTGATGCAGTTCACGCGAATGCGGTCCGGGCCCAGTTCCACCGCCAGCGCCTTGCTCGCGACGATCACCGCCGCCTTGCTGCCGTTGTACCAGACGAGGCCGGGACGCGGCCGCACGCCCGCCGTCGATGCAATGTTGATGAACGCACCGCCGCCTTGCTCGCGAAAGTAAGGCACGAACTGCTCGACGCTCCAGTAGATGCTCTTCACGTTCACCGCATACACGCGGTCGAACTCGGCTTCGGTGACATCCAGCACCGGCTTGTTACGGTGCGTCGTGCCCGCATTGTTCACGACCACCTGCACGCTGCCGAAGTCCTGAATCGCGGCATCGAAAAGCGCCTGCCAGTCCTCGCGCTTCGTGACGTCGCCCGTGACCGCGATCGCGCGTCCATGCGTCGCCGATGACGACGACCCGAGCGCGATCTCGCTCGCCACGCGTTCGGCCGCCGGGCCGTTCAGATCGTTGACCACCACGTTCGCCCCTTCACGCGCAAACGTCTTCGCAATGCCTTCGCCGAAACCCGAGCCCGCGCCCGTCACGATCACCGTTTTGCCTTGCAGTCGCATGTCGTCTCCTTTTATCCGTGTTTGATGGCAATAGTCTTGAGCGTCGTGAAGCCATACAGCGCCTCGAAGCCTTTCTCGCGTCCGTGTCCCGAATGCTTGACGCCGCCGAACGGCAGTTCGACGCCGCCGCCCGCGCCATAGTTGTTGATGAACACCTGCCCCGAGCGCACGCGGCGCGCAAGACGCATCTGCCGCGCGCCGTCGCGTGTCCAGATGCCCGCGACGAGGCCGTAGTCCGTGCCGTTCGCGAGCCTGAGCGCGTCGGCTTCGTCGTCGAAGGGCATCGCGGCGAGCACCGGGCCGAACACTTCCTCGCGCGCGAGACGATGCGTCGGCGGCACGTCGCGCAAAAGCGTCGGCGCCTGATAGAAGCCCGCTTCGGGCGCATCGGCGACGACTTCGCCATGCGCGGCCATCGCGATGCCGTCGTGCTGCGCATCGGAGAGAAAGTCCCACACGCGCTGCTGCTGCTTCGCGCTGATGAGCGGGCCGCAGTCCAGATCGAGCTTGCTCGGGCCGACCTTCAGCGCAGCGAACGCCGTTGATAACCGGTCGATGAGCGGCTCGTAAGCCGCGCGCTCGATCAGCACGCGGCTGCCCGCCGAGCAAGTCTGCCCCGCGTTCTGCACGATGGCCGCGACGAGCACGGGCAGGGCGGCGTCGAAATCGGCATCGGCGAAAACGATCTGCGGCGACTTGCCGCCCAGCTCCAGCGTGACGGGCACGTGGTTGTCGGCGGCCATCTTGGTGACGGCCGCGCCCGTCGCGGGGGAGCCCGTGAACGAAATGTGATCGATGCCCGGATGACGCGCGAGCGCCGCGCCCGCTTCGTGGCCGTAGCCGGTGACGATGTTGAGGGCGCCATCGGGCAGGCCCGCTTCGGCGGCGAGTTCGGCGACGCGCAACAGCGAGAGGCACGCGTCCTCGGCGGGCTTCACGACGCACGCGTTGCCGGTGGCGAGCGCCGCGCCGACGCTGCGCCCGAAGATCTGCAGCGGATAGTTCCACGGCACGATGTGCCCGGTGACGCCATGCGGCTCGCGGATGGTGAGCACCGTGAAGCCGGACTGATACGGCAGCGTCTCGCCGTGCAGCTTGTCGGCGGCGCCCGCGTAGAACTCGAAATAGCGCGCGATGCCGGTCGCATCGGCGCGCGCCTGCTTGAGCGGCTTGCCGGTGTCGCGCGCTTCGATCTGCGCGATTTCCTCGTGGCACGCGGCGATCAGCATCGAGAGCCGCGCGAGAATGCGGCCGCGCTCGGCTGCGCTCGTCGCGCCCCAGACGCCGTCGTACGCGGCGCGCGCCGCGCTCACGGCGCGGTCGATGTCCGCGCTCGTGCCGCGCGCAAGCTCCGCGAACACTTGCCCGTCGGATGGATCGACCACGGGAATCGTCTCTCCGCCCGATGCCGCGATCCATCGGTTGCCGATGAAATGCTTCGCTTCCTCCATGCGCGTCTCCTTGTCGGTTCGTTCGCTCACTGTTGGTCGAATCGATTATCACGCACCCGGGCCGCCGGGCGCCTTTGGCTATAATGCCTGAGTGTCTCACCTCGCAGCGCCCGCGTTCCATTCGTGACGCGTCCGAACGCGCCGCACGCAATTTCCCCGTTTCCGAACTCAACTTCTCCAGAGAGTGCTCATGAGCTTCAATAACGTACCTCCCGGCCGTGATCTCCCGCAGGATTTCAACGTCATCATCGAAATTCCCGCGCAAAGCGATCCGGTCAAATACGAAGCGGACAAGGACATGGGCCTGCTCGTCGTCGATCGTTTCATCGGCACCGGCATGCGCTATCCGGCCAACTACGGCTTCATTCCGCAGACGCTGTCGGGCGACGGCGATCCGGTCGACGTGCTCGTCATCACGCCGTATCCGCTGCTCGCGGGTTCGGTGGTGCGCGCGCGTGCGCTCGGCATGCTGCAGATGACCGACGAATCGGGCGTGGACGCCAAGCTGATCGCCGTGCCGCACGACAAGGTCTGCCCGATGACGGCGAATCTCAAGTCCGTGGACGACGTGCCCGAATTCCTGAAGGATCAGATCAAGCACTTCTTCGAGCAATACAAGGCGCTCGAAAAGGGCAAGTGGGTGAAGGTGGAAGGCTGGGCGGGCATCGACGCCGCGCACAAGGAAATCACCGAAGGCATCGCGAATTACAAGAAGTAAGCGCGCAACTTGTCCGCGTTGTGATCAGACGCCGCCGTCCGCTCGCCGGGCGCGCGGCGTTTTGTTTTGATGCGCGGTGCGAAGGTCTGAATGGCGTCAGCCGGCTTCGACGCGCGGCAGCACCGAGTCCAGCGTGCGTTCGCCCGCGATCAACGCGCGCTTCTGCTGCACCGGCAGGCGCTTGACCCAGTACTCGGCGCGCGATGCCTCCGATCTTCCCGCCACCTCGAACGACGCCACGACGCGCAGCGGTTTTTTCGCCCGCGTATAGCGCGCGCCCTTGCCGCTCACGTGCGCGGTGAAGCGCGCTTCGACATCCGTCGCGATGCCGGTGTAGAGACTGCCGTCGTCGCATTCGATCAGATAGAGAAACCACGGCATCGCGTGTTTACATGGCTCAGAGACTTCGATGCCGCGCATTATCGCCGATGCAGACGCGCGAGCACGCCGACGCCTTCGCGCGACTTGCGCGAGAATAGCCGCTTTCGGGCGCGCGAGCGCCCATCGGTCCATTCTGCGAGGGTGCCTGTTTGAATCGCGAGATCGAAATTCATGTGGTCGATACGCTCGACGACATTCCGGCCGACGACTGGAACCGGCTCGCCGGCGACAATCCGTTCGTGCGGCACGGCTTCTTGTCCGCGTTGCAAGAGACGCAATGCGCGGTCAAGCGCACCGGCTGGCGCGCGCATCATCTGATCCTGGAGCGCGGCGGGCAGTTTGCGGGCGCAATGCCGCTTTACCTGAAGTCGCATTCGCGCGGCGAATACGTGTTCGATCACGCGTGGGCCGACGCCTTCGAGCGACACGGCCTGCGCTATTACCCGAAGGCGCTGTCGGCGGTGCCGTTTTCGCCGGTGACCGGGCCGCGGCTCATCGCCGCCGAGCACGAGGACCGCGTGCTGCTGGCGCGCGGCGCGATCGAGCTGACGCGCCGGCTCGACATCTCGTCGCTGCACGTTTTGTTTCCGCATGCGCAGGACATCGAGGCGCTCACGGACGCCGGCTACATGCTGCGCGAGGGCGTGCAGTTCCACTGGGAGAATCTGCCCGGCGACGGTTATGCGAGCTTCGACGCGTTCCTCGCGACGATGAGCCACGACAAGCGCAAGAAGGTGAAGCAGGATCGCCGCCGCGTGATGGAGGCGGGCGTCACGTACACGTGGCTGCGCGGCGCGCAAATCGACGAGCGCGCGCTCGACTTCTTCTATGACTGCTACGAGAACACGTACCGCGAGCACTGGAACGCGCCGTATCTCTCGCGCGAATTCTTCGGCCGGATTCATGCGGATGCGCCCGACAGCATGCTGCTCGTGATCGCCGAAGCGGACGGCCAGCGGCTTGCGTGCGCGCTCAACATGATCGGCGGCGACGTCATGTATGGCCGCTACTGGGGCACGCGCGAGTTTATTTCAGGGCTGCACTTCGAGACGTGCTACATGCAGGGCATCGCGTATTGCATCGAGCACCGGCTCGCGCGCTTCGAAGGCGGCGCGCAGGGCGTGCACAAGATGTCGCGCGGGCTTTTGCCGACGCCGACGTGGTCCGCGCACTGGATCGCGGACGAGCGGTTCCGCGAAGCCATCGCCGATTTTCTCGACGCAGAAACCGAAGCGATGGATCAGCACATCGAAGAGCTCGAAGCGCACACGCCGTTCAGAAAGAAGGGCTAGAACTGCGATAATCGTTGCGGCTCTTCCCACGTCCAAACAACGCTCCACGCGCCGAAGGTAACGACGACCATGAGCAAGAACTTCTTCAATCTGTATAGCCACGACTTCGCGCGCGTCGCGGTCGCGATTCCGAACTGCAAGGTCGCGGACCCCGCTTTCAACGCGGCCGGGACCATCGAACTCGCAAAGCAGGCGGCGGCGCGCGGCGCGGTGCTCGTCGCGTTTCCCGAGCTAGGGTTGTCCGCTTATAGCTGCGACGATCTCTTTCATCAGCGCGCCTTGCTCGACGCGTGCAAGGACGCGCTGCAAAGCATCGTCGATGCATCGAAGTCGCTCAAGGTCGCGATGATCGTCGGCATGCCGCTGCTCATCGAGCACAAGCTCTTCAACTGCGCGGTCGTGATCGCGGACGGCGTCATTCGCGGCGTCGTGCCGAAGAGCTATCTGCCGAACTACGGCGAGTTCTACGAAGCACGGCAGTTCAGCCCCGCCGATGCCGCGACCACGCATACCGTCTCGCTGTGCGGACAGGAAGCGCCCTTCGGCGCGTCGCTGCTGTTCCAGATCAAGAACTTGCCGCTTTTCCGCTTCCACGTCGAGATTTGCGAGGACGTGTGGGTGCCCATTCCGCCGTCGTCGTTCGCGGCGCTCGCGGGCGCGACGGTGCTCGTCAATCTGTCGGCGTCGAATATCGTCGTGGGCAAGTCGGCGTATCGGCATCAGCTGGTCGGGCAGCAGTCCGCGCGCTGTATCGCCGCATATCTCTACACATCGGCGGGCGAGGGCGAATCGACCACGGATCTCGCATGGGACGGGCAGGGCCTGATTTACGAGAACGGCGAGATGCTGGCGGAATCCGAGCGATTCTCGGGCGAGTCGCACATCATCTTCGCCGATGTGGATCTCGAACGCCTCTCGCGCGAACGCATGCGGCAAACCACGTTCGGCCGATCGACGCAGCGGCACGCCGACGAAGTCGCCCAGTTCCGCGTGGTCGAATTCGATTTGCCGGCGCCCGTGGACGGCACCTTGCCGCTCGAACGGCGCGTGCAGCGTTTCCCGTACGTGCCGGCGGATGCCGCCCGCCGCGACGCGCGATGCAACGAGGTCTACAACATCCAGGTGCAGGCGCTGCTGCAACGGCTGCGCTCGTCGGGCATTTCGAAGGTCGTCATCGGCGTGTCCGGCGGACTCGACTCGACGCATGCACTGCTCGTGTGCGCGAAAGCGATGGACCGTCTCGGCCTGCCGCGCTCGAACATCCTCGCCTACACGATGCCGGGCTTCGCGACGAGCGAGCGCACGCTCAGGCAGGCGCGCGAGTTGATGGAAGTGATCGGCTGCACGGCGGAGGAAATCGACATTCGTCCGAGCTGCACGCAGATGCTCGCCGATATCGGCCATCCGCATAGCGAGGACAATCAGCAATACGACATCACGTACGAGAACGTGCAGGCCGGCGAGCGCACGAGCCATCTTTTCAGGCTCGCGAATTTTCATAACGCGATCGTCGTCGGGACGGGCGATCTGAGCGAGCTTGCGCTCGGATGGTGCACGTACGGCGTCGGCGATCACATGTCGCACTACAACGTCAACGCGAGCGTGCCGAAGACGCTCATTACGCATCTGGTGCGGTGGGTCGCGGAGTCGGGCCAGATCGGCGATGCGGGCAGCGACGTGCTGGAGAACGTCCTCGCCACGGACATCAGCCCCGAGCTGATCCCGGGCAAGGCGAGCGGCGCGCTCGAACAGAAGACGGAGAGCGTGATCGGGCCGTACGAGTTGCAGGACTTCAACCTTTACTACACGGTCCGCTTCGGCTTCGCGCCGTCGAAGGTCGCGTTCCTCGCGTTCACGGCATGGCGCGACCGCGAGGCGGGCGCGTGGCCGGAAGGTCCGAACGTCGCGCGCAATCAGTACGGGCTCGCGGATATCCGCAAGAATCTGCGCATCTTCCTCGACCGGTTCTTCCGCACGAGCCAGTTCAAGCGGTCCTGCATACCGAATGCACCTAAAGTAGGCTCGGGTGGCTCGCTTTCGCCGCGCGGCGACTGGCGCGCGCCGAGCGATTCGCAGGCAACGGTGTGGCTCAACGATCTCGAACGCGTGCCGGAGAGCGAGTGAGCGCAAGTCGCGGTTAACCGGGCCGATGACTCGATGAAAGGCGGCTAGAATCGAAGGCATCGGTCGCGCAAGCGACGACACTTTTCCTGAACCGTCTGTTTTCCGAAGCGAGGTCCGCCATGAAACGCATCACCGCCATCATCAAACCGTTCAAGCTCGACGAAGTTCGCGAGGCGCTTGCCGAAGTCGGGCTGACGGGCTTGACGGTCACGGAAGTCAAGGGCTTCGGGCGCCAGAAAGGGCACACCGAGCTCTATCGTGGTGCGGAGTACGTGGTGGACTTCCTGCCGAAGGTGAAGATCGAAGTCGTCGTCGCGAACGATCAGACCGATCAGGTCATCGACGCGATCATCGGCGCGGCGCGCACCGGCAAGATCGGCGACGGCAAGATCTTCGTGGCCGACGTCGAGCGCGTGATCCGCATCCGCACCGGCGAGGAGAACGAAGCGGCGGTCTGATCGTTCCACGCTTCTCGCCTGCCACGCCCGCTCACCGTAGCGGGCGTTTGTTTTCGACGGCGGCGCATCTCCTGCTGTAACATCGACTGCCTATAATCTTCTTGTAAGGATCAGTCGATGCACCACGCGATCGGCTTCATTCAGGATCTCGCCGTCATCATGGCGATCGCGGGCGTCGTGACGGTGCTGTTTCATCGCCTGCGACAGCCGGTCGTGCTGGGCTACATCGTCGCGGGCGTCATCATCGGGCCGTACACGCCGCCGTTCCAACTCATCAACGACGAAGCCACCATTCAGACGCTCGGCGAACTGGGCGTCGTGTTCCTGATGTTTTCGCTCGGGCTCGAATTCAGCCTGCGCAAGCTCTTTCGCGTCGGCGCGACGGCGTTCGTCGCGGCGCTGTCCGAGATCGTGCTGATGATCTGGATCGGCTATGAAATCGGCCGCTGGTTCGGCTGGAGCGCGATGGATTCGCTCTTTCTCGGCGCGATGCTCGCCATCTCGTCGACCACGATCATCGTGAAGGCGCTCTCGGAACTCGGCCTGAAAGGCGAGGGCTTCGCGCAACTCGTGTTCGGTATTTTGATCGTCGAGGACATTCTCGCCATCGCGATGCTCGTGCTGCTGTCGGGCATCGCCCAGACGGGTTCGGTGAGCGCGGGCGTGGCGGCCGTGACGCTCGGCAAGCTGCTGCTCTTCATGACGGTGTCGCTCGTGGTCGGCATCGTGGTGGTGCCCCGCGCGCTCGATTACGTGGCGCGTTCGAAAAGCGACGAGATGCTGCTCGTCACGGTGCTGGGCTTCTGCTTCGGCTTCTGTCTGCTGGTCGTCAAGCTGGATTATTCGATTGCGCTCGGCGCGTTTTTGATCGGCGCGATCATGGCCGAATCGAAGCACCTCGCGCGCATCGAGCATCTGATCGCGCCGGTGCGCGACATGTTCTCCGCGATCTTCTTCGTGACCATCGGGCTCCTGCTCAATCCGTCGGTGCTCGTCGATTACGCGTGGCCGATCGGCGTCATCACGGTGGCGGTGGTGCTCGGCAAGATCGTGTCGTGCGGGCTCGGCAGCTTTCTCGCGGGCAAGGACGGACGCACCGCGATGCGCGTCGGCATGAGCGTCGCGCAGATCGGCGAGTTCTCGTTCATCATCGCGTCGCTCGGGCTGTCGCTGAAAGTGACGAGCAGTTTTCTCTATCCGATCGCGGTGGCCGTCTCCGCGCTGACGACGCTCTCCACGCCGTATCTGATGCGCGCCGCCGATCCGCTCACGCTGCGTCTCGCGCGCGCGATGCCCGCGCCGCTCGCGCACACGTTCGGCGCGTATTCGCAATGGCTCGCGAGCCTCGCGCCCGCCGCCGAGGGCGCGACGCTCGTCGCGATGACGAGGCGCATCGTGCTTCAGATCGCCGTGAATCTGGCGCTCGTCGCAGCGATCTTTCTTGGTGCATCGTATGCGGCGCCGTTTGCGTCGAGCCATCTCGCGCGCTGGCTGGAAACGGACAACGCGCAGCGCGTGGTGTTGTGGAGCGCGGCGCTCGTCATTGCGCTGCCGTTTCTGGTGGCGGTGTATCGCAAGCTGGAATCGCTCGCGCTGCTGCTCGCGGAAGTGAGCGTGCAACCGGCGAAAGCCGGGCGCTTCACGCACGCTATCCGCTCGGCCGTCTCGGGCCTGATTCCGATTGTCGCGATGTTCGGCGTCTTTCTGCTCGTCGCGGCGCTGTCGGGCGGCATCCTCCCGCCGTTCGGCCTGATGCTCGGCGTGCTGCTCTGCGTGGCGCTCCTTTTGACCGTCTTGTGGCGCTGGTGCGTGAAGATCCACGCGACCCTGCAGATCGCGTTGCGCGAGACGCTGCAGGAACCGCGCGATCATTGAGCACGATCACTGAGCACGCTCACTGAGCGCGTGACATCGCTCGCGATAATGTGAGCAAATGTGTGCTGGTTTGCTTCACCGCGTTCGATGGGCGGATAATCGAAGCCTCTCCATTCTCCTAGTGGCGCTTTTGTGCGCCTGACATCGGGATGAGCGAAAAGAACACGTCGAACGACTCGGGCATCACCGGCAATAACGACATTTCCAACGCGGCGGCGTCGCGGGGCGCGGACGCATCCGCCGCCGCGCAGGCGAGCGCGCGCGCATCGACGGATGCGCCTTCGAGCGCGTCCACCGTCGAGCCCGTGGACCGCAACGCGGCGCGGCGCGAAGAGGCGCAGCAAACCGCCCGCGATGCGCGCGCCCCTGTGGCGAGCGCGACCGCTGCGCAGGAAGCCGCGGCTCGCGCGGCAAGTCCGGTCAGTCCGGCGAGTGCGGCGAGTCCGGCACGCGCCGAACGTGTCGACGCCAAGACGAGCCTCGCGCAGAACCTCGAAGCCGCCACCGAAGCCGAGGCGCAAAGCACGCAGGCCGAAGCCGTGCTGCAAGCCGAGGCTGCATTAGAGGCCGAGGCGGAGGTCCAGGCCGAAGCCGCGCTCTCGCGGCCCGCCACCGGGCTGCCTCCGGAATTCACCGCCGCGCCGGATTTCGGCAAGTTCAATCCGCCGCCCATTCCGCCGCAGTCCGCCGCCGAGACGACGGCGGCACAGCCCGCCTATCTGAAGACGTCCGATTCGGCGTGGTCGGTGTTCGGCCGCATCGTCGCGGCGCGGGCGCGGCAAATCTTCGACCGGGCCGGGCAGCGCATCACGCAGCGCACGCTGCGCATCGGCGTCTCGGCGCGCATCTTTCATCCGGAGCCGGGCGCGAAGGGCTTGCGCGGCAAGACGTTGCAGTATCTCGAGGAATCCATCGCGCACTGGGTCATGTCGCGCGACGTGCTGGTGTTCATGATTCCGACGGTCGGTCATCAGGGCATGCTGCATCCGAGCAATATCCGCCTGCGTGACTACGCGAAACATCTCGACGGCTTGCTGCTGCAAGGCGGCGCGGACGTCTCGCCGCAGTCGTACGAGGAAGTGACCACGCGCCCGGAATGGCCCGGCGACCGCGTGCGCGACATGTACGAACTGGAACTGCTGCACGAGTTCGTCGAATCCGGCAAGCCGGTGCTCGGCGTGTGCCGTGGCTGTCAACTGATCAACGTGGCATTCGGCGGGACGCTGTACGGCGACATCGCCACCGACGTCCCGACTGCCGGCATCCACGTCAACGAGCATTACGACCAGCACCGTCACTCCATCCGGTTTCCGGACGGCTCGTCGCTCGTCAACATGTTCCCGAACCAGCGCGAAGCAATCGTCAATTCGATCCACCATCAGGCCGTGCGGACGCTCGGCCGCGATCTGAACATCGAGGCGGTGTCGTCGTCGGACGGGATCATCGAGGCGGTGCGTTATCGCAAGGCGCCGTTCGTAGTCGGCGTGCAGTGGCACCCGGAGTTTCATCGCGCGGGCGGCGACGAACTGCTCGATTGCACGCCGCTTCTCGATACGTTCCTGCGCGTGGCGCGCGAAACGCGGTTCTAGGCGCGCGGTTTCTTCCGTGCAAAAGCACAAGGCCCGCTGCATCGAGCGGGCCTTGTGCTTTTTTTGCTTGCGATCAGCGCAGCGGTGTCGGCGGCGCGGACGTCAGACCTGCCTCGGTCGCGCGCTGAAGCTGCTCGACCTGCTGCTGCAGCGCGCGCAGCTTGCGTTCCGCTTCGAGCTTGTCGGTTTGCAATGCGGCGGATTCCGCTTGCAGCTTCTGCTGACGCTCGGACACCTGCGAGTCCTGCTGCTGCGCGAGCGCGAGATCCG
Organism: Caballeronia sp. AZ10_KS36; assembly: GCF_023631105.1. Lineage (NCBI taxonomy): Bacteria > Pseudomonadati > Pseudomonadota > Betaproteobacteria > Burkholderiales > Burkholderiaceae > Caballeronia > Caballeronia sp. AZ10_KS36. The sequence continues at coordinate 328,375 of NZ_JALQDQ010000018.1, read as the reverse complement.
CGGACAAGCGGCTCGCCCGGTTCGACGACACCGCGATCACGCGTTCGAGCAGCGCCGTCTGCGCCTGCAACTGCGCGCGGCGAATTTCGCCGTCCGCGAGTTCGTAGCTCTTGCGCGCGAACTGCGCGTAGAGCGCCTCGGCGCGGCTGGCGTCTTGTGTCTTGACCACGCGCCACAACTGCGTTTCCTGCTGAAGCGCGACGTAGTAGACCATGTCCTTCGGCAGGAAGTAGAGCTTCGCGCCGTAGCTCGCGTTCCGCGTGGCGCGCAATTCGGTGACGCTGCCCGCCTGCACGAGCTCCTGCAATTCGGCCAGATTGCCGGCGGTGGGCGCGGAGCCGTCCGCTTTCACGTTCGACAAGTCCTCGGCGGGCAGTTGCGCGGGCGACGCTTGCGGGGCGTTTGCGACGGGCGCAGCGAACGCGCTGGCGAACGCGCCGAGGACAGACAGAGCGACAGCGAGCGTCGCGGTACGGATAAAACGTGAGTGCTTCATGTTGGCGTGATGCCGATAAGGTTGGCGGGCGGCGCGGGCCGTCCTGACTAGTTCGAGGGGGCGTCGGCCGAACGGTGGTCCGCTCGCGACACGGCGTTGCTGTCGAGCGTCGGCGAGTGCTGAAGCACGGCGTAGAGCGCCTCGACGTTCATCGCGTTGGGCCCGTTCGTCGCGCTGGCGGATGCGTTGTGGCGCGGCTCGCCGGCTCGCGCAATGGTCTGTCTGCCGTGCGCCGTCGCAATGTGGGATGCACGCTTGCCCTGCGCCACCGACGCCACCGACGCCGCCACGCGCGCGTGCGCTTGCCGGCGCGACGTGTTGACCGGCGAGGTCGAAACGGTGCGCGCGACGCTGCGCCACTTCATGCCCGCGTGGCGGACGCCGACATGGGTCTCGACCGGTGGCGCGGCGCTGTTGTCCACGTGCGATGCCGCCTGAAGCGCGCTAGCGGGCGCTGGTTCCGCGGCAACGGCCTTAGCTTCGACGCCTGAAGCCGCGTGCGCGACGATGCGCGTCGTTTCGACCATTGCGGGCGGCGTCGATTGCACGGGAGCCGCCGATGAGAGCGCCGCCGGTTCGTCGCTTGCCGGACGGTGCTGGTAGCCGAAAAGCAGCCACGCGATCAACGCGGCGCACGCAAGGGCGATGGCCGTGCGAAGCGGCTTGTGCGAAGCGGCTGCGCGGCTTTGCTCGGACACTGGCGCGCTGACCGCGATCGGAATGGGCGCCGCGCCGGCTGGCGCTTCCTTGCCATGCGTCGCCTGCGGTTCCGCCGCCTGCATCAGCTGCAGCATCTTCCGGCGAATCTGGTCCTCCGAGAACACGCCCCACAGGCTGGCCGCGCGATACGGCGAGCTCGCGTCCGACAGACGCGCTGCTTCGACGTAAGCGGTCTCGAAGCGCGCCGCGCTGATCGGAACTTCGGAGTCCGAGCGAACGGGGCGCGTAGGCGCGGGCGACCACTCGCGACCGAACGTCAGCGACGGATCGGCGAGGGGGCGCAGCGGCGGCAGGCGCAGCTTGCCTTCGATGGCGATCAGAGGTTCGGTCATGGAGATTCCAGAAGCATGGGGCAGCACGCGGGCAGCACGCGGGACCGGGCCGCGTCCAGGCCCGGAGTGCGTCGCGCCCGGCGATGGACGGGGCTTCGGACGCGTCCTGCGGCAAAGCCGAAGTTGACCCGCGATCATACGAAACGCCCGCGCACCACGCGACAGGATTACTCCGAAAGACGATTTTTTATAGGACCGCTGATTGACGAATGAAGGTGGCTGTGGTTGCGAGTCGTCAGGCAAATGCGCGAACGTAACGAAGACAGACGACATCGACGCCGCCCAGCTTGTCCTCTTCGCGTGCCGAGCGCGTCCAGCCGCGCGATTCGTAGAAGCCGATGGCCGCCGTGTTGGCTTCGAGCACCGACAGATGCATTTGACGCGCGCCGCGCCCTCGCGCCCACGCGGCGGCGGCATCGAGCAGGACGCTGCCCACGCCGCAGCCGCGAAACGCCGGCAACGCGTGCAGATTGTCGATGAGCGCGCTGCCGGTTTCGTCCGGCGTTTCGACGCATACGAAGCCGGCAGGCTCGCCACCCGACTCGGCGATCAGCACGCACCCCGCGCCGCGCGCGATGTCCTTCATGCGCGTCTGCCAGTGTTCCGCTCGTTCATGCGGCAACGCTTCGTCGAGGTAAGCGTCCGGAAGCATGCCGCGATACGCCGATGCCCAGCTTCGCGTGTGCATCGACGCAATCAGCGACGCATCGTGGATTTTTCCTTCGCGCATCGTGATGGTAGTTCGTGTAGGCATACAGTTAGAAAACAGTAAGGCGAAGTTAATGTTAATAGCCGCAAATTGCACGAAGTTTATGCAGCAAATCGGCCGGCAGGCGTTAAGATCGCACTAGACCCACGCTTACAAACAATGTAACGGGTTAACCCTAAGAAATCGGGATTCGCGGCCGAATGCCGCGCGCTCGCCAAGATTCGAGAAAGTTCATGTCCACGACCCACGTTGCACCCGCCAATGAATCGAAGTTCAAGACGGTTTTTCGCGTCGTCAGCGGAAACTTCCTTGAGATGTACGATTTCATGGTTTATGGCTATTACGCCTCGGCTATTGCCAAGACGTACTTCCCGAGCGGCAGCGATTTCGCTTCGCTCATGCTCGCATTGTCCGTCTTCGGCGCGGGCTTTCTGATGCGCCCGGTCGGCGCCATCGTGCTCGGCGCATACATCGACCATCACGGCCGGCGCAAGGGCCTCATTCTCACGCTCACGTTGATGGCGATCGGCACCGCGTGCGTCGCGCTCGTGCCGGGCTACGCGACCATCGGCGCGCTCGCGCCGATCGTCGTGCTTGGCGGGCGGCTGCTGCAAGGCTTCTCGGCGGGCGTGGAACTGGGCGGCGTGTCGGTGTATCTGTCCGAAATCGCGACCAAGGGCAACAAGGGATTCTATTGCTCGTGGCAGTCCGGCAGCCAGCAGGTGGCGGTCGTGTTCGCGGCGCTCATCGGCGTCATCATGAACCGCGCGCTGCCGCCCGAGCAAATGGGCGCGTGGGGCTGGCGCGTGCCGTTCCTGATCGGCTGCCTGATCGTGCCCTTCCTCTTCATCATCCGTCGCTCGCTGCGTGAGACGGACGAGTTCCTCGCGAGAAAGCATCGCCCGGACATGGGCCAGATCGCGCGCTCGATCATGCAGAACTGGCCGATCGTCATCGCCGGCATGGGCATGGTGATCATGACGACGGTGTCGTTCTACATGATCACCGCGTACACGCCGACTTTCGGCAAGGAAGTGCTGAAGCTGTCCGCCATCGACGCGCTCGTCGTCACCGTGTGCGTCGGTCTCTCGAACCTCGTGTGGCTGCCGGTGATGGGCGCGTTGTCCGACCGCATCGGCCGCCGTCCGGTGCTGCTCTTCTTCACCATCGCGACGATTCTCACGTCGTATCCGGCGGTGCAGTGGCTGGTCGCGGACCCGTCGTTCGCGCGCCTTCTGATGGTCGAACTGTGGCTCTCGTTCCTGTACGGCAGCTATAACGGCGCGATGGTCGTGGCGCTCACCGAAGTGATGCCGGTCGAAGTGCGCACCACCGGCTTCTCGATGGCCTACAGCCTCGCGACGACCATCGGCGGCTTCACGCCCGCCATCTCGACGTATCTGATTCACGCGACCGGCAACAAGGCCGCGCCGGGCCTGTGGATGGGTCTCGCCGCCGTGTGCGGACTGATCGCGACGCTCGTGCTGTATCGCTCGTCCGAGGCGCGGAACCAGTACAAGACCGCCTGAGTTCGTTCGGAACCTTCTGCGTAGAACGCCTCGCGTCCGTGTGACGCGAGGCGTTTTTTATTGGCGCGACGGAAATCAGTCGCGCAATGCCGCCGCGACTTGTGCGACCACGCCGTGCCAGTCGCCCGGCGCGCGCTGCCGCACGAGTCGCGCGTTCGGATACCACGCGCTGCGTTCGTCGTCGACGCCCCAGCGCCAGTCGGCCGCAAACGGCAGCATCACCCAGACAGGTTTGCCGAGGGCGCCCGCCAGATGCGCGACCGATGTATCGACGCTCACGACCGCATCGAGCCGGTCGACGATCGCGCCGGTATCGGCGAAGTTTTCGAGCCTTCCTTCGAAGCGATGAATCGACTTGGCCTGCGGATGCGCGAGCAGCACCGCGCGTTCGTCTTCGGTGAGAAACGGCTGCAGCACGATCCAGTCGATGCCTTCCAGCGCGAAGAGCGGCGCGAGCGCCTCGACGGGCGCCGAGCGCGTCTCGCCGGGCTGCAACCGCCCGGACCACGCGATGCCGATCTTGCGCTTCGCCTGGCCGCCCAGCGAGCCGCGCCATTTGCGGCGGTAGTCGGCTGGCACGACGAGATAAGGCGTGCGCGCGGGAAGCGCGTCCGGCGACGTGACGCCGAGCGCGAGCGGCAGGCTCAGGAGCGGGCAGAACGCGTCGGCGGTTGGGAGGGGAGCATCCGCGCGGCTTCTCAGTTCGATGCGCGCCGCATGCGCGGCCGGTGCCAAAAGCGGCACGAGCGCGGGCTGCACTTCCAGCACCAGCTTGCCGACGCGCTTTGCCGCATACGCCGCGAAGCGCACGAACTGCAGCGTGTCGCCGAAGCCCTGCTCCGCGCGCACGAGCAGCGTGCGGCCGGGCAGCGGTTCGCCCCGCCAGCGCGGCAGCGGCGGCGCGTTTTCGCTGCCGGGCGTCTTCAGGCGCCATTCGTATTCGGGCAGGCCGCGTTCGTAGTCGCCGGTGGCGAGGAGCGCGAGCCCGCGATTCAGATGCGCGGCGGGCATCCCGGCATCGAGCCGCAACGCCTGATCGAACGCGCGGATCGCGGCGGCGTGCGCGGCGAGCGCGAGATGCGAATTGCCGAGACACAGCCACGCGACCGCGTATTTCGGATCGAGGCCGACCGCGCGCTCGTAACACTGCACGGCTTCGTCGTGACGATTCAGCTTGGCGAGCGCGTGTCCGAGCCCGAAGTGTCCCGGCGCGAAGCGCGGCTGCAAGCGCACGGTCTTCTCCAGCGAGGGCAGGGCTTCTTCCGGATGGCCGCGCGAATCCAGCAGATTGCCGAGATTGAAATGCGCGGCGACATAGTCCGGCTCCGCGTCGATGGCCGCGCGAAAGTGCGCGATCGCGCCGAGCGGATCGCCGAGCGCGTTCAGCGCCATGCCGAGGTTGTTGTGCGCGCCGGCGTGTCGCGGCCGCAGGGCGAGCGCGCGGCGAAACGCGCGCGCGGCGTCCTCGTGGCGCGACAGCGCCGCCAGCGCGTTGCCGAAGTTGTTCCACGCGGCGGGATCGTTCGGTTGCGCGCGCAGCGCCTTTTCGAAGGCATCCGCGGCGTCTTCGTGGCGGCCGAGCGCCGTGTACGCGTTGCCGAGGTTGTACTGCGCGAGCGGGAAACCGGGCGCGAGCGTGAGCGCATTGCGAAAGCGTTCGATAGCGTCGTCCAGGCGCCCGAGCGCCTTCAGCGCGTTGCCGAGATTGAGCTGCAGGGCGGCGTCCGTCGGGCGCAGATCCACGGCGCGCGCGACGAGCGCCGCGGCCTCTTCGTGCTGTCCCTGTTGATGACGCAGCACGCCGAGATAGTGCAGGGCTTCGACGTGGGAGGGTTCTGCGGCGAGCGCGGCTTGATAGTCGCGTTCCGCTTCGGTCAGGCGGCCGTCACGATGGGCCGCGAAGCCGCGGGCGAATACGGTGTCCATGACGGAGAAATTTTGCAAACCCCGCATTTTCCCACACTGGAAAGCCCCGCTCCGGATTCTTCTGTTGACATGTTGCGACGATGGTAACTAACATGTGAACACCTATTCATATGTTGATGACTCCGTTGGCCTCGTCTCCATTCGCGCTCGGCGGCGCGACTTCCGATGATCGCGTCGTGCCGCTCGCCGACCTGTTCCGTCTGCTCGGCGACCCGACGCGCCTGCGCATCGTGCTCGCCTGCGTCGAGCAGAAGCGCGCCGTCGGCTCCATTGCCGAATCGCTGGGCCTGTCGGGGTCGCTCGTGAGCCACCATTTGCGTTTGTTGCGCGCGGCGCGGATCGTGCGAGCGGAGCGGCAGGGCAAGCAGGTGTTCTACGTGGCCGCGGACCGGCACATCAGCGGCATGCTGGCGGAACTGCTGGAACACGTCGCCGAGCCGCAGTCCGACGCAACCGACATCAACTGACACCGACTCGAACACCGTCACGCTCATGAGCACGCATACGCATCACGAACACGATCACCACGATCACCACGATCACCACGCGCACGACCATCACGCCGCGCACGAAGGCCACAGCCACGGGGCGGGCGGGCATCATCATCACCATCACGCGCCGCAGGCCGGGCAAGGGCGCACGTTCGCGCTCGCGGTCGGGCTGAACCTGCTGATCGTCGTCGTGCAGGCGGTGTACGGTTTGCTCGCGCATTCGACCGCGCTGCTCGCCGACGCCGGCCACAATCTGTCCGACGTGCTCGGCCTGTTGCTCGCGTGGGGCGCGGTATGGCTCGGCACGCGCCGGCCGAGCGCGCGCTACACGTTCGGGCTCGGCAGCTCGTCGATTCTGGCTTCGCTCGCCAATGCCGCGCTGCTCTTGCTGGCATGCGGCGCGATCATCCTCGAAGCCGTTCAGCGCCTCCTGAACCCGGCACCCGTGGCGGGGCTGGACGTGTTCATCGTCGCGATGGTCGGGCTCGTCGTGAACGGCTTCTCCGCGTGGCTCTTCATGCGCGGCAGCAAGGAAGACCTGAACGTGCGCGGCGCGTTCTTGCACATGGCCGCCGATGCCGCCATTTCCGCCGCCGTCGCCGTGAGCGGGCTGGTCATCCTCTACACGGGCTGGAACTGGCTCGACCCGGTGATGAGCATCATCGTGGTGGCGGTCATTCTGTACGGTACCTGGGGACTCGGCCGGGACGCGATGCGTCTCGCGCTCGCCGCGGTGCCGCCCGGCGTCGACACGGCGCGCATTCGCGGCTATCTGTCGGGGCTGCCGGGCGTGCGCGGCGTGCACGATCTGCACGTCTGGGCGCTCTCGACGACGGAGAACGCGCTGACCGTGCACCTCGTCATGCCGCAGGGCCATCCGGGCGATGCCTTCTTGCAGGGCGTCGTCGCCACGCTGCGGCGCGATCACGCGATGCATCACACCACCGTGCAGGTGGATGTCACGGACAGCTCGTCCGAGTGCGTCTTGCAACACCGCAGAACTGTCGGAGCGAACCGCCGCGGGCAACCCGGCGTACACTAGCCGGAGACAAATACCCGCTAAAAACCTGCCGGAGATTCCGTGCATGTTCACGCGCAAGCCGAATCCGAACGACATGCTCGACGTCGCGCCGGTGCTGATCGTCGGCGCCGGACCCACGGGCCTCGCCGCCGCGATGAGCCTCTCGCGCGCTCACGTTCCCGTGCGCCTCATCGACCAGGCGCCGCAGCCTTCGCCGTATTCGCGCGCCATCGGCATTCAGGCGCGCACGCTCGAACTCTTCGAGCAGCATCGCACGGTGGAGCCGTTTCTCGAACTCGGGCATCGGGCGCGCGTCGCCAATCTCTATTCCAACGGCCAGCGCCTCGCGCGTCTCGACTTCGATCCGCTGCAAACGCGCTATCCGTATCTGCTCTTTCTGCCGCAATGCGAGACTGAGCGGCTGCTCGCCGAGCATCTTGCCGAATCGGGCGTGAAGGTCGAGCGCGGCGTCGCGCTGACCGATTTCACGCAGGGCTCGGCGGGCATTCAGGCGACGCTGCGGCATCCCGGCGGACGCGAAGAAACGCTGCGCCCGTCGTACATGATCGCGGCGGACGGCGCGCATAGCATCGTGCGGCACAGGCTCGACATCGGCTTCGAGGGCAAGACCTTCGACCAGACATTCCTGCTCGCCGACGTTCAGGCCGATTACGACTGGCCCGACGACGAATTCCACATCTTCGCGTCGCAAGAAGGGCTCGCCGCGCTCTTTCCGATGGGGGGCGGTCGCGCCCGTCTCATCGGCGATCTCGCGACGCACGAGCCGGCACCCGCCGCCGACGCGCCGAAGAGCGGTCCCGATCTCGACGAATGCCGCGCGCTCGTCGAGCGGCGCGTGCATCATCGCGTGAAGCTGTGGGACCTCGCGTGGTCGTCGTATTTCCGCGTGAACAGCCGCATGGTGGACCGCCTGCGCGTGCAACGCATCTTCCTCGCGGGCGATGCCGCGCACGTGCACAGCCCCGCCGGCGCGCAGGGCATGAACACGGGCATTCAGGAAGCGTTCAACATCGGCTGGAAGATTGCGCGCCTGCTCGCGGGCGGCGCGTCGGACCGCCTGCTCGACACGTACTACGCGGAGCGGCATCCGATCGAGCGCGACGTGCTGCGTCAGACGAGCATGCTCACGCAATTGGCCGAAGCCGGGCACGGCCCGATGAAGCTGATGCGCGAGCACGTCATGCCCGCGCTCGCGGCTATCGGCCCGCTGCGCGACGCGATGCGCCGCACGGTGAGCGAACTGTCGATTAACTATCGCAAGAGCCCGCTCACGCTGGAACGGGTGCTCGATGGCGGACCGCGCGCCGGTGAACGCGCGCCGGATGCGCGCGTGCATGTCGTCGATGGCCCGCTCGGGCGTCTGCCGGGCGTCGGCTGTCTGTACGATCTGCACGATCCCGGTTGCTTCTCGCTCTTTCTGCTCGTCGATCCGACGGGCGAGGACGACATCGCGCTCGCGCCCGCGACCCTCACCGTGGCCCACGCGATGCGCGACAGCAATCTCGACGGCCTCGTGCAGTCCATCGAAGCGATTTTCTCGGACGCGGTGCGCATCTGGCGCATCACGGATACGAGCGGCGACGACGCGCAATCGCTCACCGATCAGTACGGCCGCACGCGGCCGGCGTTCTACCTCGTGCGGCCGGACGGCTATATCGCGGCGCGCGGTCGCGTGCCGGCGGATACCCAGGCGCTCTTGCGTCACTGCGAAACGTGGTTCGGCGCCGAGCGTCCGGAAAGCGGCAAGCGCGCGGCGGGCGAGTACGCCGAAGACTGAGCGGTGAGCGGCAAAAGAAAACGCCCCGATACTGCCGGGGCGCAATGGGCACTACAGAGAGCCCGAATATCTTGAGCGCGGTGTCAGGCGGTCGTCGCCTTCGGCTGTAGATCCGCCTTGTGGAGCGTGAGCGCCTCGCGCAGGATCGGCTCCATCGAGGCGCTTGCCTCCGGGTTATCCAGCGCGGTCAGAATCGCCACGCGCATGCGCGGTTCCCAGAAGCGGCGGATATGATCCGCCACGCCATCGACGGCTTCGGCATGATCCGGCATCGAATCGAAAAACTCGCCGATGCGGTTCGCCATCTCGATCAGATTATCCACGTCCATGTGTCATTTTCCTGAAGTGGTCGCGAGACTGCGCATGTTGAGCAGTTCGAGCTGCTGCGTGCTGAAGCGCGAGTAGTCCTTCTGCCATTGCGACGGCTGCTCCACCGGCAACACCTGCACCGCCGTGACCTTGTATTCGGGGCAGTTGGTCGCCCAGTCGGACGACTCGGTGGTGATGACGTTCGCGCCCGATTCCGGGAAGTGGAACGTCGTATAGACGACGCCCGGCTGCATGCGGTCGGTGATCTTCGCGCGCAGCACCGTCTGTCCGGCGCGAGATTCGATGCCGACCCAGTCGCCCGTCTTGATGCCGCGGTCCTCGGCGTCGTGCGGGTGAATCTCAAGGCGGTCCTCGTCGTGCCAGCGCGAATTTTCGGTGCGCCGCGTCTGCGCGCCGACGTTGTACTGCGACAGAATGCGCCCCGTCGTCAGCAGAAGCGGGTACTTGCGCGTGACCTTCTCCGGCGTCGGCACGAACTTCGTGATGACGAAGCGTCCCTTGCCGCGCACGAACTCGTCGATATGCATCGTCGGCGTGCCGTCGGGCGCCTTCTCGTTGCACGGCCACTGGATGCTGCCCATCTCGTCGAGCTTCTCGTACGAGACGCCGTGGAAGGTCGGCGTGAGGCGCGCGATCTCGTCCATGATTTCGGACGGATGCGTGTAGTTCATCTCGTAGCCGAGCGCGCGGGAAAGCAGGATCGTCACTTCCCAGTCCGAGTAGCCCGCGAGCGGCGGCATGACCTTGCGCACGCGCGAAATGCGGCGTTCGGCGTTGGTGAAAGTGCCGTCCTTTTCGAGGAAGGTCGAGCCCGGCAAGAGCACGTGCGCATACTTTGCGGTCTCGTTCAGGAAAATGTCCTGAACGACGATGCATTCCATCGCCGACAGCGCGCTCGCGACATGCTGCGTGTTCGGGTCCGACTGAACGATGTCCTCGCCCTGGCAATAGAGCCCTAGGAACGTGCCGTGCGTGGCGGCATCGAACATGTTCGGGATGCGTAGGCCCGGCTCCGGTTGCAGCGTCACGTTCCATGCTTCTTCGAAGAGCGCGCGCGTCGCGGCATCGCCGATATGGCGATAACCCGGCAACTCGTGCGGGAACGAGCCCATGTCGCACGAGCCCTGCACGTTGTTCTGGCCGCGCAGCGGATTCACGCCGACGCCTTCGCGGCCGACGTTGGCCGTCGCCATCGCGAGGTTCGCGATGCCCATCACGGTGGTCGAGCCTTGCGCGTGCTCGGTCACGCCGAGCCCGTAGTAGATCGCCGCGTTGCCGCCGGTCGCGTAGATACGCGCGGCTTCGCGCACTTGCTGCGCGGGCACGCCGGTGACCGCTTCCGTCGCCTCGGGCGAGTTCTCTTCGAGCGCGACGAAATCGCGCCATTGCTGGAACGCGCGCGGCTCGCAGCGTTGCGCGATGAACGCTTCGTCGAGCAAGCCTTCGGTGACGATGACATGCGCGAGTGCGTTGACCATCGCGACGTTCGTTCCCGGCCGCAGCGCCAGATGGTGCGACGCCTTCACGTGCGGCGTATCGACGATATCGATGCGGCGCGGATCGATCACGATCAGCGTCGCGCCCTCGCGCACGCGGCGCTTCAGGCGCGAGGCGAAGACCGGATGGCCGTCGGTCGGGTTCGCGCCCATCACCACGATCACGTCCGATTTTTCGATGGACGCGAACGTCTGCGTGCCGGCGGATTCGCCGAGCGTCGTCTTCAGACCGTAGCCCGTCGGCGAATGGCAGACGCGCGCGCAAGTATCGACGTTGTTGTTGCCGAACGCGGCCCGCACGAGCTTCTGCACGAGATACGTCTCTTCGTTCGTGCAGCGCGACGACGTGATGCCGCCGATCGAATCGCGCCCGTACTTGTCCTGAATGCGGCGGAATTCGCTCGCCGCGTAGCTGATCGCTTCGTCCCACGAAACTTCGCGCCACGGATCGGTGATCTTCGCGCGGATCATCGGCTTCGTAATGCGGTCCTTGTGCGTCGCATAGCCCCATGCGAAGCGGCCCTTCACGCACGCGTGGCCTTCGTTCGCCTGGCCGTTCTTGTTCGGCGTCATGCGCACGACGGTGTTGCCCTTCATCTCCGCCTTGAGCGAGCAGCCGACGCCGCAGTACGCGCAGGTCGTCACGACCGAGTGCTCCGCCTGGCCGAGCATGATGACGCTCTTCTCTTGCAGCGTCGCGGTCGGGCACGCGGCGACGCACGCGCCGCACGACACGCATTCCGATTCCATGAACGGCACGTTCTCGCTTGCCGCCACGCGCGATTCGAACCCGCGTCCGGCGATCGTCAGCGCGAACGTGCCCTGCGTTTCCTCGCACGCGCGCACGCAGCGATTGCAGACGATGCACTTCGACGGATCGTAGGTGAAGTACGGGTTCGACTCGTCCTTCTTGTCCTTCAGATGGTTCGCGCCTTCGTAGCCGTAGCGCACTTCGCGCAGGCCGACCACGCCCGCCATGTCCTGCAACTCGCAGTCGCCGTTGGCGGGGCAGGTGAGGCAATCGAGCGGGTGATCGGAGATGTACAACTCCATCACGTTACGCCGCAGCAGTTGCAGCTTGTCGCTTTGCGTGCGCACTTTCATGCCCGCTTCGACAGGCGTCGTGCAGGACGCCGGATAACCGCGCTTGCCTTCGATCTCCACGAGGCACAGACGGCACGAGCCCCACGGTTCCAGCGAATCGGTGGCGCAGAGCTTCGGCACGTTGACGCCCGCTTCGATCGCGGCGCGCATCACCGACGTGCCCGCGGGCACCGTGACCGACTGGCCGTCGATGTCGAGCGTCACGTCGATATCGGCGTGACGCAGCGGCGTGCCGTAGTCGGTCTCGTCGAACGGATCGCGGCGTTGCACCGATGCCGCGCTCTTGCACGCGCAGTTGCCCGAACCGCAGCCGTTGATGGTATTGGACATGTTCTGTGTCTCCGTACTTTTATGCCGCTTATGCCGCTTTCCGTGCAGGCGTGCGGGGCAGGCCGAAGTCTTCGGGGAAATGATCGAGCGCGGAGAGCACCGGGAACGGCGTCATGCCGCCCATCGCGCAGAGCGAGCCGCCGATCATGGTGTCGCAGAGTTCGCGCAGCAGCGTGATCTGCTTGACCGACGTATCGCCTTCGCGGATCTTCGCGATGACTTCCTCGCCGCGCGTCGAACCGATGCGGCAGGGCGTGCACTTGCCGCACGATTCGATCGCGCAGAAGTGCATCGCGTATTGCGCGAGCTCGGCGAGATTCGAGGTGTCGTCGTGAATCACGAGGCCGCCGTGGCCGACCACCGCGCCGACCTTCGCATACTCTTCGTAGTCGAGCGGAATGTCCCACTGACTTTCCGGCAGATACGTGCCGAGCGGGCCGCCCACTTGCACCGCGCGCGCCGGCCGGCCGCTCGCCGTGCCGCCGCCGAAATCGCGGATGAGTTCGCGCAGCGTCACGCCGAACGCGAGTTCGACGAGGCCGCCTTGCTTCACGTTGCCCGCGAGCTGGAATGGCAGCGTGCCGCGCGAGCGGCCCATGCCGTAGTCGCGATAGAACGCCGCGCCCTTCGCGAAGATGATCGGCACGGTTGCGAGGGTAATCACGTTGTTGATGACGGTCGGCTTGCCGTACAACCCGGTGAGCGCCGGCACCGGCGGCTTCGCGCGCACGATGCCGCGCTTGCCTTCGAGCGATTCGAGCAGCGCCGTTTCCTCGCCGCAGACATACGAGCCCGCGCCTTTGGCCACTTCGAGCTCGAACGCGTGCGACGTGCCGAGCACGCTCGCGCCGAGCCATCCGGCTTCGCGCGCGTTCGCGATCGCGCGATTGAGCGTCGCGATCGAATGCGGATACTCGCTGCGGACGTAGATATAGCCTTTGGTCGCGCCGGTCGCGACGCCCGCGATGATCATGCCTTCGATCAGCATGTACGGATCGCTTTCCATCACGAGCCGGTCCGAGAACGTGCCGGAGTCGCCTTCGTCCGCGTTGCAGACGATGTACTTCTGCTCGGCCAGCGCCGCGCGCACCGTCTTCCATTTGATGCCGGCCGGGAACGCCGCGCCGCCGCGCCCGCGCAGGCCGGAATCGACGAGCGCCTCGCAGACCGCGTCGCCGTTCATCTCGAGCACGTTGCGCAGGCCTTGCAGGCCGCCGAGCGACACGTAATCGTCGATGGAGAGCGGGTCCGTGATGCCGATGCGCGCGAAGGTCAGACGCTGCTGCTTCTTCAGATACGGAATGTCGTCGACGATGCCGACGTTCTTCTCGTGCGCGCCGCCTTCGTGGAAGCCTGCATCGAAAAGCGCGGCGATCTCGTCTTCTTCGACGTTCGCGTAGCCGATGCGCCCTTGTGCCGTCTCCACTTCGACGAGCGGTTCCAGATACAAGAGCCCGCGCGAGCCGTTGCGCACGATCTGCACGTCGATGCCGCGTTGTGCTGCTTCGCTCGCAATCGCCTTCGCGATGCGATCGGCGCCGAGCGCGAGCGCCGACGAGTCGCAGGGAACGTAGATGCGCGTCATGCCGTCACCTCGCTGCTTTGCTTCACCGCGTCGTACAGGCGATCGAATTTTTGCGGCGTCACCTTCGCGTGAAGCTCGCCGTTGATGGTCATGGCCGGCGAGAGCGCGCACTGGCCGAGGCAATACACGGATTCGAGTTCCGTGTCCTCTGCATGGCCGCTGTCGAAACGACAGCCGGTGTGCCCTTCGATGTGATCCTTCAGCGCCTCCGTTCCCATACTGCGGCACGCTTCCGCGCGGCATAGCTGCACGGTCACGCGCGCGGGCGGCGCGGAACGGAAGTGATGGTAGTAGGTGATCGTGCCATGCACTTCGGCGCGCGAAAGCGATAAGGTGCGAGCGAGCGGCGCGACGACTTCGGCCGGCACGAAGCCGGTTTCGTCGTGAATGGCGTGCAGGATCGTCATCAAGGTCGCGCCTTGCACGGCGTGACGGCGCACGAGTTCGTCTGCTTCGGCGGCGGACAGCTGCGGTTGCGTCATGGGGTTCCTCCAAGGCTCGGCATATGTTTTATCGGTGCATATATCAGTCGTATAATCGGGGCGCCGAGCCCGTGAAAGAACAATAGGCGTCGTGATATATCTTGGCAATAGGAAAGGACAATACATATGGTCGACGTCGAATGCCGGGCCGAACTGATCCTGCGCGACCCCGATGGCCGCGAAACCAGTCTCAGCGCGGTTGTCCCGCTTTTGCAACTCGTGGCGCAGACGGGCAGCATCGCCAACGCAGCGAGCGCTAAGGGTTTGTCCTATCGTCATGCGTGGGGTCTGCTGCGTGAAATCGAGGCGCGGCTGGGCGGCGCGCTCATCACGAAATCACGCGGGCGCGGATCGGTGCTGTCGGAACTCGGCGAGTCGGTGCTACGTGCGCAGCGTCTTTGCGGCGATCGCCTGGAAGCGCCGTTGCAGGCAGTCGCCACCGATGTCGCCGACGAACTGAATCGCCGGCTCGCGGGCGAAGTATCGAACCTGCGCATTCACGCATCGCACGGCTACGCGGTCGCCACGCTCGTTCGCGCGCTCGGCGAACGGCGCGTGCCGGTGGACATCAAGTACCGCGAGAGCGCGGAAGCGGTGAGGGCGCTCGCGCGCAGCGAATGCGAGCTCGCCGGTTTTCACTTGCCTATCGGCAAGTTCCGCTCGACCTGCGCGGAAATCTATCGACCGTATCTCGATCCGAAGAAGCATCAGCTGATTCGCCTGACGCGGCGCACGCAGGGACTCTTTCTGCCGAAGGGCAACCCCAAGCAGATCAGCGGCTTGCGCGATCTGGCGCGCAACGACGTGCGTTTCGTGAACCGGCAGCCGGGGTCCGGCACGCGCATGCTGCTCGACCTGTCGCTGCGCGGCGTGGGCGTCGATCCGGACGAGATCAATGGTTACGCGTCGACGGAGCTCACGCATTCGGCCATCGCGGCGTTCGTCGCGAGCGGCATGGCCGACCTGGGCTTCGGCGTGCAGCCTGCGGCGCAGCATTTCGGGCTCGATTTCATTCCGGTCATCGACGAGGACTATTTCTTCGCCTGCGAGCGCGCACGGCTCGCCGAAGCGCGGCTCGTGAGCGTGCTCGGGGTGCTGCGCAGCGCGGCGTTCAGCGATAGCGTGGCGCACCTGGGCGGCTACGATCCGCAACGCTGCGGGACGCTGCTGGAAGTCGAGGAGGGGCTTCACGGCTGAATGAGCGCCGATGCGCGAAACGGACGGTAAGACGAATCTCGCCTGTCGAAACCGCCGGCTTGAGCGAATTGCGTTAACCTAGCGGCTTCGGTTTTTCGTTTCAGCGTTTTCTTCTCGTTCCAGACGCGCCTTCGACGCGCGAAAATCGCCATGAAATTCACGTTGCTCGCTTCACTGTCCGCCGCGCTCGTCGCCGGCGCCGTTTATCTCGCTCCCGCCGCGTTCGCGCAGAATTCGCCCGGCATTCCTGGCGGCGTGTTGCAGGACAACTTCCGCATCAACGAGCATCCGCAGATGCCGTTTGCCGCCTCCGCGCCTTCCGACAAGTATCAGCGCGGCACGTCCGCGATGCGCCGCCGTGGCGACAACGGCGACCCCGACGGCTGCAACCTGAAGTGCCCGAAAGACGGCAGCAATTAAAGCTGGATTAAAGCCGGATCAAAGCCGGATCAAAGCCCGACGAATTGCGGCGCGTGCAATGCGCGCCGTCAGCGTGTCTTTCCTTCCATCGCTTTTCGGTTGTATCGCTTCGCGCCATGTGCGCGCCGCCTCATATCGCAGCCATTGAATTCCGCAGCGACCGAAAAACACTACGAGATGGCCGACGTGCCATGCGAGCCAAGGAGTACCTTGATCGACGTGTCATCGAGCGATAGTTCGATGCGCACGGCCGTTTTTTCTCCGATCTAAAAACCATAAAAACAGGAAGTGCTCGGCTGCACGAACCACGCGAGACAGCGTGGGCAAGCGGCGACGGACGCCACGCAACCGTGGGCAGGACGTGGCCCCGAACGCACTTCGGACCACCGAGGGACTGCACGCATGCGAATTCTCCAGGTCATACTGGCGCCTCGCCTTTCGGGGGCGGAAGTTCTCGCCAAGGGCGTCGCGATCGGTCATCAGCGCGCGGGACACAGCGTCTCGATCGCCTCGCTGATGCCCGAGCACGACGACTTCCGACACATCAGCGCAGAGTTGCGCGCGCACGGCGTTTCGTGCGTTTTCCCGGCGAAGAATCCGACGAAGCTGGGCCGGCTGCTGTTTCTGCATCGCGCGATCCGGTCGTTCAAGCCCGACATCATCTTCGCGCACGCGACCATTCCGGCGCTGTACGTGCGCGCGTTGCCGACGCGCGTGCCGATCGTCTGGGTCATGCACTCGGGCGCGAACGACTTCGCCAATGCCGCGCTGATGCGCGCCGAGCGGCTGCTGTCCAACCGCGCGAAGGCGGTGATCGGCGTATCGCAGAAGAACATCGACGACTACGTGAAGGAAGTCGGCCTGCATCCGTCGATGATCGTGGTGCCGAACGGCGTCGATGTCTCGCGCTTCGCCGACGATGCCGGGCCGCGCGTGCCCGCCGCGCACAAGCAGATCGTGCAGATCGGCCGCTATATCCCCGAGAAGAACCAGTTGCAGACGGTCGAAGCCTTCGCGCACGTGGCCTGCGCCGATCGCGATGCGCGGCTTCTGTTATGCGGCGTCGTCGAAAACCTCGACTATCACGCGGCGGTGGTCGAGCGCGTCGCCCAGTTGGGGTTGAAGGATCGCGTGTCGATTCAGGGACCACAGCAGAACGTCGCGCAGATTCTGCGGGCATCGAGCGTGTTCGCCATGCCGTCCAGCTTCGAAGCGCACAGCATCGGCTTTCTGGAGGCGCTGGCGTCCGGCATTCCGGTGGTGGGCAACGCCATTGCGTCGTTCGCGTTCGCGGGCGGTTTCCCGGGCGTGCAACTGCTCGATACGAGCGACACTGCCGCCTATGGCCGCGCGCTTCTCGACGCGCTCTCGCAGCCGCGCGCCACGCGCCCGCTGCAAGGACTGACGCTGCAAAGTACGGCCGACCGGTATCTCGCGATCGCGCGCGATGTGCTGAATTTGCGCGTGGGGCTTGGTTGACGGGCGGGGAACGCGCGGTCCGAAGGGGACGGGGCGGCGCGTTAGAGCGATTCCGAATGCAATTGCGGCACGTCGCGGTGAACTGCGCGTAGGCGTCCGTTGAACGGCAAGCCTTGACGATCACGCGCCGCCCGGATCGAAGGGCGGCGCGCTTTTGTTTGCCGCCTCTCCATCCGGAGCGATTCCGAATACAGTTCCGGCACGTCGCCCCCACTACGCGTCGGCGTTCGGTGAACGGCAAGCCTTGGAGATCACGCATGCTCGGATCGCGAGGGGCGGCGCATTGTTTGTTGCCGCCATAGAAAACGAGCGCCTTCAGCAGAAACGATTCGGAGTACAGACGGGGCAAACTCGGCCAATTCCGCGCGTGGGCCTGAGCGAAACAGCAACGATCAGAGAAGCCAGGCGCCGCCCGATGCACAAGCGCGGCGCGTCGTTATTTGCCGCCCCAGTAAGCGAGCGTCTTCAGCCAGAGCGATTCCGAATACAGCCCCGGCAAGTCGCCCCAGATCTGCACCGGTCCCAGCCTGAACGACGAGTCGACGTCATAGCCGGACAAGCTCGGCGCGCCGCCGGTGTAATAGAACTCCTTGAGAATCGCGTTCGCGCGGTGGAACAGGATCAGCGTGGCGTGATTGTCGTGGTCGTTGCGGCGAATCAGCGCCGGCATGGAATCGGCGTAGGACGTGCCCGGCAGTGTCGCCGTTTCCTCGGCTGGGCCGAACACCTTGCCGCCCTCGATGCCGAAGACGCGCGTGCTGGCCGAGTCCGCACGCGGCGCGAGCACCGCGAGGTCGTCGATGCCGTCGCCGTCGATATCGCCCGCCGCGACTTTCACGGACGCAGCGCGCAGTTGCGGGTACACATTCGTGCGATAGCTGGCTTCGAACGCGGCACCCGTGCTCGCCAGTTGCGAAAGCGCCAACGCGCCGTTCACGTTCTCCATCGCGATGAGTCCCGCCCGCTCCGATCCCGCGACGCGCGCAGGCACGAAGCGGGCGCTCGCGGACAGCGCGGGCGCATTGAGCCAGAGCGCAGGGGCGCTTGCCGTCGCTCCGTTCGATGCGAGCACCCAGAGGTCCAGCCCCGCGTCCTTGCGTTGCTGCGCGATCGCGACGTCGGCGCGGCCGTCGCCATTGAAGTCGCCCGCGACGTATTGCTGCGCGGTGGCAGGCGTCCACTCGGCGCTCGTCTGGAACCACAGGCGCGGCGCTTCGAAGCGCGTGCCCGCGCTTTTCAGCAGCCAGAACGCGGTGCCGCCGTTTCGTGGCGTGACCACCATCAGATCGGCGCGGCCGTCGCCGTCGAAGTCGCCGAGCAGAAAGCGCGCGCTGTCGAAGCAGAGCGTGTCCGCCTCGCAGGTCGGCGCGCTCCCCTGCGGATCGAACGGCACGGCGGTCAGATACCACGGCGCGGCCTGGTCCATGCGCGACATCTCCGCGACCCAGACGTTGAACCCCGGCCCGTCCTTCCGACGCTGCACGTACACGGCGCTGTCGCGGCCCGTGCCGCGCACGTCGCCGAAGAGCGCGCCTTCCTGGCGGGTATCGGTCCACACGGTCTGCGGCGTCGGCGACCAGCGATACTCCGTCGTCAGCAGCGAGCAGCCCCCGGCGGTGACCGCGCCGTTTTTCTCGCCCAGACAGTGATTGAGCGGCGTGTAGACGAAGCCGAAATCCCACGGCGTCCAGCGCTGCGACGCGCTCTTCGCGTTGCACGCTTCTTCGACGAGCCCAGCATCGCGTTCGGCGATGCACGCGTGGGTGGCGGCGTTCACGAGCAGCGCGTCGTTCTTTTCGCCCGGCGTCGCGGGCAACTGTTGCCAGAACCAGTTCTGCGATGCATCGCCCGAGCACGCGCCAAGGCGCGGCGGCCGGCCCGCGCCGCCGGATTGCAGGCATCGGCTCGAATATTCGTTGACGAGTTGAAACGGCCGCAGCTGGAAGTCCGGGCCGGCGTCGTTCGCGCGCGCGCTGCTCCAGTAGCGGCGAGCCACCCAGTTGCCATCCCACATGTATTCGTCGAAGACGTGGCCGGCGTCGTTGCCGTCGACGGAAAAGTAGCTGCCGACGACATCGCGCTTGCGCAGCGTCTCTTCGGCGTCGAGATTCTTGGGCAGGCCGCCGGTCGGGTAGGTGACGTGATAGCCGATCGGCAAATCGCGTTTCAGGCTCTGCGCGACCACGCGCGTGATGCGCGCCGCGTAGATGTGGTCCGGATGCTCCATGAACGCGACGGTGTCCGGATTCAACGTGTAGATGGCGGTGGCCTGCGAGAGAATGGCGCGCACCGTCGCGGATAGGGACGCCCGATCGTACGTGGTCGCATCCGTGCCGTCGGACTGCATCGGATACGTGGTCACCGTCTGGCCGCGATCCCACAGCAGCCCGAGCGGAGCCTTGCCGCCGCGCACGCCGCCGCCCGGCAGGCGGAGTTCGAGCAGCTTGACGCGCGGCTGTCCCGCAAGCACCAGTTGATGCACGGGCTTGCCCGCGAGCATGACGGTCGATTCCTGCCACCGGTCGGGCACGCCCGCCATGCGCGCGTAGGCGAGCTTGGTGCCGGTCTCGCGCAGCAGCACGTAGTCGAACTTGGCGCCGTTCGCGCCGCCGATCAGATGGACGGTGGTCACGCACCAGCCGGCGTCGAGCTTGTCGCTGATGCCGGGATTCACGAACAGCAGATCGTCGTCCAGATGCGCGACCACGGTGACGAGCGTGCCTGCGCGGCAATCGGCGGATGCGGACGCGGCGGCCGCCTGCGCGTATGTCGGAAAGAAGAGGGCGAGCATGGCCCACGCCAACGCGATCACGCTTGTTCGGATGTTCTTGGTGCCGCTTTCTCGATACATGCTTTTCCCGCCACGCGAGCCGGTTCGCCGGATAAAGCAGAAGATTGCCTTCGCGCGCACGGCACGGTCGGTTGCCGAGCGAACACGTATGACGGATACAAGGGCAGTCGGTCAGACGAAAAAAAGCCTCGCCGAATGGCGAGGCTAAAGTACCTGGAATGACTTCCCGTCCACGAGAACGAGAAGCGTGAGAAGCGTAACGTCGCTGCGCTAGGAGAAAAATCGGAGTTGTCGGAGAACCGGCTTTGGATCGGGCCTGCGAACTCGAGTTGTTGACTAAACTCAGTCATGTAAGCGAAACGGAGGCGAATCGTGTCTTGATCGACAGATAGCTGACGCGCAGCAATAGATTCGGACGGCTCCGATACGAACCGCGCACCGCGGCCTCTATTCTGTGGCCCGTAGCTCGCGTCGTCTCTGCCGCAGCTATGTCTCTCAAGGATGTTTGCCCCGCCTCGCGCGGGGCTTTTTTTGCCTGCGCTGAGCGACAGACCCGCACGTGCGCCAAACAAAAAACCCGCGACGCTTGCGCGATCGCGGGTTTCCAAATGGGGTGGTGGAGGCGGCGGGAATCGAACCCGCGTCCAGAAGCGCTCTACGACCAGTTCTACATACTTAGTTCTGTCTTTTGATTTAACCGCAACGACGCGGACGAACACGCTGCGTTACGGCGATTCACTAAATTTTCGATCTTGGCGTCGTGACGCCACCAAGACTTATCTGACGTATATGACCTCTCGCGGTATTGCTACCCTAACCCGTCAGCGAATTAGTGAGAGGACGGCGGCCCTTAGGCTGCCAGTGCGAACGTATCGTCGTTTGCAGTTACGTTTTTCCCATTGATTAACGAGGTGACGGGTCCTCGGTATGCCCTGACCGCTTCACAACCCCTGTCGAAACCAGGTCGCCCCCAAAGCGGAACTGAGATTATCCCACGAAATACTGTATGAGGCGAACGGCGGCTTTTTTCAAGAGCCTCGTCCGCCGCGCACGCGCCGTCACGGGATCTCGCGCAGCAGCAGCTGTAATTCCCCGGTTGATTCGACGACGTGATCCGCATGCCACCGATGCGGCGGGATGTCGTCGCCGCAATAGCCGTACGCGGCGGCGACCGTGATCATGCCGGCGGCGAAGCCCGCTTGCACGTCGCGCAGGTCGTCGCCGACGTAGACGATGCGTTCAGGCGCCACGTCGAGCAAATCCGCGGCGTGCAAGAGCGGCGCGGGATGCGGCTTCGAATGCGGCGTCGTGTCGCCGCACACGAGGCAGCCGGCGCGCGTATCGAGCCCGAGCAGTGCGACGAGCGGCGCGGCGAGGCGCGTCACTTTATTCGTGACGATGCCCCAGCGCACGCCGCGCGCGTCCAGCTCGTCCAGCAATTCGCTGATGCCGGGGAATAGCGTCGTTTCGATGCAGAGGTCGGCCTCGTAATTGGCGAGGAACTCCTCGCGCATCGAGGCGAACTCGTGGTGCTCCGGCCCGATTTCGAACGCGCCGCCGAGCAACCCGCGCGCGCCCGCCGATGCGTACGGCCGCAGCGCCTCCAGCGGACGCATTTCGAGCCCGCGGTCGTGGCGCATCTTGTTGACGGCCGCCACGAGGTCCGGCGCCGTATCGGCGATGGTGCCGTCCAGATCGAACAGCACCGCCTGGCAGAGCCCGAGCGAGCGGCCATCGGCCGCGCGTTGTGGCTGCGGCGTGGGGTCGTCGGGCAGGGGCTTCGTCTCTACGATGCCCGTTTCGTCTTGTTCTTCCGGAGTCATGGCGTCACGCGTCCCGACGGCAAGCCATCATGTAGTTGATGCTCGTGTCGTCGGAAAGGCCGAAGTGCTGCGAGATCGGCCGGTACGTGATGCCCTTGATGTCGACCGGCAAAAGCGACGCCGTACGCGCGAACGTCGCGAGTTCCGAGGGCTTGATGAAGCGCGCGTAGTCGTGCGTGCCGCGTGGCAGCATCCGCGCGATGTACTCGGCGCCGATCACGGCGAAGAGATACGCCTTGGCGTTCCGGTTGAGCGTGGAGAAGAACACCCAGCCGCCGGGTTTGACGAGCGCCGCGCACGCTGCGACGGTGCCAGCGGGGTTCGGCACGTGCTCGAGCATCTCCATGCAGGTCACGACGTCGTACGAGCCCGGCTCGCGCGCGGCGAGCGCCTCCGCCGAGATCTCCTCGTACGCCACCTCGACGCCGCTTTCCAGACTATGCAGATCGGCGACACCGAGCGCGTTGGACGACAGATCGATGCCTTTCACCGTTGCGCCGCGCGTGGCCATCGACTCCGACAAGATACCGCCTCCGCAGCCGATGTCGAGGACACGCTTGCCCATCAGATGCGCATGCGCGTCAATCCAGTCGAGCCGCACCGGGTTCAGCTCGTGCAGCGGCTTGAATTCGGCGTTCGGGTCCCACCAGCGATGCGCGAGATCGCTGAATTTCTGCAGTTCGTGGGGATCGACATTCGTCATGAGGAGGACCTTGGCTAAACGTGAATCGGTAGGGTCGAGTATATAGGCGGTCAACAGGGCGGGCAAAACGCACGGCGCGTTCGGCGGCGGCATTCGGCAAGAAACTTCGTGAATGCGCCGCCGTTGGGCATAAAAAAACCCCCGCCGAGGCGGGGGTTCGAGTCTGCGGCAAGCCGGCAGAACTTACTGTTGCGGCTGACGCGTCGTGCCGACAACTTCGACTTCCACGCGACGATCCGGTGCGAGGCAGGCGATGAGTTGCTTGCGGTTCTTCTGCGTGCAGGAACCCTTCGTGACCGGGTCGCGCTTGCCCTTGCCTTCCGTGTAGATGCGGTTGGCTTCGATGCCCTTGCTGACCAGGTACGCCTTCACAGCTTGCGCACGGCGCAGCGACAGACGGTCGTTGTACTTGTCCGAACCGATGCGGTCCGTGTAACCCGTTGCAACCACGACTTCGAGGTTCAGTGCGCCGATCTTCGATGCGAGATCGTCCAGCGCGGTCTTGCCGGCCGGCTTCAGGACTGCCTTGTCGAAGTCGAACAGGGCGTCGGCCTGGTACGTAACCTTCTGGCTGGTGATAGCCGGTGCGGGCGGCGGCGGCGGAGCAACTGCCGGAGCCGGGGCTTGCGCGACCAGTGCGCCATCGCACTTCGCGTTAGCCGTGGCCGGCGTCCAGAATGCGTCGCGCCAGCACAGTTCGTTCGTGCCGTTCATCCACACATACTCGCCCGTGCCATTCACCCAGTTGTCATTGACGGCTTGTCGCGAGGCCGGCACCGATTGCGCCGAGGCCGATGCAGCCATAACTGCGGTAGCTGCAATGAACGCGAGCTTTGAAAGTTTATTCATATTTCTCCTCTCGAAATTGAGATTACCGCAGGTTTACTGCGAGCCTGTAGACGAAGACAAGTCATACATTGCTCGAAGTATAACATTCCCCTGCGGAACAAAACGCTTTGTATAGACTTCGAGCAGTGTCTAACTTTGTGCGTTGGCATTTTGCCATATCGTTCCCTTGCAACGATAAAAATATCCCCGCACCGAGTTCGGCCGCAACCTTATGTGGTGCCTCCGCAACAAGAAAGGGACAGGAGCCGGCCGCGCGCCACGAAGGCGCCGAGCATGCGCATATCACGTGCCTGAGCGGCTTTTCCCGCACATTTTCATCGCCGCCGCTTCGCCGTTCGCAAAGCGCTGAGGCGGCATGATAGCCCGGCTCGATGACGAATTGACGGAAATCGTTCCCCAGTTTTTGTAAGTAATTGGTACAGCTTCGCCGGGCTCGGAATCCGTCCGAGACCGCTCCTACCGCGCACCAACACTATGTATACGCACGCCGCCGGGCGCAAAGGTGCCGCATGGTAGAATCTCGCGATGCGCTGCGTTCGCAGCGCCGCAGCGTACGCCGGCTACGCGCCTGGCCGGCGCAAGTCGCGCGGCCGGCTGGCGGGTGTCGCGAAACTCACGAACGCGCTGCCGTGTCGCTGCTGCACAGTTCAAGACACGGATAATGGATCAATTCGCCAAAGAGACTCTGCCTATCTCCCTCGAGGAGGAAATGCGCCGTTCGTATCTCGATTACGCGATGAGCGTAATCGTCGGGCGCGCGCTTCCCGATGTCCGCGATGGCCTGAAGCCGGTGCATCGCCGGGCGCTGTACTCGATGCATGAACTGAACAACGACTGGAATCGCGCGTACAAGAAGTCGGCGCGTATCGTCGGCGACGTCATCGGTAAGTACCATCCGCACGGCGACGCCTCGGTGTACGAAACCATCGTCCGCATGGCGCAGCCGTTCTCGCTGCGCTACATGCTCGTGGACGGGCAGGGCAACTTCGGTTCCGTCGACGGCGACAACGCCGCGGCCATGCGCTACACCGAAATTCGCATGGCGAAGATCGGCCACGAGTTGCTCGCCGACATCGACAAGGAAACCGTCGACTTCGGTCCCAACTACGACGGCAGCGAGAACGAACCGCTCGTGCTGCCGGCGCGCATTCCGAATCTGCTGATCAACGGCTCGGCCGGCATCGCGGTCGGCATGGCCACCAACATTCCGCCGCACAACCTGCGCGAAATCGTCGATGCCTGCCTGCACCTGCTGAACAATCCCGAATCGTCGGTCGACGAACTGATCGAGATCGTGCCCGCGCCGGACTTCCCGACCGCCGGCATCATCTATGGCGTGGCCGGCGTGCGCGACGGCTACCGCACCGGGCGCGGGCGCGTCGTCATGCGCGCGGCCACGCACTTCGAAGAAATCGACCGCGGCCAGCGCATGGCCATCATCGTCGACGAAATTCCGTATCAGGTGAACAAGCGCACGCTGCTCGAGCGCATCGCGGAACTCGTCAACGAGAAGAAGATCGAGGGCATCTCCGACATTCGCGACGAATCCGACAAGAGCGGCATGCGCGTCGTGATCGAACTGAAGCGCGGGGAAGTGCCCGAAGTCGTCCTGAACAACCTGTACAAGCAGACGCAGCTTCAGGACACGTTCGGCATGAATCTGGTCGCGCTCGTCGACGGCCAGCCCAAGCTGCTGAATCTGAAGGAAATGCTGGAGTGCTTCCTGTCGCATCGACGGGAAGTGCTGACGCGGCGCACTGTATACGAACTGCGCAAGGCGCGCGACCGCGGTCACGTGCTGGAAGGTCTCGCCGTGGCGCTCGCGAACATCGACGAGTTCATCGCCATCATCAAGGCTGCGCCCACGCCGCCGATCGCGAAGCAAGAGCTGATGAACCGTCCGTGGGATTCGTCGCTCGTTCGCGAAATGCTGACGCGCGCGGAGACGGAAGCCTCGGGCGGGCGCCTCGCGTATCGTCCGGAAGGGCTGAATCCGGCTTACGGTCTGCAGGAAGACGGCCTCTACAAACTGTCGGACGTACAGGCGCAGGAAATTCTGCAGATGCGCCTGCAGCGCTTGACCGGCCTCGAGCAGGACAAGATCGTCGGCGAATACCGCGAGGTCATGGCGCAGATCGCCGACCTGCTCGACATCCTCGCGCGGCCGGAACGCATCCGGCAGATGATCGTGGAAGAACTCGGCCAGGTGCGCGCGGAATTCGGCGACGAGCGCCGTTCGCGCATCGAAATGAACGCGACCGAGCTCAATACCGAAGACCTGATCACGCCGCAGGAAATGGTCGTGACCATGTCGCATGCCGGCTACGTGAAGTCGCAGCCGCTCTCCGAATACCGCGCGCAGAAGCGTGGCGGGCGCGGCAAGCAGGCCACGCAGATGAAGGAAGACGACTGGATCGACACGCTCTTCATCGCGAACACGCACGACCATATGCTGTGCTTCTCGAACCGCGGCCGCGTGTACTGGGTCAAGGTCTACGAAGTGCCGCAAGGCTCGCGCAACTCGCGCGGCCGGCCGATCGTCAACATGTTCCCGTTGCAGGACGGCGAGAAGATCAACGTCGTTCTGCCGATCAAGGAATTCTCTGCGGACAAGTACGTGTTCATGGCCACCGCGCTCGGCACCGTCAAGAAGACGCCGCTCGAAGCGTTCAGCCGTCCGCTCAAGAAGGGCATCATCGCGGTCGGTCTGGATGACGGCGACTACCTGATCGGCGCGGCCATCACCGACGGCGCGCACGACGTCATGCTGTTCTCGGACTCGGGCAAGGCCGTGCGTTTCGACGAAAACGACGTCCGCGCGATGGGCCGCGAAGCGCGCGGCGTGCGCGGCATGCAGCTCGAGGAAGGGCAGCAGGTCATCGCGCTCTTGGTGGCGGGCGGCGAGAACCAGTCGGTGCTGACGGCCACGCAGAACGGCTTCGGCAAGCGCACGCCGATCAACGAGTACACGCGCCACGGCCGCGGGACCAAGGGCATGATCGCGATTCAGACGTCGGAGCGCAACGGCAAGGTGGTCGCCGCGACGCTCGTCGATTCGGAAAGCCAGATCATGCTGATCACCACGGCGGGCGTGCTGATTCGTACGCGCGTGTCCGAAATCCGCGAAATGGGCCGCGCAACCCAAGGTGTTACACTCATCAGCCTTGACGAGGGCACGAAGTTGTCGGGACTGCAGCATATCGCCGAGGCCGAGGCGGATGCCGAACTCGAAGAAGCGGACGCAGCCGATGCCGCCGCGGACGCCGACGCTTCCGCCGCACCGCCCGACGAATCTCAAAATGGCGACGCGGGCGAAGACGCCTGATATTTTTTGTGTCGCCGGTTTCTCGTTATCGCTTTTGAAAGCCTGAATTGGTTAAGCTGCGCGACGTGAGCCTGAGGCCGGCGCTGCGTTTCTCGCATGAGAACGCCAGCGCCGCTCGTGCGGACGTGCAAGGCTCGTCGCGAGTGCTGAACTGAATATTTTTTACAGGGAGTAATGATGCAAGGACGTTTCAAGCAGTGGATGTTGCTGGCCGCTTTCGTGCCGACTTTCGCGATGGCTCAGTCGCTTCAGAACCAGGCGCCGAACCAGGCGGCGGCGCCGGCCGCAGCAGCACCGGTTGATCCGGCCAAGCAAGCTGCGATCAAGGATCTGCTCGACGCAATCGACGCGCAAAAGCTCGTCGGCGCAATCGGCAACAGCGCACAGATGCAAGCGAAGCAGCTCGTGCCGGCGATCCTGTCGGACGCGCTGTCGGAAAACAAGTCGCTGAACGACAAGCAAAAGCAGGCTGCTGTCCCGACGCTGCAGAAGAACGCAGTGCCGAAGCTGGTGGACTCGGCAGGCCAGGTGTTCGCCACGGATAACTTCCGCCAGGACGCCATGAAGGCCCAGTACGACGCTTATGCGAAGTACTACTCGACCGACGAGATCAAGGACCTGACGAACTTCTACAAGAGCCCGACGGGCCGCAAGTTCATTCAGGTGCAAGACCAGGTCGGTCGTGACGTCGTCAACGGTTTGATGCAGAAGTACATGCCGCAAGCCATCAAGGCAACCCGCACGCAAGCGGATCAGGAAGTGGCGAGCGTCAAGCCGGGCAAGTAAGCACGGCGCGACAACCTGGAAACCCGCTACGGGGCGCTGCCCCGCGCGTTGGCGGGTTTTCAGGACAGTGCGATAATGGCTGTTTGTGCGAAAGCGCAAGCAGCCATTTCTTTTTCAGGCGCGCGTCATCCGCTGAACCCAGCGACTCGACCAACGCCGCGCCTGCCATTCGGGATTCCACATGCGCGTGTTCAATTTCTCCGCCGGCCCGGCCGCGATGCCAGAAGAAGTGTTGAGGCAAGCCGCCGACGAAATGCTCGACTGGCACGGTAGCGGCATGAGCGTGATGGAAATGAGCCACCGCGGCGCCGAATTCATGTCGATCCACGAAGCGGCGCTCACCGATCTGCGTGAACTGCTCAAGGTGCCGGCTTCGCATCGCATTCTGTTTCTGCAGGGCGGCGGCATCGGCGAAAACGCCATCGTGCCGATGAATCTGCTCGGCGCGAAGAAGACTGCGGATTTCGTCGTGACGGGTTCGTGGTCGACGAAGTCCCTCAAGGAAGCGGAGAAGTACTGCACGCCGCACATGGCGGCCACGGGCAAGACGGAGCAAGGCTTCACGCGCGTGCCGGCCATCGGCGAATGGAAGCTCTCGGACGATCCCGCCTACGTGCACCTCTGCACGAACGAAACCATCGACGGCGTCGAGGCGTTCGACATTCCCGATCTCGGCGACATTCCGCTCGTCGCGGATGCGTCGTCGCATATCCTTTCGCGTCCGATGGACGTCGCGAAGTTCGGCGTGCTTTTCGCGGGCGCGCAGAAGAACATCGGCATGGCGGGCGTGACGGTGGTGATGGTGCGCGAAGACCTGCTCGACCGCGCGCTGTCCATTTGTCCGTCTGCGTTCGAGTGGAAGACGGTCGCCGAAAACAACTCGATGTTCAACACGCCGCCCACGTACGCCATCTACATGGCCGGGCTCGTCTTCAAGTGGCTGAAGAAGCAGGGCGGCCTCGAGGCGATGGAGGCGCGCAACGTCGAAAAGGCGAAGCTGCTCTATGACACCATCGACGCGAGCGATTTCTACGTCAACAAGGTCGAGCGGCAGAATCGTTCGCGCATGAATGTGCCGTTCTTCCTTGCCGATGAATCGCGCAATACCGATTTCCTGGCCGGCGCCAAAGCGCGCGGGCTACTGCAGCTGAAGGGCCACAAGTCCGTCGGTGGCATGCGGGCATCGATCTACAACGCGGTGCCGGTCGAGGGCGTCAGGGCGCTCGTCGACTATATGAAGGAATTCGAGCGCACGAGCGCGTGAACGCGCCGTCGCTCCTCTAACCGCATTCGCTCAACACGCACCGCATGGACGACGATCTCAATTCAAGACTCAAACCGCTGCGTGAGCGCATCGACGCGCTCGACGCACAACTCATCGCGCTCTTGAACCAGCGCGCTTCCGTGGCGCTCGAAGTGGGCGAGGTAAAGAAGCACTTCAACGCGCCGGTGTTTCGTCCGGAACGTGAGATGCAGGTCATCGCGCGCTTGCAGGCCATGAGCGACGGCCCGCTCGCCGCCGACCACATCAGCGCCATCTGGCGCGAGATCATGGCCGCGAGCCGTGCGCTCGAACAGACGCTGCGCGCCGCGTTCCTCGGGCCGGCCGGCACCTATAGCGAACAGGCGATGTTCGAATACTTCGGACACTCGATCGAAGGCCTGCCGTGCCCGTCCATCGACGAAGTGTTCCGCTCGGTCGAAGCCGGCGCGGCGCAGTACGGCGTGGTGCCCGTCGAGAATTCTGCGGAAGGCGCGGTGTCGCGCACGCTGGATTTGCTGCTGCAAACGCAACTCGTGATCGGCGGCGAACTGGCCCTGCCGATTCATCACAATCTGCTGACGGCGTCCGGCTCGCTGGAAGGCGTGACGCGCGTGTGCGCGCACCCGCAGGCGCTCGCGCAGTGCCAGCGGTGGCTTTCCGCGAACGTGCCGCATCTGGAGCGGCAGGCGGTCTCGAGCAATGCGGAAGCCGCGCGCATGGCCGTGGCGGACCCGACCGTGGCCGCGATCGCCGGCGACCGCGCAGCGACGCATTACGGCTTGGGCGTCGTGTACTCGCTGATTCAGGACGATCCGCACAACCGCACGCGTTTCGTGATTATCGGCAAGCAGCCGTCGGACGCGAGCGGCCACGACCAGACCTCGCTCATCGTGTCTGTCGCGAACGAGCCGGGCGCGGTGTTCAAGCTTCTGGAACCGCTCGCGAAGCACGGCGTCTCGATGACGCGCTTCGAGTCGCGGCCCGCGCGCGTCGGGACGTGGGAGTACTACTTCTACATCGATGTCGAAGGCCATCGCAACGATGCGTCGGTGGCCGCCGCGCTGGAAGAACTCGGGCAAAAGGCCGCGTTTCTCAAGATTCTCGGGTCGTATCCGCGCGCCCGGTAAAATTCGCGCTTTCAGCCGCTCCGTCTTCCGCGTCTTTCGACGCGCTTTTTGCGATGTCCCGTGGCCGCGTTCACTTTCAATAAACTGGTTATTTTCGGCGTCGGCCTGATCGGCGGATCGCTCGCGCGCGCGTTGCGCGAGCGCGCCGGGCTCGCGGGGCGCGTGGTCGGCGTCGGGCGCTCGGCGCAGTCGGTGGCGCGCGCGGTCGAACTCGGCGTGATCGACGAAGCCGCCGCGCTCGACGACGACGCCGCGCTCGCGCGCGCGTTGCACGGCGCCGATATCGTGCTGCTCGCCGCGCCGGTCGCGCAGACGCAGCCGTTGCTCGCGCGCATCGCGCGGTTTCTGGATGCGCAGACGCTCATCACCGACGCGGGCAGCACGAAGAGCGACGTCGTCGCGGCCGCACGGGCGGCGCTTTCCGAACGCGTTGCGCAGTTCGTGCCGGGGCATCCGATTGCCGGGCGCGAGTCGAGCGGCGTAGATGCCGCGTTGCCTGATCTTTACGTCGATCGCAATGTGGTGCTGTGTCCGCTCGCCGAGAACGCGCCCGAAGCCGTCGAGCGCATCGCCGCGATGTGGCGGGCGACCGGCGCGGCGGTGCACACGATGAGCGAGGCGCAGCATGATCGCGTGTTCGCGTCGGTGAGTCATCTGCCGCATGTGCTTTCGTTCGCGCTCGTCGAGCAGATTCTCGAAGCGCCGGACGCGCAACTGAAGTTCTCGTTCGCCGCGGGCGGTTTTCGCGATTTCACGCGCATTGCGGCGTCCAGCCCGGAAATGTGGCGCGACGTGTGTCTGGCAAACCGCGCGGCGCTGCTCGCCGAACTCGACGCCTACACCGACGTCCTCGCGCGGTTTCGCGCGGCCATCGACGCGTCGGACGGCGCGGCGCTCGAAGCGGCGTTCGCGCGCTCGCGCGTGGCGCGCACGGAGTGGCAGGAACGCGGCGGCAAGAAGATTCCCGGCGATTCGCCCACGAAATAAGACACCCAGGAAACAGCATGGAACATCTCGACCTCGGACCCTTCGCGCGCGCGTCCGGCACGGTGCGGCTGCCCGGCTCGAAGAGCATCTCGAACCGCGTGCTGCTGCTCGCGGCACTCTCGACCGGCGAAACGGCGATCACCAATCTGCTCGATTCCGACGACACGCGCGTGATGCTGGCCGCGCTGGAGACGCTCGGCGTGTCGCTTCGGCGCGATGGTGAGCGCGTCATCGTGACGGGCACGGGCGGCGCGTTTCCGTCGAAGTCGGCGGAGCTTTTTCTCGGAAACGCGGGAACGGCGGTGCGTCCGCTGACGGCGGCGCTCGCGGTCAACGGCGGCGAATACCGCGTGCACGGCGTGCCGCGCATGCATGAGCGGCCGATCGGCGATCTCGTCGACGGGCTGCGTCAGATCGGCGCGAAGATCGACTACGAGCAGAACGACGGCTTTCCGCCGCTCAGGATTCACGCGTCGAAAATCGCCGTGGACAAGCCCATTCGCGTGCGCGGCGATGTGTCCAGCCAGTTTCTCACCGCGCTCCTGATGAGCCTGCCGGTTATCGAGGGCCGCAGCGGCCCGGTGACGATCGAAGTCGAAGGCGAGCTCATTTCCAAGCCGTATATCGAGATCACCGTGCGGCTGATGGAACGCTTCGGCGTCACGGTCGAGCGCGATGGCTGGGCGCGCTTCACCGTGCCCGCGGGCGCGTCGTACCGGTCTCCCGGCGCGATCATGGTCGAAGGCGACGCGTCGTCTGCGTCGTATTTCCTGGCGGCGGGCGCCATCGGCCACGGGCCGGTGCGCGTGGAAGGCGTCGGGCGGTCGAGCATTCAGGGCGACGTCGGCTTCGCGGACGCGCTCAATCGCATGGGCGCGAACGTGATGATGGGCGACGACTGGATCGAGGTACGCGGCGTCGAGTCCGACGACGGCAAGCTCGCGCCCATCGACATGGACTTCAACCTGATTCCCGACGCCGCGATGACCATTGCCGTGGCCGCGCTTTTTGCGAACGGCACGACGACGCTGCGCAATATCGCGAGCTGGCGCGTGAAGGAAACCGACCGCATCGCCGCGATGGCGACCGAATTGCGCAAGGTCGGCGCGACGGTCGAAGAGGGCGCGGATTATCTGGTCGTCACGCCGCCGGCGAAGCTCACCGCGAACGCCGCCATCGACACGTACGACGATCACCGCATGGCGATGTGCTTCTCGCTCGTGAGTCTGGGCGGCGTGCCGGTGCGCATCAACGATCCGAAGTGCGTGAACAAGACTTTCCCCGACTATTTCGACCGTTTCGCGACGCTCGTCAGAACCTGAGCCGCGCCATGCCTTCCATCACCAAAACAGCAACAACGGGCCGCAGCGGCCATACGCAATGAAACCGAGCCGTCCATTCGACCCCACTCCAGTCATCACCATCGACGGGCCGACGGCCTCCGGCAAGGGCACGGTCGCGGCGGTCGTCGCGGCCACGCTCGGCTTTCACCTGCTCGACAGCGGCGCGCTGTACCGGCTCGCGGCGCTCGCGAGCGTCCGCTACGGCATCGACAAGGGCGACGCCCCGGCGCTTGCAAACCTCGTCGGCGACCTCCATATCACGTTTCGCGAAGGATGCGCGCAGCTCGACGGCGTCGATGTATCGACCGAAATCCGCGCCGAGGAAATCGGCAATCGCGCGTCCGCTATCGCGGTGCATCCCGAAGTGCGGCAGGCGCTCGTCGCCCGCCAGCGGGCGTTTCGCAAGCGCCCGGGGCTCGTCGCCGACGGCCGCGACATGGGCACGGTCATCTTCCCCGACGCCACGCTGAAGGTCTTCCTGACCGCGAGCGTCGAGGCCCGCGCGGCGAGACGCCATAAGCAATTGATGCAAAAAGGCTTTTCTGCTAATATGGATGACTTGCTGCGCGATTTGCGCGAACGCGACGCCCGCGACATGAACCGGGCAGCCGCGCCGCTCAAGCCCGCGGCGGACGCGAAGACGCTGGACACCTCCGGTTTGTCGATCGATCAAGCGGTCGAGCAGATCATCGGCTGGTACAGCGAAGTGCGCGTGTAGCTGAAAACGTAGTAGATGTGCCGGTTCGCCCGCCGCTCGTGGTCGGCTGCCGGATAGTTGGGTGCTCCGTCATGTGGCGGAGCGTGTGTTAAACCCCTTAACCCCGTACGGCTTCGCGCATCGTCGGCCCTAGGCGGCCATTAGCGCAAAAGCTGTGCAAATATTGATTTTTATGTCCGACCTGCAAACCTCCACCCCGAATAACGAATCTTTCGCGGCTCTGTTCGAAGAGTCGCTGACCAAGCAGGACATGCGCGCCGGCGAAGTGATCTCCGCCGAAGTCGTGCGTGTCGACCACAACTTCGTGGTCGTGAATGCTGGTCTGAAGTCCGAAGCCTATATTCCGCTCGAAGAGTTCCTGAACGACGCGGGTGAAGTGGAAGTGCAGGCGGGCGACTTCGTTTCCGTCGCGATCGACGCGCTGGAAAACGGCTATGGCGACACCATCCTGTCGCGCGACAAGGCGAAGCGTCTGGCTTCGTGGCTGTCGCTGGAAAAAGCGCTGGACAACAACGAGCTCGTCACCGGCACCATCACCGGCAAGGTGAAGGGCGGCATGACCGTGATGGTCAACGGCATCCGCGCGTTCCTGCCGGGTTCGCTCGTGGACACGCGTCCGGTCAAGGACACGACCCCGTACGAAGGCAAGACGCTCGAATTCCGCGTCATCAAGCTCGACCGCAAGCGTAACAACGTCGTGCTGTCGCGCCGCGCCGTGATCGAAGCCACGCAAGGCGAAGAGCGCGCAAAGCTGCTCGAAACGCTGAAGGAAGGCGCGATCGTCGAAGGCGTGGTCAAGAACATCACCGACTACGGCGCGTTCGTGGACCTCGGCGGCATCGACGGCCTGCTGCACATCACCGACATCGCATGGCGTCGCGTGCGTCACCCGTCGGAAGTGCTGTCGGTCGGCCAGGAAGTCACCGCGAAGATCCTCAAGTTCGACCAGGAGAAGAACCGCGTTTCGCTCGGTATCAAGCAACTGGGCGACGATCCGTGGGAAGGCATCTCGCGCCGTTACCCGTCGGGCACGCGTCTGTTCGGTAAGGTCACGAACATCACCGACTACGGCGCATTCGTCGAAGTGGAATCGGGCATCGAAGGCCTCGTCCACGTGTCGGAAATGGACTGGACGAACAAGAACGTTGCACCGTCGAAGGTCGTGCAGCTGGGCGACGAAGTCGAAGTCATGGTTCTCGAAATCGACGAAGACCGCCGCCGTATCAGCCTCGGCATGAAGCAGTGCAAGCCGAATCCGTGGGACGACTTCAGCCGCAACTTCAAGAAGGGCGACAAGCTGCAAGGCGCGATCAAGTCGATCACCGACTTCGGCGTCTTCATCGGTCTGCCGGGCGGCATCGACGGTCTGGTTCACCTGTCGGACCTGTCGTGGTCGGAAACGGGCGAAGAAGCGGTTCGCAAGTACAAGAAGGGCGACGAAGTCGAAGCCGTGGTTCTGGGCATCGACGTCGAGAAGGAGCGCATTTCGCTCGGCATCAAGCAGCTCGAAGGCGATCCGTTCAGCAACTTCGTCGCGATCAACGACAAGGGCGCAATCGTCGACGGCGTCGTGAAGTCGGTCGATCCGAAGGGTGCGGTCGTCACGCTGTCGGGCGAAGTCGAAGGTTACCTGCGCGCTTCGGAAATCGCACAAGACCGCGTGGAAGATGCGCGCAACGTGCTGAAGGAAGGCGACAAGGTCAACGCGATGATAATCAACATCGATCGCAAGTCGCGCGGCATCAACCTGTCGATCAAGGCGAAGGATTCGGCCGAGCAGCAGGAAGCCATGCGCGGCCTGCAAGCTTCGGACTCGAACGCCGCCGCTACCGGCACGACCAACCTCGGCGCGCTGCTGAAGGCCAAGCTCGACGGCCAGAACAGCTAAGCCTTAACGGTACTGCTGCAGTATGACCAAATCGGAATTGGTCGCCCAGTTGGCCTCGCGATTTCCGCAACTTGTCCTCAAGGATGCGGATTTCGCGGTCAAGACGATGCTCGATGCGATGTCGGAGGCGCTTGCCAACGGTCATCGCATCGAAATTCGCGGCTTCGGCAGCTTCGGGCTCAACCGTCGTCCGTCGCGCGTCGGGCGCAATCCCAAGTCGGGTGAAAAAGTGCTGGTGCCGGAGAAATTCGTGCCGCATTTCAAGCCGGGCAAGGAATTGCGCGAACGCGTCGATGGCCGCGCAGGCGAGCCGCTGAAGGCGTCGAATGACGACGATGCGGACGATCTCTGATCGGCGCGCATCGCTACGAATCGTTGCGTGCGCGTGCGCGCAAGTGATTTGCGGCGACGTCCGGCCATGAGGCAATCGACCAGAAAAGCACCCCCTGCGGGTGCTTTTTTTTCGCCCCGACGCGCCGCGCGCCGCGCCTCGCGTTCGGTAACGCACATAGCTCAGCCATTTCGTCGGAGGCATGGGCCGCGCCGGTGCTTCGAAGCAAACGCATCCATTACAATACCGGTCACTTTGACTCGGGTAATCACGTAGGCCGAACGGCGAAGCGACGGCCGCGAGATGCACCGCCATTGCGAGACGTTCATGAAATTCATAGTCTGGCTGATCCGCGTTCTGGTCTTCGTGTTGTTGCTCGTGCTGGCGCTCGCCAACACGCAGCCGGCGACGCTGAATTTCCTCGCAGGCTACGCCTGGCAGGCGCCGCTGATCCTGATCGGCCTGGCGTTCTTCGCAGTAGGCCTGGTCGCCGGGCTCGTTTCGGCTGTGCCGGCGATGCTGCGCTTGCGGATCGAAAACGGGCGATTGAAGCGCGACGTGCGCGCCGCACGGGAAACGCCGCTGGTCAAAGAAGAACCGCCGATGCCGCCGCTCATCTGACACACGCATCGTCCGGGCGGGGGCGCTTGCGCTTGATTCGCCCGAAGCAGACACCTAACCGACTCACCGAACATTCGCATGGATCTAGACTTCTGGTGGCTGCTCGTCATCCCGGTCGCTTTCGCGCTAGGCTGGATGGCATCCCGCTACGACCTGAAAACGCTGTTATCCGAGAATGCGAACTTGCCGCGCTCGTACTTTCGCGGCCTGAATTTCCTGCTCAACGAGCAACACGACAAGGCGATCGACGCGTTCATCGAAGTCGCCAAGCTGGACCCTGAAACCATCGAGCTACACTTCGCGCTCGGCAATCTGTTTCGGCGGCGCGGCGAGACGGACCGCGCGATTCGCGTGCATCAGAACCTGTTGAGCCGCGCGGACCTGCCGGTTGCCGAACGCGATCACGCGCTGTATGAACTGGGGCAGGACTTTCTGAAAGCGGGCCTCTTGGATCGCGCGGAGGAAACGTTTCGGTCGCTGGAAGCCGGCGAATATTCGCTCGGTGCGCAACGTGCGCTGCTCACCATTTACGAGATCGAGAAGGACTGGCCGAAATCCATCACCACGGCCGAGCGCATCGAGAAGATGGGCGCGCCGTCGCTGCATATGGAAATCGCGCATTTCCATTGCGAACTCGCGCAGGAAGCGTTGCAGCGCAAGAATCTGGACGATGCGCGCGCCGAACTCAAGCTCGCGCTGGCGTCGAATCCGGACAACGTCCGCGCCACGATTCTCTCGGGCGACGCCGAAGCCGCTGCCGGAAACGTCGAAGCCGCGATCGCCGTCTGGAAGCGCGTCGAGGCGCAGAACGAAGCGTATTTGCCGCTCGTCGCCGAGAAGCTGATGAAGGCGTACGCCGCGCTCGGGCGCAAGGAAGACGGCGTCGACTTGCTGATCGACTACGCGACGCGCTATCCGTCGAACGATCTGCTGGATGTCGCGTACAAGCATGTCCAGGAACTGCGCGGTCTCGATGCAGCTCACGCGCTCGTGCGCAGGCAAATGGAGATCGCCCCGAATCTCGCGGGCATGACGCGCCTGCTCGAAGCGCAGGAAGCGACCGCCGAGGAGCCGCGCCGGGGCGAACTGCAACTCATGCGCACGCTCGTCAAGCAACGCACCAAGAATTTGCCGCGGTATACATGTCAAACGTGTGGATTCCGCGCGCGCCTGTTTTATTGGCAGTGCCCCGGCTGCAGCGGCTGGGAGACTTACGCGCCACGACGCGTCGAACCGATCACGAGTTCGGCCTGAGTTCGCACACCATCGCGAGCGCGGTGTTTTCGCGCTCATCATCATCGCCGCTATCTTAGAAACCCACGGAGAGCTATGAAAGTTACCATCGTTGGTACGGGTTACGTCGGTCTTGTGACCGGTGCTTGCCTCGCTGAAATCGGCAATGACGTGTTTTGTGTCGACGTCGATCCGCGCAAGATCGAGATCCTCAATAACGGCGGCGTGCCGATTCACGAGCCGGGCCTTCAGGAAATGCTCAAGCGCACCCGGGCAGCAGGGCGCATCCAGTTCTCCACCGACGTGAAGGCGAGCGTCGAGCACGGCGACGTGCAGTTCATCGCGGTCGGCACGCCGCCCGACGAAGACGGCTCGGCCGATTTGCAGTATGTGCTCGCGGCTGCGCGCAACATCGGACGCTATTCGAACGGCTTCAAGGTGATCGTCGACAAATCGACGGTGCCGGTCGGCACGGCGCTGCAAGTCAGGCGCGTCGTGGAAGAAGAGTTGAAGGCTCGCGGGATCGATGTCGCGGACAAGCACGGCTTTTCCGTCGTATCGAATCCCGAATTCCTGAAGGAAGGCGCCGCGGTCGACGACTTCATGCGCCCGGACCGCATCGTGATCGGCATCGACGACGATCAGGCCGGCAACCGCGCGCGCGAAATGATGAAGCGCCTCTACGCGCCGTTCAACCGCAATCACGAACGCACGCTCTACATGGACGTGCGCTCCGCCGAGTTCACGAAGTACGCGGCCAACGCGATGCTCGCCACGCGCATTTCGTTCATGAACGATCTGTCGAATCTGGCGGATGCGGTCGGCGCGGACATCGAATCCGTGCGTCGCGGCATTGGCTCGGACCCGCGCATCGGCTATCACTTCCTGTATGCGGGTTGCGGCTACGGCGGCTCCTGCTTCCCGAAGGACGTGCAGGCGCTCGTGCAGACGGCGCGCGAAAACGGACATCGGCTGCAGATTCTGGAATCGGTCGAAGCGGTCAACAACGCCCAGAAGGAAGTGCTCGTCAACAAGATCGTCAAGCGCATGGGCGAGGACCTGCGCGGCCGCACGTTCGCCGTGTGGGGCCTTGCATTCAAGCCGAATACCGACGACATGCGCGAGGCGTCGAGCCGGCGTCTGATCGCGTCGCTGCTCGAACGCGGCGCGACGGTGCGGGCGTACGATCCTGTCGCCATGGCCGAAGCGCAGCGCGTATTCGCGCTCGATCTCGAAAGCCGCCGCGAGGACATGGAGCGTCTGCACTTCGTGCAAACGCAGCAGGAAGCCTTGACGGGCGCGGACGCGCTTGTCATCGTGACCGAATGGAAGGAATTCAAGAGCCCGGACTTCGGGCACTTGAAGAGCGAGCTGAAGATGCCGGTTATCTTCGACGGCCGCAATTTGTATGAACCGGAAGCGATGGCTGAACTAGGCATCGATTATTTTGCAATAGGACGTCCCCATGTCGAACTCGACGGCAATGGAAGCCGGCAATAGCCCGGCGAATATCCCAGTAGTGCCGCGCGCCCGCATTTCCGCGGCGCGCGTGCTGGTGGTCGGCGATGTCATGCTCGACCGCTACTGGTTCGGCGATGTGAACCGCATCTCGCCCGAGGCGCCCGTGCCGGTCGTGCACGTGCAGAAGAAGGAGGATCGCCTGGGCGGGGCGGCGAACGTCGCGCGCAACGCGGCGGCGCTCGGCGCACAGGCGGGTCTGCTGTGCGTCGTGGGGCATGACGAGCCGGGCGAGCGCATCGTCGAGTTGCTCGGCGAGAGCCGGGTCGCCGCGCACCTCGCGCGCGACCCGGAACTGCTCACGACCATCAAGCTGCGCGTGTTGTCGCGTCAGCAGCAACTGCTGCGCGTCGACTTCGAGAACACGCCGAATCACGAAGTGCTGCGCGCGTGCCTCGAACGCTTCACCGAACTGCTGCCGCAGCACGACGTCATTCTGATGTCGGACTACGCGAAGGGCGGTCTCACGCACGTCACGAAGATGATCGCCGACGCGCGCGAGGCCGGCAAACCCGTGCTCGTCGATCCGAAGGGCGACGACTGGGAGCGTTATCGCGGCGCGACGCTCATCACGCCGAATCGCGCCGAGCTGCGCGAAGTGATCGGCCACTGGAAGTCCGAGGAAGACCTGCACGAGCGCGTGACGAAGCTGCGCGCGGATCTGGATCTCGGCGCGCTGTTGCTCACGCGCTCGGAAGAGGGCATGACGCTCTTCACGGAGAACCAGGTGCTGCACAATTCGGCGGAAGCGCGCGAAGTGTATGATGTGTCGGGCGCGGGCGACACCGTCATCGCAACGGTCGCGACGATGCTCGGCGCAGGCGTGCCGCTCGTCGATTCGATCGTGTATGCGAATCGCGCGGCCGGCATTGTCGTGGGCAAGCTCGGCACGGCGACCGTCGACTACAACGAACTCTTCGCCTGATCTCACATGACTTTCATCGTTACCGGGGCGGCCGGCTTCATCGGCAGCAATATCGTCAAGGCGCTCAACGAGCGCGGCGAGCATCGCGTGATCGCGGTGGACAACCTCACGCGCGCCGACAAGTTCAGGAATCTCGTCGATTGCGAGATCGACGATTACCTCGACAAGACGGAGTTCGTCGAGCGCTTCCGGCGCGGGGACTTCGGCAAGGTGCGCGCGGTGTTCCACGAAGGTGCCTGCTCCGACACGATGGAAACCGACGGCCGCTACATGATGGACAACAACTTCCGGTACAGCCGGGACGTGATGGACATCTGTCTCGCGCAGGGCGCGCAGTTTCTGTACGCGTCGTCGGCGGCGACCTACGGCGGGTCGAGCCGCTTCGTCGAGGAACGCGAAGTCGAAAAGCCGCTCAACGTGTACGGCTACTCGAAGTTCCTCTTCGACCAGGTCGTGCGCCAGGTCTTGCCGAAGGCGGGCAGTCAGATCGTCGGCTTCCGCTATTTCAACGTGTACGGGCCGCGCGAGACGCACAAGGGGCGCATGGCGTCGGTCGCGTTCCACAACTTCAACCAGTTCCGCGCGGAAGGCAAGGTCAAGCTCTTCGGCGAATACAACGGCTATGCGGCGGGCGAGCAGACGCGCGATTTCGTGTCCGTGGAAGACGTGGTGAAGGTCAATCTGCACTTCCTCGATCACCCGGAGAAGTCGGGCATCTTCAATCTCGGCACGGGGCGCGCGCAGCCGTTTAACGACATCGCGTCGACGGTCGTCAACTCGCTTCGCGCGATCGACGGCGAAGCGCCGCTGTCGCTCGCTGAACTCGTGCAGCGCGGGCTGATCGAGTACGTTCCGTTTCCTGACGCGCTGCGCGGCAAGTACCAGTGCTTCACGCAAGCGGACCAGACGCGCCTGCGCGCAGCCGGTTACGAAGCGCCGTTTCTCACCGTTCAGGAAGGCGTCGACCGCTACGTGCGTTGGCTATTCGGCCAGCTATAAACGCGTTCGAAGTCTCTCTACACTGGGTCTCGCGGTCGGCACTGTTCGCCGGCCGGTTCTTCTGGAGACTCAGTATGTTCAAGCAAGCCCTTTCGACCCTCGTTGCGCTCGCGCTCACGCTGTCCATCGGTTCGGCGCTCGCAGCGGTCGATGTCAACACCGCCAATGCCGATGCCTTACGCGGCATCAAGGGCATCGGTCCGGCGAAGGCGAAAGCCATTCTCGATGAACGTCAGGCGCACGGCCCCTTCAAGGATGCGGCCGATCTCAGCTCGCGCGTAAAGGGCATGGGCGGCAAGACGGTGCAACGGCTCACGGCCGAAGGCCTGACCATCGGCACGGCATCGAAGACGGCGGCCGCGGGCACTCCTGCGGCCACCGGCGCCACCGGCGCCACCGGTGCCACCGGCGCCAATGGCGTCAGCGCGACGCCTGTGCTGTCGTCGCAGGCGTCCAAGCCTGTGGTCGTCAAGAAGTAAGCGGTAGGGCGCGCGGCGCGGCTTGTCGGCGGCCGCGCCGCGCGCTGCAACGGGTTTCTTCGCTCCTTCAGCCTTTGGATGTTTGGGCTCCCGCGGTTTGCCTCGCCGCGGGTTTTTTGCATGACGAAAGATGCGCGCTCGGCCGCTCGCGTAGCCATCTGCGCAGGAGGGGCGAGGCGCATCGGGGGAAGCGGTGGGCTACAATCAGTGGACTCCCATATCCATATTCCGGCGAACGCGCGCACCCAGCATGCGCAGTCGTTCCGTCGAACCCGAATCCGGTCCGCTATGGCTTACATGACTATCGAAGACACGATCGGCAATACGCCGCTCGTGCAACTCGTCCGCGTGGTGGACGATGAAATCCGCAGCCGCAACAACGTCGTGCTCGGCAAGCTCGAAGGCAATAACCCGGCCGGCTCGGTGAAAGACCGCCCGGCGCTGTCGATGATCAGGAAAGCTGAAGAGCGCGGCCGCATCAAGCCGGGCGACACGCTGATCGAGGCGACGAGCGGCAACACCGGCATTGCGCTCGCGATGGCAGCAGCCGTGCGCGGCTACAAGATGGTGCTGATCATGCCGGAGGACCTGTCAATCGAGCGTCGTCAGAGCATGGGCGCGTACGGCGCGCAAATCATTCTCACGCCGGTCACGGGCGGCATGGAGTACGCGCGCGATCTCGCCGATCAGATGCAGCGCGACGGTCGCGGCATCATCCTCGATCAGTTCGCGAATCCGGACAATCCGCTCGCGCACTACGAAACCACCGGCCCGGAACTGTGGCGGCAGACCGAAGGACGCATCACGCATTTCGTCTCGTCGATGGGCACCACCGGCACGATCATGGGCGTGTCGCAGTATCTGAAGGAGAAGAACGAGAAGATCGAGATCATCGGCGCGCAGCCAGAAGAGGGCTCGCGCATTCCGGGCATCCGCAAATGGCCGGAAGCGTACTTGCCGAAGATTTTCGATCGCAGCCGCGTGGATCGCGTGGAGAACGTGAGTCAGGCGGCAGCCGAGGCGATGGCGCGGCGGCTCGCGTCGGTGGAAGGCATCTTCGCCGGCATTTCGTCGGGCGGCGCGTGCGAGGTCGCGCTGCGCGTTGCGCGTCAGCTCGAGAACGCGACCATTGTGTTCATCGTCTGCGACCGCGGCGACCGTTATCTGTCGACGGGCGTCTTTCCCGCCTGAGCGCACTCATATCGCGGTCCGCTTGGCACGGCGGACCGCCGATGAGAAGCGAGCTTACTGCGACGCGTCGCCCGCCGCCATGCGCGCCTTGACGGCCTCGCCCAACTGATACACGGCGAGCGCGTAAAAGAAGCTGCGGTTGTAGCGCGTCAGCACATAGAAGTTCTTGAGCCCGAGCGTGTATTCGGTCGCGCGGCCCGGCGTCGGCAGGTCGACGACGGTCAGCGGCGTGGCCGCTTCCGCGCTCAGGTTAAGGGCCGGCTCGGTCAGCAGCATGCCGGCCTTCGTCAACTGCGCGAGCGACCAGTGCGGCTCAGGCTGCCCGTCGGCCGCGGCTTGCGCGATTCCCTGGCTGCCTTCATCGCCCGCAATGCGCCACACGACCGGACGGCCCGGCTCCCAGCCGTTCTGCTTCAGATAATTCGCGACACTGCCGATGGCATCCGCCGGGCTCGTGCGCAAGTCGATGCGGCCGTTGCCATCGAAGTCCACCGCGTACTGCACGATGCTGCTCGGCAGAAACTGCGGAATGCCGATCGCGCCGGTGTACGAGCCGAGCACGGTCGTCGGATCGATTTGCGAATCGCGCGTCCAGACGAGCAGGTCTTCGAGATTCTTGCGGAACGTCGCCTGACGTTCGGCGCGGTTCGGCGTGTTCGGGTAGTCGAACGTGAGCGTGGTCAGCGCGTCGAGCGCGCGGAAATTGCCCATGTACTTGCCGTAGATGGTCTCCACACCGATGATCCCGACGATCACTTCCGGCGGCACGCCGAACTGCGCGGACGCGCGCTGCAACGTGGCCTGATTCGCGCGCCAGAACTTCACGCCGGCGTTGATGCGGATCGGCTCGATGAAACGCGACTGGTACGCGCGCCAGTTCTTGAGCGAAGGCGTAGGCGACGGCAACACCAGCTTCACCGCCGTCGCGGAATAGCTCACGTGATTGAAGAGGTCGTGCAGCGCGGCGGGATCGAAGTCATAGCGCGCGACCATGTCGTTGATGAACGCCTCGACATTCGGGTTGTTCGCGTACCGCTGCGGCACGATCTCTTCTTCGAACACTTGCCCTTGCGGCGTCGCGCTCTGCGGCTGCTGCGACTGCGCAAGCGCACTGTTGCCGCAGACGCCGCCGACTGCGCACAGCAAGGAAGCGATGAACGCGCGCGTCAGCGGCTTGAGAGAGGAATCGAGCGAGGCAAACTGAAAAGTCATGGTGTGCTTGGTGAGCGATTGAGGGCGATGCCGGATGTTCTGCCGTCGCGTGCAGCTACTCGCAACGATTCTTGACCGGGCGCATTGGCCTGCAACGTGCCGTCGGCGCTGGCTGCCGGGGCGTCGGGGCAGTATAACCGACGCCCTGCGCGCGCAATGCCGATGCGGCTCGGCAAGACCCGCCGGGACGGCCGTTTCGAACGGTGTGGTAACTTAACGTCAAATGCGCGGCACAGGATCGCGTATGACGAAAAAAGACGAGACGCGCCGACGACAGCGGCACTGCGAGACATCATGGCCACCGGCTTCTACACCCACCCCGACTGCCTGCAGCACGATAACGGCCAATGGCATCCCGAATGCCCGGCGCGCCTTCAGGCAATCGAAGATCAACTCATCGCGAGCCGTATCGACGCCCTGATCGAGCGCGAAGAAGCGCCGCTCGCCGACGAAGCCGATCTGGCGCGCGTGCACACGCAGGCGCACATCGACTACATCAAGAGCCGCACGCCGGAGCAGGGGCGCAGCGAACTGGACCCGGACACGTCGATGTGTCCGCAGTCGTATCGCGCGGCGTTGCGCGCGGCGGGCGCGGCCATCGCGGCGACCGATGCCGTTATCGAAGGCCGCTACGACAACGCGTTTTGCAGCGTGCGTCCGCCGGGCCATCACGCGGAGCCGGCGCGCGCGATGGGCTTCTGTCTCTTCAACAACGTGGCGATCGCCGCGCGTCATGCGCTGGAAGTGCACGGACTGCAACGCGTTGCGGTCATCGACTTCGACGTGCATCACGGCAATGGCACCGAAGCCGCCTTCACCGGCGACTCGCGCGTGCTGATGTGCAGTTTCTTCCAGCATCCGTTCTATCCGTTCAGCGGCGCGGACAGCCACGCGCCGAACATGGTGAACGTGCCGCTGCCCGCGCGCACGAAGGGCATGGCGGTGCGCGAAGTGATCGACATGATGTGGCTGCCGCGTCTGGAGGATTTCAAGCCGCAGATGCTGTTCGTCTCGGCCGGTTTCGACGCGCACCGTGAGGACGACCTCGGCAACATGGGACTCGTCGAAGACGATTACGCGTGGATCACCGAGCAGATTCGCGCAGTAGCCGAGCGGCATGCAGAAGGGCGCATCGTCAGTTGTCTAGAGGGTGGATACAACCTGTCGGCGCTCGGGCGCAGCGTCGTCGCGCATTTGCGGGCATTGGCGGGAATTTGATGCTGCGCCTCGTGAGTGAGTGCTTCTCGCTAATCAAGGTGCTATTACGATAGAGCACGCAATAAATGTGGACGCGCTCAAGACCATCTCTCCGGTCTGCCCATCCCTACCCGTGAAGGCGGTGATGTAGCCAGTCAGAGGCTGGCCCGGAATGGGGGGCGGCGGACACGAGAATGTCGCCGTCAAGGGGCCTGTG
Organism: Caballeronia sp. AZ10_KS36; assembly: GCF_023631105.1. Classification (NCBI taxonomy): domain Bacteria; kingdom Pseudomonadati; phylum Pseudomonadota; class Betaproteobacteria; order Burkholderiales; family Burkholderiaceae; genus Caballeronia; species Caballeronia sp. AZ10_KS36. The sequence continues at coordinate 283,403 of NZ_JALQDQ010000018.1, read as the reverse complement.
GGAGTTACCGAAATATCTGTCCCTCGCCAGTGGAACGCGGTGGCTGAACCCGAGGCGAGGCCACCACCCCTGGCCGATATGGTGCAGGTGCCGCTTGTTCCGCCCGTGCAGTTCAGCTGTACATAAGCGTCCTGCGTCGCGAATGCTGTAGCCGGCGCAGCCGCTGCAGCGGAAAGTACGACGGCGGCCAGAGAGAAGGCAGCGTTTTTCTTCATTATTTAAGACTCCCTAATAACCGGGCAAATCATAGCGCGGCGGTCATCTCGTAGAAAGCACGTCGTCCTGGTCGGATCATGTGTTGCCAGTCATCGAACGAGGTCAGGACTGACGCGAACCATATGAAACGTAGCAATGACGGCATCAATTTCCATTATTAAGAGAAGTCGGGCCGACACGGTAAAATCGCTGCCTTGAAATTTCAACGAGCCGCGCGGCAGTTCACTTCGGGACCGCAGGTTTCTTCCCCGCAGCCACCGCGTCGCGTTTCCATGATCGACATACGTAACCTCTCCCAGCGTTTCGCGGGACCCCGCGGCTGGGTCGAAGCGCTGCACAACGTCAACTTGACGATTCCCGCCGGCGAAGTGTTCGGCATCATCGGGCGCAGCGGGGCGGGCAAGAGCACGCTGGTGCGCACGCTCAATCTGCTGACGCGGCCGAGCGAAGGCAACGTGATCGTCGACGGACGCGATCTCACGACGCTGCGCCCCGACGACTTGCGCGCCGCGCGCCGCGACATCGGCATGATCTTTCAGCACTTCAACCTGCTGTCGTCGCGCACGGTGTACGGCAACGTTGCGCTGCCACTCGAACTCGCGGGCAAGAAGCGCGCGGAAATCGAAGCGGCCGTGCTGCCGCTGCTCGATCTCGTCGGCCTCACCACGCACAAGGACAAGTATCCGGCGCAGATCAGCGGCGGGCAGAAGCAGCGCGTGGGCATCGCGCGGGCGCTCGCGAGCAATCCGAAAGTGCTGCTTTCCGACGAAGCCACGTCCGCGCTCGATCCCGAAACCACGCGCGCCATTCTCGACCTGCTGCGCAAGATCAATCGCGAGCTGGGGCTCACCATCGTGCTCATCACGCATCAGATGGAAGTCATCAAGCAGGTCTGCGACCGCGTGGCCGTGCTGGATGCGGGACGCGTAGTCGAGGAAGGCAAGGTCGTCGATGTCTTCATGCAGCCGCATCACGAAGTCACGCGCGCGCTCATTGGTGATGTCATCGCGCACGAGCTGCCGCCCGCGTTGAAGGCGCGCGTCGCCGAGCGCCTGAAGAGCGGCAGCGGCCATTTGCTGCGGCTCGCGTTCACGGGCTCGGGCGTCGATCAGCCGATTCTTTCCGAGACCATCCGCCGCTACGAACTGGACTTCAACATTCTGCACGGCCAGATCGACGAGATTCAAGGTCAGGCGTTCGGATCGCTCGCCGTTCTCGCGGGCGGTCAGCCGGTCAAGGTCGCGGAGGCGATCGCTTATTTGCGCACGCAAGGCGTGGTGGTGGAGGAGTTGTCCCATGTTGAGTGAAATGTTCGACATGTTCGTGCAGTCGTTCTGGGAAACGCTGATCATGGTCGGCATCTCGGGACTCGTCGGCGCGGCGGTGGGCCTGCCGCTCGGCGTGCTGCTCTATCTGACCGACCGCGACGGCGTGCTGCGCAACATGGCCGTGAACCGCGTGCTCGGCGGCATCGTCAATGCGGTGCGCTCGACGCCGTTCATCATCCTGCTCGTCGCGGTCATTCCGTTCACGCGGCTCATCGTCGGCTCGTCGATCGGCACGGCGGCGGCGGTCGTGCCGCTCACCATCGCGGCGGCGCCGTTCATCGCGCGGCTCGTCGAAACGGCGCTGCGCGAAGTGGATCGCGGTCTCATCGAAGCGGCGCAAGCCATGGGCGCGACCACGAGTCAGATCGTTTTCAAGGTGCTGCTGCCGGAGTCGCTGCCGGGCGTCGTCGCGGGACTCACCATCACGTTCGTCTCGCTGGTCGGCTATTCGGCGATGGCGGGCGCAATTGGCGGCGGCGGTCTCGGCGATCTCGGCATCCGCTACGGTTATCAGCGGTTCCTGCCGGAAGTGATGCTGGCGGTCGTCGTCATTCTCATCGTGTTCGTGCAGCTCGTGCAGTCGTTCGGCGACTGGCTCGTGCGCCGTCTGAGCCACAAATAATTCCACCGAAAAAAGGTCAGCACATGCAACGTCGATTCATTCTGAAGTTCGCCGCAGCGCTCGGCGCGGCATCGCTCATGAGCACGCTCGCGCACGCGGACGACAACGCCATCAAGGTCGGCGTGACGGGCGGCCCGCACGCGCAAGTCATGGAAGTCGTGAAGCAGGTCGCCGCGAAAAACGGGCTGAAGATCACGGTCGTCGAGTTCTCGGACTACGTGCAGCCGAACGCGGCGCTCGCGGCGGGCGATCTCGACGCCAACAGCTACCAGCATCAGCCGTATCTGGACGCGCAGGTGAAAGATCGCGGCTACAAGCTCATCAAGGTCGCCGATACGGTCACGTTTCCGATGGGCATCTATTCGAAGAAGGTGAAGTCGCTGAGCGAGCTGGGCAACGGCGCGCGCATCGCCGTCCCGAACGATCCGACCAACGGCGGCCGCGCGTTGCTGCTGCTGCAGAAACAGGGCTTGCTGAAGCTGCGCGCCGATGCGGGCCTCAAGGCGACGCCGCTCGATATCGTCGAGAATCCGAAGAAGCTGAAGATCGTCGAACTGGATGCCGCGCAGATTCCGCGCTCGCTCGCCGATGTCGACGCCGCCGCCATCAACACGAACTTCGCGATGGAAGCGGGCCTGAAGCCGAAGTCCGACGCCATCGCCATCGAAGATCCGCGCGGCCCGTACGCGAACGTCATCGCCATCCGCGCCGCCGACAAGGACAAGCCGTGGGTCGGCAAGCTCGTGGCCGCCTATCATTCGCCGGAAGTGAAGCAGTTTATCGAGGGCAAGTACGCGGGCGCGGTCATCGCGGCCTGGTGAGGTTTCCGAGCGCCTCCGGGTTTTTTGGGATGGAAAGCGAACGACCGTTCTTTTAAAGTAGCCTCAAATGTATTGCACGCTGACCCGGCTCGCTCGTCGATGGCCGAAGCGCAAACGGGCCGCTCGTATAATGAGACTGGGTTGACGTAATCGTAACTTTGGAGCGTGTGGATGAAAATTCTGGTGCCAGTCAAGCGCGTGGTCGACTACAACGTGAAGGTCCGGGTGAAATCGGACAACACGGGCGTCGAACTCGCCAACGTGAAGATGTCGATGAACCCGTTCGACGAGATCGCCGTGGAAGAGGCGGTGCGTCTGAAGGAAGCGGGCGTCGCAACGGAAGTGATCGCGGTGTCGTGTGGCGTCACGCAATGTCAGGAAACGCTGCGCACGGCGCTGGCGATTGGCGCGGATCGGGCGATTCTCGTTGAAACGTCAGAAGAGTTGCAGCCGCTCGCAGTGGCGAAGCTGCTCAAGGCTTTGGTCGATCAGGAAAAGCCGGAACTCGTGATTCTCGGCAAGCAGGCCATTGACGACGATTCGAACCAGACCGGTCAGATGCTCGCCGCTTTGGCAGGGCTGCCGCAGGCGACGTTCGCATCGAAAGTCGTGATCGCCGATGGCCGCGCGACTGTCGCGCGTGAAGTGGATGGCGGCGCGGAAACGCTGTCGCTCAAGCTGCCCGCAGTCGTGACGACGGACCTGCGCCTGAACGAGCCGCGCTACGTCACGCTGCCGAACATCATGAAGGCGAAGAAGAAGCCGCTGACGACCGTGACGCCCGCCGATCTCGGCGTCGATGTCGCGCCGCGTCTGAAGACGCTGAAGGTCACCGAGCCGCCGAAGCGCAGCGCGGGCGTCACGGTGCCGGACGTCAAGACGCTGGTCGAGAAACTGAAAACCGAAGCGAAGGTGATCTAACGTGACGACTCTCGTAATTGCGGAACACGACAACGCGTCGATCAAGGCGGCGACGTTGAACACGGTCGCGGCAGCGGCCAAGCTGGGCGGCGATATTCACATTCTCGTCGCGGGTTCGAACGCGCAGGGCGCGGCGGATCAGGCGGCAAAGATCGCGGGCGTTTCGAAGGTGCTGCTGGCCGATGCGCCGCAACTCGCGGAAGGACTCGCGGAGAACGTCGAAGGCACCGTGCTGAACATCGCGAAGGATTATTCGCACATCGTCGCGCCGGCGACGGCTTACGGCAAGAACATCGCGCCGCGTATCGCCGCGCATCTGGATGTCGCGCAGATCAGCGAGATCACGGCTGTCGTCAGCGCCGATACTTTCGAGCGTCCGATCTACGCGGGCAACGCGATAGCGACCGTCCAGTCGGCTGATGCGATCAAGGTCATCACCGTTCGCGCGACGGGCTTCGATCCGGTGGCGGCGGAAGGCGGCAGCGCATCGGTCCAAAAGATCGAAGCAGCGGCCGATGCGGGCGTCTCGCAGTTCGTCAATCGCGAAGTGACGAAGCTGGACCGCCCGGAACTGACGAGCGCGAACATCATCGTGTCGGGCGGGCGCGGCTTGGGCAGCGGCGAGAATTACACGCAAGTGCTGGAGCCGCTCGCGGACAAGCTCGGTGCGGCGCTCGGCGCATCGCGTGCAGCGGTCGATGCGGGCTATGTGCCGAACGATTATCAAGTGGGCCAGACGGGCAAGATCGTTGCGCCGCAGTTGTACGTGGCCGTCGGCATCTCGGGCGCGATTCAGCACTTGGCCGGCATGAAGGACAGCAAGGTGATCGTCGCGATCAACAAGGACGCCGAAGCACCCATCTTCAGCGTGGCGGATTACGGCCTCGTCGGCGATCTGTTCTCGGTGGTGCCGGAGCTGGTCAAAGAACTCGGCTGATCGCGTGCGTCGCGAGCGGCGCCTGCAATAGAAAAACAAAGGGGCGCGACAACCGTTGCGCCCTTTTTGCATCCGGAAACGATAGAGGAGACAAACGATGAGCTACCGCGCTCCGGTGAAGGACATGCTGTTCGTCATGAAGGAACTGGCCGATATCGACAGCATCGCGGCGCTGCCGGGCTTCGAGGACGGCAACCTCGACACCGCGCAGGCTGTCGTCGAAGAAGCCGCGCGCTTCTGCGGCGAAGTGCTTGCGCCGCTGAACGTCACGGGCGACCGGCAACCCAGCACGTGGGCGAACGGACAGGTGACGACGACGCCCGGCTTCAAGGACGCGTTTCGCCAGTTCGCGGAGGGCGGGTGGCAAGGCATCGTGCATCCGGCGGAGTTCGGCGGACAGAACCTGCCGAAGCTCATCGCGACCGCCTGCATCGAAATGCTCAACTCGGCCAATCTTTCGTTCGCGCTCTGTCCGCTGCTGACAGACGGCGCCATCGAAGCGTTGCTGACTGCGGGCAGCGAAGAGCAAAAGGCGCGCTATCTGCCGAAGTTCATTTCCGGCGAATGGACCGGCACGATGAACCTGACCGAGCCGCAAGCCGGCTCGGATCTCGCGCTCGTGCGCACGCGCGCCGAGCCGCAGGGCGATGGCACGTACAAGCTCTTCGGCACGAAAATCTTCATCACGTACGGCGAGCACGACATGACAGAGAACATCGTGCATCTGGTGCTCGCGCGCACGCCGGATGCGCCGGAGGGCGTGAAGGGCATCTCGCTCTTCATCGTGCCGAAGTTTCTCGTCAACGACGACGGCTCGCTCGGCGCGCGCAACGACGTGCAGTGCGTGTCCATCGAGCACAAGCTCGGCATCAAGGCGAGCCCGACCGCCGTGCTGCAATACGGCGACCACGGCGGCGCGATCGGCTATCTGATCGGCGAGGAGAATCGCGGCCTCGAATACATGTTCATCATGATGAACGCCGCGCGTTTCGCCGTCGGCATGCAGGGCATTGCCGTGTCGGAGCGGGCGTATCAGCAGGCCGTCGCGTATGCGAAGGAACGCGTGCAGAGCCGCCCGGTGGACGGCAGTGCGAAAGCCGCGGTGCCGATCATCCAGCATCCGGACGTGCGCCGCATGCTCGCCACGATGCGCGCCTACACCGAAGGCGCACGCGCGCTCGCGTATGTCGCCGCCGCGCATAGCGACCTGGCGCACGCGCATCCCGAGGAATCGGTGCGCAAGCGGCATCAGGCGGTGTATGAATTTCTCGTACCGATCGTCAAGGGCTTCAGCACTGAGATCTCGGTGGATGTCGCGAGCCTCGGCGTGCAGGTGCATGGCGGCATGGGCTTCATCGAGGAAACCGGCGCCGCGCAGCATTATCGCGATGCGCGCATTCTGCCGATCTACGAAGGCACGACTGCGATTCAGGCCAACGATCTGATCGGGCGCAAGACCGTGCGCGATGGCGGCGCGACCGCGCAGGCGCTGCTCGCACAGATCGACCAGACCATCGCGGCGCTCGCCGAGGTCGACGGGCAGGCCTTCAAGTCGATGCATCGTCATTTGAGCGCGGGCAGCCTGTCGCTTGCGCGCGTCATCGAGTTCGTCGTTGCGCGGTTCAAGAGCGATCCGAACGCGGTGTTCGCGGGCAGCGTGCCGTATCTGAAGCTCGCCGGCATCGTGCTTTCGGGCTGGCAAATGGCCCGCGCGATGCTCGTCGCGCAAGCGAAACGCGCCGAGGACGAACCGTTCTATTCGGCGAAGATCGCGACCGCCGAGTTCTTCGCGGAACACATCTTGTCGCACGCGCCTGGCTTCGAGGCGGCGATCGTGAGCGCCAACGGACACGAAGGCGTGCTCGCCCTGAGCGAAGATCAGTTCTGAAAACGACGACGGCGCCCTTGCAGGCGCCGTCGTTCAATCAGCCGGTCAGAACGTCAGACTTTGGCGTAGGCCGGTCGCCCGGTGACGCTGGCATCGCCGAAGTAGCGATGCACCGACAAGTCGTCCGCGCGGATAGCGGGCTGTCTGCCGGACATCAGGTCCGCGAGCAACTGGCCCGAACCGCACGACATCGTCCAGCCGAGCGTGCCGTGACCGGTGTTGAGGAACAGATTCGGCACGGGCGTGCGGCCGACGATCGGCGTCCCGTCCGGCGTCATCGGGCGCAGGCCGGTCCAGAAGCTCGCGCTCGCGGTATCGCCGCCGCCGGGGAAGAGGTCGTTCGCGCACATTTCGAGCGTCTCGCGGCGCGCCTGCTTCAGCGTCTTGTCATAGCCGACGATCTCCGCCATGCCACCGACCCGAATGCGGTCGTCGAAGCGCGTGATCGCGATCTTGTACGTTTCGTCGAGCACCGTGGAGACCGGGGCGCGGTTCGCATCGACGATCGGCGCGGTGATCGAATAGCCCTTCAGCGGATACACGGGAATCTTGACGAGATCGCCGAGCAGCTTCGGCGAATACGAGCCGAGCGCGACGACATATGAATCCGCCGTGATGAGCTCGCTGCCGCATTGCACTCCGGCGATGCGGCCGTTGCTCACGCGCAGCGCGTCGATCGGCGTGTTGTAGCGGAACTGGACGCCGAGCGCTTCGGCCATGGCGGCCAAGCGCGTGGTGAACATCTGGCAGTCGCCGGTTTCGTCGTTCGGCAGGCGCAGGCCGCCCGTCAGCTTGTGCGACACCGCAGCGAGCGCGGGCTCGGCCTTCGCCAGTTCCGCCGCCGACAGCAGTTCGAACGGCACGTTGGCGTCCTTCAACACCGCGATGTCTTTCGCCGCGCCGTCCAACTGCTGCTGCGTGCGGAACACTTGCAACGTGCCGCCGGTGCGGCCTTCATATTGGATGCCGGTGTCCGCGCGCAACGCCTGCAGGCAATCGCGGCTGTATTCGGCGAGGCGCACCATGCGGCCTTTGTTCACCGTATAGCGCTCTTGCGTGCAGTTGCGCAGCATCTGCCACATCCACTGAAGCTGGCTCATCGTGCCGTCGAGGCGGATGGCGAGCGGCGCGTGCTTTTCGAACATCCATTTGACGGCCTTGAGCGGCACGCCCGGCGCGGCCCACGGCGACGCGTAGCCCGGCGAAATCTGTCCCGCATTGGCGAAACTGGTTTCGAGCGCGGGGCCGGCTTCGCGGTCGATGACCGTGACTTCGTGCCCTGCGCGGGCGAGGTAATACGCGCTCGTGACGCCGACGACGCCGCTTCCCAGAATAACGATTCGCATGTGATCTCCGTTTCCGATCCGACTGGACAGTCGCGAATCGCACGAGGTCTGCGACGGATTGTCCGGCTAGTGTTATCGCCTATACTATTTGCAGTAAGGCAGTTTTAGTTATTGTATTTTGCGGATTTTCAGGAATTAGACGATGAGAACGCAGCGAAATCCGCTTCGGACGCTGGATAAACTCGATCACAAGATTTTGAGCATCCTGCAGCAGGACGGACGCATCGCGATGAAGGATTTGGCGGAGCGTGTCGGCCTGTCGGTGACGCCGTGCATCGAGCGCGTGCGGCGCATGGAACGCGACGGCGTCATCACCGGCTATTACGCGCGCGTGAACCCTGCGCAACTGGGCGCGGCGCTGCTCGTTTTCGTCGAAATCACGCTGGATCATAAAAGCGGCAACATGTTCGACCAGTTCCGGCGCGAGGTTCAGCGCATTCCCGAAGTGCTCGAATGTCATCTCGTTTCGGGCGATTTCGACTATCTGATCAAGGCGCGCATCGGCGAAATGGCCGACTACCGCAAGCTGCTCGGCGACATTCTTCTGCAACTGCCTGGCGCCGTGCAGTCGAAAAGCTACGTGGTGATGGAAGAGATCAAGGAGACGCTGACCATTCCGGTCGACGTCTAAAAAACCGCTTGCGGTCGCGGCGAGATACTGTATATTTGTACAGTACTTTACGACGCAATTCTGTGACCGCAATGCCCACGCCGCACGATGAATTTGCTGTCGCGCCGCCTTCGCCGCTGAAGGGGCGCGGCGCTGTGTCCAATCTTCAGGGGCGCTACGAGAAGGACGAGCGCGAGCGCGTCGACGACGGCTGGACGCACGAAACCGACGACGACGAAGGCTCGCCGCCGCTGCGCACGCAGGTTTTCGAGGAACGCGCGAAGAGCATTCTCACGCGCAACAACTCGCCGGACATCCCATTCACGGTTTCGCTGAACCCGTACCGCGGCTGTGAACACGGCTGCATCTACTGCTTCGCGCGCCCGACTCACAGCTATCTCGGCCTTTCGCCCGGGCTGGATTTCGAGAGCCGCATCTACGCGAAAATCAACGCAGGAGAATTGCTCGAGCGCGAACTGGCGAAGCCGAGCTACCAGCCGGATTCCATCGCGCTCGGCGTGAATACCGACGCGTATCAGCCGGTCGAGCGCGATCTGAAGCTGACGCGGCGGGTGATCGAGATTCTGCACGACTGCGGGCATCCGTTCGGGGCGATCACGAAGTCGTCGCTGATCGAACGCGATATCGACCTGCTCGCGCCCATGGCCGAGCGCAAGCAGTTCATGGCGGCGATCACCGTCACGACGCTCGATGCCGACATCGCGCGCACGCTGGAGCCGCGCGCCGCCACGCCGTCGCGCCGGCTAAGGACCATTCGCACGCTCGCCGACGCGGGCATTCCGGTCGGCGTCAGCATCGCGCCGGTGATCCCGTTCGTCACGGAACCCGACCTCGAGCGCGTGCTCGAAGCGTGCGCGGAGGCGGGCGCGACCACGGCGAGCTATATCGTGCTGCGCTTGCCGTGGGAAGTCGCGCCGCTTTTCAAGGACTGGCTCGCCGCGCATTTCCCGGATCGCGCGGACCGTGTGATGAGCCGCGTGCGCGACATGCGCGGCGGCAAGGACTACGACTCGGACTTCGCCACGCGCATGAAGGGCGAGGGCCTGTGGGCGGACATGCTGAAACAGCGCTTTAGTCAGGCGACGAAGCGGCTGGGTTTGAATCTGCGCAATCGCGGCATTCTGGATATGTCGGAGTTCCAGCGGCCAGCGAGCGGCAAGGTCCAGCGGGCGGCGCTGCCTGCCGCTGGCGGCCAGCTGGATCTATTCTGACCTTATTGCGACAACGTCTTGGCGGCTTCCACCTGGCCTTCGAAATACGTCTGGAACGTCAGGGCGAGGCCGGTCATCAACAGGAACGCGCCGATCAGCAGCGAGAAGATCACCACGAAGATCACCGTCCAGCCCGAGTGGCTTTGACGGCCGGTATGGGCGTTGAACTGCGCGTCCCACTTCGCGTCGGGCCGCAGTCCGTAGACGATTGCCGAGAGAAACGCCGCGAGCAGCGACACCGCGCCCGGCAGGGCGAGCGCCCAGCCGAGCACCGACGTACGCTCGGTCGCGGCGAGCAGCAGATAGCCGACCGCGCCCATCGCGATCCCGACGATATGCGCCCAGCCGTACTTGTCGCGCATGCCATATAGATAGAAGCGGTGCAGGCCGATGCTGCCGAACAGAAACGCGAGCGCGGCGGTCAGCGTTTTCGAACGGAAGTAGGGCGGAGCCGCCTTGCCGGCAGGCTTCGAGTCGGACGGCGCGGCAACGGACGAGGAAGTCATCTTGGAGAGCGGTAATCAGTGCAGATTCGCCATTTTACGATGCGGCGCGCGGCGTAGACAGAACGCGACATTTGGCTCGCGGCGGCTCCCGGCGCCGCCCGTTGCCAGCAAAAAATGCGTTAAGTGTTTGTTAGGGCTTCGGATTCCCGTTATAATCGCGTGTTCTGGTAGTTCCGAACCCCGGTTTTCAAGGATTTCAGCATGGTCATCATCCGCTTGGCTCGTGGCGGCTCGAAGAAGCGCCCGTTCTACAACATCGTCGCAACCGATTCGCGTAGCCGTCGTGACGGCCGCTTCATCGAGCGCGTGGGTTTCTACAACCCGGTCGCCACGAAGGGCGAATCGCTGCGTATCGCTCAAGATCGCCTGACCTACTGGCAAGGCGTCGGCGCGCAACTGTCGCCGACCGTCGAGCGTCTGGTCAAGCAGTCGAAGCAAGCTCAGCCGGCTGCTTAAGCTGTCTCGCTGCTTTTCGATTGGGGCGACGCGTCACGCTTTCAAGCGTAACCGGTCGCCCGAGTCGCACATATTTGCCCAAAGGTTCGCTGATGCCCGCGCGTGATCCCCAAAACGGCCACGAGTCCGGTTCCGCCAGTCAACCGAAGCCGGGGCAACAGGAAGGTGCCGCCACGTTCGGCGCGTTCGTCCGCAAGCCGGGCGCGCGCCGCGTGGCGGCCGGCGTTTCGGGCGCAGGCAAGTCTGAAGGCGGCATTGAAGGCATCGAACCGGCGGAGAGTCTGCCGGAAGATGCAGTCGAAGTCGGCTTCATTGTGGATGCCTACGGCCTGAAGGGCTGGGTCAAGGTCATGCCGCATGCGCACGGCAAGTCGGGCGGCGACGCGCTGCTCACGGCCAAGCGTTGGTGGCTCGTCAAGAATCGCGACCGCAAGTCCGCGCGCCGTTTGCAGTCGAAGGTGCACGGAGATTCGATCGTCGCGAGTTTGGCGGGTTGCGACGACCGCGACGCCGCGCTGACGCTGAAAGGCTGCGCGGTGCATATCGCGCGGAGCGACTTTCCGAAGCTCGACGACGAAGACGAGTTCTACTGGGTCGATCTGATCGGCCTCGATGTCGAAAACGAAGCGGGCGTGGCGCTTGGCCGCGTCGCCGACATGATCGACAACGGCGCGCACTCCATCCTGCGGGTCGAGTACCCGGCCACGAACAAGGATGGCGAGCCCGTCACCGGCGAGCGGCTCATTCCGTTCGTCGGCGTGTACGTGAAGACGGTGGATCGGGCGGCGAAGCGTATCGTCGTCGACTGGGACGCCGATTATTGAAAACCATCGGCAGAACACGGAGAGGGCGATGCAGTTCGATGTCGTGACGCTCTTTCCCGAGATGTTTCGCGCGCTGACCGACTGGGGCATTACCAGCCGGGCGGTGAAGCAGGGGCGGTTCGGTCTGCGCACGTGGAATCCGCGCGATTTCACCACGGACAACTACCGCACCATCGACGACCGTCCATACGGCGGCGGCCCCGGCATGGTCATGCTGGCGCGCCCGCTGGAAGACGCGATCAATGCGGCCAGGACAGCGCAGCGCGAGCAAGGCATCGAGAACACGCGCGTCGTGATGATGTCGCCGCAAGGCGCGAAGCTCGACCATGATCGCGTGATGCGTTTCTCGCAGGAACCCGGCCTCGTGCTGTTGTGCGGCCGGTACGAAGCGATCGACCAGCGTTTGATCGATCGCGTGGTGGACGAGGAAGTGAGCCTCGGCGACTTCGTGCTCTCGGGTGGGGAATTGCCCGCCATGGCGCTGATGGACGCCGTCGTGCGCCACTTGCCCGGCGTGCTGAACGACGCGCAATCGGCGGTGCAGGACAGTTTCGTCGACGTATTGCTCGACTGTCCGCACTACACGCGCCCGGAGGAATACGAAGGCGTGCGCGTGCCGGATGTGCTGCTCGGCGGCCACCACAAGGAAATCGACGCCTGGCGCAGGCGCGAAGCATTACGCAATACGTTCATCAAGCGGCCCGATCTGATCGAGCGGGCGCGCAGCAGCAAGTTGCTGAGCCGTGCCGACGAGGCGTGGCTCGCGAGTCTCGCGAAGGACGCGTCGAAGCCGCAATAAGGTTTCGGGCGACGAGCGGGACAAAAGGGGGCGCCGACCAACATCGGCGCCGGAAGTGAACCCATCCTCTACCGGGGCCTCATTACCAGAAGTCGAGGCACACAACTCCGGCAAGATGGCACAAGGAGTCAGTAATGAATCTGATTGAACAACTCGAGAAGGAAGAGATCGCACGCGTGCTCGGCGAGAAGGCCATCCCCGACTTCGGTCCGGGCGACACGGTCGTCGTCAACGTGAACGTCGTCGAAGGTACGCGCAAGCGCGTGCAGGCTTACGAAGGCGTCGTGATCGCAAAGCGCAATCGTGGCCTGAACTCGAACTTCATCGTCCGCAAGATTTCGTCGGGCGAAGGCGTCGAGCGTACGTTCCAGACCTACTCGCCGCTGCTCGCGAGCATCGTCGTGAAGCGTCGCGGTGACGTTCGTCGCGCGAAGCTGTACTACCTGCGCGAGCGTTCGGGCAAGTCGGCTCGAATCAAGGAAAAGCTGGTCTCGAAGGACCGTGCCGCTACCGCCGCCGAGTAAGTTCTCAGCAGCGCAGTCGCACCGAAAAAAGCACCCCTCGCGGGTGCTTTTTTCTTTGCTGTGTTCAAATCGTATCTTCCTCATTCAGGCTTGAGACCGTGTCCACTGGCAAGACATCGACTCCGCGCATTCTCGAACCCGAACAGATGCCCGTCGTCTCAACGGGCGAAGCCATGCCGTCCATTCCGCCGGAGCGCCTGACGCCCGACGGACTGCGCGAACGCTTCACGAAAGAACTGGAGTGGACGCAGGAGCCGCCCGAGCAGCGCATCAAGGCGATCGGCGGCGATCCGCGCGTCGCTTCGGTGCTCGTGCCGCTCGTCGTGCGCGAGGGCGGGCTCACTGTGCTGCTGACTCAGCGCGCCGATCATCTTTCCGACCATGCCGGCCAGATCAGCTTCCCCGGCGGACGCCGCGAACCTGAAGACGCCGATGCCGCCGCCACCGCGCTACGCGAAGCGCGCGAGGAAGTCGGCCTTGGCGCGGAGCATTGCGAAGTCATCGGCGCGATGCCCGACTATCTGACCGGCACGGGCTTTCGCGTGACGCCGGTCGTCGCGCTCGTCTATCCGCCGTTCACGTTGCAGGCCGACACGAGCGAAGTCGCCGATATCTTCGAAGTGCCGCTCGCGTGGCTCATGAATCCGGCGAACCACGAAGTGCGCGTATTCCGCTGGGAGGGCGGGGAGCGTCGGTTCTTCGCCATGCCGTACACGCCGAGCGAAGGCAAGGCGCCGTACTTCATCTGGGGCGCGACGGCGGGCATGCTGCGCAATTTTTATCGCTTCCTCGCTGCACGTTAGCCACGCTCGCAACGCGCGCAGCGACCGATCGTACAAAACGCGCAGGGCGCTGTGCTATCGTTACGCGAAACTCGAATCAACCGACTGTTTCGGCGCTTCGCATGACTTTTTTCTCCGTATTGCTGGCTCTCATCATCGAGCAAGTGCGTGCCCTGTCGCCGCACAATCCTGTGTCGTCGTTGCTTCACTATCATGCGGAATCCACCGCGCACGGCTTCGATGCCGGCAAGCCGAAGCATGGCGTCGTCGCGTGGCTGCTGGTCGTATTGCCGTGGACGCTCGCGGTCGGCCTCGTCTATTACGTGCTGTATCGCATCAACTTCATTCTGGCGTTCTTGTGGAACGTCGTGATCGTGTACTTCACGCTCGGCTTTCGCCAGTTCAGCCACTATTTCACCGACATCCATCTCGCGCTCAACAACGACGACGTGCCGCGCGCGCGCGAAGTGCTGACGGAGTGGACCGGGCTCGATACCGTCGACATGCCCGTGAGCGAAATCGTGCGGCACACGCTGGTTCATGCGGTAGTCGCGTCGCATCGGCACGTGTTCGGCGTGTTCTTCTGGTTCCTTATTCCGATCGGTCCGGCGGGCGCGGTGTTCTATCGCATCGCCGAATATCTGGCGCGTGCGTGGGCGATGCCGAGCCCCGAGCGCACGGCCGAGTTCTCGTCGTTCGCGCAGCGTGCGTTCTTCGTAATCGACTGGATTCCGACGCGCCTGACCGCAATGGGCTTCGCGATTGTCGGCAACTTCGAGGACGCGATCTACGCATGGCGCAATCACGCGCGCCAGTGGCCGGACTCGAACGACGGCGTGCTGCTTGCAGCGGGCAGCGGCGCGTTGGGCGCGCGTCTCGCGGGGCCGCTCGCCGAACCGTTGAGCGTGGAAGCCCTCGCTGTCGGCGATGCAAGTCCGCTTCCTGTCGGCGACGACTGCACGCCGCGCACGCTGCAATCCGCGGTCGGGCTCGTGTGGCGCGCCGTCATCTTGTGGATGCTGCTCTTGCTGATGCTCACCATCGCGGTGTGGCTAGCCTGAGCGTCAGCCGTCGAGCGGATCGCGCTCCGTCTGACATTGCCAGCACACGGTGAACTGCGGCTCCAGCCGTTCGCCGCAATGCTTGCAGAACCAGGGCCGGGCGTTCGCGTCCGGCCCTTTTTGCGCGCGATCCAGCAGACGGCGCGCCAACGCTTCGTCGCGATCGTCGACGATCCAGATCTCAGGCGCGCACTGATCGGCCGGGATCTCGCCTAACGCACCGTTGAGATAGCGGTTGTGCAGCTCGCACGGCACGCCCGCTGTCGCCAGCACGTTCACCCAGTGTTGTGCCGTGATCAGGTTGGGCGCCCAGGTGAGCCGTTTCATCGCACGATCTGGCTGGCTTCGTGGACGAGTTGCGCGTAGAGCGCGTGGCGCTCCGGCCGGATCTTGCCGGCTTCGACCGCTTCGAGCACCGCGCACCCCGGCTCTTGCAGATGATGGCAGTTGTAAAAGCGGCAGTGGCCCAGATACGGGCGGAAGTCGGCGAATGCGCGTTCCAGCTGCCCTTCCGACAGGTGATGCAGGCCGAACTCCTGAAAGCCGGGCGAATCGATCAGCGAGCCGCCGCCGGGCAGCGTGTAGAGTCGCGTGAACGTGGTCGTGTGACGGCCGCTGTTGAGCGCCGACGAGATCTCGCGCGTGGCGGCGTCCGCATCGGGCACGAGCAGATTCACGAGCGTCGACTTCCCCATGCCGGATTGCCCGAGCAGGATCGTCGCGCGGTTGTGCAGATGCGCATCCAGTTGCGAATGCACTTCGCCCGGACGCGCCTTCGCCGATAGTTCGATCACCGTGTAGCCGAGCTCGCGATACGGCGCGAGACGTTCTCGCGCGAGCGGCAGGGCGTCCGTCACGTCGGTCTTGTTGAGCACGATGAGCGCGTCGAGCTCGTGCGCTTCGGCTGCGATGAGCGCGCGCCCGAGCAGGTCTTCGCTGAAATGCGGCTCGGTGGCGAGCACGATCAGCAATTGATCGAGATTCGCCGCGAAGAGCTTCGACTTGAACTGGTCGGAGCGGTAGAGCAGATTGCGCCGCTCGCCGATCTCGACGATCACGCCCTGATCCGCCGACGACTGTTCGTACATCACATGGTCGCCGACCGCGACGTCGCTCTTCTTGCCGCGCGGGAAGCATTGAAGCATTGCGCCGCCGTCGTCCGGCAGCACCAGATAGTGCCGGCCGTGCGCGGCGATCACCGTGCCGCGCAGGCGCGCGGCGGACGACGCGCCGGTCTTGCGCGTGGCGCGCGTCGTCATGCGGCGTGTTGCATCAGACGGTCGATGCGCTGCGAGGCGGGTGGATGCGAATAATAGAACGCGGTATAGATCGGATCGGGCGTCAGCGTCGACGCATTGTCCTCGTAGAGCTTCACGAGCGCGTTGACGAGATCCTTGGGATCGGTCTGGCTCGCGGCGAAAGCGTCGGCTTCGAATTCGTTCTTGCGCGATGTGAGGCTGCCGAGCGGCGTCACGAAGAACATGAACACGGGCAGCACGAGCATGAACAGCACGAGCGCGAGCCCGTTGTTGCCGCCGATGAGCGACGGCCGCACGCCGAGGCCTTCGTAGAACCAGACCGTCTGCACGAGCCAGCCGAGCAGCGCGAGCATCGCGAGGCTGATGCCGAACATCACGATCATCAGCTTGAGCACGTGACGGCGCTTGAAGTGGCCGAGTTCGTGCGCGAGCACCGCTTCGATCTCGCTGCCGGACAGCCGCGCGAGCAGCGTATCGAAGAACACGATGCGCTTGGCCGCGCCGAAGCCCGTGAAATACGCGTTGCCGTGCGCCGACCGGCGGCTGCCGTCCATCACGAAGAGCCCCTTGGCCGCGAAGCCCGTGCGCGACATCAGGTTTTCGATGCGCGCGCGCAGCGCCTCGTCTTTCAGCGGTTCGAACTTGTTGAAGAGCGGCGCGATGAATGTCGGGTAGATGATCATGGCGAGCAACTGGAACGCGACCCACACCATCCACGTCCACAGCCACCAGTAAGCGCCCGCGCGATCCATGAGCCACAGCGTGAGCAGGAGCAGCGGCGCGCCGATCACGACGCCGAGCAGCGTGCCCTTCACCAGATCGACGAAGAAGAGCTTCTTCGACATGCGGTTGAAGCCGAACTTTTCTTCCACGACGAAGTGGCGGATGTAGTCGAACGGCAGGTCGATGAGGCTCGTGATCGCGACGACCGACGCCACCAGCGCGATCTGCCCGAGATAGCCGCGCCCGAGCCAGCCGGAGATGGCGTTGTCGAGCGCCTGCACGCCGCCGAGCAGCGTCAGCGCGACCAGCACGACGGCGCTCGTCACGACTTCGATCATCGTGAGGCGCGTGCGCTCGATCGTGTAATCCGCCGCCCGCTGATGCGCCGCGAGCGGAATGGTGCCAGTGAACTGCGGCGGCACGCCGTTGCGGTGCGCGGCGACGTGGCGAATCTGGCGCGACGCGAGCCAGAGCTTGGTCGAGACCATCGCGGCGAGCGCCACGACGAAGATGGTCGAGAAGGCGAGCGAGAGGTGGGTCATCCGGGCATTCCGATTGAACTATGCGAGAATTATAGGTTCTTGGCCGTGTCGCCGTTGTCACATCATGCCATCGCAGTGGCTTAGCAGATGCCTTCGGCCCGCGCCTCATTCTCTTCTCAGGCGGCATCCATGACCGACTCTTCCGACCGTCCCGCAAGCGCCGACCTCGCCGCCGAATCCGCACTCGCGCGCAGCGACATGAATCTCATCTGGCTCGACATGGAAATGACCGGGCTCGATCCGGACAACGACCGCATCATCGAAATTGCCGTGGTCGTGACGAACTCGACGCTCGACAAGATGGTGGAAGGTCCGGTGCTCGCCATCCACCAGACGGAAGAAGCGCTCGAACGCATGGACGAGTGGAACCGCAACACGCACGGCCGCTCGGGGCTGATCGAGCGCGTGAAGGCGTCCTCGGTGGATGAAGCCGAAGCCACGCGGCAGATTCGCGAGTTTCTCGGCCAGTACCTGCCGCCCGGCAAGTCGCCGATGTGCGGCAACTCCATCTGCCAGGACCGCCGTTTCATGGCGCGCTGGATGCCGGAACTGGAGACGTTCTTCCACTACCGCAATCTGGACGTCAGCACGCTCAAGGAACTGTGCCGCCGCTGGCAGCCGGCCATCTACAAGGGCTTTCAGAAGCGCGCGATGCACACGGCGCTCGCCGACATTCACGAGTCGATCGACGAACTGAAGTACTACCGCGAGCACTTCCTGATTCCGGCGGCGGCGAGCAGCGCGTCTTAAACCTTCGGCGGCCGGATCGCGCTCTTCGGACGAAACGCGGCGACGACTTCCGGCAGCGTGTCGATATACGGCCCGCCGATCAGGTCGATGCAATACGGCACCGCCGCGAAGATGCCGGGCACTGTCGTCTTGCCGTCGGCGTCCTTCACGCCTTCCAGCGTCTCGCGAATCGACTTCGGCTGGCCCGGCAGATTGATGATGAGCGCGGCGTGGTCGGCGGTTTCGCGAATGACTGCCACTTGTCGCGAAAGAATGGCGGTCGGCACGAAGTTCAGGCTGATCTGGCGCATCTGTTCGCCGAAGCCGGGCATTGGCTTCGTGGCGACGGCGAGCGTGGCTTCGGGCGTCACGTCGCGGCGCGCGGGGCCGGTGCCGCCGGTGGTCAGCACGAGATCGCAGCCGAGCGTATCGACGAGTTCGATCAGCGTCGCGGAGATGGTGGCCGCGTCGTCCTGAATCAAGCGCGTTTCGGCGCGCCAGGGCGATGCCATCGCGCCGCCGAGCCACGCCTGCAGCGACGGCAAGCCCTTGTCCTCATACACGCCTTGCGACGCGCGATCGCTGATGGACACGAGCCCGACGATCAACTCATCCGGATGACTGCGCTCAGGCTTCATCTTTGCCTTCCTCGTCGCCCTCGTTGCTCTCGTCGATGTTTTCGTCTTCCTCGTCTTCCACGCCCGCCGCGTTCTTGATCCACTGGAACAGCTCGCGGTAGTAGCGCGGCGGCTTCTGCTGCTGGCGCTCCTTGCGCGCGTTGCGAATGAGCGTGCGGCCTTCCTGCGGATCGACGCCCGGATGCTCGCGAATGAAGTCGGTGAGCGCGGCGTCATCGGCGAGCAACTGCTCGCGTGCGCGCTCGATCCAGTGCAGCCGCGCCGTTTCCGCCTTGTTCACGCCGCGATGCGTGTCGAGCGCGGTGCGCAGCGCAGCGACTTCCTCTTCCGAAAGCGAGCGCATCACGCGCCCGACATACTGCAACTGGCGGCGCTTGCCCTCGTGATCCGTGATGCGGCGCGCTTCGCGCACGGCGCTGTCGAGATCTTCGTTCATCGGCATGCGCTTGAGCGCGTCTTTCGGCAGCGCGATGAGCGCTTCGCCGAGCTCTTGCAGCGCGTGCATCTCGCGCTTCAGTTGCGATTTGCTCGGGCGGTCGTAGGCCTGATCGGGCGCGTCGTCGCGATCGGCTTCCATCGGTTGAATGCGGGTTTTACGGTTCATGGCGACATTGTAGCCTGCGCTCGCGCGCGAGCCGACGCGGTCGCGACGGGTGAACGCCCGCTGTCCTTGCTATGATCGCGTGGAGAGTCGGAGCGCGTCTTGAGCGACTAAAGGCCAACAACGGGGCCAACCACAGGCGCAACAACGGGCGCGACGACAGGCGCGACATTCATGACACGGAGCGCGACGGGCGCTTGCGCGGTCAACAAAACCGAAGGCAACGACACATGGCAGCAGACATCGACGTCAGGCAACGCTTTTTTCCGCACACGCAAGACGAGTTGAAGGAGATCGCGTCGGACATCCTGCGCTACGCGAAGGAACTCGGCGCGAGCGATGCCGCCACCGAAATCTCCGAGGGCGACGGCCTCTCGGTGAGCGTGCGGCGCGGCGAAGTGGACACGATCGAGCATAACCGCGACAAGATGGTCGGCGTCACGGTGTTCATCGGCAAGAAGCGCGGCAACGCGAGCACCGCCGACTTCACGCGCGAGGCGTTGCGCGACACGGTCGCGGCGGCGTACAACATCGCGCGGTTCACGGCGGAAGACAGCGCCGCCGGGCTCGCCGAGGAAGAACTGCTCGAGAAGTCGCCGCAGGACCTCGATCTCTATCACCCGTGGGAGATCGACGCCGAAGAGGCCGCCGACATCGCGCGCCGCGCCGAGGCCGCGGCGTTCGCGGTCGACAAACGCATCACGAATTCGGAAGGCGCGAGCGTCTCGGCACAGCATTCGCAATTCGTGCTCGCGACCTCGCGCGGCTTCATGGCAGGCTATCCGTACTCGCGGCACTACATCGCATGCGCGCCGATCGCGGCGAGCGGCCGCGACATGCAGCGCGACGACTGGTACACGTCGAAGCGCGACGCCTCCGAGCTTGCCGATCCCGAAGCGGTCGGCCGCTACGCCGCCGAGCGCGCGCTCGCGCGACTGAACGCGCGCAGCCTCGACACGCGCAAGTGCCGCGTGCTGTTCGAAGCGCCGCTCGCTGCGGGCATTCTCGGCGCGTTCGTGCAGGCCGTGAGCGGCGGGGCGCTGTATCGCAAGACGACGTTTCTGGTCGACAGTCTCGGCAAGCCGGTGTTCGCGCCGCACATTCAGATCGTCGAGGACCCGCACGTGCGCGGCGGCATGGGCAGCGCGCCGTTCGACGAAGAAGGCGTGCGCACGCAGCGGCGCAACGTCGTGGAAGACGGCGTGGTGCAGGGTTATTTCCTCTCGACGTATTCGGCGCGCAAGCTCGGCATGCAGACGACCGGCAACGCGGGCGGCTCGCACAATCTGTCGATGAAAAGCACGCACACGCAGCCCGGCGACGACTTCGAAGCCATGCTGAAGAAGCTCGGCACGGGCCTTCTGCTGACCGAACTGATGGGGCAGGGCGTGAACTACGTGACGGGCGACTATTCGCGCGGCGCGTCCGGCTTCTGGGTCGAGAACGGGCAGATCCAGCATGCCGTAGAGGAAATCACGGTCGCGAGTACGCTGCAGGAGATGTTCCGCCATATCGAAGCCGTGGGCGCGGATACGGTGGTGCGCGGCACCAAGGCAATCGGTTCGGTGCTGATCGAGCGGATGACGGTGGCGGGGCAGTAAGCGCTTCCCACGCTGCTGCTGGCTAAATGAAAGGCCCCGGACGATGAACGATCGTCCGGGGCCTTAGTCGTTGAGTCGCTGCGTCGTTGTTATGCGCGACGCTCGTAAGTGACGAACGCGAACTCGAAGTCGTTGGGCGCCGCCGCGCGATGCCGCTCGCGCGACACTTCGCGCCACTGCGACGCGTCGGGCGCGGGAAAATGCGTGTTGCCGTCGAAATCGGCGTCGATTTCCGTGACGATCAGCTTGTCCGCCCGGTCGATCGCATCGCCATACAGCTGCGCGCCGCCGATCAGGAACGCTTCGGCTGCGCCGTCGGCCGTTGCAAGAGCGAGGGCTTCGTCGATGCCCGTCACGGTGTCGCAGCCTTCGAAGCGGCGGCTGGCGTCGCGCGTCACGACGATATTGCGCCGCCCCGGCAACGGCCGCCCGATGGACTCGTGCGTCTTGCGTCCCATGATGATGGGCGCGCCCATCGTCGTGCGTTTGAAGAAGGCGAGGTCTTCGGGCAGGCGCCACGGCAGTTGGTTATCGCGTCCGATCACGCCGTTGCGTGCGCGGGCGACGATGAGAGTGAGCGTCGTCATGTGCAGTCAGGAGAGTGGCGGCGCGCGCCGCCGGGCCGGGCACGAATTCTAACCGACGCGCTCGCGGCGCGGCCCGCTGCCTTCGGCAAGCGCGGGCTTCAGCCTCCGGACGCATCCTCCGCGCTGTCGCGGTGGGCAAGCGGGAGTTCCGGCGCGATCTCGTCCCACAGCGTCACGCTCGGGGTCGATGCGGGTCCGCGCCAGAAAGAGGCGTCTGAATCATTGGCCGCGCTGTCGTTGATGCGAGACCAGTTGATCGCTTCCGTCTCGCTCGCGTCCGACCGTGCATTAGCCATTGATTCAAGGCGCGGTAAATTGTGATCGAGAGCCATTGTGGACAAAGAAAATTCGAGTAATTAGTTCCGCAAGTCGGTGCAGGGAATAAAAACGCTGGGCAACGAGTATCGAAGACATTCTCACCGCACCATAAGCGTAGTGCAGGTTATAGCTAAATGCATGCCATTCTCATCAACGCCTTGTCGGGCAATGCGTCGCGGGCGAGAAGTCTGCCTGAATCAGCTAAAACTTTCGGAAAACGTTTCATGCGCGAAACGTGGGGCAAGAAAAGCCGAAAGGGCGGGCAGAATCGGTATAAGCTCTCGTCGTATATAAAGCACGACTCGAACTTGCAATAAATCCGTGCGAAGCTGGTCGCAAGCCTTAGCCAGCAAGGTTTCGCGACCAGTCAAGCCGTTTGCGACGGTATTTGTTTGCGGTGATTCTGGGTTATAGTAGTCTCTTCAATGCGGTGCTGAATCAAACCAAAAGGGTTTCGCGGAAGGCTGCCGGCGCTGTGCGCGGCACGTTCCAGGGGGCGAGGTATCGAATTGCAAGTCCGGACGCATCACCTGCGAGGGCCAAGAATTCTGCTTGAAGCGAAAGCCTGAACTACGCGACCTTTTCAACGAACGTTGAACCAAGGATCTGAATAATGGACGTCGCTCGGCGGCAACTGATCTATGTGACTCGGGACCCCAGCGAAACGCTATGCGCGCGTTTCGAGGAACGCGGCTGGCAAATCGAGATCGTGGCAAGCGCGCGAGACACGCGCAAAGCGCTGCGCAGCGACCTCGCAATGGGCGGGCTGCTCGATTTATCGGGACATTTCGAATCACACGAACTGGCGGCGTTCGAATCGTCGCTGACCATGACCAACGTGGGCTGGGTGGCGGCAACCGTCGCCGGCCAGCTCGAAGACGCTGCAGTGCGCCGGTTGATCCGCGACTACTGTTTCGACTACGTCACGCTTCCCACTTCGAACGACCGCGTGGTCGATTCGGTCGGCCACGCCTACGGCATGGTCGCGCTGCACGACGCCGCCTCGAACGACGCGCGCAGCGAAGGCCGCGCCGAGGGCGAGATGGTCGGTTCGTGCGACGCCATGCTGGCGCTCTTCCGCTCGATCCGCAAAGTCGCGATGACGGATGCGCCCGTCTTCATCTCGGGCGAATCGGGCACCGGCAAGGAACTCACCGCCGTCGCCATTCACGAGCGCTCCGCGCGCCGCGATCAGCCGTTCGTCGCGATCAACTGCGGCGCGATTCCCGCGCATCTGCTGCAATCCGAACTTTTCGGCTACGAACGCGGCGCTTTCACGGGCGCGAACCAGCGCAAGATCGGTCGCGTGGAAGCGGCCAACGGCGGCACGCTGTTCCTCGACGAAATCGGCGATCTGCCGCTCGAAAGCCAGGCGAGCCTGTTGCGCTTCCTGCAGGAGCGCAAGGTCGAGCGTCTGGGCGGCCACGGTTCCACGCCGGTGGACGTGCGCATCATTTCGGCGACGCACGTCGACATGCAGACCGCGATGATCGAAGGGCGTTTCCGCGCCGACCTGTATCACCGTCTATGCGTGCTGCAGATCGACGAGCCGCCGCTGCGCGCGCGCGGCAAGGACATCGAACTGCTCGCGAAGCACATGCTCGACCGCTTCAAGAAAGACGCGAGCCGCCGCCTGCGCGGTTTTTCGCCGGATGCGATCGCCGCCATTCACAACTACGGCTGGCCGGGCAACGTGCGGGAACTGATCAACCGCGTGCGCCGGGCCATCGTGATGTCGGAAGGGCGGCAGATCACCGCGCGCGATCTCGAACTCGGCGAATATGTCGAAGTGGCGCCGGTCTCGCTCGCTCAGGCGCGCGAAGCGGCGGAGCGGCAGGCCATCGAACTCGCGCTTCTGCGGCATCGCGGGCGGCTCGGCGACGCGGCGCACGAACTCGGCATCTCGCGCGTCACGCTGTATCGGCTGCTGAGCGCGCACGGCATGCGTCACATCGAAGTGGAGGCGCCCCCGGAACACGCCACGCGCGGCTGACCGGCGCATTGTTTCTGCTCACCGCAACGGGCGCCGCATGGCGCCCGTTCTTCTTTTCGCGAACGCCAGCGCCGAGGCGGGCCGCTTGATAAAATCGGTGGTTTCCGCCTATCTTCGCGTGGCCCGTGCCCGCATTCAAGGAACATCGAATGAAACAGTATCTCGAGCTCGTCCAGACGATCCTCGATACCGGCACGTGGCAGGAAAACCGCACGGGCATCCGCACCATCAGCATTCCGGGCGCGATGCTGCGCTTCGATCTGCAGGAGGGCTTTCCCGCCGTCACGACGAAAAAGCTCGCATTCAAGTCGGCGATCGGCGAGATGATCGGTTTTCTGCGCGCGTCGAAAAGCGCGGCGGACTTCCGCGCGCTGGGCTGCAAGGTGTGGGACGCGAACGCGAACGAAAATCCGCAGTGGCTCGAAAATCCGTATCGCCGCGGCACCGACGATCTCGGCGACGTCTACGGCGTGCAGTGGCGCAACTGGCCGGCGTACAAGCTGATCGACGCCGGCGCGGGCGACCAGATCGCCGATGCGACCAATCGCGGCTACGAACTCGTGACGAGCTTCGTCGAAAACGGGCGCGAGCAGGTGCTGCTGTACAAGGCCATCGACCAGTTGCGCCAGTGTCTGGACACCATCATCGAACGGCCGACTGACCGGCGCATTCTCTTTCACGCGTGGAATCCTGCGAAGCTCGACGAAATCGCGTTGCCCGCGTGTCATCTGCTGTATCAGTTCATCCCGAACGTGACGAAGGGCGAGATTTCGCTGTGCCTCTACATCCGCAGCAACGATGTCGGCCTCGGCACGCCGTTCAATCTGACCGAGGGCGCGGCGCTGCTGCACCTCGTCGGGCGGCTCACGGGCTATAAGCCGCGCTGGTTCACCTACTTTATCGGCGACGCGCACATCTACGAGAATCAGCTCGACATGCTCAACGAACAGTTGAAGCGCGAGCCGTATCCGCTGCCGCAGTTGATCATTTCCGATCGCGTGCCGGATTACGCGGTGACGAAGCGCTATGAGCCGGAGTGGCTGGAGAAAGTCGAGCCGAAGGACTTCGCGCTGGAAGGCTATCGGCATCACGATCCGATCAGCGCGCCGATGGCGGTCTGATCGAATCGAGAACCTTTGCAACGCGCGGCCTCGGTCGCGCGTTTTTGTTTCTAGCGTCCCGATAGAAAGCCTTCGAAATGCCGCTGTCCGGCGGGCGTCACGCGCAACACGCGGCGTTTCGCCGTGTGCTCGATCCAGCCGTGCGTTTCGCAGGCTT
Organism: Caballeronia sp. AZ10_KS36; assembly: GCF_023631105.1. Classification (NCBI taxonomy): domain Bacteria; kingdom Pseudomonadati; phylum Pseudomonadota; class Betaproteobacteria; order Burkholderiales; family Burkholderiaceae; genus Caballeronia; species Caballeronia sp. AZ10_KS36. The sequence continues at coordinate 258,261 of NZ_JALQDQ010000018.1, read as the reverse complement.
GGAGGTACGCCGCGCCGAGCGCGCCGCCCAAGTGCGGACGCCGCTCGCTCCAGTCGATGCACGTGCACGCAAAGCGCCGCCGCCTCGCGCGCTGCGCGGTCACGTCGATGCCCAGTTCCGCGAACGCCTGCGCCCCGTCGGGCGTGGTATCGAGCGCGGACGATTCGCGCGTCGCCGGATCGTCTTGCGGCGCCGCGAGCCAGCGCCGGGCGAGCATGCCGTCGAAGAGCCGCACGGCCAGTTCGCCCGCGAGGTGGTCGTAGCAGGTGCGCGCATAGCGCATGTCGAGCGGCACGGCGCTCGCCGGACGCTGCGGCGCGGCTTGCGGCGCGCTCGCGCGCGCGAGATTCGCGAGCGCCTCGATGGCGGCGGCGATATCCGGCGTCGCGATGCGGTAGTAGCGATGCCGCCCGCTGACTTCGAGCGCGAGCAGCCCGCCCTCGGTCAGCCGCGCGAGATGCGCGCTCGCGGCGGACGGCGAGAGGCCCGCGATCATCGTCAGTTCGCCGGCGGGACGCGCGGTGCCGTCCATCAGCGACCAGAGCATCGCGGCGCGGCCCGGATCGGCCAGCAGCGCGCCGATGCGCGAGAGGCCGGGACAATGCCGCGAACGGACGTCATCGAGAGCGGAATTCATGGCAAGGGCACGCAACGGTCGATGCCGCTACTCTAGCGCGCCCGCGCACCCGACGTTTCACATCCGCGTGAAATGTCGATGCGGCGCTCGCGGCGCTAGAATGGTCGCTCGTATCACCACGCAGCAGGAACTCGTATGTCCAAGCTCATCATCGCCGCCGCGCTCGCCGTTCTCACCCTGTGCGCGGGCTGCGCGGGCGGGCCGTCGTCATCGTCGGCGGGCGGCGGCAGCATCACGATGTACGGCACCATCGATCAGGGCGTCACCGTCCACGACTAGCCGCCAATTTTCGCGGCCTATAATCGCGGCTTCTTTCTTCGCTGCGAGCCGCCATGACCACGCCGACCCCGCCCGCCGCCTTGCGCGCAGGCCGCGCCGAAACCACCTTCCGTTTCCTTGCCGAGCCGATTTCCGTCAACTTCGGCGGCAAGGTGCACGGCGGCGCGCTCATGAAATGGATCGACGAAACGGCCTACGCCTGCGCCGCGATGTGGAGCGGACGCTACGCGGTGACGGTGAGCGTCGGCAACATCCGTTTCAGGCGGCCGATTCTCGTCGGCAATCTCGTCGAGTTGCGCGCGCGCGTGGTGCTGACGGGCCGCACCAGCATGCACATTCACGTCTCGGTGCACGCGGGAGATCCGAAAGTCGGCGAACTGGAGCAGACCACCGACTGCCTGATGGTGTTCGTCGCCGTCGACGAAAAGGGGCAGCCCACGCCGGTGCCGGCGTTCGTGCCCGAATCGGAAGAAGAAAAACGTCTCGCGAAATACGCGATGGACGTGAAAGACGCGCTCGATGCAATCGTCGAACTGAAGCCGGAAGAAGTGGCGGCGGGCAAGGTCTGACGCCGCCGCGTTCCTTCACGTCGTACGCGCTTATTTGCTGCCCACCATCTCGTGCGGCTTCACCCACTCGTCGAACTGCTGCTCGGTCACGTGTCCGAGCGCGAGCGCCGCGGCCTTGAGCGTCGTGCCTTCCTTGTGCGCTTTCTTCGCGATCTGCGCGGCCTTGTCGTAGCCGATGTGCGGATTGAGCGCCGTCACCAGCATCAGCGATTCGTTGAGCAGGCTGTCGATGCGCTGCTGATTCGCCTCGATGCCCACCGCGCAGTTGTCGTTGAAGCTCTGCGCGCCGTCCGCGAGCAGGCGGATGGACTGCAGCACGTTATGCGCGATCATCGGCCGGAACACGTTCAGCTCGAAATTGCCGCTCGCGCCGCCGAAGTTCACCGCGACGTCGTTGCCGAACACCTGGCAGCAAAGCATGGTCACGGCTTCGGACTGCGTCGGGTTCACCTTGCCGGGCATGATGGAACTGCCCGGCTCGTTCTCCGGAATCGATAGTTCGCCGAGGCCGCAGCGCGGGCCGCTCGCGAGCCAGCGAATGTCATTGGCGATCTTCATCATGCTCGCCGCGACGGTCTTCAGCGCGCCGTGCGCGGCGACGAGCGCGTCGGCGGCGGCCATCACTTCGAATTTGTTCGGCGCGGTTTCGAACGGCAGGCCGGTCAGCTTGCCGATGGTCTGCGCCACTTTCACCGCGAACTCCGGATGCGCGTTCAGACCCGTGCCGACCGCCGTGCCGCCCTGCGCGAGTTGATAGAGATGCGGCAGCGTCGCTTCGACGTGGCGGATGCCCTGATCGAGCTGCGCGACGTAGCCGGAGAACTCCTGACCGAGCGTGAGCGGCGTCGCGTCCTGCAAGTGCGTGCGGCCGATCTTCACGATATCCGCGAACTGCTTCGCCTTCTTGTCGAGCGTCTCGCGCAGCGTCTTGAGCGACGGCACCAGATGCTTGACGATCGCATACGCGGCGGCGACGTGCATCGCGGTCGGGAACACGTCGTTGGACGACTGGCCGCGGTTCACGTCATCGTTCGGATGCACGAGGCGCTCTTCGCCGCGCGGCCCGCCGAGCAGCTCACTCGCGCGATTGGCGATCACCTCGTTCAAGTTCATGTTCGTCTGCGTGCCGGAACCCGTCTGCCACACGGCGAGCGGAAATTCGTCCGGATGCTTGCCGTCGATGATCTCGTCGGCGGCCTGCATGATCGCCTGCGCCTTCTTTGCGTCGAGCACCTTCAGGTCCTGATTCACCTCGGCGGCGGCGCGCTTGATGATCGCGAGCGCGGTGATGAGTTCGGGCGACTGCTTTTCCGTCGATATCTTGAAGTTCTGCAACGACCGCTGCGTCTGCGCGCCCCAGAGCTTGCCGTTGGGCACGGCGATCTCGCCGAACGTGTCCTTCTCCATGCGTACATCGCCCTGTGCGTTCTGTGTCATGGCCTGATGTTCCTTTGAAGTGGTCAAAGCTGTTCGTCGACGGGCAGCAGCTTGAAGAGGCCCGTCATCGCGTTACGGTAAAAGCCGGCGTCGGGATCGAAGTTATAGGTCACCGTGCCGATGTCTTCCTGGCTGGTCCACACGAGACCGGACTGCGGCGAGCCGGTGCGGCGCAGTTCCGCCATCACCGCCGCGCTCGCCAGTTGCACGCGCCAGCTCGCTTTCGGCGAGATGCCTCGGTCGAACAGCGCCGCGACCTGCTCCGCGATCGGTTTGCTGTGAATCACGAGCGCCAGTTCGGTGTTGAGCCGCGCCGAGCGGGGATCGAGATTCATCGATCCGATCACGAGGATACTCCGATCGATCACATACGCCTTGGCATGCAGACTCGCGCGCGACGAGGAGCCGAAGAGGCCGGGCGGCGGGCGGCTCTCGCCTTCGGGCTGAAGCGGCTTGAATTCGTACAGCTCGACGCCGTTTTGCAGAAGCGGAATGCGATACGGCGCATAGCCCGCCTGAACCGCGACGGCATCGGTGGCGGCGAGCGAGTTCGTCAGCACCGCGACGCGCACGTGGCGGCGCGTCAGGTCGGCCAGCGCCTGCACGCCCACGTCGTGCGGCACGAAGTACGGCGACAGAATGAGAAACTCGTTCTGCGCGTTCTTCATCAGCTCGGCGAGCCGCGTCATCGGCGGGCTTTGGTAGTCGTCGCTCGGATGCTCGATTTTCCCGGGCGAATCCGCTTCGAACTCCGTCGGCGCCCAGACGAGGCCCATCTCGCCGCGCGAAATCTGCTGGGCGAGCGGCGTCGCGTTGAGCGGCTTGGCGTTCAGCGGGTCCGCTTGCTCGCGCCAGTGCTTGCGCAGATCCTCGCGCGTCTTGTCGAGTTCGGACGGATCGAACTTCTGCTTGTTCAGCACGCGCAGCGGGTAGGAGAGCGTGCTGTTCCAGTAATCGTCGAAGCTCGCGGAGACTTTGTGCACGACGGGGCCGGCCGTGAACATGTCGAGGTCGCGGAATTGCAGCGTGGGACTCGCGTTGAAGTATTCGTCGCCGAGATTCCGGCCGCCGACGATCGCGATCTGGTTATCCGCGATCATCGCCTTGTTGTGCATGCGGCGCGTGAAGTGGTTCAGGTTCGTGAAGAAGTTCTGCGTGCGCTCATAGAAGCTGCGCTGCGCGCTGCCGTACGGATTGAACACGCGTATTTCGATGTTCTCGTGCGAGTTCAGCGCCGCCATGATGCGGTCGATGTCCTTGAAGTTCAGGTCGTCGACCAGCATGCGCACGCGCACGCCGCGGTCCGCCGCGTAGAGGGCCGCGCCCAGCAGCAGCTTGCCGGTGTTGTCCTCTTCGGCGATGTAGTACTGCATGTCGAGCGTCTTCGTCGCAGCGCGAGCCAGCGCGACGCGCGCCTGAAGCGCGTCCGACCCGGTCGGCAGAAGACGCACGGCGGATTCGTCCGGATGCTGCTTTTCGAGCGGCGCGAGCGCCGTTTGGAGCGGCGTCGGCTCCGTCGCCGACAGCGCGTGCGTCACCGGACGATCGAACGCGGTGGCGGGCGGGCGCGTCGCGCATCCGGCGCAGAGCGCGGCGATGACCGCCATGACCGCCATGCGGCGCGTGCGGCTCACCCATCTTGTTGTTTTCGTCGCGACCGATGTATTGTTCCGAACGCGCGCGACCTCCCGCCCAGCTTGGCGAATTCCCCGGATTTCCGACACTTCGCTTCCTCTTTTTTGTTTATCTCGATTCGGCTGCTTCCGTGCGACGCAGCAAGAAGCGTTCTCGCCGATACGGCATCTCGAAATCATTCTAGGGGAAATGGCGCGTGGGCCAGGCGAGCGAACGCACGGTGCGCGGGAATCGGAAGCCGAAAAAAAGCCCGCTCGGCAGAGCGGGCTATAACCCCTGTTACTGGAAGTCTCAAGGAGGAGACGGGTTCATCCTAACAACCCGCGCCACGAGCACCAACCAAGCATTCTTGCTTTGCATATGCGTGACGCCTTGAACTCGTCAGGCGACGCTTTTCGAAGCTGCATCGACGCTTTCGTCGGCACGCGCGACGCCCGTTTCCACCAGCCGCCTGCTGATTCGATGAAAGCGCAGCGTCATGAGCACGGCGACGCTCGCCAGTCCCGCAGCGAGCCCCCACCACAAGCCTTTTGCGCCCAGCTCGAAGTGAAACGCGAGCACATAGCCCGTCGGAAAGCCGACGCCCCAGTAGCCGAACGCGGCGGCCAGCATCGGCACGCGCGTGTCTTTCAGGCCGCGAAGGCAGCCCGAGCCGACCGTCTGCATGCCGTCGACGATCTGGAACACCGCCGCGACGCTCAAGAGCGATGCGGCAAGCGCGACGGTCCGCGCATTGGCGGGATCGTCGAGATGCAGATAGAGGCCGACGATCGCGCGCGGCGCGATAATGAGCACGAGCCCCGAACACATCATGAAGCCGACGCCGAGCGCCAGCGCGACGAAGCCGGCGTGACGCGCCGCGACCGGCACGCCCGCGCCGGCCCAGTAGCCGACGCGCACGTTCGCGGCCTGCCCGATGGCGAGCGGCACCATGAATGCCGCCGACGCCACGTTGAGCGCGATCTGATGCGCGGCGAGCGGCGCCTCGCCGAGCAGGCCGACCATCATGCCGGTCGCGAGAAAGAGCGTCGATTCGACGCCATACGTGATGGCGACCGGCCAGCCGATGCCGAAAAGTTCGCCCATGAGCGGCAGATGCGGCCGCGCGGCCGCGACGAAATGCCGGTAACGCGGGCGCAGATGCAGCAGACCGACGAGCGCGAAGGCCGTCAGCCAGACGGTGATCGCGGTGGCCGCCGCCGAGCCGAGAAAGCCTTCACGCGGCAGGCCGTATGCGCCGTGAATCAGCCCGTAGTTCAGAAAGCCGTTGACGAACACGCCGCCGATGGACACCCACAGCAAGCGCTTCGCCGCGCCGATGGCCGGCAGGAACGCGCGCATCATGCCGATGCCGATCAGGCTGCCCGGCGTGCTCCAGCGCAGCACCGCGCAGTATTCGCCGACGTTGTGCGCGAGCGTCGCGGGCTCGTGGAACGCGAGCAGAATCGGCTCGGCATACGACAGCAGCACGAACGCCGGCACCGCGAGCAGCACGGACAACACGAGCCCCGTCCAGTAGATGCCGGGCACGCGGTGTTCCGCGTCCGCGCCGCGCGCATGGGCGACGGCCACGCTCACCGACGTCAGTACGCCCTGAAGCAGCGTCACCACGACGAAGAACATGTTGGCGCCCAGACCGCCTGCCGCGAGCGCGTCCGGCCCGAGCGAGCCGAGCAGAATCGTGTCCGTGACGCCCATCGCCATTTGCGACAGTTGCGCGATGGCGAGCGGCGCGGCGAGGCGCGCGGTATCGACGGCATGGCGAGACAGACTCACGTGTCCCGAATGCGCGCGGGTCGCGCGGCTGGTGTGCGATTGCATGATCGAGAGAAAGAAGCGACAAGCGCGCGCGGACGCGTCCGTGTCGTGCGCTGAAACCGGAACGAAAGACGCCTAGCTTATTGCCTCGCGCGCGGCATGTCGATGACGCGCCCTGTTATGGCCGCCTTTTCGCAATCGGCCGGCGCATGGGCGCAAGCGGTTTCAGTCGGGCGCGCGCACTCGGATCTTCTGGCCGTCGAGCATCACGACCTGACCTGCGCGGATCTTGCAGGTCTTGCGCAGTTCCACTTTGCCGTCGACGGTGACATCGCCCATCGCGACGCGCGCCTTCGCCGAGCCGCCGCTATCGGCAAGACCCATCAGCTTGAGCAGGTTGTGGAGTTCGACGTAATCGCCCGTGAGGGTGAATTGAAGCTGCGGCATGGCGGGCGTTCGGATGCAAAAGACTTCGATGATAAACCAGCGCGGGACATCTTCCGGGCATAGCGCGTGCTCATACACGATCGACCGTTCTTTTCGCCGGATTAAGCAGATGTAGCGAAGTGAAACCGCCGGTAACAATGACTCGTTTCGCGAAACTCGCGCGTCGTCCGGCCGGTCTGTACGTTTGATCGATGCAGCTTCGGTCATCTTCTAAACGACAAGTCGCGTCATCGCGCTCGAAAGTCGTCGAACGCGTTTGGCGGACACACCCAGAGAGGACAAGCTCATGACTAAGGCTCGAATTCTGATGATTGGCGCCGCTTTTGCCGCGATGGCTGCCACCGGCGCGCAGGCGCAAACCGCCCAGCCGGCCGATTCCGCTGCTGGTCAGGCGCCGATGCAGGCCCAGCAGCAAGTGTCGCCGCCGCCGCAGAACGTGGTCGCGCCGGCATCGCCCGATCCGCTCGTGCAGAAGCGCAACGCCGACGCTGAGGCCAACGCCGAGTATCGCGCGTCCAAGAAGGCGTCGAAGGCGGAGATGAAGGCTGCCGACAAGCAGGCCAAACAGCAGTACAAGGAGCAGGTCCGCAACGCGAAAATCAACCGCAAGGCCGACAAGGCCGCCGCGAAAGACGACCTGAATGCCGCGACCGACCGCACGCCGAAGGATGAAGGCGAGCAGCACTGATCGCGCAGCACGCCGCGAAGCCTTGAAGTCTGCGGCTTTGCGGCGGGACACAAAGGCCAATCTAACGACCACACGGAGGACGCCATGAATCGACGCACCCATACCTTGCTGGCTGCGCTCATCGCGGGCGCACTGACGAGCGTGAGCGCGGCGCCGGCTTTCGCGCAAACGACGAGCGACGCGCCGACCCACGCCGACAAGAAGGCCGCGAAGAAGCAGGCCGAAGCGGACAAGGAATCCGCCGTCGCGCAGGCGAAGGCGGACAAGAAGAAGACCGAAGCGCAGTCGGAGGCGAACGAAGCCGCCGCCAAAGCGAACCTGAAGGACGCCAAGAAGGCCGACTGAGCGGTCGACTGAGCCGTTTCTGGCAAGCCGCGGCCCGTCGAAGGAAAGACGTGCCGCGGCAAAGACTTGCGTGCGCGGGTTGTATGGATATACAGTGTGCGTCACTTCTTTCGACGCCCGTTTTTCTCTGTGCTGACCCTTCCGGACGACACCGCCACCGCCGACGCCTCCTCGGAGAATGTCGCCGCCTATCTCGCCAAGCTCAACGATGCGCAGCGCCGGGCGGTCGAATTCGGCGTGGATGCGCCGGGGCGCTGCGGCGGTCCGTTGCTCGTCATCGCGGGCGCGGGCTCGGGCAAGACCAACACGCTCGCGCATCGCGTCGCGCATCTGCTGGTGAAGGGCGCGGATCCGCATCGCATTTTGCTGCTGACGTTTTCGCGCCGCGCGGCGCTCGAAATGACGCGGCGCGTGACGCGCATCGCGACGAGCGCGCTCGGCACGAACAGCGCCATCGCGCAGGGGCTCACGTGGTCCGGCACGTTTCACGGCATCGGCGCGCGGCTGCTGCGCGATTACGCCGATCTCGTCGGCCTCGCGCCGTCGTTCACCATCAACGACCGCGAAGACTCCGCCGACCTGATGAACCTCGTGCGCCATGAGCTCGGGCTCTCGTCGAAAGAGAAGCGGTTTCCCGCCAAATCGACGTGCTTCGCCATCTACTCGCGCGTCGTCAACACGGGCGCGTCGCTCGCGACCGTGCTGGACCAGGCGTATCCGTGGTGCCGCGAGTGGGAAGCGGACCTGAAGCGCCTCTTCGCCGCGTACGTGAGCGCCAAGCAGGCGCAAAGCGTCCTCGACTACGACGACCTGCTGCTCTACTGGTCGCACCTCGCCGCCGAGCCGAGCATCGCGGCCGACTTGTCGAGCCGCTTCGACCACGTGCTCGTCGACGAATATCAGGACACCAACCGCCTGCAAGCCACCATCCTGCTCGCGATGAAACCGGACGGACGCGGCCTCACCGTCGTGGGCGACGACGCGCAGTCCATCTATTCGTTTCGCGGCGCGACGGTGCGCAATATCCTCGACTTCCCGCAGCACTTCGATCCGCCCGCCGCGACCGTCACGCTCGACCGCAACTATCGGTCGACGCAGCCGATTCTCGAAGCGTCGAACGCCGTGATCGGGCTTGCCACCGAGCGCTACACGAAGGATCTGTGGACCGACAAGGCATCGGCGCAAAGGCCGCGCGTCGTCTCCGTCGCGGACGAGGCCGACCAGGCGCGCTACGTCGTCGAAAAGGTGCTGGAGGCGCGCGAGGCGGGCATGAAGCTCAAGTCGCAGGCGGTGCTGTTCCGCGCGGCGCATCACAGCGCGACGCTCGAAATCGAACTCACGCGGCGCAACATTCCGTTCGTGAAGTTTGGCGGCCTCAAGTTTCTGGATTCCGTGCACGTGAAAGACGTGCTCGCGGTGCTGCGCTGGGCCGAGAATCCGCGCGATCGCGTCGCGGGCTTTCGCGTCGCGCAACTGCTGCCGGGCATCGGGCCGGCGATTGCGGGGCGCCTGCTGGATAGCGTCGCGCAGGCCGAGCGCGCGCCGACTGCGATCGCGGCGTTCGGCGCGCCCGCGCGGGCGAGCGAAGACTGGCCGCGCTTCGTCGCGCTCATGGGCAAGCTGTGCGGCCGCGAATCGCCGTGGCCCGCCGAATTCGAGATGGTCCGCCGCTGGTACGAGCCGCATCTCGAACGCAATCACGAAGACGCGGCCATCCGCATCGGCGACGTATTGCAGATGGAAAGCATCGCGTCCACGTACCCGACGCGCGAGCGTTTCTTGACCGAACTCACGCTCGATCCGCCCGACGCGACGAGCGACGAGTCCGGCGTGCCGCTCATCGACGAGGACTATCTGATTCTCTCGACCATCCACTCGGCGAAAGGGCAGGAGTGGCGCAACGTGTTCGTGCTGAACGGCGTGGACGGCTGCATTCCGTCCGATATGGGCACGGGCAGCGACGAGGAAATCGACGAAGAGCGCCGCCTGCTGTATGTCGCGATGACGCGGGCGAAGGAAGACCTGCACATCGTCACGCCGCAGCGTTTTTACGTGCACAACCAGACGAATCTGGGCGATCGCCACGTCTGGGCGCAGCGCACGCGTTTCATCCCGGCGCATCTGATGCAGCACTTCGAGGCAGGCGCATGGCCGCCGGTGCCGGTCGCGGCCGCGCCGACGGCGGCGGGGCTCGCCGCAGCGGCGAAAGCGAAGATCGATATCGCCGCGCGGCTGAAGGGAATGTGGGAGTAGGGCGTCGCTCGTTCAGCGCGGGGCGCGTGAAGCGCTCGGCACGCGCGGCGCGCTTCCGAAAATGCTGCGCAGCCACGCCGCGAAGCGCGTGAAGCCGTCGTAGGGTTCGTCGACGAAAAGCTCCGGCCGCATCGAGCGCAGATACTCCAACAGTTGCTGCGCTTCCTGTTTCTGGATCGATCCGTAGAAGATGCCGAGCCGCAGCAGCGCGCGCAGCTCGCCGAGCTTCTCGCGCGCAGTGGAGCCGACGTTCGTTTCGACCGCGATCTTCGCATCGAACACGCGCTGGCGCAGCGAATCGGCGAGCCGCCAGGCGGGCGTCTGCATCTTCTGTTCGACTTCGCGGATATCCACCGCCGCCGACTTGATCTGCGAGGCGAGTACGTCCACCTGCGAGGCGTCGCCCTTCGCTTCGGTGACGATGGCCGTCGCCCATTCGCGCGACGCTTTCACCAGATCCTCGGCGCTCCAGTCCGAGCGGATCGCAAACGCAAAGCCGTGCTCGGCCGCCTGCCGGATCAGGATTTCGACGACATCCGGGAACTCCTTGTCGAGCGCGCGCTTCGCCCACGCATACTGGCCGTGCGTGAGCATGCGCTGCACGGCCTGCTCGGTGAGCGGCGTGTCGTTGTCGAGCAGCTTCGCGCGCAGAAAGTCCTCGAACGACGGCGTGACGAACTGCGGGTCGAGCTTGAGCGACAGACGCAGGAACGCCTCGAAGTCGCGGTTCAGCGACGCGATCGTTTCATCGCGCAACGAAAGAGTGATTTGACGCATGTCGGTTTCCGGGTTCCGCGCTCGGCTGGCCCGATGGCGGGAAGTGCTGTCGGCCTGCCGCGCGGGCGGAGTCCGTTCGTTTCAGATAACGGCGGGCCGGCCGGAAACTTGAGGGCTTTAGGAGGACGCCTCGCTTCGGTATTCAGCGCAGCACGACGAGCTGCCAGATGAAGAACACGCCGAGCGATACGGCGATCGTCAGCAGCGCGCGGCGTGTCAGCGCGCAAACGACGACTGCCGCCAGCGCCGCGATCAGTTGCGGATTGCGCCACGTCAGCTCGGCGCCGTTGCCGTGCGGCGAGACCGTCATCGGCACGATGATCGCGGTGAGCACCGTCACCGGCACGAAGCCGAGCGCGGTGCGCACGACCGGCGCAAACGACAGCCGCTCGCCGAGCACGAACACGGCGGCGCGGATCAGATACGTGACGAGCGCCATGCCGACAATCAGGACGACGTAGTTCATTGCGCGCGCTCCTTGGCGTCTTTGACGCGGGGCCTTTGTTCGACGAGCGTGAGCAGCAGGCCCACGGCGACGCCCGCGAGCACGGCTGCGAGCAGCCCGAGCTTGTACGGCCAGCCTTGCCACGCGAACGACAGCACGCCCGAAGCCAGCGCCGCCGCGACGAAGCGCAGCGCCACCAGTTGCGGCACGATGATCGCGATGAACGTGGCGACCATCGCGAAGTCGAGCCCGAGCGACTTGAGCCCCGGAAACGCCGCGCCGAAGAAGAGCCCGATGAGCGTCCACGCTTGCCAGTTCACATACATCGCGAGGCCGGAGCCGAGGAAGTAGTGCGGCCCGGTCTCGCCCGGCGGGCGCGCTCGATAGTGCGCGTAGGCGACGGCGAACACTTCGTCGGTCAAGAGGCCGGCCAGCGCCCAGCGCCAGCGCGCGGGCAGATGAGCGACGTAGGGCGCGAGCGTCGCCGAATAGAGCACGTGGCGCAGATTGACGACGAAGGTCGTCGCCCAGATGACGGCGAAGCTCGCGTGTCCCGCGATCATGCCGACCGCGATGAACTGCGCCGAGCCCGCGAAGACCGCGAGCGACATCAACTGGCCGTGCCAGAGCGTGAGCGGACTCGCCGTGACGAGCGTGCCGAAGATCACGCCGAAGGGCGCGGCGCCGATCATCATCGGAATGGTGTCGCGTGCGCCGGCGGCGAGTTCCCGCATGGCGTTGCCGGATGGTGCGGATGGTGCGTTCAAGATTGTCCTCCTGATTCGCGGAGGATAGGCCCGTTACGGTGCGCGGGCTTGTACGTTCTTGCGGTGCCGGCCCGCACTCACCGCCAGCGCCCCGGCGCGACGCCGAACGCGCGCTTGAAATGCCGCGTGAAGTGGCTCTGATCGGTGAAGCCGCTCGCCGCCGCGACCTGCGCGATCGACGCCCCCGCGCGCAACGCCGGCAGCGCCCGCGCGATGCGCAACTGATTGCGCCACGCAAGCGGCGCGAGACCCGTTTCGCGCGTGAAAAGCCGCGCCGCGTGAAAGGTCGAAAGCCCGACGACGCGCGCCAGTTCGGCAAGCGTGATCGGTTCGAGCAAATCGTCGGCGAGGCGTGATTTCATCGTGGCGACGCGGGCCGCATCGGCGGCGGGCGGCCCGCACGACGGGCGTTGCAGCGCGTGCCGGGCGAGCAGCGTCGTCACGGCATCGACGAGCGCGGTTTCGGCGGCGAGGGGATCGGCGCGGGTGGTGTCGTTTGTGGCATCGCTCGTCAGGCTTTCCAGCGCCCGGTGCGCGCGCAAAAGCCGGCGCGCGAGATCGTCGTCGTGGATGATCTCGGTCGAGAACCACGGCGAGGCCGCGCGCGGCGACAGTTCACGCGCGAGCGCTTCCACGAACGGCACCGGCAGATAGAACACGCGATAACGCCATCCCGTATCGACGGCCCGCGCGCCGGTATGCACCTCGCCCGGATTGATGACCGGTACCGATCCCGCTTCCGCCACGTGACGCGAGCCGCGATAGTCGTAACACTCCGCGCCCGCTTCGATGACCGGCACCGTGTACGCGTCGTGCCAGTGCGGCGTGAACGTGTGGTCGTAGTACTCGGCCGTGACCATGTCCGCGTCCGGCACGAGCGGCGAGCGCCAGTAACGCGCGGCGTTGCGAAAGCGTGGGGCGCTCATCGGTGGATGCGAAGGTGCGAACGGTGCGAAAGCGAGTCGCTCAGTCTACCGCTTCCGTGCCCGGCAGGCGTCCGGCGCTCACTTGACCGGGATCGTCGTGCCTTCGGGCACCGGCACCGCCGTGACGCTGTTCTTCGCGCTGCCGCTCGCGACGCGGTCGCTGTACGTCAGATACACGAGCGTGTTGCGCTTGGTATCGACGATACGCACGACATGCAGCGTCTTGAAGATGAACGACATCCGATCCGTGAAGACATCGGTCTTCTGCTTGAGCGGCTGCGCGATCTTGATCGGCGCGACCTGACGGCAGGCGATGGACGCTTCCGTCGGGTCTTCCGCGATGCCTAGCGTGCCCTTCACGCCGCCCGTGCGCGCCCGCGACACGTAGCACGTCACGCCGGAGACGAGCGGATCGTCGTACGCCTCGACGCTCACGCGGTCGGAGCCGGTGAAGCGGAAGTTGGTATTGACGCTCGCGATCTCCTCGGCGTGCGCGAAGCCCGCGCCGAAAAGAGACAGGAGCGATGCGCTCAGAACGAACGGTGCGGTGCGCTTCATCGAGATCCCACGCATAAAGGAAAAGGGCGTCGTATTGTAGCGACGCCCTTCGGTCTCTTCGATTCTTCTGCTGCGTGCGGCGCCGGCATCAATGGAAGATCAGATAAAGAATCACCAGCACCACGACCGGCACACCGAGCAGCCATCCGAGTAGGTAAGGCATATCGTCCTCCTTGCGCATGTTTGTTTTCGACGGTTCCAGTATCGCTGACCGTGAAGGCCCGCGTTAGCGGTGCGCGTCCGAAATGCGTGTAGGCGCCCTCCTATCGGGTCTTACGGCAGCGTTACGGATTGGTCATGCCATCATGAGATACGCCGTCGCGCGATTTCTTCGCTGGCCGGTCGCGATACAGCGCGCGCACATAGTCGAGATGCGCGCCCGCGCAGTCGCGCGCGCGGGCCGGATCGCGCGCCACGATGGCATCGAGCATCGCGCGGTGCTGCGCAAGCAGGTCGGCTTCCACGGCGTCGTCGTAATCGACCAGGCGATGCGACGTGAGCATCGACTCGCGCATCACTTCGTTCAGCCCGTGCATCACGTGCGTCAGCGCGATGTTGTGCGTCGCATCGGCAATGGCGAGATGGAAGGCGGCGTCTTTCTCTGCGATGCGCGTGCTTCTCTGCGCGACTGCGGCCTGCAGCGCGTCGAACGCGGCGGCGATGCGCGCGAGATCGGCATCGGTGGCGCGCTCGGCGGCGTAGGCCGTCGCGAGCGTTTCCAGGCCGTGACGCAGTTCGAGCACGTCGGCGCTCGCGTCGGGCTGCTGTTCGAGCAGTGCGGCAAGCGGATGCGACACGAGCGGCGCCGTCACGTCCGACACGACGAAGCCGCCGCGCCCCGCCGCGCGGATGAATCCGTCCGATTCCAGACGAATGAGCGCCTCCCGCAGCGACGGCCGCGACACGTTCAACTGCTCGGCGAGATCGCGCTCGGCGGGCAGGCGCTGGCCGGGCAGCAGGGTGCCGTTCGAGATCAGTTGACGAATCTGGCCGGACACGACATCGGAGAGACGCACGCGGGCGTAGGCGTGCGAGTGGACGGGCTGGAAGGTCATCGGTCGGGGCAACGCGGCGAAAGGCTTTGGATTACCCTAGTTTGACACGAAAGCGCCGCTTCCCTAAAGTCTTGGTCAGACCAAGCTGACCAACGCGGACTGTCCGCCAAGCGATCACCATGAAAGTTGCCCTTTTCGTCCCCTGTTTCATCGACGCGTTCTATCCGCAGATCGGCATCGCCACGCTGGAATTGCTGGAGCGGCTGGGCCTCGACGTCGACTATCCGCAGGATCAGACATGCTGCGGCCAGCCGATGGCCAATAGCGGCGCACACGCGGACGCGGCCGGCGCGGAACGCGTGTTCGCCCGCAACTTCGCGGATTACGACTATGTGATCGGGCCGTCGGCAAGTTGCACGCATCACGTGCGCGAGCATTTCACAGCCATCGAGCAGACGAGCGCGGTGCAGAAGGTGCGCAAAAGCACCTATGAACTGGTCGAATTCCTGCACGACGTCTTGCAGGTGCGCGACTTTCCGTGGGCCGAGTTTCCGCATCGCGTCGGCCTGCACAACAGTTGCAGCGCGGTGCGGCATCTGCGCGAGACGTCGAATTCGGAAGTCGCGGGCACGCCGTATTCGAAGCCGCGCGCATTGCTCGAACGCGTGAGGGGCATCGAGTTCGTCTCGCCCGCGCGGCCCGATGAATGCTGCGGCTTCGGCGGCACGTTTTCCGTCACCGAAGAAGCCGTTTCCGTGCGCATGGGGCAGGACAAGGTGCGCGACCACATCGGCGCGGGCGCGGAGTACATCGTCTCGGGCGACATGTCGTGTCTCATGCATCAGCAGGGCTGCGCCGAGCGCATGAAGCTCGACGCCAAGTTCATCCACATTGCGCAGGTTCTGAACGGAGCGCGGGCATGACGAAGACCGTTCGCATCGATCACGCGAAGGCTGCGGGCGCGTTCCTGCAGAAAGCCGACCACGTGGCGTTTCACGACAAGCGTCTCTGGGACTTGCGTTCGAAGCGCGATGCACAGGCGCACGGCATTCCCGAGTGGGAAACGCTGCGCAATCTGGCATCGGGCATCAAGGAACACACGCTGTCCCATCTCGCGGATTACATCGCGCAGTTCGCGGATCAGGCCGGGAAAAACGGCGTCGTCGTGCATTTCGCGGCGGACGCCGAAGAGCACAACGCGCTCGTCTACAAGCTGATGAGCGAGCGCGGCATGACCACGCTCGTCAAAAGCAAGTCGATGCTGACCGACGAATGCTACATGCGCGACTATCTGGAGCCGCGCGGCATCACGGTGATGGAAACCGATCTGGGCGAGCGCATCCAGCAGCTCGACCATCAGGACCCGAGCCATATGGTCGTGCCGGCGGTTCACAAGCTGCGCGCCGACGTAGCGGAACTGTTCGGCAAGACCATCGGCACCGATCCGAAGAACAGCGACATCCACTATCTCGCCGAAAGCCAGCGCATGAACACGCGGCCGTACTTCGTGCGAGAAAAGACGGCGGGCATGACGGGCTGCAACTTCGCGGTGGCGGAGACGGGCACGGTCGTCGTCTGCACGAACGAGGGCAACGCCGATCTCTCGGCGAACGTGCCGCCGCTGCATATCGCGTCCATCGGCATCGAGAAGCTGATTCCGACCATCGCCGATCTCGGCGTGTTCGTGCGCATGCTCTCGCGCAGCGCACTCGGCTCGCCGATCACGCAGTACACGTCGCACTTTCGCGCGCCGCGGCCGGGCACCGAGATGCACTTCATCCTCGTCGACAACGGGCGCTCGGAGCGGCTCGCGCTCGAAGACTTCTGGTATTCGCTCAAGTGCATCCGCTGCGGCGCGTGCATGAACACGTGTCCGGTGTATCGGCGAAGCGGCGGGCTGTCGTATGGCGGCACGTATTCCGGGCCGATCGGCGCGATCATCAACCCGACCTACGACCTCAAGCGCTACAGCAGCCTGCCGTTCGCCTCGACGCTCAACGGCAGTTGCACGAACGTCTGCCCGACGAAGGTCAACATTCACGAGCAGATCTACAAGTGGCGCGCGGTGATCGCGGAGCGTCACGAAGTGCCGTTCGTGAAGCAGGAAGTGCTGAAGATGGCGGGGCGTCTGCTCGCGAGCCCGACGCTTTACCGCGCGACGGTCGCGTCGCTCGGCGGGGCGTTGAAGCGGCTGCCGAACTTCGTGCTGTACAACCCGCTGAACATCTGGGGCCGCGGGCGCGACTTGCCCGAAGCGCCGGCCGAGACCTTTCACGAGTGGTACAAGAAAAACCGGAAGCCCGCCAAATGACGACCCGCGATGCCTTTCTCGCAAAGATTCGCGCCGCGCAGCCCGAAGCGCGTCCGCGCCCCGAACTGCCGATTTTTCCGTCGCCCGAAGGCGATTTGCAGACGCGCTTCATCGCCGCGCTGACCGCGATGGGCGGCACGACGGCGCACGCGCACAGCCTCGACGAAGTCAAAGAAATGATCGCCGCGCGTTTCGGCGCGGATGCGGTCGTGGCGTCCGCCGTGCCGGGTATCGAAGGCACGCGTGTGCTCACGCCGGATACGGCGCCTGCGTCGCTGCAAGATGTCGATGTGGGCGTCGTGCGCGGGCGCTTCGGCGTCGCGGAGACGGGGTCCGTCTGGTTCAGCGAAGACGAGTACGTCGTCAATTCGATCGGCTATCTCGTGCAGCATCTCGTCGTGCTGCTCGATCCCGCGCAACTCGTCGACGGCTTGCAGCAGGTCTATCGACGGCCCGACTTCCAGTCGGCGCGCTATGCCGTGCTGGTGACGGGTCCGTCCGCGACGGCGGATATCGAAGGCGTGCTGATTCGCGGCGCGCAAGGCGTGCGTTCGCTGACCGTCGTGTGGATTCAGTAGCGCCAGAAGATGGCCACCGCGATGCCGCCGAACAGCAGCCACTTCACGATGTAATACACGGTCCGGTTCCACGCCTTCAGTCGCTTGCCGACGAGCCGGATCGAATAGAGATACTTGAACGCGCGATTCAGGCCGCCGGTGCGGTCGCCGGTTTCGTTCGGCGAGGCCGCCGCGCGCATCAGAAAGCCGCCGACTGCGTTGTTGACCGCCTGCGCCCAGCGGTACTTCATCGGCCGCTCGATGTCGCAGAACAGAATGATGCGGTCTTTGTCCGTCGTGTTCTCGGCCCAGTGCAGATAAGTTTCGTCGAAGACGACTTCCTCGCCGTCGCGCCACGAGTACCGCTCGCCGTCCACGACGATCGCGCAGCCATCGTCGTTCGGCGTCACGAGCCCGAGGTGATAACGCAGCGACCCGGCATACGGATCGCGATGCAGCGTGAGCGTGCCGCCGGGCGGCAACATGGCGAACATCGCGGCTTTGACGCTCGGGATGTTCTGCAGAATCGAGAGCGTCTTCGGGCAGACCGCGACCGCAGACGGATGCGGCCGGTCGTACCACTTCAGATAGAAGCGCCGCCAGCCGCGCCGGAAAAAGGAGTTGAAGCCGATGTCGTTGTAGGCGCCGGCCGCCTGAATCTTGCTCGCTTCGTGCAGGGCGAGGGCTTCGGCGCGAATCGTCTGCCAGTGCGCCTTGAGCGGCGCCAAGTCCGGAAACAGGGAAGGGTGAAGGTACGGCGTGGACGGCACGCGCGAAAAGAGATAGACGAAGCCGTTCACCGGCGACATGAACGTGGAGTGGTCGGATAGCTGCCGGAAGAAACCGTGGCGGACCTTGCCCCGCCAGTGCGTGTACGCGGCACACGCGATAAACAGCATGAGAATCAGCCACCGCATCTGCGTTTCCCCTTGCGTCACTGTCGCCGTTAGCGTCAACAAAACGTGAGGGAATTATCAAACGGAAACGCAGTGTCTGCATAAACCGCCGGGCGAAGGGCAGAGCGCGCCCAGAAAGCAAAAAGCCCAGTCACGCGACTGGGCTGACTGGGCTTTTTTGCTTGGAGCTTTTGGCTCCCCGACCTGGGCTCGAACCAGGGACCTACGGATTAACAGTCCGGCGCTCTACCGACTGAGCTATCGGGGAACATCTACAACAGTGCAACTGACTAAAAAGCCCAGTGAACTGACTGGGCTTTGCTGAATTCTTGGCTCCCCGACCTGGGCTCGAACCAGGGACCTACGGATTAACAGTCCGGCGCTCTACCGACTGAGCTATCGGGGAACATCTACAGCAGAGAAGCGGAATTATAGGGAGCGTCTCTTACCCTGTCAACGCCGATTCTTCACTCGAAACACCTTTTTGCACCGACGCGAACTCGTCCTAGAGCTGACCGCAGAAGCCGACCGTAGAAGGACGGCCGTACGCCTCAACGCTCGAGCAGATTCAGTTTGTCCTTCACGTCCTTGAATTCGTCGGCTTCGGGCAGCGGCGCCTTCGTCTTCGTGATGCTCGGCCAGTTGCGCGCGAGGTCCGCGTTCAGTTCGATGAACTGCTGCTGGTCGCCGGGCACGTCTTCTTCGGCGTAAATGGCATTCACCGGGCATTCGGCCACGCACACGGCGCAGTCGATGCACTCGTCAGGATCGATCGCGAGAAAGTTGGGACCTTCACGGAAGCAATCCACCGGGCACACATCCACACAGTCGGTGTAGCGGCACTTGATGCAGCTTTCGGTCACAACGTGAGTCATTCAGGCTCCTGCATGCGGAATTCGTGGGGGCGGCGTCCGGCAGCCTGCGTGGGCCATTGCGGGTACGCGCGCCGAAACGCGTATTGTAGCGTAACGGTCAAAACGGGCGCGACCGCCGCGGGACGTGCCTTATATCGTTTTGGAATGTATGTATGCGCGGTTGCCAAAAAGGGTCGGCGAGCGTCTTGCCGGTCCGCGCATTCGGGTAACATGGCCCCAAGGCACGCCGCAGCAAGACGGCGCGCGGTCTCATCGCTCGATGTTCCAGCCAAACCATGATCATCAATTCGCTGCTCGATACCGACCTCTACAAGTTCACGATGATGCAGGTCGTGCTGCATCACTTCCCGGCTGCGCACGTGGAATATCGCTTCCGTTGCCGCACGCCGAATGTCGATCTCGTGCCGTACATCGACGAGATCCGCGACGAAGTGCGCCAGCTCTGCAATCTGCGCTTCCGTGAAGAAGAGCTCGACTATCTGCGGCGCATGCGCTTCATGAAGAGCGATTTCATCGACTTTCTCGCGCTCTTTCATCTCAACGAGAAGTCCATCCGGATTTCGCCATCGCCGAAGAACAACGGCGAGATCGACATCCTGATCGAAGGGCCGTGGCTGCATACGATCCTGTTCGAGATTCCGGTGCTCGCGATCGTCAACGAGGTCTACTTCCGCAACACGCAGCGCCGGCCGGAGTACGAAACCGGGCGCGAGCGCCTGCGCGACAAGATCAAGCTGCTCGCCACGCCGCCGGAGTACTCGGACTGCAAGATCGCCGATTACGGCACGCGCCGCCGTTTCTCGAAGCAGTGGCACGAGGAAGTGGTGCTGACGCTCAAGGAGCGGCTCGGCGAACAGTTCGCGGGCACGAGCAACGTGTTCTACGCGATGAAGCACGGCCTGCGGCCGCTCGGCACGATGGCCCACGAATATTTGCAGGCGTGTCAGGCGCTGGGACCGCGCCTGCGCGATTCGCAGATTTTCGGCTTCGAGATGTGGGCGAAGGAATATCGCGGCGACCTCGGTATCGCGCTGTCGGACGTGTACGGCATGAAGGCGTTCCTGCGCGACTTCGACATGTACTTCTGCAAGCTCTTCGACGGCGCGCGCCACGATTCCGGCGATCCGTTCGACTGGGGCGAGCGCCTCATCCGGCATTACGAGGAAAATCGCTGCGATCCGCGCACGAAGGTGCTCGTGTTTTCGGACGCGCTCGACATTCCCAAGGTGCTGCAACTCTACGAGCGCTTCCGTGGCCGCTGTCAGCTTGCGTTCGGCGTCGGCACGAATCTCACGAACGATCTCGGCTATCAGCCGCTGCAGATCGTCATCAAGATGGTCCGCTGCAACGGCCAGCCGGTGGCGAAGCTCTCCGATTCGCCCGGCAAGAACATGTGCGACGACAAGGCGTATCTCGCTTACTTGCGTCAGGTGTTCGGCATCGAGCAGCCGGTCGAGGAAAGCTGACACTGCACGCGGCCTATGCCGTTCGGCCGAGATCCGTTACGCGCGGACCGGTCGATATAATCAGCTCCAGTTCTACGTCGCGCAGACACCGCCGCGACGTTCCCACGCACGCATCCACGAGGACGGCACCATGGACACATCGGCCGCGCGCCGCAACATTCTCGCGCGCATTCGCAGCGCGCAGGGCAGGAAAGGCGCGCCGACCGAGGCCGAGCGTGCCGCCGTCGAAGAGTATCTCGCGCGTCATCCCGCCGGTCCGCGTCCGCCGCTTCCCGCCGAACGCGACGAACTGATCGCGCGATTCCGTCTGGAGGCCGAGCGACTTTCGACGAGCGTCGCCGAAGTCGACGCGCTCGCCGACGCTCCCGCCGAAGCGGCGCGCTATCTCGACGCGCTCGGCCTTTCGCGCGATGTCGTCGCGTGGCCCGCGCTCGCTGATCTGCCGTGGATGCAAGCGGGCATCGCCGCGTCGCTGCGCAAGCCCGTCGATGCGGACCTCGTCGGCATCACTGGCTGCTTTTGCGCGGCTGCGGAGACCGGCTCCATCGTGCTGCTGTCGGGACCGGAGACGCCCGCGTCCGGCGCGCTTCTGCCGCAGACGCATATCGCCATCGTGCCGGCGTCGCGCATCGTCGCCGCGCACGAAGACGCCTTCGCGCTGATGCGCGCGGAGCGGGGCGAGTTGCCGCGCGCCGTCAACTTCGTGTCGGGGCCGTCCCGCACCGGCGATATCGAACAGACCATCGTGCTCGGCGCGCATGGCCCGTATCGTGTCCACGCCATCATCGTGCGGGGAGCGTGAGGACAGTGCCGCGTTTCGTTTTGGGCTTTATGCTGTCGCTCTGCGCGATCTCCGACGCTTCGGCCGCCGCGCTCGACGGCGCGTCGCTGTCGGCGGCGTGGGGCATTCCGTTCATCGGCATCCTGCTGTCCATCGCGGTGTTTCCGCTCGTCGCAGGCAAAGTGTGGCATCACCATTTCGGCAAGATCGCGGCGGCGTGGGCGCTGGCGTTCCTCGTGCCGTTCGCGTTCGCGTTCGGCATCGGGACGGCGTTCGGCGTGCTCGTTCACGCGATGCTAGAAGAGTACGTGCCGTTCATCATCTTGCTCGCGGCGCTCTATACGGTGGCGGGCGGCATCTGCGTGCGCGGCAATCTGCACGGCTCGCCGCGCGTGAACACCGCGTTGCTCGCGCTCGGCACCGCGCTCGCCAGCATCATGGGGACGACGGGCGCGGCCATGCTGCTGATCCGTCCGCTCTTGCGGGCCAACGACAATCGCAAGCATGTCGCGCATGTCGTGGTGTTCTTCATCTTTTTGGTGGCGAATGCGGGCGGTTCTTTGTCGCCGCTCGGCGATCCGCCGCTCTTTCTCGGCTTTCTGAACGGCGTCGATTTCTTCTGGACGACGCTGCATCTCGCGCTGCCGACTCTGTTCGTCTGCGGCGTGCTGCTCGCGCTCTTCTACGCGCTCGACAGCTACTTCTGGCATAGCAAAGGCGAGTCGCGGCGGCCGTTTCTCGATCCGACGCCGGACACGCCCACGCTCGGCGTCGACGGCACCATCAACTTCGTACTGCTCGCGGTCATCATCGGGCTCGTGCTGATGAGCGGTTTGTGGAAGCCGGGCGTCGCTTTCGAGGTATTCGGCACGCACGTCGCGTTGCAGAACATCGTGCGCGATACCGCGCTGGTGCTCGTGCTCCTTGCCTCCCTCGCGCTCACGCCGAAGCGCGCTCGCGCGGGCAACGCGTTTAACTGGGCGCCGATGATCGAAGTCGCCAAGCTCTTCGCGGCGATCTTCGTCACCATCGCGCCGGTCATCACTATCCTGCGCGCCGGCGAGGCGGGCGCGTTCGCCGCAGTTGTGCGCGCGGTATCGGATGCGAACGGCGAGCCTGCTCATCTCGCCTATTTCTGGGCGACGGGGCTGCTCTCGTCGTTCCTCGACAATGCGCCGACCTACCTCGTGTTCTTCAACCTCGCGGGCGGCGACGCAGACACGCTGATGACCACGGGCGCCACGACGCTCGCCGCCATCTCGGCGGGCGCAGTTTTCATGGGCGCCAATTCGTATATCGGCAATGCGCCGAATTTCATGGTGAAGGCCATCGCGGAATCGCGCGGCGTGCGCATGCCGGGTTTCTTCGGCTACCTCGGCTGGTCATGCGTCGTGCTGCTGCCGCTTTTCGCCGTCACCGGCTGGCTATTTTTCTAGGAGCATGAGATGAAGAAAGTGCTTGTGGCTCGCCCTACGTTTCCCGATGTGATCGAGCGCCTGAAACAGTATTTCGAAGTCGACGTGAACCTGGGCGACGTGCTGCCGCAAGATGAATTCGCGCGGCGGCTCGCCGATAAGGACGGCGCGTTCACGGCCGGCGAGATGGTCGGCGAGAAGGAACTGGCGGGCGCCCCGAACCTGAAAGTCGTGGCCAACATGGCGGTCGGCTACAACAACTTCGACATGCAGGCGTTCGACGCGCACAAGGTGCTCGGCACGAACACGCCGCATGTGCTCAACGAAAGCACCGCCGATTTCGGCTGGGCGCTGATGATGGCGGCGGCGCGCCGCGTTACCGAGTCGGAGCATTTTCTGCGCGCGGGCAAGTGGCAGAAGTGGTCGTTCGATTCGTTTCTCGGCGTCGACGTGTACGGCTCGACGCTCGGCGTGATCGGCATGGGACGCATCGGGCAGGCGCTCGCGCGGCGTGCGAGCGGCTTCAACATGCGCGTGATCTATCACAACCGCTCGCGCGTCGCGCCCGAGATCGAGGCGCAGCTCAACGCGGAATATGCGTCGAAGGAAGATCTGCTCAGGCGCGCGGATCACGTCGTGCTCGTGCTGCCGTATTCGAAGGAAAGCCACCACACGATCGGCGCGGCCGAGCTTGCGCTGATGAAGCCGACGGCCACGTTGACGAACATCGCGCGCGGCGGAATCGTCGATGACGCGGCGTTGATCGAAGCGCTGCGCGAGAAGCGCATCGCGGCAGCGGGCATCGACGTGTTCGAAGGCGAGCCGAATCTGAATCCCGGTTTCCTCGCGCTGGAGAACGTCGTGCTCACGCCGCACATCGCGAGCGCGACGGAGACCACGCGTCGCGCCATGGCGAATCTCGCCGCGGACAATCTGATCGCCGCGCTGGGCGAAGGCCCGCGCGCAGGCAATCCGCCGAATCCGATCAACCCTGGCGTGCTCGGCTCATGATCGAATTGCTGTACGGCGCGCTCGCGTTGCTCGCGGTCGCGCTGGTCATCGCGTTGATCGCGCTCGTCGCTGTCATGCGGCGCACTGCGAACGTCGATATCGACGAGGAATTCGCCGCGCTCACCGATCGCGTGAACGACATGGGCGAAGCGCATGCACGCGCGCAGGAGCGGCTCGAACGCGGACTGCGCGGCGATATCGCGGAACATGCGCGGGTCTCGCGCATGGAATCGCAGGGCGGCTTCGCGCAGTTTCATCAGACGCTCGCGACGCAACTGGCGAGCACGTCGAGCGTGCAGAACGCGCAGTTCGACGCGCTTGCCCAGCAACTCGCGCAGCAGAGCCAACAGGCGCGCGAGGATCAGAGCAATGCGCTCAAGCGTTTCGCCGATTCCATGACGCTGCATCTCGCGCAACTTTCGGAAGCAAACGACCGGCGTCTGGCGGAAGTGCGCGCGACACTGGAGGCGCGCCTTAAGGACATCGAAGCGAACAATGCCGCGAAGCTCGAAGAAATGCGCCGCACGGTCGACGAGAAACTGCACGCGACGCTGGAGCAGCGGCTCGGCGAATCGTTTCGGCTGGTGTCGGAAAGGCTGGAGCAGGTGCATCGCGGGCTCGGCGAAATGCAGTCGCTGGCGGCGGGCGTCGGCGATCTGAAAAAGGTGCTCACCAACGTCAAGACGCGCGGCATCTGGGGCGAAGTGCAGCTCGAATCGTTGCTGGAGCAGTTGCTCACGCCCGATCAGTACGCAAAAAACGTCGCGACCGTGCCGAACAGCAACGAACGCGTCGAGTTCGCGATCAAGCTGCCGGGCCGGCATGACGCGCCGGGTATCGCGGGTTCATCGGGCGATGTCGCGACGCCGGTGTGGCTGCCCATCGACGCGAAGTTTCCCCGCGAGGACTACGAGCGTCTCATCGACGCGCAAGAGCGCGCCGATCCCGTCGCGGTGGAAGAAGCGTCGCGCGCGCTCGAAGGACGTTTGCGCGCCGAGGCGCGGGCGATCGCGCAGAAGTACGTCGCCCCGCCTTATACGACGGACTTCGCGTTGCTCTTCCTGCCGACCGAAGGCTTGTACGCAGAAGTGCTGCGCCGTCCAGGCCTGAGCGACTTCTTGCAACGCGAATACCGCGTGAGCGTGGCCGGCCCGACGACGCTCACCGCGCTGCTCAACAGTTTGCAAATGGGATTCCGGACGCTCGCCATCGAGAAGCGGTCGAGCGAAGTGTGGCAAGTGCTCGGCGCGGTGAAGACGGAGTTCGGCAAGTTCGGCGACGTGCTCGCGCGCACCAAGGCGCAGCTGGAAACCGTCACGCGGTCGATCGAGGCGGCGCAGACGCGCACGCGTCAGATGGGCAAGCGCCTGCGCGACGTGGAGGCGCTGCCGCACGAAAAGGCGGCGGGGCTGCTCGGCGATCTGTCGTCGCCGGAAAGCGACGACGAGCCATGAATCGCGCTCAGGCCGCGCCGTCCGCCAGGCGATCCAGCGAATCGCCTGTAATGCGCACGACGCGCCAGTCCGGCAGCACCGTCGCACCCATCTTCTCGTAGAAGTCGATGGCGTTCTGATTCCAGTCCAGCACCGACCATTCGAAGCGCCCGCACTGACGCTCGACGGCGAGCGCGGCCAGTTTCCTGAGCATCATCGTGCCGACGCCGCTGCCGCGCAGCGCAGGGCGCACGTAGAGGTCTTCGAGATAGAGACCGCGCTTGCCGAGGAAAGTCGAGAAGTTGTGGAAGAAGAGGGCATAGGCGACGACCTCGCCCGCCTGCTCCGCGACGAGCGCCTCCGCTGCCGGGCGCGCGCCGAAGAGCGCGTCGCGCAAGCCGTCCTGCGTCACGACAAAGAGATGCGTGAGCTTCTCGAACTCCGCGAGTTCGAGCATCAGGCCGTAGATGGCGGCGATATCGGCGGGCGCGGCCGGGCGAATGGACGCGGCGCTCATGCTTCTTCCGGTGCGTCGGACAGCACGATTTCGATGCCGCCGAAACGCGACGCCACCCAGTTATAGGCGTGGCAGGCAATCCACAGCAGCACGAAGCCGAGGATCGCGTTGAGCAGCAGCGCGCTCGTGACCGTGCTCACCTCGACCGAGCCGTAGCGCACGAATGCGACCACGACGCCGAGCAGCACGATCGGCACGCTGAAGGTCAGATACACGAGGATCAGCGCCTTGGCCGTCTGTCCCGGTGCGATGGATGAGATCTGCTTTTTCATGGGAGGAGAACCCCGTCTATCGATAGTTGGAATGTGGGCCGCCGCGGCTTCGCGCATGATGAGTTCGCTATTAACTGTTAGCTGTCAGATGAGGCCGTCGAACGGCACGATGTTCACTTCGTCGCCCGCGTCGATATCGGCGCGGTCGTGTTCCAGCACGATGAAACAGTTCGCCTCGCTCATCGAACTCAGCACGCCCGAGCCTTGCGGGCCTGTCGTGGCGACGCGCCACAGTCCGGCGGCGTCGCGCGTGGCGATGCCGCGCTGAAACTCGGTGCGGCCCGCGCGCTTGCGGATCGGCTCGCTGCAACGCGCCCGGATCACGATCGGCGCTTGCCGCGCGGCACCCGACATCGAAATCAGCGCCTCGCGCACGATGAAGTAGAAGGTCGCCATGACCGCGACCGGATTGCCGGGCAAGCCGAAAAAGAGCGCCGACTTGCCGGTGCCCGCACGCGGACCGGACCACAGACGGCCGAACGCGAGAGGCCGTCCGGGGCGCATCGCGATTTTCCAGAACGCCACGTCGCCGAGCGAGTTCATCAGTTCGCGCGTGAAGTCGGCATCGCCCACGGACACGCCGCCCGAGCTGATGACCACGTCCGCCGCTTCCGTCGCCTCGCGCAGCGCTTTTTCCAGCGACGCGCGATCGTCGCGAACAATGCCCAGATCGACGGTTTCGACATTCAGCCGGCGCAGCATCGCAAAAAGCGTGTAGCGATTGCTGTCGTAAAGCGTGCCGGGCGTCAGCGGTTCGCCGACGGAGCGCAGTTCGTCGCCCGTCGAGAAGAACGCGACGACGAGGCGCTTGTGCACGTCGACCTCCGCGATGCCGAGCGACGCGAGCAAGCCGAGATCCGACGCGCGCACGACGCGGCCCGCGCGCAACGCGGGCTTGCCGCGCGCGAGGTCTTCGCCCGAGAGCCGCCGGTTCTGGCCCGCGCGGACGGCGTCGGCGGGAAAGCGAATCGCGTCGCCTTCGCGCGTGACGAGTTCTTGCGGCACGACGGTGTCGCAGCCCTCGGGCATCAGCGCGCCTGTCATGATGCGCACGCATTCGCTCGCCGCCGGGCGACCCGCGAACGGCTGTCCGGCGAGCGCGGCGCCAGCGACTGCGAGCGTCAAGGACTGCGCTGCCGCCGACGAGAGCGCCGCGCCGGAGAACGCATAGCCGTCCATCGCGGAGTTGTCGAACGCCGGCACGTCGATGGGCGAGACGACGTCTTCGGCGAGCACGCGGTTCAGCGCATCGAAGAGGGCGACGCGCTCCACCTGCTGCGCCTGCCCGCGCGGCATCGCCCATTGACGCACGATTTCCTGCGCCGCCTCGACGGGCAACGCATTCGGATCGTAGTGAGCGACGCAACCGGACAGTGGCTTCAACGTGGTCATGAACTGGCGTGAGGCGCGACGTGCGCGAGAAGCGGCAGACGCCGCGTGACGAAAGGCCGCCGGTAGGCTGGCGCAATGCTGTGCGAGCGCCGGCGTCTCTTTACCGGCGCTCCAGCTCGGCTAGCTGGCGTAAATCATTGATATTGTAAAACGCACGATCCTCGTGAAATGGCACTTGCACCGCCTTGTGGCGCGCGTACCACGCGCGTACTTTGCGCTCGCCGGCCGCGAGCCAGGCGTCGAGATCGTCGGCGAGCGAGGCGCGCTGAATCGCGAAAACCGGATGCGCGATGTGTTCGCCGCCAGGCTCGATCGTCGCGGCATAGGCGATGTCGGCGTTTTCGGCGTCGAGCGCTTCGCCGAGCAGCAGGCCGAGCCGTTCATCGACGAACGGCGCGTCGCACGGCGCGATCAGCACGAACTCGGTGTGCGCCGCGCGCAAAGCCGCCGCGATGCCCGCGAGCGGGCCGGGGTAGTCGCCGAGCGTGTCCGCGATCACCCGGGCGCCGAACGGCGCGGCAAGTTGCGAATAGGCCTCGATGTTGCGGTTGGCGCTGATCAGCATGGCGTTCGCTTGCGGCGCGAGGCGGCGCAGCACGTGCAGCGCGAGCGGTTCGCCGAGAAACGGCTGCATGCCCTTGTCGACGCCGCCCATGCGCGAGCCGCGCCCGCCCGCGAGCACGAGCCCGGTGACGTTCGAAGCCGAAGCGGCGCGCGCAGTCGCGATCACGTGAAAAAACTCAGCCGCCGATGTACGACATTTCCACGCGCGGGCCGTCTTCGCGCGAGGCCGCCGACGCGCTGCCGCGCAACTGCGAGTAGCGGTCGCCGCGCGCTTCCCAGATGCGGGCGATGGCCGTGGCCACGTCTTCATCGCTCGCGCCGCCGCGGATCAGCGCGCGCAGGTCGTGGCCCGCGGACGCGAAGAGGCACAGATAGAGCTTGCCTTCGGTGGAAAGCCGGGCGCGCGTGCACGAGCCGCAGAAGGCGCGCGTGACGCTCGAAATCACGCCGATTTCGCCGCTTCCATCGCGATAGCCCCAGCGTTGTGCGGTCTCGGCGGCGGTGTGCGCTTCGAGCGGTGCAAGCGGAAAGTGAGCTGCGATGCGCTCGACCACCTGCGCCGACGGCAGCACTTCGCTCATGTTCCAGCCGTTGGACGCGCCGACGCCCATGTATTCGATGAAGCGCAGAACGACGCCGCTGCCTCGGAAATGGCGCGCCATCGGCACGACTTCCTGGTCGTTCGTGCCGCGCTTCACGACCATGTTGACCTTGATCGGCGCAAGACCGACCGCTTGCGCCGCCGCGATGCCGTCGAGCACGTCGGCGACGGCGAAGTCGGCGTCATTCATGCGGCGAAAGAGGGCGTCGTCGAGCGCATCGAGGCTGACCGTGACGCGCGAAAGACCCGCGTCCTTCAGCGACCGAGCCTTGCGCGCCAGCAGCGAACCGTTGGTCGTGAGCGTGATGTCGAGCGGCCGGCCCTCGGGCGTGCGCAGTTGCGCGAGCCGGTCGATCAGAAATTCGATGTTCTTGCGCAGCAGTGGCTCGCCGCCCGTCAGGCGAATTTTCTCGACGCCGTGCGCGACGAACACGCGTGCGAGCCGCTCGATTTCCTCGAACGACAGCAGCGCGGAATGGGGGAGAAACGGATAGTCCTTGTCGAAGACATCGCGCGGCATGCAGTAGACGCAGCGGAAGTTGCAGCGATCCGTGACCGAAATGCGCAAGTCGCGCAGGGGACGCGCGAGCGTGTCCGTCAGCAAGCCGGATGGCGCTGCGGCGGCCCCGGCGAAATCCGGAATCGCGCTGACATCGGCTAACGGGATGATGCGTCGGGACATGGCTGCTCGGGACTTCGGTCGAAAAGGCGATCAGCCCATTTTAGCGGAAGCGGGCAAGTCCGGCCGGGCACGGCCAGGCTCGGCGGACCGGGCTTTCCACTAGTGCGGAAAGAAAAAACGCCATCGACTTGAGGTCGATGGCGTTCTGCGTGCTGCATCGCGCGACCCGGGAGACGCCCGCGCGACCCGGTCAGTGGGCGCTCTTGCCGGTTTCCACCTGCTGCATCGGGGCGGTGTCGAGCGGCGGAAGCGGCTTGCGCTCGCGCGGCACGCGCACCGGCGCCGGTTCCTGCGCGGCGGCGGCACTGGCCGCGCGCAGCTTGTCGGCGTCCGTGTTCACCCAGACGAGGCCGGCGGTGTCGAGCATCGGCTTCAACGCGTCCGTTCCCGTCGACGATGCGGCGGGCGTCGGTTGCGTCGCGGCAGGCTTCACCGGCTCCGACACGACCGGAACCTGCGGCTCTGTCGTCACTTCGGGCTGCGCCATCGGCGCGGCTTCCGGCTGGATCGGCTCGACGGCGGTTGCAGCCGGCGTCGAAGCGATCGCGGCGGTTTTCACCGGCTCGGAGACCACGGGTGCCACGGGTGCCACGGGTGCTTCCGGCGCCGTTTCCGCGTGGCTCGCGGCTTCGACGGGCTTCGGCTCGTCCACGACTACCGGCGCGAACGGATCGACCGGCTTCGTTTCCGCGACCTTCGACGACGGCCCGAACGGGTTCTCGACGGCCGGTGCCGCCGCGGGCTTCGCGAAGATGTCCGGCGCAGGCTGCGAATCCGCGTTGGCTTCCGCCTTCACTTCTTCGCTCGCTTGCAACGGCTCGGCTTGCGCGGCCGGCGCTGCTACGGGCGCGGCTCCCTGCGGCTGCGCCTGGCGGCTGTCCGCAACCGGCTCCGACTCGGCTGCAACCGGACGCGTTTCACGGCGTGCGGCGGCTTCCTGCGCGGCTTCGGCGTCGAAGACACCGGCTTGCGCCGACACGCTTTCGGCTGCGCCTTCGGCTTCCGCGACATCGGCGGCGTGGTTCACCGTCATGCCTTCTTCATCGCGATCACGGCGACCGCCACGGCGGCCCCGGCGACGGCGGCGGCGCTCTTCGCCTTCGCGCGCGGCTGCGGCCTGATCGGCGGAGAGGGCATCGACGTCTTGCGGCAAAGCGTCGGCATCGAGCGGCGTGGTGTCCGCGATATCCGATGCGGTCGTCTCACCTTGCGTCAATGCTTCGACGGCGGCTTCGGGCTGCGGCTTGCGGCGCTCAGCGCGTTCGGGGCGCTCGGCACGCTCCGGACGCTCCGTCCGTTCGGCGCGCTCACCACGGTCCGCGCGGTCCGCGCGCTCGCCACGGTCGGGACGCTCGCGGCGTTCCTGACGCTCGGCGGCTTCCGGACGCGGTGCGCGCTCGGCGCCACGGTCCTGGCCGCGATCGCGCGTTTCACGCGGTTCACGCGGTTCACGAGCCTCACGCGGTTCACGGGCCTCACGCGGTTCGCGCGTCTCGCGGGGTTCACGCGCCTCGCGCGGTTCCCGGGCTTCGCGCGGCTCGCGGACTTCGCGCAGTTCACGACCTTCGCGTCCTTCGCGTGCTTCACGCGGCTCGCGGCCTTCACGCGTGCCACGTCCTTCGCGATCTTCGCGACGCGCAGGCTGACGGCTTGCACCGTTGCCGGTTGCCGCCGCGCCATTGGCGGCCGCGCCTTCACGGCCCGCGCCGCCGCGACGATTGCGATTGCGGTCGCCGCCGCCCGTGCGTTCGCCGCGCTCGCCGCGTTCCGTACGCTCGCGCTGCGGGCGCGCTGCCGGCTGCGCTTCGACGGGCGCCGGCGCAGGCTTCACTTCAGGCTGAATGCCAAAGAGGTTCTTGATCCACGCGATGAAACCGCCCGTCGCCGGAACCGGGGTCGGTGCGGGCGCGGGCGCGGCCTCGACAGGCGCGGGCTTGACCGGCGCGCTCGGCGCCGGCTTCTCGGGCGTGATGCCCTTGACCGCCGCTTCCTGCTTCGGCTTCACTTCCTCGGCGCGCTTGCTGTAGCCGGTCTCGGATTCCAGTTCGCTCGCCGCTTCGACGGCCATCTTCCACGAGGCGCGCGGATCGTCCAGACGCGCATCGTCATGACGCAGGCGCTCCAGCTTGTAATGCGGCGTCTCCAGATGCTTGTTCGGAATCAGAACGACGTTGACCTTGAAGCGCGATTCGATCTTGTTGATTTCCGAGCGCTTTTCGTTCAGCAGGAAGGCGGTCACCTCGACCGGCACCTGGCAATGAATCGCCGCGGTGTTTTCCTTCATCGCTTCTTCCTGAATG
Organism: Caballeronia sp. AZ10_KS36; assembly: GCF_023631105.1. Taxonomy (NCBI): domain Bacteria; kingdom Pseudomonadati; phylum Pseudomonadota; class Betaproteobacteria; order Burkholderiales; family Burkholderiaceae; genus Caballeronia; species Caballeronia sp. AZ10_KS36. The sequence goes on along the minus strand of NZ_JALQDQ010000018.1, from coordinate 226,672 downwards.
ATCCGCAGCACTTGCAGCGCGGACGATTCGGTATCGCGGATATGGCCCGTGCCGTTGCAGCGCGGGCAGGTCACGTGGCTGCCTTCGGACAGCGCCGGACGCAGACGCTGACGCGACAGTTCCATCAAACCGAAGCGCGAGATCTTGCCCATTTGCACGCGCGCACGGTCGTGCTTGAGCGCGTCTTTCAGGCGCTGCTCGACTTCGCGCTGGCTCTTGGCCGACTCCATGTCGATGAAGTCGATCACGATCAGGCCGCCCAGGTCGCGCAGGCGCAACTGGCGCGCGACTTCGTCGGCGGCTTCGAGGTTGGTGCGCGTGGCGGTTTCCTCGATATCCGCGCCCTTGGTGGCGCGCGCCGAGTTCACGTCGATGGCGACGAGCGCCTCGGTGTGATCGATCACGATCGCGCCGCCCGAGGGCAGCGGCACCGTGCGCGAGTACGCCGTTTCGATCTGATGCTCGATCTGGAAGCGCGAGAAGAGCGGCACGTCGTCGTGATAGCGCTTCACCTTTTGCAGGTTGTCGGGCATCACGATATCCATGAAGGCGCGCGCCTGGTCATGGATTTCAGTCGTGTCAATGAGGATTTCGCCGATATCCGGCTGGAAGTAGTCGCGAATCGCGCGGATGACGAGGCTCGATTCGAGATAAATGAGCATCGGCTGGCCGGCGACGCCGCTTTGCGACGCGGCTTCGATCGCGCGCCACAATTGCATCAGGTAGTTCAGGTCCCACTGGAGCTCTTCCGCCGAACGGCCGATACCGGCCGTGCGCGCGATGATGCTCATGCCTTCGGGCAGTTCGAGCTGCGCCATGGTTTCGCGCAGTTCCTGCCGCTCGTCGCCTTCGATTCTGCGCGACACGCCGCCGCCGCGCGGGTTGTTCGGCATCAGAACCAGATAGCGGCCGGCCAGCGAAATGAACGTGGTCAGCGCCGCGCCCTTGTTGCCGCGCTCTTCCTTTTCGACCTGAACGATGAGTTCCTGGCCTTCGCGCAGCGCGTCCTGAATACGCGCGGAGCGCATCTCGACGCCGTCGCGGAAATACTGGCGGGCGACTTCCTTGAACGGCAGAAAGCCGTGGCGGTCTTCGCCGTAGTTGACGAAGCAGGCTTCGAGCGACGGCTCGATGCGGGTGACGACTCCCTTGTAGATGTTGCCTTTGCGCTGTTCGCGCCCGGCGGTTTCGATGTCGATGTCGATGAGCTTCTGCCCATCGACGATGGCGACGCGCAGTTCTTCTTGCTGCGTCGCATTGAACAGCATGCGTTTCATTGAACGGCTCCAGAGCGGCTTTGACCCTTCCTCGTCTGGCGAATCGGCGCGGATTCGAACATCGGCGCGCGAAGCGGGAGGGCGGGCGTGCCACGCTTTTTGTGTTGTCACAAAAGCACGCCGGAGCGGATTTTAGGCGGGAGAATTGCCGAAAGCTGGCATCGGGCCGACGAATGCGGCGGCCGGGCCAAGGGGCACATGCGACAACGGCAGCGCGCGGAGGCGATGCGGCCCGTGGCAAGGACGAACGGCGGCGCGGGGCTTTCCGCGTTTCGAAGTGGACGCACGGAAAGCCGCAGCGCTCTTTCAACAGAGCCTTTCCCTCCCGACGGCGTACGCGAAAGGAAGAGCGCTGTCGCGCGAACCGGCGCGATGCTTCGTTACCGATCTTCGTCTTCGCGGACGTGCCGCGCCGGCAGCCGCGGGCTACGTGCTCCCGCCTGCTTGCCGTGTCTCGCCTCGTTGCGGCGTTTTCTTCGCGTCTCGCGCTTCGCAGAAATCAGCGCAGCAGCGAGATGCGTCGCCGTTGTTCGCAAATCGGCGAGCCCCGATGTGCCGTCTTCGCCCCTTGCTCGATGGCAGGGCTGAATCGGGCGGGCAACCGGTTGAACGCCCGGATGCCGTCAGTTCTCGCCGATGAAATTCTTTTTGACCAAAAATCCGTTACCGATCGGCGATCGACCCGACCGAACGCGCCTGTGGGCTCCGTCCCTGCCGGTGATATCGCCGTGCGTGCAACTCGTTGCTCGATTTTCCGGGCGAGCAACCGGCCCTGGGCGCAAGTAAAATAATGGTTTATCGCTTGCACCTGTACAGTCTGATGAATTGCGCCGTAGCTCCTCATGGGTAACTGAGTCGAGTCCGGCCTTTTCAGGCTGCTCGCAAATTATATTCAGAATGAATGAGTTAGGCAAAACATCCCATAAACAAGTTGCAAGCGAGCGCACGTCGATGATCGAAGTCGATGAAACCGCTGCCGGACAGCGCATCGACAACTTCCTGTTGCGCGTCTGCAAGGGCGTGCCCAAGAGCCATATTTACCGGATTCTCCGCAGCGGCGAAGTGCGCGTGAACAAGGGCCGCATCGACGCCGCATACCGGCTGGAACTGGGCGATGTCGTGCGCGTGCCGCCCATTCGCATCGCGCAGCCCGACGAAGCGCCCGTGTCGTCGAACGCGCCCGCCGCCGAATTCCCGATTCTCTTCGAAGACGAGCACCTGATCGTCATCGACAAGCCGTCGGGCGTTGCGGTGCATGGCGGCAGCGGCGTCGCGTTCGGCGTCATCGAACAGTTGCGCAATGCGCGGCCGCACGCGAAGTTCCTGGAACTGGTGCATCGGCTGGACCGGGAAACGTCCGGCGTGCTCATGCTTGCCAAAAAACGTGCGGCGCTCGTCAATCTGCACGAGCAGATCCGCGAGAATCGCGTCGACAAGCGCTATTACGCGCTCGGACACGGCGACTGGCCGAGCGACTGGGGCCGGCGGCGCATCGTGAAGGCGCCGCTGCATAAATACGTGGCGGCGGACGGCGAGCGGCGCGTGCGCGTTCAGGAGAACGGGCTGGCATCGCATACGGTGTTCAATCTGATCGAACGCTGGACAGATTACGCGTGGGTCGAGGCGGAACTCAAGACCGGCCGCACGCACCAGATTCGCGTGCACATGCAGAGCATCGGCCTGCCGATTGCGGGCGACGCGAAATACGGCGACTTTGCGCTCAACAAGGAACTCGCGCGGCCGAGCGCGATGCCTTCGCTCAAACGCATGTTTCTGCACGCATATCGGCTGAAAATCACGCATCCCGCGACGGGCGCGCCGCTGCAGTTCGAAGCGCCGCTGCCGGCGGAATGCCGGCGCTTCATCGAACAACTCAAAAACCGAGAGACATAAATGGCGCGGCAGCAATTCGATCTGATCGTTTTCGACTGGGACGGCACGCTCATGGATTCGACCGTCCATATCACGCGGAGCATTCAGGCGGCCTGCCGCGATCTCGGCCTGCCCGTGCCCGCCGACGAATCCGCGAGCTACGTGATCGGCCTGGGTCTCAAGGACGCGCTGCAAATCTGCGCGCCGACGCTCGACACGAAGGACTATCCGCGCCTCGCGGAGCGGTATCGCTTCCATTTTCTGACGATGGGCCAGCAAACCGAGCTTTTCGCCGGCGTGCGCGAGCTGCTGCAGGAATTGCGCGACGAGGGCTATTTTCTGGCGGTGGCGACGGGCAAGAGCCGCGTGGGGCTGAACCGGGCGCTGGATCAGTCGCGCCTGACGAGCGTCTTCGACGGCACGCGCTGCGCCGACGAAACTTTCTCGAAGCCGCACCCCGCGATGCTTCAGGAACTCACGCGCGAACTCGGGCAGGACCTGTCCCGCACGCTGATGATCGGCGACACCACGCACGACCTGCAAATGGCCATCAACGCCGGCGCGGCGGGCGTGGGCGTCGCATACGGCGCGCATCCGGCGAATTCGCTCACCGCGTTGCAGCCGCGTTTCTGCGCGGATAGCGTCGCGTCGCTGGCCGGCTGGCTGCGGGAGCACGCATGAGCGAGCCGACACTCGAAGCGGTGCGCGTCTGCGCGTCGGACCAACTGGTCGATGGCGGCGCGGGCGTGCGGCTCGGCGCGCAGGACGCGAGCGGCGAGGCGGTGGTTTTCTTCGTCCGCTACGACGGCAAGCCGTATGGCTACCTGAACCGCTGCGCGCACGTGCCGATGGAACTCGACTGGGCCGAGGGCCAGTTCTTCGAAAGCTCGGGCCTATACTTGATGTGCGCGACGCACGGCGCGATCTACGAGCCCGACACCGGCAAGTGCGTCGGCGGCCCGTGCCGCGGCGCGCGGCTTCGGCCTGTCGCGGTCGAGGAGCGCGAGACGCCGGAAGGCCGCGCGGTGTTCTGGCTGCCCGACGACGCGCTTCGCCCCGCCTGATTCCCCTTTTTTCTTTGACCCGGCTGCACGCCGGAAGACCACGCATGTCCGATAACCTTTCGCCCAACCCGCGCGGCAACGACAACTGGGAGCGCGACGCGCTGGAACGCATCGCGCTTGCCGCGATTCGCGAGCAACGCGCGGCGCGCCGCTGGCGCATCTTTTTCCGCTTCGTCTTCCTCGCGGTCCTCGCGCTGATCGCGTGGGGCGTGTTCGATTTCACCGGCGATCACGCGGCGAAATCCGGCAAACACACGGCGCTGATCGATCTTCAGGGCGAAATCTCCGCGAACAGCGACGCGAGCGCCGACAACATCGACGGCGCGCTGCAAAGCGCGTTCGAGGACGACGGCACGGCGGGCGTGATCCTGCGCATCAACAGTCCGGGCGGCAGTCCGGTGCAGGCGGGCATCATCAATCGCGAGATTCGCCGGCTGCGCGCGAAGTATCCGAAGACGCCGCTCTACGTGGTCGTCGACGACATGTGCGCGTCGGGCGGCTATTACGTCGCGGCGGCGGCGGACCGCATTTACGTGGATCGCGCGAGCATCGTCGGGTCGATCGGCGTGCTGATGGACGGCTTCGGCTTCACGGGCCTGATGGACAAGCTCGGCATCCAGCGGCGCATGCACACGTCAGGCGCGAACAAGGGTGCGTTCGATCCGTTCTCGCCCGAAACGCCGCAGATGACCGCGCACGCGCAGGACATGCTCGACGAGATTCACACGCAGTTCATCGACGCGGTGAAACAGGGACGCGGCAAGCGCCTGAAGGACGATCCGGATCTCTTCTCCGGCATGTTCTGGACGGGCGAGAAGAGCGTGCAACTCGGCTTGGCGGACGGCTTCGGCGACGCGAACTACGTGGCGCGCGAGATCATCAAAGAGCCGGATATCGTCGATTACACGCAGAAGGAAAGCATCAGCGAGCGGGTGGTGCGGCGCTTCGGCGCTTCCGTGGGCGATGCCGCCGTGCGCGCGCTGACGCTCGGCGGCAAGGTGCAGTTGCGCTGATTCGGACCGCGCTTACGACGCGAGCAGCAGAAAAATGGCCGGGCGCTTGTGCAGGTCCGGCGCGGCGTGCTTTTTCCAGTCCGCCGCCGTGCGCGTGACGATGGTTTCGCCCGGCAGCGTCAGGTCCACGGCCACGCAAATCAGCGTCGAAGGCGCGCAGGCCGCGACGAGCGTGTCGAGCATCGCGCGGTTGCGGTACGGCGTTTCGATGAAAATCTGCGTCTGATTCGCCTTGCGCGACAACTGTTCGAGCTCGCGCAGGCGCTTGCCGCGTTCCGCGGCATCCACCGGCAGATAGCCGTTGAACGCGAAGCTCTGCCCGTTCATGCCCGAGGCCATCAGCGCGAGCAGAATCGAACTCGGACCGACGAACGGCACTACTTTCACGCCGCGCTCGTGCGCCCGCCGCACCAGCAGCGCGCCGGGATCGGCGACGGCGGGGCAGCCTGCTTCCGAAACGAGGCCGGCGTCGGTGCCCGCGAGGATCGGCGCAAGAAGCCGGTCGATTTCGGCGCGCGGCGTGTTCACGTTCAGCTCGCGTATCTCGATTTCCTGAATCGGCCGTTCGGTGCCGACTTTCTTCAGAAACGCCCGCGTGGTCTTTGCGTTTTCGCCGATGTAATAACCGAGCGCCGCAGCCTGCGCGCGCACCGGCTCGGGAAGCACGGACGCGAGCGCGGCGGCGTCGCCTTCGCCGAGCGTGTTCGGAATCAAATAGAGAACGCCGCTCATGCCGCCCCCAGAACCGGGAAGCGGGCGGCGCGCAGCATCTTCGTCAGCGCGATGAGCGGCAGGCCGATGAGTGCTGTCGGGTCGTCCGAGTCGATCGCATCCAGGAGCGCGATGCCCAGACCCTCGGATTTCGCGCTTCCCGCGCAGTCGTAGGGCGTCTCGGCGCGCAAGTACGCTTCGATTTCGGCGTCGGAATAATCGCGAAAGCGCACGCGCGTGACGATGTCGGCGGATTGCACGTCGCCCGTGCGCGTGTCGAAGAGGGCGAGCGCGGAGTGGAATTCGACGCTGCGGCCACGCATCGACCGAAGCTGTTCGACGGCGTTGTCGTGCGTGCCCGGCTTGCCGAGCTGACGGCCATCGAAGGTCGCGACCTGATCGGAGCCGATCACGAGCGCGCCCGCTGCGTCCGTCATGCGCTCGGCGGCGGCGCGCGCCTTCGCGATCGAAAGCCGCACCGCGGTGGCTTCGGGCGATTCGCCTTCGAGCGGCGTTTCGTCGATATCGGGCGAAACGACGTCGAACGGAAGGCGCAGGCGCTGCAGCAACTCGCGCCGATACGGCGAACTGGACGCCAGCACGAGGCGCGGCGCTTGAGGAATCGACATGTTCAAAACCGGTGAAATGGGTGGATAAGCCACAGACCGCGTACGCAGCCTTAACTATTTGACTCGAAAGAATAAAGCCTATATGATTTTGGGCTTTTCATCGGCTGTCAGGGCATTGGCGCGGGCGGGAATGCAAATGAGTACGTGCCTGGCGTGCTCTGAGCCGGCGGGCAGTGCATACTGAGTGCATGCAAACCGATGCAAGCCGCACGAAAAAACGCTGCGTCGGCCGATGAAAGAACGAACAACCCGGCATAAGGCAGGAGCGCGCATGACTCAGAATCCTGGCAAACCTGCGAGCCTCGCTGATCTGCGCGCGCTCGACCTTTACGATTTCGCCGAGAACAAGCGGCAGGCAGCGGGCGCGTTGCGTACGTCGCAAATGCCGCGCATGTTAGCCGAAGTACCGGCGGACGCGCCAGAGGACGACACGGTCTTCACCTGGCAGGGCGAGGGCTCGACCCAGCCGGAATTGCAGGACGACGGCACCGAAGCGCCGCAGCCGTATCTGCGCCTCGCGGTGCACGGTTCGGTGTGGCTCACGTGCCAGCGCTGTCTTTCGCCGTACTCGCAGCATCTCGACGTCGACGCGACGTATCGGATCGTCGCGACGGAGGAAGAAGCAGACGAGTATCCGCTCGACGAAGATGAAATCGAAGTGATCGTCGGCTCGCGCCAGTTCGATCTCATCGACTTGATCGAAGAAGAGCTGTTGCTTTCCTTGCCGCTCGTGCCCAAGCACAGCGTCTGTCCGGAAGTGCATGAAAGCCTGCTCGCAGGCAGCGCCGAGGACGAGCCCGACGAAGGCGGCGAGGAAGCCGAGAAACCGAATCCGTTTGCCGTTCTGGAAAAGCTCAAGACGAGCGGTCCGGACGACAAGAAGCATTGATGGCGCAGTGCGGCGAGTCTTCGCCGCACGCAATCTCCCGCTTCGAGCGGTGGGCCGGGACGGCCGGAGTTTTCCGCGAACGCGGAGACGGGCCGCCCTGTGTTAGAATTCGCAAAATTTTTCTGGAGTAATCATGGCAGTTCAGCAAAACAAGAAGTCGCCGTCCAAGCGCGGCATGCACCGTTCCCACGACTTCCTCCCGACGGCGCCGCTGGCTGTCGAGCCGAGCACGGGCGAAGCGCATCTGCGTCACCACGTGAGCCCGAACGGCTACTATCGTGGCAAGAAAGTCGTCAAGACGAAGAACGACTAAGCGTTCGTTCTCTGCTTTGCCGCGTGCGCATCGCCGTCTTGCGGTGGCTCGCGCCTGGCACGCTGTTGACACTTTCCCGGTACGACAAGAAGGCGGCATTTCACTGCCGCTTTTTTGTGCCTGAAATTCGTCGCTTTCCATGACCGTAAAGATAACCATTGACTGCATGGGAGGCGACCACGGTCCGGCCGTGACCGTTCCCGCCGCTGTCAATTTCGTGCGCTCACATCCCGACGCGCACCTGATGCTCGTCGGCATCGAACAGGCGATCCGCGCCCAGCTGAAAAAGTCGAAGGCGCTCGACGAGCCGCGTCTGACCGTCGTTCCGGCAACCGAAGTCGTCGCCATGGACGACCCGGTCGAAGTCGCGCTGCGCAAGAAAAAAGATTCGTCGATGCGCGTGGCGCTCAACCTCGTGAAGGAAGGCGAGGCGCAGACCTGCATTTCCGCGGGCAATACCGGCGCGCTCATGGCCGTGTCGCGCTACGTGCTCAAGACGCTCGCGGGCATCGAGCGGCCGGCCATCGCCTTCGCGATGCCGAGCCAGAAGGGCTATACGACCGTGCTGGATCTCGGCGCGAACGTCGATTGCGAGCCCGAGCATCTGTTGCAGTTCGCCGAAATGGGCCACGCGCTCGTGTCCGCGATCGAAGGCCGCGAGCGGCCGACCATCGGGCTGCTCAACATCGGCGAAGAAGTCATCAAGGGCAACGAAACGATCAAGCGCGCGGGCGAGCTGCTGCGCGCGAGCACGCTCAACTTCTACGGCAACGTGGAAGGCAACGACATCTACAAAGGCACGACCGATGTCGTCGTCTGCGACGGCTTCGTCGGCAATGTGGCGCTGAAAACGTCGGAAGGGCTCGCCAAGATGCTCTCCGACATGATCAAGGAAGAATTCACGCGCTCGCTTTCGAGCAAGCTGATGGCGCTCGTCGCCATGCCGGTGCTCAAGCGGTTCCGAAAGCGCGTCGATCCGGCGCAATACAACGGCGCGGCGCTCCTCGGCCTGCGCGGGCTCGTGATCAAAAGTCACGGCTCCGCGGAAGCGTACGGTTTTGAGTGGGCGATCAAACGCGGGTATGATGCCGTCAAAAATGGCGTGCTCGAACGCCTCGTGCGCGCGATGGAGGAAAATGCGCTGTCCGCGCAAGATGCGGGCGCGAGCGCCCCGGCTGCCGATGCGCCCGCCGACGCGCTCGCGCTTCAGCCGCATTCCTCGCCTAACCCGCCGGACGCGTCCGGCACCGCGCAACACACGAAGGCATAATGGCTCAATCCAATCTCTACGCTCGCGTGCTCGGCACTGGCAGCTATCTGCCCTCCGAGCGCATCACGAATCAGGCATTGGCGGACCGTCTCGCGCAGCAAGGCGTCGAGACGAGCGACGAATGGATCGTCGCGCGCACGGGCATTCACGCGCGGCACTTCGCGGCTCCCGATCAGACCACGAGCGATCTCGCGCTCATCGCTTCGCAAAAGGCCATCGCGGCGGCGGGCATCGATCCGCAGTCGATCGACCTCATCATCGTCGCCACGTCGACGCCCGACTTCGTGTTTCCGAGCACCGCGTGCCTGTTGCAGAACAAGCTGGGCATCAAGAACAACGGCGCGGCGTTCGACGTGCAGGCCGTGTGCTCGGGCTTCGCGTACGGCATGGCGACGGCGGACAGCTTCATTCGTAGCGGCATGCATCGCACGGCGCTCGTCGTCGGCGCGGAGACGTTCTCGCGCATTCTCGACTTCAAGGACCGAACGACCTGCGTGCTGTTCGGCGACGGCGCGGGCGCAGTGGTGCTTCAGGCGTCCGAAGAGCCGGGCGTGCTCGCGAGCGCGCTTCACGCTGACGGCAGCTACGCGGACATTCTCTGCACGCCGGGCAACGTAAACGGCGGCGTCGTGAGCGGCAGCGCCTTCCTGCACATGGACGGCCAGGCGGTGTTCAAGCTCGCCGTCAACGTGCTCGAAAAGGTCGCGATCGAAGCCCTGCAGAAGGCGCATCTCACGCCGCAGGAAATCGACTGGCTCATTCCGCATCAGGCGAACATCCGCATCATGCAGAGCACCTGCCGCAAGCTGCACTTGCCGCAGGAGCGCATGGTGGTGACGGTCGGCGACCACGGCAATACCTCGGCGGCGTCGATTCCGCTCGCGCTCGACGTCGCGGTGCGCGACGGCCGCATCAAGCGCGGACAGAACGTGCTGATCGAAGGCGTCGGCGGCGGCTTCACGTGGGGCGCGTCGGTCTTCCGCTACTGATTCTTTCATCCGTCTCCCTCCATTAATCTGCAACTGATTCGCTGCCGATGAAGCTGCGCGCCGCGTGCGCAACCGGCGCCGCCGCGCACGCCCTCGACGCACACGCGGGTCATTCCAATCCAACGAGGACGATATGAAATTTGCGTTCGTTTTCCCGGGCCAAGGCTCGCAATCGATCGGCATGCTCAACGCATTCGCCGACCACGCCGTGGTGCGCGAGACGGTGCAGCAGGCATCGGATGCGCTCGGGCAGGATCTCGCCAAGCTGATCGCCGAAGGGCCGGCCGAAGAGCTCAATCTCACGACGAACACGCAGCCGGTCATGCTCACGGCGGCGTACGCCATCTACCGCGTCTGGGAAAAGGAAACCGGCCTCACGCCTGCGCTCGTCGCGGGTCACAGCCTCGGCGAATACACGGCGCTGGTCGCGGCCGGCGCGCTCGCATTCGCGGACGCCGTGCCGCTCGTGCGCTTTCGCGCGCAGGCGATGCAGAGCGCGGTGCCGGTCGGCGAGGGCGGCATGGCGGCGATTCTCGGTCTCGACGACGACACGGTGCGCGCGGTGTGCGCCGAAAGCGCATCGGCGGGCGTCGTGGAAGCGGTGAACTTCAATGCGCCGTCGCAAGTGGTGATCGCGGGCGCGAAGGCGGCGGTCGAAAAGGCGTGCGAAGTAGCGAAGGCGAAGGGCGCCAAGCGCGCGTTGCCGCTGCCGGTTTCCGCGCCGTTCCACTCGTCGCTGCTGAAGCCCGCATCGGACCAATTGCGCGACTATCTCGCGAACGTCCGCATCGAGCCGCCGCGCATTCCGCTGATCAATAACATCGACGTCGCGAAGGTCTCGGACCCCGCCGCGATCAAGGACGCGCTCGTGCGTCAGGCCGCGGGTCCCGTGCGCTGGGTCGAGTGTGTGCAGGCGATGGCGCGTGAAGGCGTCACGCACGTGATCGAATGCGGTCCGGGCAAAGTGCTCGCGGGGCTCACGAAGCGCATCGACGGCAATCTGGTCGGCGGCGCGGTGTTCGACCCCGCCTCGCTCGAGGAAACGCGCAAACTGATCGCTGGATAAGAGGCAACGACATGAACTTGGACAATCAGGTAGCTATCGTCACCGGCGCGTCGCGCGGCATCGGGCGCGCCATCGCGCTGGAACTCGCGCGTCAGGGCGCGACCGTCATTGGCACGGCCACCAGCGAAAGCGGCGCGGCAGGCATCAGCGAAGCGCTGGCGCAGGCGGGCGGCAAGGGCCGCGGCGCGGTGCTGAACGTGAACGACGCCGCAGCGGCCGACGCGTTTATCGACGCCACCGTGAAGGAGTTCGGCGGCCTCAACGTGCTCGTGAACAACGCGGGCATCACGAAAGATCAGCTCGCCATGCGCATGAAGGACGACGAATTCGACGCCGTCATCGACACGAACCTGCGCGCGGTGTTCCGCCTGTCGCGCGCCGTGCTGCGCCCGATGATGAAAGCGCGCGGCGGCCGCATCATCAATATCACGTCGGTGGTGGGCTCGTCGGGCAATCCCGGTCAGGCGAACTACGCGGCGGCGAAAGCCGGCGTCGCGGGCATGACGCGGGCGCTGGCACGCGAGATCGGCAGCCGCGGCGTTACCGTGAACTGCATCGCGCCGGGCTTCATCGACACGGACATGACGAAGGTCTTGCCGGAAGAGCAGCGCACCGCGCTGACCGCGCAGATTCCGCTCGGCCGGCTCGGCAGTCCCGAAGACATCGCCCACGCGGTGGCGTTCCTGGCGTCGCCGTTTGCCGGCTACATCACGGGCACGACGCTGCACGTGAACGGCGGCATGTACATGTAATAGGCATTTCGCCAAATATCGCTTAATATCCGCGCGGCACACGGGCGCGCAAAATGCTCTTACCAGCATGCGCGCCCCGTACAGCGCGGCTGCAACGAACGATGCAGGCCGTCGGCTCGCGCCTTGATGACGCGCAGCAGGCGGCGAAGCATGGAACTGACGCGCCGTATTTTGCGGGTACAAACCTGATAAAATGCGCGCACTCGTATTTTTGAACTTTTATTCCCTCGGAGGGCTGCATGGACAACATTGAACAGCGCGTGAAGAAGATCGTCGCCGAACAACTGGGCGTGGCGGAAGCCGAAATCAAGAACGAAGCGTCGTTCGTGAACGATCTGGGCGCTGACTCGCTCGACACGGTGGAACTGGTGATGGCGCTGGAAGACGAGTTCGGCATGGAAATCCCCGATGAAGAAGCCGAGAAGATCACCACGGTTCAGCAAGCGATCGACTACGCTCGCGCCAACGTCAAGGCCTAAGGCCGCACGCGCCAGCGACCCGTCGCTCTTCGAGCTTGAAGCATCGTCGCTGCAAAGACCGATTTAACAGCCACAGGGCACACAGGGCGGTTTCCTGTGGCCGCTGTGGCTTTTGCTTTTCGTCATTCTATGGATAAGGGGTTACCGTGAGCCGTCGTCGAGTTGTTGTTACAGGCCTTGGGCTCGTTTCGCCTGTCGGCAATACCGTTGCCGACGGCTGGGCCAATCTGGTGGCGGGCAAGTCGGGCATCGCCAACATCACGAAGTTCGACGCCGCGAACTTCTCCACGCGTTTCGCGGGCGAGGTGAAGGGCTTCAACATCGAAGACTACATGCCCGCCAAGGAAGCGCGCCACATGGATACCTTCATCCATTACGGCTTCGCAGCAGGCGTTCAGGCGATGCAGGACAGCGGCCTCGCGATCACCGACGAAAACGCGGAGCGCGTGGGCGTCGTGGTCGGCTCGGGCATCGGCGGGCTGCCGATGATCGAAGTCACGCAGACCGAACTGCTCAATCGCGGCCCGCGCCGCATCTCGCCGTTCTTCGTCCCGGCGTCGATCATCAACATGATCTCCGGCCATCTGTCGATCCGCTTCGGCCTGAAGGGTCCGAATCTGTCGATGGTCACGGCGTGTACCACCGGCCTGCACTGCATCGGTGAAGCGTCGCGCCTGATCGAATACGGCGACGCCGACGTGATGGTCGCGGGCGGCGCGGAAGCGACGGTTTCCCCGCTCGGCATCGGCGGCTTCGCGGCGGCGCGCGCGCTGTCGCAGCGCAACGACGACCCCGCGACGGCCAGCCGCCCGTGGGACACGGACCGCGACGGCTTCGTGCTCGGCGAAGGCGCGGGCGTCATGGTGCTGGAAGAATACGAGCATGCCAAAGCGCGCGGCGCGAAGATCTACGCCGAAGTGCTCGGCTACGGCATGAGCGGCGACGCTTACCACATGACCGCGCCGCCCGAAGACGGCGACGGCGGCCGCCGCGCGATGGTCAACGCGCTGAAGAACGCGAAGGTCAATGCGGACCAAGTCAACTACGTGAACGCGCACGGCACGTCCACGCCGCTCGGCGACATCGCGGAAACCATCGGCATCAAGCGCGCGCTCGGCGATCACGCGAAGAACATCGTCGTGAACTCCACGAAGTCGATGACCGGGCACCTGCTCGGCGGCGCGGGCGGGCTGGAGTCGGTGTTCACGGTCCTCGCCGTGCATCATCAGATCTCGCCGCCGACCATCAACATCTTCAATCAGGACCCGCAGTGCGACCTGGACTACTGCGCGAACACGGCGCGGGAAATGAAGATCGATGTCGCGGTGAAGAACTCGTTCGGCTTCGGCGGCACGAACGGCTCGCTCGTCTTCAAGCGTTTCTGAGCACGGCGCACTCGTCGGGATGGGGGACACGATGACGGGCGCGCATCTGAATCGGCCGCATGGGGAAGCGGGCACACCGCCGCGCATCCCCATGCGGCCTTCGCGTTTTCTGCTCGCGGCGCTCATCGGTTTTGTCGTTTTGGCGGACGCGGCCGTCTTCCGGACGGTCTTCGCGCAATTTGGGCCGCTTCACGCAACCGTGGCCGCGCTCGCGTGTCTAGCGGTCCTCGCGCTGGCCGGCGTGCGCTGGACGCTGCGTCAACCGGCCGCCATCGGCCTGCACGCGGACGGCGTCACGGTCTGGGACCGCGCGGGCTACGCGCAGTACCGGCGCATCGTCGGCTGCGCGCAATGGGGCGCGGTCGTCGCGCTCACGTTGTCATCGGAAGAGGGCAGGCCGCGCGCGCTTCTCGTCGCGGCGGATTCCATCGATTCCGACACCTTCCGCCAGCTTGCCGTGCGCGCCCGCCGAGCGGCGAGCGCCTACCTGTAACGACTGTAACGGTAGATGAGCGTCCGGGATAACGCGAAGTCCGTGACGCTACAATACCCGTCCGCGCAACAGCCCCAAGTCAAACGGATTCCCAGGTGAGCGAAAAAGAAATCGACCAAGTGCTGGTCGAACGCGTGCAAAAGGGCGACAAAGCCGCGTTCGAACTGCTGGTCGCCAAATACCACCGCAAGATCATTCGACTGATCTCGCGCCTCGTGCGCGATCCCGCCGAAGTCGAGGACGTCGCCCAGGACGCCTTTATCAAAGCCTACCGCGCGCTGCCGCAGTTTCGCGGCGAATCCGCGTTCTACACCTGGCTGTACCGCATTGCCGTCAACACCGCGAAAAACTACCTCGCGACGCAGGGACGCCGCGCTCCCACTTCTACCGAAGCAGATGCGGAAGAAGCGGAAACTTTCTCCGACGCCGACCAACTAAGGGATATCAACACGCCCGAGTCGATGTTGATGAGCAAGCAGATCGCTCAAACGGTCAATGCTGCGATGGCGCTTCTGCCCGAAGAATTGCGCACCGCCATCACGCTCCGGGAAATCGAAGGATTGAGTTACGAGGAAATCGCGGAGATGATGGACTGCCCGATCGGCACCGTCAGATCAAGAATTTTCCGTGCTCGGGAAGCCATTGCGGCAAAATTGCGTCCGTTGTTGGACACACCCGAAGGCAAACGCTGGTAAGCCGGCTGGAACTTCGGGACAGGGACGCGATATCTGGGTTAGGTGGTGTCACTACGGCTGGTTTCGAAGGATTGGGGAGCATCATGGGGTCGGTCTCGATGCAGGCGCAGGGAAATTCGCAGGCAAGCTCGCGCGGGGAGCGCATGTCGGCGTTCGTCGACGGTGAATCGCTCGGCGAAATCGGAAACATCGGTCAGTTCCTGGCGGAGCTGAAGAGCGAGGACCGCGCGGCGTGGTCCGACTATCATCTGATCGGCGACGCGCTGCGTTCCGACGATCTCGCCGAAAGCCCGGCGCGCAGCCGCGCGTTCATGGCGTCGTTCGCGGCGCGCTTCGAGGCCGAAGCGCACGTGCTGGCGCCTGCGGCGCTGCCTGCGGCGTCGGCTTCGGCGCAAAAGGCGCGCAGCAGCGTGCTGCGCCGGCGCGTGGTTCCGGCGTTCGCGGTGGCGGCCGCTGCGGCCACGCTCACGTGGATCGTCGTGCCGCAAATGCAGGGCGTCGGCTCGCAGTCGGGCGCACAAGTGGCGAGCCTCGCGCAGCCGGATTCGGTGCAGCGCGTCGCGCTGGCGTCGGTGCCGGCCGTGACCACCGCCGCGCCGGTCGTCGAGGCGAACATCATCCGCGACGCGAATCTCGATCAATACCTCGAAGCGCATCAGCAGTTCTCGCAGCAGCCTGCGATGCCCGGCGCCATGCCACTGATTCGCGCCGCGGTGACAACGCAGAGCCAATAACTGAAGGCAGGTGTGCGGTTGAATAAAACTAGATATTGGGGGCGGCTGCCGGCATTCATGTTGTGTGCAGCCGCGTTGTTGTGCGCGGCATCCGCATCGTTCGCTGACAGCGGCAACGCGCCGGATCGCAAAACCGCCGCCAACCTGCTCAACCGCATTCAGGAAGCGGCCCAGCAGCAGAATTACGAGGGCACCTTCCTTTATCAGCGCGGCGCGACGGTGCAGTCGTCGCGCATCACGCACGTCGCCACCCGCGGCGACGGCGACTACGAATCGCTCGAAAGTCTCGACGGCGCGCCGCGCCGGATGCTGCGCCATGACGACGACATGATCACGTTCGTGCCGGAGCGGCATCTGCTCGTCATGGAGCATCGGCAGAGCAAGGATTCGTTTCCGTCGCTGCTCGCCACGAGCGGCGATCAGGTGCTCGCGGTGTACGAGCCGAAGCTGCTCGGCACCGACCGCGTCGCGGGCATCGAGAGTCAGGTGATCGAGCTCGATCCGAAAGATGCCTATCGTTTTGCCTACAAGCTGTGGGCGGACGCGAAGACGGGTCTTTTGCTGCGCGCGCAGACGCTCGACCCGGACGGCCAGGTGCTCGAACAGCTTTCGTTCTCGCAGGTGCGCATCGGCGGGGCAATCGATAAGGCCTCGATCGCGAACGGCATGCGCGCCACGGCGGGCTGGAACGTCGTGCGCCCGCCGGTGCAGCCGGTCGACATGCAGGCGCAGGGCTGGCAGATCAAGCCGACCATCCCCGGCTTCAGGCTGATCCGCCAACTGCGCCGGCCGATGGCGTCGAGCGAGCAGGGCCAGCCGCCGATTCCGGTCGATCAGGCAGTGTTCTCGGACGGCCTCGCTGCCATTTCCGTGTTCGTCGAGCCGGTCGAGAAGAATTCCCGCAAGGAAGGCGCGGGCAACAACGGCGCAACGCATGTGCTCGTGAAGCGTCGCGGCGATTTCTGGATTACTTTGCTGGGCGAAGTGCCGCAAGCCACGTTGCAGCAATTTGCTTCTACCATAGAATACAAGCCTTCCAAGTAATCGAATCCCTCGGCCTTCCATCCATGAGCAACTACTCGCTGCGCAAGTTCATCGCGGCCGCGGCGCTCGCCGTGTGCCTGCCGTTCATCTCGCACGCGGCGGCGGCAGCGCCCACGGTGAACCTGCCGGACTTCACTTCGCTCGTCGACAAGGTCGGGCCTTCGGTCGTGAACATCCGCACGACTTCGCGCGTCGGCTCGTCGGGCGAGTTGCGCGGCTTGCCGCCCGGCCTCGACGAAGGCGACATGTCGGAATTCTTCCGCCGCTTCTTCGGCATTCCGATGCCGGGACAGCCCGGCTCGCCGCGCGGCAACGGCGGCGGTGGTGGCGGCGGCGGTAGTGGTGGCGGAGGCGATCAGGGCAAGGGCGGCAGCCGCAGCCTTCCCGATGACAGTCAGGACAACTCGGAGCAGAGCAGCGGCGTCGGCTCGGGCTTCATCCTCTCGACCGACGGCTACGTGATGACGAACGCGCACGTCGTCGACGACGCAGACACCATCTACGTCACGCTCACCGACAAGCGCGAGTTCAAGGCCCGGCTCGTCGGCGTCGACGAGCGCACGGACGTCGCGGTCGTGAAGATCAGCGCGTCGAATCTGCCGGCCATCACCATCGGCGATTCGAACAAGGTGCGCGTCGGCGAATGGGTGCTCGCCATCGGCTCGCCGTTCGGGCTCGACAACACGGTGACGGCCGGCATCGTCAGCGCCAAGGGCCGCGACACCGGCGACTACCTGCCGTTCATTCAGACCGATGTCGCGGTGAATCCCGGCAATTCGGGCGGTCCGCTCATCAACATGGCCGGCGAGGTCATCGGCATCAATTCGCAGATTTATAGCCGCACCGGCGGCTTCATGGGCATCTCGTTCGCGATTCCGATCGACGAGGCGATGCGCGTGGCGGATCAGCTGAAGACGTCGGGCAAGGTCACGCGCGGGCGCATTGCGGTCGCGATCGGCGAAGTGACCAAGGACGTTGCCGATTCGCTTGGCTTGCCGAAGGCGCAGGGCGCGCTCGTCAGCAGCGTCGAGGCGGGCGGGCCGGCCGACAAGGCGGGCATCCAGCCGGGCGACATCATCCTCAAGTTCAACGGCGCGAACGTGGAAACGGCGACGGACCTGCCGCGCATGGTCGGCGACAGCAAGCCGGGCATGAAAGCGACCATCACCATCTGGCGCAAGGGCCAGTCGCGCGATCTGCCGATCACCATCGCGGAGATGCAGCCGGACAAGGTCGCGAAGACCGAGCAGCGCCGTGCGCCGCAGCCTAAGGAGCGCGCGAGCAATTCGCTCGGCCTCGCGGTGAGCGACATTCCGGCCGAGCAGAAGAAGGCGCTCAAGCTCAGCGGCGGCGTGCAGGTGGATGCCGTCGAAGGGCCGGCGGCGCGTGCGGGCTTCCAGAAGGGCGACATCATCATGCGAATTGGCGATACGGACGTCACGAGCGCGAAGCAGTTCGAATCCATCGCGCAGGGGCTGGATGCCAGCAAGATGGTGGCGATTCTCGTGCGCCGTGGCGACAACACGCAGTTCGTGCCACTGCGCCCGCGCGTGCCGGCGCAGAAGTGACGGCCGCGCCATGAGTGAAGACCACGCTGCGCTTTTCGTGCTGTACGGGCGCGCGTGGTGCCATCTGTGTGAAGACATGCGCGCGGAGCTCGAACCCATCGCGCAACGCTTCGGCGTGGCGATCGAGTGGATCGATATCGACGACGATCCGCTCTTGGAGGCGCGCTACAACGAGCGCGTGCCAGTGCTGATGCTGGACGGCGTCGAGGTGTGCGAGCACCGGCTCAACGCGAATGCCGTCCTGGCGGCGCTCGCCTCGCGCCGCTCATAGGGCAAAGGGGGAAGGGCGAAGGGCCGCCGCACGCCGAAAACGCCTGTCCACCCCCTTTTCGGCTAAAATGCAGAAGTTTTCCCCCAATTTTTCAAGGCGTGCTCCGCATGTGTGAGGGCGCGCCTTTTTCGCTTGATCGGCACTGAATGAATCATATTCGTAACTTTTCGATCATTGCGCACATCGATCACGGCAAGTCCACGCTCGCGGACCGCATCATCCAGTTGTGCGGCGGGCTGTCCGATCGTGAGATGGAAGCGCAGGTGCTCGATTCGATGGACCTGGAACGCGAGCGCGGCATCACCATCAAGGCGCAGACGGCGGCGCTCACCTACAAGGCGCGCGACGGCCAGGTCTACAACCTCAATCTGATCGACACCCCCGGACACGTCGACTTCTCGTACGAGGTCAGCCGTTCGCTTTCCGCTTGCGAAGGCGCGCTGCTCGTCGTCGACGCGAGTCAGGGCGTCGAGGCGCAGACCGTTGCGAACTGCTACACGGCAATCGAACTGGGCGTCGAAGTCGTGCCGGTGCTGAACAAGATCGACTTGCCGGCCGCGAATCCTGAAAACGCGATTGCCGAGATCGAAGACGTGATCGGCATCGACGCGACGGACGCCGTGCATTGCAGCGCGAAGACCGGCCTCGGCGTGGCAGACGTGCTCGAATCGCTGATCGCGAAAGTGCCGCCGCCGAAGGGCGATCCGGACGCGCCGCTGCAGGCGCTGATCATCGACTCGTGGTTCGACAATTACGTCGGCGTCGTGATGCTCGTGCGCATCTTCAACGGCACGTTGAAGCCGAAGGACAAGATCAAGATGATGGCGACCGGCGCTCAATATCCGGTCGAGCATCTCGGCGTGTTCGCGCCCAAGTCGACCAACCTGTCGCAATTGTCGGCGGGTCAGGTCGGCTTCGTGATCGCGGGCATCAAGGAACTGACGGCCGCGAAGGTCGGCGACACCGTGACGGTCGCGAATCGTCCGGCCGCCGAGCCGCTGCCGGGCTTCAAGGAAGTGAAGCCGCAGGTTTTCGCGGGGCTGTATCCGGTCGAAGCGAATCAATACGACGCGCTGCGCGAATCGCTCGAAAAGCTGAAGCTCAACGACGCCTCGCTGCAGTTCGAGCCGGAAGTGTCGCAGGCGCTCGGCTTCGGCTTCCGCTGCGGCTTCCTCGGCCTTCTGCACATGGAGATCGTGCAGGAACGGCTGGAGCGCGAATTCGACATGGACCTGATCACCACCGCGCCGACGGTGGTGTATGAAGTCGTCCAGCGCGACGGCAGCACCATTCAGGTCGAGAACCCGGCGAAGATGCCGGAGCCGTCGAAGATCGAGGAAGTGCGCGAGCCGATCGTCACGGTGAACCTGTATATGCCGCAGGAGTATGTCGGCTCCGTCATCACGCTGTGCACGAACAAGCGCGGCCAGCAGATCAACATGCAGTACCACGGCCGTCAGGTGCAGTTGACCTACGAAATCCCGATGGCCGAGATCGTGCTCGACTTCTTCGACCGCCTGAAGTCGACGTCGCGCGGCTATGCGTCGATGGACTACGAGTTCAAGGAATACCGCGCGGCGGATGTCGTGAAGGTCGACATGCTGATCAACGGCGACAAGGTCGATGCCTTGTCCGTCATCGTTCACCGCTCGCAAAGCCAGAGCCGCGGCCGCGAAGTCGCGTCGAAGATGCGCGAACTGATCCCGCGCCAGATGTACGACGTGGCGATTCAGGCGACCATCGGCTCGAACATCATCGCGCGCGAAAACATCAAGGCGCTGCGCAAGAATGTGCTCGCGAAGTGCTATGGCGGCGACATCACGCGCAAGAAGAAGCTGCTCGAAAAGCAGAAGGCGGGCAAGAAGCGCATGAAGCAGGTCGGCTCCGTCGAGATTCCGCAAGAGGCTTTCCTCGCCATCCTGCGCGTGGACGAATGACGTTCGCGCGCCGCCGGGCGCAGAACAACAACCGACGATAACAACCGGAAGCGATTGATGAATTTCGCATTGATTCTCTTGATCCTCGTCGTGGTGACGGGTATTGCATGGGTGCTGGACAAACTCGTGTTCGTCAAGCAGCGCCGTCGCGCGGCGGACGCTGCCGTGGCCGAGTTCGACCGCCAGCAGGAACGCGTCGGCGAGCGCTTTGCCGATGAAAACGCCGATCAAACGCGCGCGCGCCTGCGCAACGAGGCGCTGCGCCAGCCGTGGTGGCTCGAATACACGGCGAGCTTCTTCCCGGTGATTCTCGCGGTGTTCGTGGTGCGCTCGTTCATCGTCGAGCCGTTCAAGATTCCGTCCGGGTCGATGGTGCCGACGCTGCTCGTCGGCGACTTCATCCTCGTGAACAAATACGAGTACGGCCTGCGCCTGCCGATCAGCAACACCAAGCTGACGCAAGGCAAGCCGCTCACGCGCGGCGATGTCGTCGTGTTCCGCTATCCGAAAGACGAATCGGTCGACTACATCAAGCGCGTGATCGGCCTGCCGGGCGATACCGTCGCGTACGAAAACAAGCAGCTCACGATCAACGGCAAGCCGGTTCCCGAAACGCCGCAGCCGGACTACTTCGACGACGAGCGCATCGGCTACGCGAAGCAGTTCATCGAAGATCTCGACGGCCGCAAGAACGCCATCCTCAACAATCCGCAAGTGCCGCCGTTCGTCGTCGGCGCGGACGACTTCCCGTACCGCGACAACTGCGTCTACAACGCGCAAGGCGTGACCTGCAAGGTGCCGCCGGGCCATTACTTCATGATGGGCGACAACCGCGACAACAGCGCCGACAGCCGCTACTGGGGCTTCGTGCCGGATAACAATATCGTCGGCCGCGCGTTCTTCATCTGGATGAACTTCAGCAACCTGAAGCGCATCGGCTCCTTCGAGTGATCCATCGCGGTGCCGTCGCGCTCGCGTCGGCACTGCTTCGAAACGGCGTGAAGAAGCGCGGCTAAGACCGTCTCGCCACGCGTTTTCCCGGCTCGCCGGGCGGAATCGGCCGCCCGCGCGGGCGCGTTATACTCTGTCCATGCCATCTTCTCCGTTGGAAAGCCGGCTGCAGTATGAATTTCGCAATGCGGAATTGCTGCGCCAGGCGATGACCCACCGCAGTCACAGCGCCACGCACAACGAACGGCTCGAATTTCTCGGCGACTCCGTTCTGAATTGCGTGGTGGCGGCGCTTTTGTTCCAACGTTTCAGCAAGCTCGACGAAGGCGACCTCTCCCGCGTGCGGGCGAACCTCGTCAAACAGCAATCGCTTTACGAAATCGCGCAGGCGCTCAACGTGTCCGAAGGCTTGCGTCTGGGCGAGGGCGAACTGCGCAGCGGCGGCTTCCGGCGCCCGTCGATTCTGGCGGACACGCTCGAAGCGATCTTCGGCGCGATTTTTCTCGACGGCGGCTTCGACGCCGCGTTCGGCGTCATCAAGCGTCTCTACACGCCGGTGCTGGATCACATCGATCCGCGCACCATCGGCAAGGACGCGAAGACGCTGCTTCAGGAATATCTTCAGGGTCACAAGATCGCGCTGCCGACGTACACCGTGGTCGCCACTCACGGCGCCGCGCATAACCAGCAGTTCGAAGTCGAATGCTCGGTGCCCAAGCTCGACGTGAAAGTGTCCGGCTCCGGCGCGAGCCGCCGCGCGGCGGAACAGGCGGCGGCCAAGAAGGCGCTCGATGAAGTCATGGCCGCGGCGCCCACGCTCGGCATGAAGCCCAAGCGCAAGGGCGCGCGCGCGGCCAAGCTCGCGCAGGTGGAAGTGGTGCCGGGCGTGACCGGCGTGCAGGCCGCGCTCGACTTGCGCTCGCCGGAGCGCCGCGAGCGCGATCGTCAGCGCAACCATTCCGCCGATGCGAGCGCGTCCGCCGAGCAGACGCCCGCCGCGCCGCTTGCCGTGATTCGGGCAACGCACGTCGAGCCGTCCGCTGCGTCGTATGCAGCCGCCGAGAAGCCGGAGCGGCACGTCATCCATCGCCCGGAGAAGGCGGTGAAGGGTGACGCGGCGCAAGCGACGGATGCGAGCGCCGACAACGCGCCGCCCACCGACGACGCGCGCAGCCCCGCCAGCGACGACGCCCCGGCCAGCCGCGTCGTGCGCGCCGCCGACGCCGGCCACTGACGCGCCTTCAGCCGCACATGCGCCCTCGCGCCCTCGCAACATCGCGCTCAACGAACCTTCGCCGCACACCACTATGAACGCTCCCACATCTCCCGGTTTCCGCTGCGGCATGGTCGCTATCGTCGGCCGGCCCAACGTCGGCAAGTCGACGCTCATGAACGCGCTCGTCGGCCAGAAGGTGAGCATCACGTCGCGCAAGGCGCAGACGACGCGCCATCGTATTACCGGCATCAACACGGTCGACGACGCGCAGTACATCTTCGTCGATACGCCCGGCTTCCAGACGCGCCACAGCGGCGCGCTCAACCGCTCGCTGAATCGCGCGGTGACGTCCACGCTGACGTCGGTCGATGCGATCCTGTTCGTGATCGAAGCGGGCCGCTTCGGTCCCGACGACGAGAAAGTGCTCGACCTGATTCCGGCCGGCACGCCGACGCTTCTGATCGCGAACAAGCTCGACCGCGTCGGCGACAAGGATTCGCTTTTTCCGTTCATGCAGCAGATGTCCGCGCGGCGCGACTTCCGCGAAATCGTGCCGCTCTCGGCGAAGAATCCGGACGACATCAAGCGGCTCATGTCGGTGGTGAAGCCGTATCTGCCGGAAGGCGAGCCGATTTACGGCGAGGATGATCTGACCGACCGCAGCGAACGGTTCCTCGCAGCGGAAATCCTGCGCGAGAAAGTGTTCCGCTGGACCGGCGACGAGTTGCCGTACACGAGCACCGTGCTCATCGACAAGTTCGAGACCGAAGGACGCCTGCGTCGCGTCTTCGCGACGATCCTCGTGGAGCGCGACGGCCACAAGGCAATGATCATCGGCCAGAAGGGTGCGAAGCTGAAGCAGATCAGCACCGAGGCGCGGCTCGACATGGAAAAGCTCTTCGACGGTCCCGTGTATCTGGAAACCTTCGTCAAGGTGAAAAGCGGCTGGGCCGACAACGAAGCGGGCCTGCGCGCATACGGCTACGAGTGAGGCCCGGACTACGCTCATGGACGCCGGCTCGAACGACCCGTGGATGCCCCCGCCCGCCGACGATCGTCCCGAGGACGACTTCGGCGCGAGCGAGCGCCCGGCGCCGAAGCGGCGGCGGGCATCGTCGTCCACTCCCGCCGCGGGCACGAACGCCCAACGCCCGCGTCCGCGCTCCGACTTTCGCGTCAGCGAGCAGCCGGGCTTCGTGCTGCATAGCTATCCGTATCGCGAGACGAGTCTCATCATCGACGTGTTCTCGCGCGATCACGGGCGCATTGCGCTCGTCGCGAAGGGCGCGAAGCGGCCGCATTCCGCGCTGCGCGGCGTGCTGCAAACCTTCCAGCCGCTCGGCCTTTCGTGGACCGGCAAAGGCGAAGTCCGCACGCTGACCACCGCCGAATGGGTCGGCGGCATGCTGCCGCTGCGAGGCGACGCGCTCCTGTGCGGCTTCTACGTCAACGAACTGCTCGTCAAGTTCTGCGCGCGCGAGGACCCGCATCCCGCGCTCTTCAATCACTACGTGCTGACGCTGTCGCGGCTCGCGCACGACGAGCCCGCCATTCAGGTGCTGCGCTCGTTCGAACGCGTGCTGTTGCGCGAAACCGGCTACGCGATGGCGCTCACGCGCACGGTGGCGCGCCAGGCCGTGCTGCCCGAAGGCCGCTACACGTTCGATCCCGAGCGCGGCGTGCGCGAAGCGTCCGACGATCTCCCCGCGCAGTGGCCGGTCATTGCCGGCCAGACGCTCATCGACATGGAGCGCGACGACTACACGAGCCCGCAAACCGGCGCGCAGAGCAAGACGCTGATGCGCTTTCTGCTGAACTACCATCTGGGCGGCGCGCCGCTCGCCACCCGTCAGATTCTGATCGACCTGCAAAATCTATGAGCTTCTTTCTCTCATCGCCCGCGAGCGTGATCGATCTCGGCGTGAACATTGATCACGTCGCCACGCTGCGCAACGCACGCGGCACGTCGTATCCCGACCCGATTCGCGCCGCGCTCGCCGCCGAAGAAGCGGGCGCGGACGCCATCACGCTGCATCTGCGCGAGGATCGGCGTCATATCGTCGATGCCGACGTGCGCACGCTGCGTCCGCTTTTGAAAACGCGCATGAATCTGGAATGCGCCGTCACGCGCGAAATGCTCGATATCGCGTGCGAAATCAAGCCGCACGATGTCTGCCTCGTGCCGGAAAAGCGCCAGGAATTGACGACCGAAGGCGGGCTCGACGTCGCCGGCCAGTTCGAAGCGGTGAAGGCCGCGTGCGCGCAGCTCACGGGCGCGGGCAGCCGCGTGTCGCTTTTCATCGATCCTGACGAGACGCAGATTCGCGCGGCGAAGGAAGCCGGCGCGCCGGTCATCGAACTGCATACGGGGCGCTACGCCGAAGCGCACGACGAAGCCGGGCAGCAGCGCGAATTCGAGCGCGTCGCGAGAAGCGTCGAGTTCGGCAATTCGCTCGGCCTGAAAGTGAACGCGGGCCACGGGCTGCATTACACCAACGTGCAGCCGATCGCCGCGCTCGATGGCATCGTCGAATTGAACATCGGGCACGCGATCGTCGCGCACGCGATCTTCGCGGGCTGGGACAACGCGGTGCGCGAGATGAAGGCGATCATGGTCGCTTCGCGTCTCGCCACGCAAACGAAGCGTTGAGGCGGCCATGGCCATCTACGGAATCGGCACGGACCTCGTGCAAGTGAGCCGCGTCGCGGGCGTCATGGAGCGCACCAACGGGCGCTTCGCCGAGAAAGTGCTCGGCCCCGACGAACTGCGCATCTATCACGCGCGGCGCGCGCGCTCCGAAGTGCGCGGCCTCGCGTTTCTCGCCACGCGCTTTTCCGCGAAGGAAGCGTTCTCGAAGGCGATCGGCCTCGGCATGCGCTGGCCGATGACCTGGCGC
The DNA here is from genome assembly GCF_023631105.1 of Caballeronia sp. AZ10_KS36. Classification (NCBI taxonomy): domain Bacteria; kingdom Pseudomonadati; phylum Pseudomonadota; class Betaproteobacteria; order Burkholderiales; family Burkholderiaceae; genus Caballeronia; species Caballeronia sp. AZ10_KS36. The sequence continues at coordinate 201,157 of NZ_JALQDQ010000018.1, read as the reverse complement.
GCGCTGCAAACGCTCAACGAGCCGAGCGGCAAGCCGGTGATCGTGGCATCGGGCGAGCTGGCCGAATGGCTCGCACAACGCGGCATCACGGCACAAGTGACGCTCAGCGACGAGCGCGACTACGCGGTGACGTTCGTTATCGCGGAAATCGCGGAAATTGCGGATAAGGCGTGACCTGCGCAACCATCACACATTCACCACAACAAGAAGCCAATTGAATCCGATGAAACGCATTCCCGGCCCCGTCATGTTCGACGTCGCCGGCACGACGCTCACCGACGCGGATATCGAGCGCCTTTCGCATCCGATGACGGGCGGCATCATTCTCTTCGCGCGGCATTTTCAGGACCGCGCGCAACTGGTGGCGCTCACCGACGCGATCCGCGCGGTGCGCGACGACATTCTGATCGCGGTCGATCACGAAGGCGGGCGCGTGCAGCGTTTCCGCACCGACGGCTTCACGGTGCTGCCCGCGCCGGGCAAGCTCGGCGCGCTCTGGGACCGCGATGTTCTGGCCGCGAGCAAGGCGGCCACCGCGTTCGGTTACGTGCTCGCGTCGGAGTTGCGCGCGTGCGGCATCGACATGAGCTTCACGCCGGTGCTCGATCTGAACTACGGGCAATCGCAGGTGATCGGCGACCGCGCGCTGCATAGCGATCCGCGCGTGGTGACGATGCTCGCGAAGAGCCTGAACCACGGTCTTGCGCTCGCGGGCATGGCGAACTGCGGCAAGCACTTTCCGGGGCATGGCTTCGCGGCGGCGGACTCGCACGTCGCGTTGCCGACGGACGATCGTCCGCTCGACGAGATCCTCGCCGCCGATGTGCGTCCGTACGACTGGCTCGGGTTGTCGCTCGCGTCGGTCATTCCGGCGCACGTCATCTACACGCAGGTCGACGACAAGCCCGCCGGTTTCTCGCGCATCTGGCTGCAAGACATTCTGCGTGGCAAGCTCGGCTTCAACGGCGCGATCTTCAGCGACGATCTTTCGATGGAAGCCGCCCGCGCGGGCGGCACGCTCACCGAAGCCGCGACGGCCGCGCTCACGGCGGGTTGCGACATGGTGCTGATCTGCAATCAGCCGGAAGAGGCGGGCAAGGTGCTGGAACAGTTGCGCTTCACGCCGACGAAGGCGTCGCAGCAGCGCATCAAGCAGATGCGGCCGCGCGGCAAGGCGCTGCGCTGGAACAAGCTGCAAAGCCAGCCGGAATATCAGGCCGCGCGCCAGCTCGTGAAAACCGCGCTGGGCTGAACGGCTCGCCCGAATGACAAAACGCCACGGCAACTGCTTGCCGTGGCGTTTTCATTTGGGGACTCGCGCCGCTTACGACGATTCCAGCTTCATGCGCTGGAGCTTGTTGTAGAGCGTCTTGGGACTGATGCCGAGCAGCGTCGCCGCGCGATGCCGCGTGCCGCCGACCGCTTCGAGCGTCGCGCGGATCAGCATGTCCTCGACATCGGCGAGCGCCGTGCCGACCGTCACCTGCACGCTGCTGCCGTTGAGGCCGCGCCCGCCGATCCCGCCGGGCTCGTCGACGCGCAACGTCTCGATGGTCTCGCCGGATGCGTGATACGCGCGGCGCACGCGCTCGCGCATTTCGCGCACGTTGCCGGGCCATTCGTTCGCGAGGCATTCGCGCAGGAAAGCCGGGCTGATGCGCTTGGGCGACCCGCTCGTGATGCCGGCAATGTGGTTCTCGCGGTTCAATTCGTCGACGAACTGCTCGGCCATGAGCGCGATGTCGTCGTCGCGTTCGCGCAGCGGCGGCAGGACGATCGACGACGCCGAGAGGCGCTGGAACAGGTCTTCGCGCAGGGCGCCGCTCGACACGGCATCGCGGGCCGGCGCGCGCAACGCGGCGATCAGGCGGAAGTCCGTCATGATGCGATTGCTGCCGCCGACGCGCATGAACGTCTGCGAGTCCAGCGCGCGCAACAACGCTTCTTGCTGCGCCGCAGGCAGCGAGTCGATCTGATCGAGGAACAGCGTGCCGCCGCCCGCTTGTTCGAGCAGGCCCGGCTCGCGGTTTTCTGCGCCGGCGAACGCGTTGCGCTCGTGGCCGAAGAGCACGCTGTCCATCGAGCGGTGCGCGCCTTCTTCGCGGATCGTCGAGCAATCGAAGCTGATGAACGGCCCCTTGCGACGGCGGCTCAGCTGATGGATCGTGTGCGCCGCGAGCTTCTTGCCGGTGCCCGGCTCGCCGCTGATCAGCACGGCGGCTTCCGTGGGCGCGGTGTGCTCGATCTGGTCGTAGACGTGCTGCATCGGCACGCTGCGCCCAAGCATGTCGCCGAAATGGCCGAGTTCGCGCAGCGTCGAGCGCAGCGCCTGCACTTCTTCCGTCAGCTCGTAAGGGCGCGGAATGCGCGCCAGAAGGCTGCGCAGACGCGGAATGTTGACGGGCTTCAGCAAGTAATCCCAAATACCGTGGCGCAGACCTTCGATCGCGCTTTCGACCGTCGCATTGCCCGTCATCACGATGACGGGAAGCGCGCCGTCGGGCGGTTGCGAGGGCAGGCTCGGCAGGAGGTCGAGGCCGCTGCCGTCGGGCAGGTTCAGGTCGATCAGCACGACGTCCGGAATGAAGCGCGTCAATGCGGAACGGGCTTCGGCGAGCGTCGTCGCGGTGTCGACCGAGAAGCCGTCGGCGGACAAGATCGCGGACAGGCCGGAAAGGCTATTGGGATCGTCTTCGACAATCAGAGCGTGTGGCATGGCAGACACAACGTATCAAAATGGACTGTAATTGCCGTTGCCGCATGCGTCGCCAGGCGAGGGCGGCGCTTGAAACTCGGGCGCTCGTGGGCGGGCTGCGGCGTCTCGTCCCGGTCGAACATCGGATCGGCGTGGCATCCCGCTGCGGTTTTCTTTTTGTCCTGCGATTGGATGGGGCTAGTGCGTCATTGCGGCTTCACGTGCAGATCGTTGTTGACGGATTGCACCCCCGACACGCTGCGAGTTACTGCGACGGCCTTCCGAATCTGTTCCTCCGAGTTCACGTTTCCGGACAGCACCACGACGCCGCGATACGTCGACACGCTGACCGCGAGCGACTTTAATCCCGGGTCGGCCAAGAGCGCCGTTTTCACGCGCGCAGTCACCGAGGCATCCGACGCGTAATCTCCGGCGGATTCGGCGGTCGGTGCCGACGCGCATCCCGCCAGGAAGAAGGCGGGAAGAGCAAGCGCGGCGACCACCACCAGTCGGCCGAAGAGGGACGGCGAATTGCGCATGTCGTGTTGTTTAGTCCGTATTAAGCGAACTGAGCAGGAACTGTGCCAATCGATTATTGACGAACTGCCGTCCACCTCCGCGCTTGATTTCGAAGGGAAAAGGGGGCGCGAAGAACACGCGTTCGGAACGCGCACCGGCACGTCAGTTGCAACGATGACCGGTAAAGTTTGCCTGAAACTGTCAAAAACTTCATGCAAAAGAAAAAGCGCCCGCGATGGGGCGCTTTTTTGTGACAGCGGCGGGAGGCGGTTTCGGAACCACCGGCCCGCGTCCGGCGTGAGAGCGTAATGGTTACGTCTTACGCGCGGCTGCGGTACTCGTTCGTGCGCGTGTCGATTTCGATCTTGTCGCCGATGTTGCAGAAGAGCGGCACTTGCAGTTCGAAGCCGGTGTGGAGCTTCGCGGTCTTCAGCACCTTGCCCGACGACGTATCGCCCTTGACGGCCGGTTCCGTGTAGACGATTTCGCGAACCAGCGTGGTCGGCAGTTCGACCGAGATGGCCTTCTCGTTGTAGAACACGACTTCGCACGCCATGCCGTCTTCGAGGTAGTTGAGCGCGTCGCCCATCATTTCGGCTTCGACTTCGTACTGGTTGTAGTCGGCGTCCATGAACACGTACATCGGGTCGGCGAAGTACGAGTACGTCACTTCCTTGCGGTCGAGCACGACGACGTCGAACTTGTCGTCCGCCTTGTAGACGGTTTCCATGCCCGCGTTGGTCAGCAGGTTCTTGAACTTCATTTTGACGACCGCTGCGTTACGGCCGGATTTGTTGTATTCGGCGCGCTGCACGACCATGGCATCGTTGCCGATCATGACGACGTTGCCGACGCGGAGTTCTTGTGCGGTCTTCATAAAACTGGATCCTTACGAATGAATATGGCCAGACTTGGCTGATTGGTGTTGATAGTGGCTGATCGGATTTGCGGCGCTGTCGGAACGTTTTCTCATGGGCCTTTTCGTCATGGGCCGCGACAGATACGCGCGACAGAAAGCGGCTTGCTCATCGGATAACCGCTTATTTTAACTGAGTTTTTGCTTATTTGGCGAGCCGGGCTGGCACCGTGCACGCTTTCATGCGATACGGAAGACGGCGCGTTCGCGTGGTTACGCCGCCATGCGGGCCGTCACATGCGAGACCAGATTGCCGGCCAGATCGCCGACGCTCGCCAGTTCATCCGCCCAGGCGGACGCGCGCGACTCGAATTCGCCCCGATGCCGCCAGAAGTCCGCCCAGTCCGGCGTGCCCGCGCCGTTCCATGCGTGCCAGAAGCGGCTGATCGACTGATCCGCCGCTGGCGACATCCCGCGAGTGAGGTGCGCGAGCGCGGCATCGAGCTTCGGCAGATGCGCGTCGTCGGCCTGCGGATAGATCTGCCAGACGAAAGGCTTTCGCGCCCACTGCGCGCGCACGAACGAGTCTTCGCCGCGCACGAAGTTGATATCGGATGCCCACAGCAGTTCGTCGAAACGCGGTTGCTCGACGAAACACAACGCGTGCGCCTGAAGCGCGCCCGCCCGCGCCGATGTGCCCGCCGCGAACCCGGGCAGGCCGAAGAAGCGCGCGACCGCGCCGGAGATGCGGCCTTCGGGCACAAGGAGAACGATGCGCGCCGCGCCGTCGCGCCATTGCGCGAGCAGCGCATCGACGGCGGGATTTTCGTACGCGAACAGGGAAACGACGGTCGAGCCGTCGTCCGGACGCGCGATGCCCACGCGTTGCCGCCACCATGCCGCTGCATCGAAGCGCGTGCGCGCGGTGTCCAGATCGCGCTCTTTCAGCACGCCGCCCGTGCTCGCGCCCAAGCCCGGAAAGAAAAAAGTCTTGTCGAGCGGATAGCGCGGATGCGGCGAGGGCCGCAGATGGAAGTCCGCGACCCAGTCCTCGCCGCTCAAATATTCGAGGTTGATCCACACGGGCTTGCGCTCGCGCCGCGCCATCGCCGCGATGTACGCGTGCGGCAGCTCGCACGCGAAGGCTTCGACGACGACATCCGCGATCTCGATTGTCTCGCCGGCGTGCGCGGGTTCGCGCCAGTGCTCGATGACGACGCCCGCCGCCTCCTGCCGCGCGAGCGACGCATCGACGGCGGGGCAGAGCACGTGAAAAACCGCGAGGTCATCGACGAAAAGCCGCACGCGCCAGCCATGTTCCGCGCGCAGTTGGCGCGCGAGCCGCCAGCACACGCCGATATCGCCGAAGTTGTCGACGACCGCGCAGAAGATGTCGCAGGCGAGTTCCTGCGAGGAAGAAGTCGTGGAGGCGGTGGACATGGCGAGAGGGCGGCCGGCGGGACCGCGCCGTAATGATCTAAACTGGCGATTCTAAGATACCGTCCGCCCCACGGCTCGCCGCCGCCCTTGTCCCTTCGCGCTTCGTCGCGATATTCGCTGCATGACTCAGACCGACGCCCCCGAATCCCATTTCGACCCGAAGAAGACGCTCGCGCAACTGCCGCATCTGCCGGGCGTGTACCGCTATTACGACGGCGACGGCAACGTGCTCTACGTCGGCAAGGCGCGCAACCTGAAGAAGCGCGTGTCGAGCTACTTCACGAAGACGCTGCATTCGCCGCGCATCGCGATGATGGTCACGCGCATCCGCAAGATCGAGACGACGGTCACGCGCTCGGAGGCCGAAGCGCTGCTGCTCGAAAACAATCTGATCAAGGCGCTCGCGCCGCGCTACAACATCCTGTTTCGCGACGACAAGTCGTATCCGTTCCTCAAGCTCACCGGTCATCAGTTTCCGCGCATGGCGTACTACCGCGGCGCGGTGGACAAGAAGAACCAGTATTTCGGGCCGTTTCCGAGCGCGTGGGCCGTGCGCGAGAGCATCCAGATTCTGCAGCGCGTGTTCCAGTTGCGCACGTGCGAGGACTCGGTGTTCAGCAACCGCACGCGTCCGTGTCTCTTGCATCAGATCGGGCGATGCACCGCGCCGTGCACCGGCCTCATCACCGAGGAGGATTACGCGCGCGACGTGGCCAATGCGTCGCGCTTTCTGCTCGGGCGGCAGGGTGAGGTGATGAAGGAACTGGAGCAGAAGATGCACGCGTTCGCCGCCGACCTCAAGTTCGAGCAGGCGGCGGCCGTGCGCAACCAGATGAGTTCGCTCTCGACGGTGCTGCATCAGCAGGCGATCGAAGTCGGCAGCGACAGCGACGTGGATATCCTCGCGGTGGTCGCGCTGGGCGGCAAGGTGTGCGTGAATCTGGCGATGGTGCGCGGCGGGCGGCATCTGGGCGACAAGGCGTATTTCCCGGCGCATGTGGAAAGCGCGGTGGCGCTCGGCGGTGACGAAGACGACATCGAGGATGGGGAGCCGGGGGAAGAGGCGGTCGAAGGCGACGTTGGCGCGGATGTGGAAGTGTCGGCGAGCGTGGAGGCGAATGCGAACTCTGCGTTGAACGCCGGCGCCGAAGCAGAAGCCAACGCCGAACCGCCATCCGATGCCAGCGCAGATACAAATGCCACTCCGGAACCCCGCGAAGCCACCCTCGAGGCCGAAGTGCTCGAAGCCTTCATGGCGCAGCACTACATCGGCAATCGCGTGCCGCCGGTGCTGATCGTGACGCATGCGCCGAGCCGCGAACTCGTCGATCTGCTCATCGAACAGGCCGGGCACAAGGTCGCGCTGCTGCGACAGCCGCAGGGCCAGAAGCGCGTGTGGCTTTCGATGGCCGAGCAAAACGCGAAGCTCGCGCTCGCACGCCTCTTGTCGGAACAGGGCTCGCAGCAGGCGCGCACCCGCTCGCTAGCGGAAACGCTCGGGCTCGACATGGACGATCTCGCGCTCATGCGCATCGAGTGCTTCGACATCAGCCATACGATGGGCGAGGCGACGCAGGCGTCGTGCGTCGTGTATCACCATCACAAGATGCAGACGGGCGAATACCGCCGCTACAACATCAACGGCATCACGCCCGGCGACGACTACGCCGCGATGCGCCAGGTGTTGACGCGCCGCTACGAGAAGATGGTCGCGCAGGCGGCCGCCAACGCGAACGAGGAAGCGGCGGCCCTGCAACCCGAGGACGCCGCCGATCCCAACGTCACGCCCGATGCGGCGCCCGCGGTCGCGGCGGGCGGCACGCTGCCGAACATCGTGCTGATCGACGGCGGCAAGGGGCAGGTCGAGATCGCGCGGCAGGTGTTCTCGGAGCTCGGGCTGGATCACGGCATGCTCGTTGGCGTGGCGAAGGGCGAAGGGCGCAAGGTCGGCCTGGAGACCTTGATCTTCGCGGACGGCCGGCCGGCGCTCGAACTCGGCAAGGAAAGCGCCGCGCTGATGCTCGTCGCGCAGATTCGCGACGAAGCGCACCGCTTCGCGATCACCGGCATGCGGGCGAAGCGCGCGAAGGCGCGGCAGACGTCGCGGCTGGAGGAACTGGAAGGCGTCGGCGCAAAACGGCGCCAGCGGCTGCTGTCGCGCTTCGGCGGATTGCGCGGCGTGCAGGCGGCGAGCGTCGAAGACCTGGCGAGCGTCGAAGGCATTTCGCTTGCGCTCGCGCAGCAGATTTACCGGCAGTTGCATTGACGAGCCCCGCCGCGCGGCCCGCTGCAAGCCGCGCCGCGCGGGGCGCGCGCCTTGTGAGCGGCAGAGCGACACGGCACAATGGCGGCTCCCTTACATGTCCTTCACTCGCTGATCGCCCATGCCGTTCAACTTACCGATCTTTCTGACGTGGTTGCGAATCGTGCTGATTCCGCTCGTCGTGGGCGTGTTCTATCTGCCGGACGTCATGTTGAGCCCGGAGCATCGCAATCTGCTCGCGATGATCATCTTCGTGCTCGCCGCGCTCACCGATTGGTTCGACGGCTTTCTCGCGCGCAAGCTCGATCAGACCTCCGCATTCGGCGCGTTCCTCGATCCGGTCGCCGACAAGCTGATGGTCACTGCCGCGCTCCTCGTGCTCGTGCAGCTGTCGCGTCTGAACGCGGTGATCGCGCTCGTGATCGTCGGCCGCGAGATCACCATTTCGGCGTTGCGCGAATGGATGGCGCAGATCGGCGCATCGAAGAGCGTGGCGGTGAATTCGCTCGGCAAGTTCAAGACCGTCTGTCAGATGGTCGCCATTCCGATGCTGCTGTTCTACGGCCCGCTGCGCATCGCGGGCACGCAGTGGGTCATGGACACGCGCGTGTGGGGCTTGTGGCTCATCGATGTCGCGGCTTTCCTCACCGTCTGGTCGATGCTCTATTACATGAAGCTGGCGTGGCCGCAGATCCGCGAACGCGGCGGCATGTTGTGAGCCGGTGTCGGCGTAGTGCAAAAAATTGCGTCTAACGCGAATAAACCGCACCAGAGACAGTTGACAGGCGCCTTTTCCTTCTACATAATCTCGTTTCTCTGATGCGCGACGCAAAGCAGCAAGCGAAGAAACAAGCGAAGCGGTCAAGCAAGAAGTGAATGCGGGAGTAGCTCAGTTGGTAGAGCGCAACCTTGCCAAGGTTGAGGTCGCGAGTTCGAGACTCGTCTCCCGCTCCAGTCAAAGGGGAAGCAACGCTTCCCTTTTTGTTTGGTGAGTCAGCCGGCGTCGTTCGACCGGCGCGCACCACACCGCTTTCGGCGCGATAGCAAAGCGGTTATGCAGCGGCCTGCAAAGCCGTTTAGACCGGTTCGACTCCGGTTCGCGCCTCCACTTGAAAAGCCCTGACCCGTCAGGGCTTTTTCTTTATCCGCGCTTCATTCGATACCGACGCAACCGGCCGCGCGGCATAATCGCAGAACGCCCGTGCGATCCGATACCTATTCCCATGACCGACCGACTCTCCGACATTCAATGGCGCTGGAAGCCCTTCGACGACCTGACGCCCGCTGAAGTCTACGACATGCTCGCCGCCCGCAGCGCGGTCTTCGTCGTCGAGCAGAATTGCGTGTACGGCGATATCGACGGGCTCGATACCAACGCGTGGCATCTTCTCGCGTACGGGGAAGGGGACAAGCGTCCGCGCTTGGCAGGCTATCTGCGCGTACTGCTGCCGGGCAATCCGGACGCGAGCGAGAAAGACGTACGCATCGGCCGCGTGCTGACGACCGTCGGCTTTCGCGGCATGAAGCTCGGCAACGCCATGCTCGAACGCGCGCTGAAGCACATCCTCGAACAATGGCCGGACGAGCCCATCAGCCTGCACGCGCAAGCGCACTTGCAGCGGTTCTACGGCGCATTCGGCTTCGTCGCGTCCTCGGGCGTGCACGACGAGGACGGCATCCCGCACGTCTGGATGCGCCGTCCCGGCTTCGGCTCGTGATTTGACTCATGACGCGGTCGCGCGCACCGGATTGACGCGCGTCGCGCGCTCCTGACGCAGCCGCGAGCGCGCCGACAGCCGCAGCCAGTGGCGCAGCGCGATCAACGCGCCGATCACGCTCATCATCGAGCCGGGAATCCACAGCAACAGACCGCCGATCTGCTGATCGCGCATCGGCGTGATCCACGTGAACGCGCGGCCGCAGATCGAATAGATCGGATACAGCTCGTGCGGCGTGAAAAAGATGAACGCGCCGAGAATGATCTGCGGCGGAATCGCGGCGATCACGACGAGAATGCGTCGTCCCGGCGCGAGCCGCGCGGGCGGCGCGGGCCGCGGGTCCAGCACGAGCCACCAGAAGAGCAGGCCGTCGATCACCATGCTCCAGTTCATCACGCGATAGAGCCGGGCATCGAGCATCGCCTTGAAATGGATCGGCGACAGCAGCCAGAAGTAGATCAGGCCGACGAACAGCAGCACCGCGACAGCCGGATTGAACACGATATCGAAGAACATGCGCGCAGCGCGCGTCTCGGTGAGCGGGCGCAGCCAGCGTTGCCGCCAGGCGAACGGCACGCCGGCGCGCAGCGCCGCGCCTGGATACGACAGCGCGATCAGAAACGGCCCGAGGTGATGCAGCACCAGATGTTGCAGCCGATGCATGAAGAACTCGTGCTCGAAGAAGTAATCGAGCCGCGTGTGCAGCGCCACGTAGAGCGCGCTCAAGCCCAGCCAGAACGCGATGTGCCGCGAGATCGAGACCCGCGCATGCCGCGCGCCGCGCGCGAACAGAACTGCGGCGATGAGCACCGCGATCACGACCGTCGGCGACGGCTCCCACGGGTCGAGCCAATAGATAAGCGTGCTCATGTCACGCGTCCTTCGAATGGATGACGCGGCGCAGATCGGCCGCGATCGCGTCGATGGAATCGCGGTCCGTCGCAAGCAGGCGCGCGTGGCCTTCGCGATCGAAGATATAGACGCCTGAACTGTGCGAGACCTCGTAGGCGCCGTTCGGATCGCGCTTTTCCATCTGATACGCAATGCGATACCGCTGCGCGACCGCTTCGATGGCGCGGTCGCTGCCGGTCAGGCCGACGGCGTGCTTTTCGTCGAACGCGCGGACGTACGCGCGCAAGAGCGGCGGCGTGTCGCGCGCGGGATCGACGGAAACGAACAGGATGCGCGTGTTGTCCGCGTCGGGGCCCACGCGCTGTAAGACTTGTATCAGGCGAGCCAACGTTTCGGGGCACACGTCGGGGCAATGCGTGTAGCCGAAGTAGACGAGCGTCGTGTGTCCCTTGAACGAGCGTCCGGTCACGGGCGCGCCGCTGTCGTCGGTGAGCGAGAAGTGGAGGTCGGGCAAGTGTCCCGAGACGTCCGTCAGATGCCAGGGCTCGCCCGGTCGCGAGCACGCGGCGAGCGCGAGAAAAGCGAGCGAAGCAAGGAAACGGCGCCAGCGCGCGGCCGGCGTTGCAGGCGAAGCGGGGAACGAAGTGTGCATCGGGAGGATCGGGCCGCGATAGGCGCCGGGCTTTGACGGCAGGAACATCTGTCGCAAAATACACGCCTTTGCCGAGCGAGGTGGCGCATCATCTACGTTGCGGACCATTTTTGAGACGATTTGCCGCACAATCCCGCCGTGCTGAAAGCTCGTCGAAGATGAACGGAAGGCTCGCCGAATGCGTTCGTCAGTCACGCGGCTTTCCGGACCGAAAGCTGGCGCACGTAAGATGCGCAACACTTCGCGCGCCGCGCGCCGTCAAAGGGAAACCACAGGCCAACGACCGATGCAAATTCTTCCCGATTCCCTGTCTCTCGCCGAGACCGCATTTTTCTTCGATTTCGACGGCACGCTCGTCGAACTCGCCTCCACGCCGGACGGCATTTTCGTGCCGCGATCGGTGCCCGATATTCTCGCTGCGCTCAGACGCGCGACCAACAACGCGGTCGCGGTCGTGTCGGGGCGGGGCATCGATAATATCGACTCGTTCTTGCAGATTCCGGATCTGCCCGTCGCGGGCATGCACGGCGCCGAGCGGCGCGACGCCAATGGCGATGTCCAGCGCATCGGCTTCAACGACGAGCGGCTCCTGCGCATGGAGCACGTGCTGGAGGGCGTGGTGAGCGCCAATCCCGGCATGCTGCTGGAGATCAAGGGCGCGGCGCTCGCGCTGCATTACCGTAACGCGCCCGACCGCGAGCCGGCTGCGCGCGCGGCGACCGAGCGGCTCGTCGCCGACTACGCCGATGCCTACGTGCTCCAGCCCGGCAAGATGGTGTACGAGATCAAGCCGAAAGACGTGGACAAGGGCCGCGCGTTGCGCGCCTTCATGGCCGAGCCGCCGTTCACGGGCCGTAAGCCTGTGTTCATCGGCGACGATCTGACCGACGAGAAAGGTTTCGCGGTCGTCAACGAGTTCGATGGTCTGTCCATCAAGGTCGGACCGGGCGAGACCGTGGCGCGCTCGCGGATCGAATCGGTGGAACTGCTGCTCGACTGGCTGCAAGTGATCGCGGGAACGGCGGGGAAGCACGCGTGAGCCGTCTGATTATCGTTTCGAACCGGGTCGCGCCGATTTCCGAGGGCGGGCCGGCAGCGGGCGGGCTGGCGGTCGGCGTCTACGACGCGCTCAAGGAAACCGGCGGCGTGTGGTTCGGCTGGAGCGGCGAAGTCCTCTCCACGCCGCCCGACGGCATCACGCTGGAGGAGCACGGACCGGTGACGTTCGCGACCATCGGGCTCGTGCGGCGCGACTACGACCAGTATTACCGCGGCTTTTCGAACGCGACGCTGTGGCCCGCGTTCCACTATCGTCCGGACTTGATCGAGTTCGATCGCCACGAATACGACGGCTACTGCCGCGTGAATCACTGGCTCGCCGCGCGGCTCGCGCCGCTGCTGCGGCCCGACGACGTCATCTGGGTGCACGACTATCATCTGATTCCGTTCGCGCAGGCTTTGCGCGCGCTGGGCGTCGAGAATCGCATCGGCTTCTTTCTGCACATTCCGTTTCCCGCGTCGCAGATTCTGTTGAGCGTGCCGCGTCACCGCGAACTGGTCGAGGCGCTTTGCGCGTTCGATCTGCTCGGCTTTCAGACGGAGCCGGACGTGCGCGCGTTTTGCGATTACATCGAAAGCGAGGCGGGCGGGGCGCTCACGCGGCACGCTGACAAGCCTGTCGAGATTCACGCGTTCGGGCAGACGCTGAAGGCGGCGGCGTATCCGATCGGCGTGTATCCGGACGAAGTGCGCGCGCTCGCGAAGGATGGCGAGGGCGGGCGCGACGTGCAGATCGTCAAGGAGACGCTGCATCAGCGCAAGTTGGTGATGAGCGTCGACCGATTGGATTACTCGAAGGGCCTAGTCGAGCGTTTTCGCGCGTTCGAGCGTCTGTTCGAACACGATCCGCAGCAGCGCAACAACGTGTCGTTGCTCCAGATCGCGCCGCCGACGCGCACGGACGTCGACGCGTATCGCGACATTCGCCAGCAGCTCGAAGCCGAATCGGGGCGCATCAACGGACGCTATGCGGAGCTGGACTGGACGCCGATTCGCTATATCCATCGCCAGTACGAGCGGCCGGTGCTCGCCGCGCTCTTTCGCGAGGCGCATGTCGGCCTCGTGACGCCGCTGCGCGACGGCATGAATCTGGTCGCGAAGGAATACGTGTCCGCGCAGAACCCCGAGGATCCCGGCGTGCTCGTGCTCTCGCAGTTCGCGGGCGCGGCGCGCGAACTGACGGCGGCGCTGATCGTGAATCCGCTCGACATCGACGGCATGGCGGATGCGCTCGCCACCGCGCTCGCGATGCCGCTCGACGAGCGCCTGGCCCGGCATCAGGAGATGTATGCGCTCTTGCGCGACAACAACGTATCGGTGTGGCGCGACAACTTCCTGCGGGATCTGAAAGCGCGATAGACGCAAAAAAGCCGCGTTTCCTTGTCAGAAAACGCGGCTTATTCGTCACTCGCTTGTCAGGCCGGCTGCTTGTGCGGCGTCGCGACGATGGAAGGCAGCTTGCCATGTTGCTTGGCCAGCAACTCGCGATACAGCCCCGGCCGCTCGCGCAGTTCTTGCGGCGAGCCGTCGTCGATCACGCGGCCCGCGCTCATCACGATGATCCGGTCGAAGTTCTGCAGCGTCGAGAGCCGGTGCGCGATGGCAATCACCGTACGGCCGATCATCAGCCGGTCGAGCGCCTGCTGAATCGCTTCTTCCGACGCGCTGTCGAGCGCGGACGTGGCTTCGTCGAGCAGCAGGATCGGCGCGTTCTTCAGAATGGCCCGCGCGATGGCGATGCGCTGGCGCTGGCCGCCCGACAGCTTCACGCCGCGATCGCCGACGATCGTATCGAAACCTTCCGGCATCGCCTCGATGAAGTCCGTGCAGCGCGCCTCGCGGGCGGCGGCGAGCACTTCCTCGCGGCTCGCATCCGGACGCCCGTACGCGATGTTCTCGAACACCGTGCGATGGAACAGCGAAATATCCTGCGGCACGAGCGCGATGGCGTGACGCAAGCTGTCCTGCGTGATCGTGGCGATATCCTGGCCGTCGATCTTGATGCTGCCTTTCTGCGTCTCGTAGAAGCGTTGCAGCAGGGCGAGCACCGTCGACTTGCCCGCGCCCGACTTGCCGATCAGGCCCACGCGCTGCCCCGGCTCGATATGCAGATGGAAGTTGTCGAGAATCGGCCGGCGGCGCGGATACGCGAACGTCACGCCTTCGAAATCGACGCGCCCGCCTTGCGGCACGAGTTCCGTCGCATCCGACCGGTCCGGCATGCCGTGCGGCTCCAGCAGCGTCTGCACGGCTTCGGCGAGACGCGCGACGTGCTGCGTCACATCGACGAGCGCGACGGCGAGATCGCGCGTGCCGTGCAGGATGGTGAAGCCGAGCGAACTGACGAGCACGATATCGCCCGAGGTCGCTCGACCTTGCGACCACAGCCACAACGCCCAGCCGAGCAGGCCAGCGGACAGAATCGCGGTGACGACGGCATGGAAGAGGCGCAGCTTTTCGAGGTACAGCAGGCTTTGCTGGCGCGCGACCATTTCGGCCTTCACCGTCGAGCCGAAGCGTTTCTGCTCGCGGAACGTCATGCCGAACGCGCGCACGAGCGCCATGTTGCCGATGACGTCGACGAGTTCGCCATCCACCGAAGCCGCCTTCGACGCGAAGCTGTGATGCCGCGCGGAGCCGCGCTTCGCGAGCCGGTAGAGCACGAGCGCGAGAATGATCGAGGCGGCCATGAGGCCCGCCGCCATCAACGGATTGACCGCGACGATCATCACGATTGCGCCCAGCACCGCGATGCACGGCGGCAGGACGTTCCACGCCATCACGTTCTCTGACGTGTAGATGGCGTTCGAGGTCGCGGTAATGCGGCTCGCGAGCATGCCGGGCTGCTTCTCGGAGAAGTACGTCGGCGAATGGCCGGACAGGTACGAGAACAGGTCCTTGCGCAGATCGCCCGTGACGATCACGAACACATGCGCGCCGACCCAGCCGCCGACCCGCCATAGCAGGTTGTCGGCGGCGATCAGACCGACGAGGATCATGAACGCGCCCCAGAGCGGGCCCGGGTGGCCGCGCCCCTGACCGAGCACGTCGATCAGATGCTTGATCGCATATTGCGACGCCAGCGCGCACCCGACGGCCGCGAAGACGCTCGCGAGCACGATGGCATGGGCGATCGGATGCCGGCGGATGTAGCGCATCAGAAACGCGAGCGGGCGGTGCGCATAGCTCGCGAGCTTGGCGTTGTGCGCGTTACGCTGGGAGACGGTGAGTTGGTCCAATGGTCTTTTTGGGTCGTAAAGCGGTTGAGCGTGTGTTGCGCCTTCGGGCGATGCCATGCGGATGCACTGCCTGTCCGATGCGTCGGCGCAGCCGGCGCGAGTGACATCGAAACCGAGGCGGCGCGGCGCCGTCTCCATCGCTGAATTGTAGCCAGTAACCGGGCGTGCGAACGTCGTTCAGGCAAATGATGCACGGCGGATGTTGCCGTCCGTACATCGACTGTGCGCTTCGCGTTGGAACCGCGAGCACGTCTCTTCGGCTTGGGCGCGCATTGTAAGCACATCGCGCGCATTTTTGCGATGAAGCGGCGGCTGGCGCGGCCCGCCGCGCGTGCTCCTGTCCGGGAGCTTCTCGCGCGGCAGCGTCGATATAAGCATGGGATGCGCCAGCGTCCCTTTTCCAGGTGTCTCGCGATGATAACGAGCGAGT
This sequence comes from Caballeronia sp. AZ10_KS36, assembly GCF_023631105.1. Taxonomy (NCBI): domain Bacteria; kingdom Pseudomonadati; phylum Pseudomonadota; class Betaproteobacteria; order Burkholderiales; family Burkholderiaceae; genus Caballeronia; species Caballeronia sp. AZ10_KS36. The sequence goes on along the minus strand of NZ_JALQDQ010000018.1, from coordinate 185,434 downwards.
CGCCGCCCGTGCATCGCCGCAGCACGTGCTCCAATGTAGAACAACCTTAATAAACAGGGGTTTGTTAAATGTTTCCCCGGTGTAACAAGGTAAATAAGTTGAAATGACTCCCTGTCGCCGGTGTAAAAGGCTCCATAATGCGCTCCGGGTTTTCACTTAGACTTTTTGACAGCTTTCTGAAGGAAGTCGTCAACCGCCCGAGCCCGAGCGCGTTTATTGCTGGGCGCGGCGGTTTTTGAGATATGGCTCCGAAGTTGCTTGTGGCAACGCCCGCGTGGAGCCGGTGATCAGCGACCCGCTTTTCCACTCGAGCACCAGCCGCTGACGAGGCCGCCGCGCCGCGAAAAGCTCTCGCCCGAGCCGAGCGATTCGCTCCCGATGTCAAACATGACAGCAGTACCTTGCCTGACCTTTTATTAGGAGTTTCACGATCATGCGAATCGCTCAAATCGCGCCCCTCCACGAGGCTGTTCCGCCGAAGCTCTACGGCGGTACGGAACGCGTGGTGTCTTATCTGACTGAGGCTCTTGTCGAGGCTGGACACGACGTCACGCTCTTCGCGAGCGGTGATTCGCAGACGTCCGCGAAGCTCGAAGCCTTCTGGCCGCAAGCGCTGCGCCTCGACCCGACCATCCGCGACACGATGGCGCCGCACATGCTGCTGCTCGAAGAAGTCCGCCGCCGCGCCGACGAGTTCGACGTGCTGCACTTCCATATCGACTATTACCCGTTCTCGCTGTTCGCGCGCCAGCCGGTGCCGTTCCTGACGACGATGCACGGCCGTCTCGATCTGCCGGAACTGCAGCCCATCTTCAACACGTTCAAGGACGTGCCGGTGGTGTCGATTTCCGACAACCAGCGCCAGCCGCTGCCGCAAGCCAACTGGCTCTCGACGGTGTACCACGGCCTGCCGGAAAACCTGCTGAAGCCGATTCCGAACGTCAAGCCCGGCTACCTCGCGTTCCTCGGCCGCATCTCGCCGGAAAAGCGCGTGGACCGCGCCATCCGCATCGCGCAGGCCGCGGGCATGAAGATCAAGATCGCCGCGAAGCTGGACAAGGCCGACCGCGCTTACTACGAAGAAGAGATCAAGCCGCTCTTCGCGCTGCCGCACGTCGAGTACATCGGCGAGATCAGCGAGGCCGAGAAGACCGAGTTCCTCGGCAACGCGCATGCGCTGCTGTTCCCGATCGACTGGCCGGAGCCCTTCGGCCTCGTGATGATCGAGGCGATGGCCTGCGGCACGCCGGTGATCGCGTTCAATCGCGGCTCGGTGCCGGAAGTGATCGACAACGGCGTGTCGGGCTTTGTCGTGGAAGACGAACTCTCGGCGATCGCCGCGGTCAAGCGCCTCGACTCGCTGTCGCGCGCGAAGGTCCGCGAGACGTTCGAGACGCGCTTCTCGTCGAAGGTCATGGCGGCGCGCTACGTGCAGAACTATGAGGAACTGCTGCGCCAGAAGCGCCGCACCGTTCTGCGCGAAGTGAACGCCTGATAGCAGTAAGCCGTCCGCTGTCCTGCGGCCGCAGCGATGCGGCTCGGAGAACGCCCCGCCCGCCGAAAGGTGCGCGGGGCGTTGTCGTAATGGCACAGTCGCGGCGTAAAACGAGCGCCACGCCGCATGCGCGAAGCGAAACCAATGACGGCCTCCGTAATCTCCCTATAATGTCCGAGCTTTGCGCTGCGCAAGGCGCAGTGGCCGCCCGCTCGCACAGACAGCGGCGGCAGGCAACGTTCGTGGACAGGAGCGCACCTTTTGGCGAGAACCAAGCAAACCAGCGCGAGCCCGGCACCGGGCGCAGGAACTCTGTTCGCGCTGCGGGCCATCGGCGTGATTCTCGCGGCGCGATGGGCGCTCTCCATGTCGCAGATGGGCTATCTCTCCTCGGTGCGCGCGATGACTTCATCGCCGTGGGCGTGCCTCAATCTCGTCCTCATCTTCCTTTTGATCGTGCTGCCGGGCGCGAAGCCGCGCATGGAGCGTCCGCTGCATCCGTTGCCGCAGTGGCTTCGGCAGGCGCTGAGGCTGCTCGCGCTGCTGACCTTCGGCTTCGCCATCTTCTCTGTCGGGGCGTTCGTCTGGACATCGGGCTGGCGGCGCTTCGTTCACGCGCTCGCTGAAACCAACGGCTGGCTGGCGGTCGCGCCGGCGCTCTACGCGGTGGTGATGTGGATTTGCCGGCCCCGCGCGCTATGGCGCACGAACATCGCGGCGCGGCGCTTCGCCATCGGCCGCTATGCCATTTCGCTCGATCCCGTCACGCGCACGGCGATGGTCTGGGCCGAGAGCCGCAAGCTCGGCCAGTACGACGCACGAGAATTGTCGGTGAAGTGGCCGGTGCTGGCGGCATCGGCGCAGCCGGCCGCAGCGCCCGCGGCATCGAACGGTATCGAGCGGCGAAGCTGGTTCTCGCGGCGTCCGAAAGTGGAATTGCTGTGGGATTCGCCCGCCGCGGCCGGACACAATCGCACGACGGTTTTTCGCGCGCCGCTTTCCACCGAGAGCGACCGCAGCGCCGCACGCGCGCTCGACGCCACGCTGAGCCAGGTCTAAGCTGCATCGGGCCGAGCCGTACCGGTCTTTCTTGTCGATCGTGGGAGGAAAGCATGCTGATACGTTGGTTGCTCGCCGCGATTCATCTGCTCGCCTTCGGCTTCGCGCTGGGTTCCGTGCTCGCGCGTGCGCGCGCATTGCGCCGGCTGGACGCGGCGGAATCGGTGCAAGCGAACGCATTGCGTCTGCGTGACGTGTTCCGGTCGGACGCGCTGTGGGGCATCGCGGCTGTCGTCCTCGTCGTCACCGGCCTGACGCGCGCGTTCGGCGGCTTCGAGAAGGGCGGCGCGTACTATCTGCACGAGCCGCTTTTTCACCTGAAGATGACCGCGCTCGTGGTCATTCTGCTGATCGAAGTCTCGCCGATGCTCGCGCTGATCCGCTGGCGTGCGGCGCTGGCGGAGGGCGGGGCGATCGACCTGACGCGCGCGCGGCGCTTCGCGTGGATGAGCGATCTCGAGGCGGCGCTCGTCATCGTGATGGTGATTGCGGCGAGCGGCATGGCGCGGGGCGTTTGGGCGACGTGAGTGCCTCGTTCGCGCGCGGAAATGAAAAAGGCCCAAGTCGCTAGACTTGGGCCTTTTGGTCTTCGGTGTCTTGGCGTTACCAGCACCAGAATTCTGGTGGGTAGTACTGGGATCGAACCAGTGACCCCTGCCGTGTGAAGGACGTGGGAAACCCGAAAGCCAAGCACTTTTAAGCAATTTCGTGCGTTTTAATAGCGTTTCCTCACAATTTTCCGTTAGGCTTTTCGTACTTTTTTCGTACGGAGAACCTAATGACGACCGCTTCAAACCTGATCAATAGCAAGACCTCCCGCGACCGCCTAGCGCCTCGCCGTGAGCCGTACTGGTCCCGAATCCGCGCTGGACTCTACGTAGGTTTTCGCCGTACGGAGACGGGAGGACACTGGTTAGGGCGACTGCGGACGGACGAAGGGCGGCAACGCTTCGTCGCTCTCGGGCCGGACCTTCCCGACTTCGATACAGCCGCAGGGCGCGTACTCGAATGGGCCGCGCGGCCAGTCGTGGAGGAAGCCGCGCCCGAAGCCATGACGGTTCGGAAGGCGTGCGCACTGTATGTCGAGCACCAGAAACTTCACAAGTCCGAGAAAGCCGCGAAGGATTCCGCCGCACGGTTCCGGTACATGATCGACAACCAGCCTATCGGCGCTCTGGCTCTCGCAGACCTAAAGACCGTACACATCTTAGATTGGGTCCGGAAGCAGGTGGACGGGAAGGAAGGCGAATCGCTCCGGGCGGCGAAGGACAGCGCGAATCGACAACTGTCCTCCTTCAAGGCCGCGCTCAACTTCGCGCACCGGCTGGGACTTATCGACACGGATGCGGCTTGGCGAGCCGTCGCGCCGTTCCGCGCAGTCGGAAGGCGGAGACAGGGCTTCGTACCTGCGGCGGACCGCGAACGGCTCCTAGCCGCTGCCGCGCCCGACTTCCGGGCACTCGTAACGGCGCTACTCCTTACAGCCGCCCGTCCGGGAGAGATAGCGGGAGTGCGCGCGTGCGACTTCGACCGCGAGCAGGGCACCGTCCAGCTTACGGGCAAGACCGGCTTCCGCGTCATTCCGCTGTCCTCTGCCGCGCTGGCGTTCTTCCGCAGCCGTGCCGAATTCCGGATAGGGCAGGCGCTTCTCTTCACGACTACGGGCGGCGCGAGATGGCGGAAGGAGAGTTGGGGCGATGCGTTCGACCGGGCGGTGAGCGCCGCAGGGCTGGACGATTCCTTAGTCCTGTACTCGATTCGTCACACGGCGATTAGCGAGTTCATCGCGGGCGGCATGGACGTCTTCACGGTCGCGCGGATGGCCGGGACGAGTACCGCGATGATCGACAAGCACTACGGCCACCTTCGAGTGGACCGGACGCGCGAGGCGCTCGACCGGGTCAATATCCTATCGGTCGCGGCGGGCTGATAGCAACAATCAGTCAAGAATTTGTAAGTTTCTGTAACGCATCCTTTGTCCGCTGGAGCAGAATTCTTTCCGTAGTGAGCAGGAATGAGAAAGCAAACCGATAACCATCCAGAATGCTTAGGAGTATGAAATGACCGCACGCAAAACCATCACCGCTAAGAAGTCCACGAAAGCCGCCGCGCCCGCAGTAGCCGCAGCCTTCCGCTTCCCGAAGCGGAGTGACTTCTTCTTCGACTTCCCGCGCCGCACAGACTTCGGACTTCCGGCGCTTAAGCTCCCGAAGCTCGGCAACTCGGCGGGCGTCGCGAAGTCGTGGGCTAACGAGAAGGTACGAGCCGCCCGGATACAGAAGCACGGCGTACGCGTCACGTTCGACGGACAGACGACCGAACACCGCTCAGTCGCAGAAGCCTTCCGCGCACTCCGCCTTCCGTTCGAAAAGCACATTAAGTTCCGCCTCGGATTAAAGGCAGCGGGACAGAGCGTTTTCGAGTCGGGCGGGAAGATGTACGCCTTCGCGCTCGTACAAGCCGCAGCAGCGGAGTGAGCACCTTCGACCTAGTAGCGACCGTGGGAGCGTTTCTCGGCTTTCTCGCGGTCGCGACCGTGCATATACACTCCGAACGGTCCTACCGCCGCAGGATGGCGGAGATTCGGAGGATGGCCGAAGCGATCCAAAAGTAACGCCCGCCCTAATCGGTGGGCGTTTTTCTTTCCGCGCTCACCGCGCGTATGTAACCGTCGTTGTTACAACACTCTCGGAATTTCGAAAATTGTGAGAGTCGAAAACTATCGTGAAAATATTTTCGATTTAGTGTACCTATTCATTGGCGGAGTTAGGTAAACTAGGCGCTAACTCTTAATCGGAGCCAATCATGGCCGCGAAGTACATCGAAATGCGAACAGTCATAGACCCGGCGCTTAAGACGCTGGCCTGTGAAGCATTGCGCGAGCGCGACATTTCCGTGAGTGACTTCTTTCGTTCGGCATTGCGCCACGTAGTAGAGGGGGGCGATGTGCCGTTCGACATTCATCGGGCACGTGGGGATGGCGTTAAATACACGCCGCGCAGCGAGTAAGTCGGAGAAGCATTAGGTTCAATCGGTAGGGCATTTCCGCGCCCGGTAGTTAAAGCGGACGAGAATTCTCAGAACGGGTGGTCCAGCGTCGCGATTCGATTCGCGGCTTACTGGCCGCCCGTTTTCTTTTGCAGGTTGGGAATTGCCGTTCGAAGCTCGTTTATCCGAACTAGGCAAAAAGAAAAGCCCGTATGCGACGGTTCACTGGGTGAGTGGGCGGTTGTCGCGATACGGGCCGGGTACAACGGAAACTAGGTCTATCTTACTATGCAAGCCGCTGAAAAGTCGAGTGAAAACAACGGTGTAGAAACGGGTAATCCGGAGTCCGTACGGGAGGCGCTGGACGGCATTGATACGGCCAATCTTGAAGCTGGCGAAGGCGTGAACGACGATGATTCAGGCGACTTCCCCATGAAAGACGCTGGCTTCAGCGATGAGTGGTATGAAGCGCAAGAGAGAACGAGGAAGTTCAAGATCGTCAACGCGATGAAGAAGGAGACAACCGAGGAAGCGCTTGCTGAAATCCGGAGAAAAGAGCCTGACCTAATCAAGCGTGCGCGTGCGATGAAGGTCATGGGCGGGACTCCCGCGTTCGCGTGGCCGGAAGTCGAAGAGAAAAGCTTGGGCGGCGGCTTAAGAGCAATAAAAGCTATTTCGTGCGACCTGAACCGCGCGCACTTCTTCGAAGTCGTTTTTGGCAAGGACGCGGCAAAGGGCAGGCCGCACATCGACTTGTTTCGCGGGCGGTTCGTGGATCACTTGGGTGAGGTGGTGGACGAACGGTATTCGATGGTTCCCATCATCGAAGCAATGCGCGTCGCGGGATTGACCGCGCAACCCATCGACGGTGTTCGGAAAGCGTTCAAAGAGTGGGCGATGAAGGTTAAGCAAAACGACCTCATCATCAGCTTCGAAAAGCGCGTGCCGGAATGGGACAAGAAGGAGCGTCTGGAGAAGCGGCTCATTGAGATTTTCAAGCCGAAAGACACGCCGCTGAATCGTTACTTCGGGCGGTACTTCTGGCTTTCTTTGTACAACCGTATCACGCGGCCAGGCTGTCTCGCGCCTATCGTGCTTTCGCTTATCGGAGCGCAGAACGCGGGCAAGTCGCGCTTCTCGAACGAGATTTGCCGCATCGGTATGGGCGACAAAGAAGCGACCGCTGTTCAACTCGACCTTTCCACGAACAACAAGAATGACTTCCTGCGGGAAGCGACCGGACGAACGATTGTCGCCAACATCGGAGAAATGACTGGCTTCTCGAAAGGCGATATGAACACGACCAAGCAGTTCATAACGCAAACGTCCGACAAGATGCACTACAAGTACGAGGGCCACTTCGATCAGTTGCGGCAGTGGGTTGTCATCATGGACGGCAACAAGTACGAGGGCCTGCAACGGGACGAAACCGGCAACCGGCGCTTCTTCCCCATGTTTGTTGGGCAGTTGGACGACAAGGACGGTAAGCCGCAGTGGCAAGAAGGGTTTCAGGCCGACTTCACCAACTTCGAGAGTGAGTTCTGGCAAGTGATGGCCGAGTGTCGCGCGTGGATGGAGGAAAACGGCAACGCGGCATACGACAAATTCGTGCGTGAAGCCGCCCAGAAGGTGTTCGACTTCAACGCCGAAGAAATGGCCGCAGGACGCGGTACGCCGCGCGACCCGATTATGGAGGTGTTCTTCGCCAAGGCACTTTCCGAGTATGAGTTCAAGTGGCGCATCGAAAGTAAGAAGAACAATCTGCCTGCCGGCGTGCCGATCTACATTGATGACATGGTCGAGAAGGTTTCCGAGTTGGCGAAGGGCGCGCGTGTGAGTTATGACTCTGTTCGCCGCGAACTCGAAGTGTTGTCCAAGAAGCACGACGCCATTCCTGCGAAGATGACCGGCAATCGTCCTGGCTTTTTGTTCGTTCCGGCGAGCGGCAAGACCGGCGATCCGGGGGTGGCTGAGATCAAGGCGCTGCTCTGCGGCGGTGATAGTGGGGAGTTCTGAGGCGTTCGGCGGTGCGCTTCTTGTGTCCGCTGACCGTGCTTTGTTGTTTGATGTTTGACGTAGCTTGCGCCGCCCTTGCCTGACTCTGTGAGTTCGGTAAGCGTGGCGCTTTTCGTTTCGTGTGTCGCCGCGTGTAGTCTGGCGTAAATCCTCTGTTTTTTGTGTTTCTGCTGAGTTACGGAGTTAGGCCTGTAACTCCCCTGTAACTCCCTCGGACCCAATAGGGGCTTGGTTTTGCAGGCCAGAGTTACAGAGTTACAGGCCCTCACACAAATGCAAAGTCCCGGCGGGATTTCCAATCTAAATCTTTCCTTACCTCTGTAACTCTTATAACTCTTATAACTTTAGAGATTAGAAGCCTTACCGGGATTGGGTTTAAAGGGAGTTACAGGCTTGTCGCTGCGGCAGACCTTCGTAACTCGGATAACTCGCGGCTACTCTGTCACGTCAGGTCTTGAAACATACCGCGTGCGCGGCAAGTTTCGCTCAAAGCCTGTGTTCAACCCTGCGGCGAATTGTTTGTCGATTCATCGACAAACGGCGAGCGCGTGTCCACGAAACAATTCTGCTACTCGCCATCCGATGTTCGCGCGGCTAAACTATCGGACAACGAAACGATTATCAGCAAGGTCGCCAATCATGGCCAAGATCACGCAGTTCCTCGAAACCCACTACTTCAGCGATGAAGGATTTCTGACGGACAACATCACGTTCATCGAACAATACGCAGCCTTGCGCGTTCGCGGCGTGTATAGCGCAGCGGCCTTCCGTCGCGTGTTCGGTTCAATCAACTGTGTCGATCCGATGGAGACGCGCCACCGAGTGGATAGCTTGGAAGCGAGCGACACATACAGCGAAGCATTCGAGCGGCTTCTGAAGTCCACGCCGGTCGATCAGATGCTCAGCGACAAGAAGGCGCTGCAAAGCTATCTCGACATCGCAAGCAATCCGATGCTCAAAGAGTCCGTCCGAGTGCAGGCGCTGAAAGAGGCGTGTGTACTGGCGGGCATCACCACGATTGATGACGCTGGGCGCACGAAGAAAGTGCCGACTCTGGACGACCTGTACGCGGAACACGGCACGGCGCTCGAAGCGAAGGCGAACGGAGAACCGGGAAAGCCGCTGCACTAGCCCTAGAACGTGTACGGCAGGCCTAGAACGTCTCGCCCCACACAACCCTACAGGCCGCCCAGCGCGGCCTTTTCTACGCTCTTCAACGTAAAGAGGGTAAGCCCTTTTACGCGCCTTTCGCTTTACGTCCGGAGCGCCTATTAGCTGAGTAAAGACAGTCCCGAATGAGACTTTACTTTCGCTAACTCGCGGCTTTAGAATCCCTTTACGTTCTCAGCGGACGCTTAATAACCAAACGCAAAAGGCAAAGCATGAACAGCAAAGGGCAAAACATCGGCTACATAAGAGTTAGCACAACTGACCAAAAAACCGCGCGGCAACTCGAAGGCATCGCGCTGGATAGAGTCTTTGAGGAGAAGGCGAGCGCCAAAGGTAATAGGCCAGTGCTGCAAGAAGCTCTGATGTACGCGAGAGAAGGCGATACCTTCTATGTCCACTCTATCGACCGACTCGCACGCGATACGCGCCAGTTGCTAGACATAGTGGAGCGCCTAGTAAGCAAGGGCGTAACGGTCACCTTTCCCAAGAACTCACTGACCTTTGCGGCAGACCGTAACGACCACACCGCGAAGCTAATGCTGACCATGCTAGGCGCGTTCGCGGACTTCGAGCACTCCATGATCCGCGAGCGTCAGCGCGAAGGCATAGCAGCAGCGAAGGAGCGCGGCGTGTACAAGCAGAAGTTGACGCCCGCGCAGCTAGAGGCCATCCGCGCCCGTCTGGAGAACGGCGAACTGAAGAAGGACGTGGCAGCGGCCTATGGCGTCAGCCGTCCGACCCTCGATTCATACCTTAGGAAGTGACTTCGTTTGCCTACGTTTTTTGCGTTGGCTCACTCGACACACGCGCACGAACGAATTATTTCCATCTCACTTTGAATTTTTCGCCGGACCTTCTAAAACACATCTCACTTTTGCACAGGACTACATACAAGCAACACCATAGCAGCAGCCGCAATCGCATTTTCACTCGCAGCAACGGCACACGCCCAATCCGCAATCGCGCCGACCTGCGACCGCACGAAGATTAAGACCATAAACAACCGCATCGAGCGCAATATGTGGGGCGCGGACCGCATGCCGTACGACACGCTTTCCGGGACCATCGTTAACACCTGTGGCCGCGCTGTAGTCCCTGAAATAGAGTTCTACGCGGTGTATCCGAACGGGGATACGGCCTTCTCACAGTCCGGCACACCTACGCGCGGCGTGGCGGTAGAAGCGGGCGGCACGTTCGATTACCGGATCAGCGTTCCGGCCATTCCGTGGAACGCGAAAATGAAGGTTCGTACGGTCGCCGTGTATTGAACAGTGTCCGCAGAGGCTATCTTTGCCGACCACATCGCGGCGATAATCGAAACCGAAAAGGCCGTGGAATCGCCTTCTCTATCATGTTTCACCAATCCCTCCCGTTGGCTGGATGTGGATGCAGAAAGGCCCTTGGCGTCGCGATTCCGTCAAGGGCCTTTTTGTTTCTAGGGGATTGAGTCCAGTATCCGCTTCCGCTCTGCGATTCGTTTCAGGCGCATCGCGTTTAGTTCATCCTCCGCAGCTGCGTCCATTCCTTTCCCGTCCATAATCCGCCTACTTTCCGCGATCCTACGCTCATCCTCCGCATTCATCGCGGCAAGTTGGTCTCGTGCATCTTGTATGTATCGGTTCATAACGTCCTCACAGATAAGATTGGAACGCGTCAAACAAATCGCCGCACAGATACGCCATACGTTCTTCGTCTCCGATCATCACGCGCCTAACGCCATTTCGCGCTAGAACTCGTAGTGCGATATGCGGCAACTCGTGGGCGAAGGTGCCAGCGCCGCCCTTAAATACGCCGGCCACAATAGGCCCTGTTCGGTTATTCGTGGTGAATCCTTCAGCGCCCAGTTCGATTGTGTCGGTAATTGCGTAATGGCTCATCACCGCAGCGGCAGTCTCCGAATCCTTGACTAGAATGACGCGCTCACCGTACGGACGCGCGGAATACACATAAAACGGCTTTCCGCCCGGTTCGAAGCGATAGGTTTCGACCAGACTTGCGGCGGGCACTTCGGCTAGTTGCTGAGCGAGTATGCGACCTAATGAGGCGTCCGCATCGGCCATTCTTCGCGCTTGTTCCTCGGCCAGTTGTCCATTACGATCTAAAGCGCGCATACGGACGTTGGTATCAGTGCTCTTCATACACCCTCCATTTCGAATAAGTCCGCGTGACGCGGAACGTCGCTTTCCACAAAGCCTTCATTCGGCACATATTTCGCCATTCGCTTGCAAAACAGCCATAACTTGATCTTGAACGTGTGCGGCCTAAAGTTCAGCGCAGCTTTGTGCTCGGTCGCTAAATGCTGCTCAAGGTCATGGATATAATCCAGGTGCAGCGGGCAGGCGAGTAATTCGACCTTCGCGCGCCCGAAATGGCTGAACGCCTTCGTGAACCACTTATTCCTATTCTTGCCTTCAGCGGCGCGGTTTAGCTGGTTCTGTGAATCGCTTTTCCAATTCCACGACCCGTACACTACGCAGTCCCCATTCGGAAAGCCGATCTTGTAGATGCCGTAAGAGGGAAGTGCAGACTTCGCGGCGTTCACTGGGTATGGCTTCGGGTCGGTGATCGGTCGGGCAACCTGCGGCGGGACGTACTCACACTTGTGCGGCTTGTTCTTCATCGTGGCGCTCAAAATGGAAGATCGGGGAAGCGGTACTCTTTCGCTGGAGGCTTACGGTAGCGGTCTGCCGGATCAGCCGGTTCTCGTTTCGGCTCGGGCGCTTCGTTCTTCGCCCACTTATCAGCCTGTTTCGTCGCGGCGTTCTCGCGTGCCCGAACCATCATCGCCGCCCAGACGCTCGCGCGGCCTTCCTCGCTGTCAAATATGGTCTTCATGACTGAATCTCACGGCTGATTAATTCGAGCGCATCGGCAGAGATAAAGCCAATCGTGCAGGTAAGCCAGATTCCTAGATGATCTAGCGGGACAAACAAGCCGAATATGACGAACAGCGAATAAACGACTAACGAGATTTTGCGCGGCAGGATTAACATGATTATAAGGATTCCGTTGTTATGTCGGTAATCCGAATATAACGCGATAGGTAACAGCCTATCTACAGGAGGACATTAAATAGAAAATATCGTATAGGCTTATTAGATTTATGTAGCCATCGAAACACGCTCGCGATACGATTAGGGCTATCTAATAGGTAAACAAATAACACCCGCCCTTACCAGAGGTAGTCATGTCGAATAACGCCGCAGGCAAGGCGCTCGCGGAATTGCTTAAGTTGAAAGACTTATCGCAACGCGCGGCGGCTGATTTACTTGGAATTAAGCAGCCTTCGCTTCACGCAATGATTCACGGTGATTTGCGAATTACCGCAGATATGGCAGTAAAGATCGAACGCAATATTGGTGGCCGCGCGGAAACCTTCGTCTATCCGCAGGCGGCTGAAGAACTCGCTAAGGCGCGGGAGGCAGCATGAACACGCTCACGAAAGAAAATCCTCATATCTACACGCTGGACGAATTGAACCTGATGGGCGGTGCGAACAATCTTTTCTGGGCGGCGGAGCAAATTGGCCGTAACGCGGAGAACTACTTCCTGCCGCGCGGCGAGTGGAAGACCGAAGAAGTGCGCGCCGCACTCGCGGCGGAAGGGTTGCCGGAAGACTTGATCACGTTTGGGGCGCTGATCTTTGCATACGCGACGCTTCGCGTACAGGGCGAAATGTCGCAAGCCGCGTTTATCCACGTTTTCTGCCGCGACTCTACCTTAGAGGACGAGATTGTCGAACGCTCGTATATCGGCGCGAAGCTGATCGAGTCGCACGCGCTCTATCGCGAAGCCTATACCCGCGCTTTCGAAGCGTACAGCCGCCTTCCGTTCTACGTAGTGGGTGAACGGCTCCTGTTCGACACGGACGAGGAACGGAAGCGGACGCGTGACCCGGAGTACGTCCGATCACTCTGGGAATTTCGCGGCAAGTTGACCGTGCTGATTGAAGAATCCCGCGCTAAGGCGCTCGCAGCGAAGAAGTAACACCAACTCACATTCTCGGAGAGAAACATGATTAATGGCGGAAACCCGAATATCAACAACGCACCGGTCAGCCACATGGCGCCCGTTTTCGATCACCTCAATACGGTGGACGCGATGAAGGCCGCGCTTGCGCATCCGGCATTCGAAGCGAAGTATGGCGATTTGCTCCGCGCGAAGCATCCTGTACTGGCCCGCGCCTCGGAAAACGCGAAGGCGTCCGACCGCCTGAACGGTCGCGTGAACGGTCGCGGCGCAGAAGCGATGGACGGCAACTTCATGCCGAAGGGCTGGGATCAGACGCCGTTCGATGACTCGACGCTCGCTGTAGCTCGCGGCGAAGAACAGCGCAATACGGACCCGCGCACGGTCGCGGGACTCGACACCTTGGGACGTGAGGAAGCCATGAACGAAAACGCAGGCGGCAAGGGCGTGAACTCCCGCGCCTTTCAGGAAGGACAGACCCAGAAGCCGCGCGACATTTCGCCATTGATTGTGGACCTGGCGAAAGCGACCGCCCGCCTCACAGCCGCAATCGCTCGTAAGGGCGGCATCCCGCGCCTTAAGCCGACCGTCACCGGGCGACAGGGCGTGAAGGGACTTCGCGGCGCGGACGCAGCTGAGAAGCGCCGCATCGAGGACGCAGCGACGCACGAGCGCAAGCGCCTCAAAGCCGCGATGGACGCAGCCGAAGCGCAAGCCGCAGAGACGGGCGCGGAAATGGCCCCGATCCCCACGCGTTGGGACGCGCGGCTCGGCCAGTACGTTCTCGCCAAGTGACCCGCTTCCTCTTCATTTGAACCAAACAATCAGGGGTACGAATAAGATGAACAAGTACGAAACGCAAGCGGCCAAGTTCCTAGCAGATATTGCTGACGATCAATATATCGCATCAGTCACCCTTATCGGCTCGACAGTGGTCGTCCAAGGCCGGAGCGATTTGGACGCGGAGACTTTCGCATCCGCAGTGCGCGGCATGATCGAGCGGAACAAGCCTGTCGAAAAAAGCGATCATCAACTCGACCAGCACCTTATTCCGGCGCTTAAGGTCTGCGCTCTGCGCGAGCACAACGGCGAGAAACTTCAAGGCGTGGCCGTCTCGGTTTCCGATCTTGCTGACGCCATCGCGAAGGTCAGTGACGACCGTTGCGAGGTGAATCATCAGCGCCTCAAAGATAAGCTGATCGCGTTGGGCGCTACGAAGCAGTTTGATCCTGTCTGCCGCACGTTTTACTTTTGGCCCAACACAACCATCGAAGGCTTCAGGAGGTTCCTGGACTTCGTCAGGGTAACGGCAACCGCCTAACGCCGCATGTTCGACTTTCTCCAAAGGCTTCGCCGCATCGTGCGTGTGCTGCTTATCGTGAAGATTATCTATGACGCGATATACGGACAATCACACGTGCGGCGGGACTTCGGCCCGGAAGTCGAAATTACAAGAACATACGAAACTCAGTAGACGACCATGACCCACGGACAGAACATCACGCCGCACCACCTGTCGGGAGACGGCCTGAAGATCAAGCTTCATTCGACAGAAACCTTCCCTTTGGGAATTGCACTCGACCAGTTCAGCAACGACGTTCCGGCAGAGCCGCCCACGGCTGCGGACGTCCAGCATTCGACCACTCTGAATGTGATCGGGCAGACCGTGGAAGTCGAAAGCTACCACGGCATCTATGTGGCGTTCCATGTGCCGCCCGACAGCCGCGAAGCGCACAACCTCGAAGTGCTCCGCGAGCTATCCGCGCGGCGCTACAGCGGACCGGAAGTAGTTCACGCCTTCGTGGAGTACGCGAACGGCGAGACGTACCTGTATTCGGGCGGCGTGATCCTGAGCGGACGCGCGACCGCCTACAACGCGACCTTCCTTTTTCACTTCCGGCGCGTGAAGGTGGTATCGAGCGACTTGCTCAAAGCGGTGCGCGGCGATTTGCTCGCTTTGGCTTAAACGAGAAACATAGGATAACTATCAATAATGCTCGACAAGATTTTTGGCAGCGGCCTGCCCGAAGTGCCGGAACCGGAGCCGCAGAAGCTATTCGACCGTGAACAGACGTCCACGCTCACTATCGAGACTTCGCGCGGCCCGGTGGAAGTAGCGATTAGCACCTTCAGCGCCATGACGGGGTGGCGCATCGAGCGGAGCGCGAAGGACTATTTCAGCGACTCCATCGAAAAGATGATGGCGTTCTCGGACGCCGTTCTGGCGCACGCGTCGAATGGCGGAACGCCGCTGAATAGCGAAGCCGCGCGGAACGAACTTCTGGAACGGTGGCAGAACGTTAGCGCGGTGTTCGAAGCCGTTCTGGAACACAACGGAATCGACCTGAGCCTTCATCACGTCATGCGTGACGACCTCGCAGCGTTCAGCGCAAAGATCGCGCAGGGAATCATCATGTATCAGGACGCCGTGATGAAGCCGCTAATCGAAGAAATGAACAAGAAGGGAGGCACGGCGCAATGAGCAATCTGGACGAATTCACGATCAACTACAAGATCAAGGTCAACGCGGCAATCTCGGAATTGGGGAAGCTGAACAACGCGACCGCAAAGACGAACAAAGGCCTGAACGATTCCGCGAAAGGCGCAGAGGCACTAGGCGACGCGATCACGAACAGTTTGGGCGGCGCTATGCCCGCGCTCACGCGCGTAGCGTCCGCACTCAAGGCGATCACGGCGGAATTCGGGCTGGCGGCTTCAGGCGCGGCGCTTATGGCGGGCGCTCTGACGAATGCGCTGCGCGTCCGCGCTCAGATTAACGAGCAGCGCGTACAAAGCCGCGACGCGGGCATGGCCGCAGTGCGACTGGAAGACCTTCAGCGCCGCGCGGCTTCGGGCAACGTTAGCCGCGATCAGGTCGCACGCGCCGTTACCGGCTCGCAGTCGTTCCTTCGCGGCGCGTACGCTGATCCTACGCGGATCGGACCGGCTAACCGGCTGCTGGGGATGCTCGGGATTAACCCGGCTTCGGGCGGCGCTCCGATCACGAATACGGAATTCCTCACGCGCTTAGGTGGCCGCTGGCACGGATTGTCCGACTCACAGGTCCAGTCCGAAGCGCAGATGATCGGTATGGACAAAGACGTAGCTCTGAGGTTTAAGGAACTCGGCGCGTCCATCGGTGAGATCGGAATGTCGCTCAAAGAGATGCAGCAGTATCTCGACGTAGCGAAGAACGTTAAGACGCTGAATGACGAACTCGCACGCTTCAACGAGCAGATCACAGAACTCGGACAGAAGTTCGCGGGACCGGTCCTGTCGAGCGTGACCACGCTCCTAAAGATGATCAATGACGCGCACCTTCCGACTACCACGAGCGGCGCGGCGGCTTCTCTGGATCATCAACTCGGTGCGGGAGAGGACGGGGCCAGCGGCATCGCCGCAGCACTCATCGAAGACAAGGCGCAACGCGAAGCCGCGACTAAGAAGGCGACTCAGGACGTGAACGAGAATCGCCGTTGGGAACGCGCGGCCCAGAAGGAAGCCGAACGGAAGGCGGCAGAAGAACAACGCCAGAAGCAAGAGTTGGCGAGAACGGAAGAACAGGGCAACGCGAACTTCCAAGCCGGTGTTAGCCAGATGGAACTCGCCATTAACGCCTTCGGCGCGGCGGTGGGTCAGTTCGGACATACGATCGACGCGAATCAGGCGCGGGCGGCTTGGGCGGGCGTTACGGGGCTGGCGAACGGCCTTTCGACCAGCGGGCATAAGTCGCTCGGCTACGGCGAAACGCCCGGTCACGTGGACTTCGATCCTACGGCCGCAAACGCCATGTATAACGGCTCGGTCAGCAGCGCGGCACGGAATAACCCCGGCAACATTCGGGACAGCGCCTTCGCCCGCAAAAACGGTGCTACCGGTGCGTCTAACGGCTTCGCTGTATTTCCGGATATGGCGACCGGCATCGCGGCGCAAACGAAGCTCCTTCAGGTCTATCGCTCGCAGGGTCGCGACACGATCAGCGCGATTGTGAAGAAGTGGGCGCCATCGAACGAGAACGACACGGCGGGCTATATCGACTTCGTGGCGAAGCGTACGGGCATCGACCCGAACCGCAAGCTAACGGACGCGGACTACGAAAGCGTGCGCGAAGCGATGGCCGTACGGGAAGGCGCGAGCGGATCGGGCGGCAGGTCGCTTACCGGGCCGCAGGCCGTCGCGATGGACCCGAACTACAAAGGTCCGTGGCGGTTCACGGGTCCGGTCGGACTCGCGGCGGGTAAGGGTGAATCCCTCGAAAGCATCCAGCTTCTCGACGTACAGAAGGCAGTCGCCGCGCGTGCGAACGTCTCGCTGTCGCAGCTACAGAATCGCGGCGCTAAGTGGGGTGACGTCAATTTCGGGCTTCAGAACTATATGTCCGAACTGAAGAACCAGCACGACTCGCTTAAGCAAGGCTTAGGCGTCTCGGCGCTCACCGATATGCAGCGGGCGAATCTTATGAGCAGCCTTAAGTCGGTGGACCTCGAAGTGCTCAACGCCTCCCGCTACGCGCCGCAAATCCTCGCTCAGACGCAACCGGGCGGACGCGAGAACACCATCGGCCAGCCGGTCGTGAACGTGCGGATTGACGGCAGCGGCATGAAGGAATTCTTCAAGGTCGAAATTCAGAAGGAACTCGAAACGCAGTTCGGCAAGGTGGCGAATAGCCGTTCGACCGCTCGCAAACAATAAGGAAAACTGAAAAATGTCTGGGATCAGGAATCGAAAACTAAGAGTAACCTTCCACATGCCGGGCGGCGATGTGGTTCTCGACGAAAGTTTCAACCTTCGCGTGCGTGTGCGGAAGGATTGCTTGAGTTCGCAGAACGAGGCGACCATCGAAGTCACGAACTTGCCGCAGCAGTTCCGACAAGACCTCTTGTCGCAGTTCACCGCGTTCAATCGCCGTAAGACCGCAGCGGGCCAAATCGCTCCCGTCTATCTGGACATGGAGATTGCGGCGGGATACGTGGGCAGTGACGGCAGCGATTCGACCTCCACCATCTATCACGGTCAGGTTGTCGAGTGCGGCCTTGTGCAAGGGCCGCCCAACGTGACGGTCCGGATCAAGTGCTACACGCACCAAGTCGATAAGACCGCCTACATCGACCAGCCGCCACCGTTCGAAACGACGTTCAAAGAAGTTGTGCTTTGGGCGGGCGGACAGATGGGCTTCGACTCCTCCCACGTTATCTGCAACACGAAATACGACAGCAACATTATCAGCAACGCCGCGCGGTCTACCGTTGTGGCGGGCGACTTGCCGCTGTACCTCGAACAGTTCTACAGCCCGGACGTGGCGGCGTTCATTGACGACAACTTCCTGATCGTTAAGAACCGGTACGAAGCCCTGAACCCTGAGGACGTGATAACGCTGAACGAATTCATCGGAACCCCGATGTGGAACGAGTGGGGCGTGGACGGAACGGTGTTCTTCGACCCGGCCATCAAGGTCGTGCAGGCGGCGAGATTCGAATCAGTCCTCAACCCGTCTCTGAACGGGACATACGTGGTTATGAGTCTCGACTACGAACTGACGAGCCGCGACACGCCGTTCTATTGTCACGTCTCGGCTTCGCCTTCGGCCTAAGGAGGCGACCATGCGAAAGACAGTCGAATTCAATATGTATGGCGTCAACTACCGGTCCCGGCAATTCGCCGCAGCGGAGGCGGTCGGGCTGTTCTCGCGGCTCGACGCGGCGCATCCGACCGAGTTGCTGGCCCTCACGGAAGCGCAGGCGGAAGACAAGGCGTGGCACTCCCTGAAGGACGGCGCAAATATCGACCGGTACGTGCGGGACGTTTGCGGCGGATTCCAGCCGCGCGAAGTGCTAGACATGGTCATGTTCGAGATTCGCAAGCTCAACTTCGGCTTCAGCGTTCCGAAGGTCAACGTTCCCGCTCGATTCCAGTCGCGCGTGGATCATCCGGACGATCCGGACGGCCAGCACCCGGTTCTCTCTTGGCTGTTCGTGGAAGGGAAGGCGACTTGGCGCGAGTTGCAGGAGGACTACTCGCTGGAGGACGCCTTTACCATGCACCGCGAACTTCTGAAGTCGAAGGTCAATGCCGCGCGGGAATCGGAAGAAGCCGCGAAGGAGGCGAAGAAGAAGGCGAGGGGCGGCTGATTAGAGTGTTTCTTCAGTTTTGACCAGCTATGAGGTGGGTGTTCACTGGTGTAGCTTCGAAAGCAACTTCACACCGTTGTCAGTGAGACACCAGTGAAGTTGCTTGCTCTGCTTATCAAAATAGATGACCCCGAAGTTCTCTAACCGAATCTTCATGGCTTGAAAGTCGTTGTCCACTACATGGACGGCTTCGTAGTCTAGTTCTACCGCCAGAGCTTTGTTGAACGCGCGGAGCACGTCGCGCTCAACCGGCTCCATTCGTAGCTTTGGGCCAATTAGCTTGAACGCCGCGAGAAAGGTGCCATCCCACTGTTTGTCGCCACTTGTCGGGGCATCACTGAAGGGCTGACGAGGCTTGAAATATCTGAATCTCAGTCGCAGCGGCGAGTCTAGGGCAACTTCGGAAAACGGAGACGTGGACTCGGGCTGTGCATTCGCGGCGCTTTCAGGGACAGGCACCTCGGCTTCAACAGGCCGCACTATTGCGTTCTTCACACCGAAAGTCGCGGCGAGGGCTATCCAGACTACGCAGAGAAGCGTGAATAGCGCCCACACGACGACCCGCCACAAAGGCATTTCGACCGTTGAAGTCCATTGCACTTTCGTGACGTATCCCCAAGCTGCCGCCAGAACGGCGAGAATCGCAGCAGCGGCCAACGTGGAAATGGTCTTACTGAGGGAGTCCAGCCAGAGTTTTTGGATGAAGCTCATGGGCGGGTGGCCGCGCTTTTCGCGTGTATGTTCTTATCGCCGCAGATTGTACCCATTTGCGCACCGGCTAGAACAGCGCGGCGCGACCTCTCGACCGGGAGCAGGGCGCTCCGCCGGGTGCAGTTTTCCGTACGGGCCGCGCGGTACGAAAACGAACGGAGGCCGGAAAAGGAAAAGGGCCTACGTCTGATCGACGTAAGCCCTTTATTCTTCGGGAAAAAATCTACCCAGAATTCTGGTGGGTAGTACTGGGATCGAACCAGTGACCCCTGCCGTGTGAAGGCAGTGCTCTACCGCTGAGCTAACCACCCGAAGAGATTGAGATTATGTCAGGACTATCTCGTCTCGTAAAGCGATTCTTTAAGCAATTTCGAAAAATTATGCGGCGACCGCATCCGGCTCGGTCTGCGGCGCTTCTGTCCGCCACACGCTCGTGCCCTTGAGCGCCTTGTCGAGATCGTTCAGCACCGCTTCGTGCGCGGCGAGTTCTTCGCCGCTCGCGACGATCACCGGCAGATCGAGGTCGTCCAGCGCGATGCGCGGCGCAGCCGTCGCGCCTTCCGTTTCCGCGTCGCCCAGCATATCGATGACGAGGCTCTCCTGGCCGCGCGTCATCGCCAGATAGACCTCGGCGAGCAATTCCGAGTCGAGCAGCGCGCCGTGCAGCGTGCGGTGGGCGTTGCTGATGCCGAAGCGGTCGCACAGCGCATCGAGCGAATTCCGCTTGCCGGGGAACATCTGCTTCGCGTGCGCGAGCGAGTCGATCACGCCGGCGCAGATCTCGGACACCTTCGGCAGCCCGAGCAGCGCGAATTCCATGTCGAGAAAGCCGATATCGAAGGGCGCGTTGTGAATGATCAACTCCGCGCCCGCGATGAAGTCGCGCAGTTGCGCGGCGATCTCCGCGAACTTCGGCTTATCGCTCAGGAACTCGGTGGTGAGGCCGTGCACCGCCAGCGCGCCGGGGTCGCTGTCGCGTTCCGGGTTGACGTAGATGTGCAGGTTGTTGCCCGTCAGCCGGCGATTGATCAGCTCGACGCAGCCGATTTCGATGATCCTGTCGCCCGTGCGAGCGTTCAGGCCGGTGGTTTCGGTGTCCAGTATCAGTTGGCGCATGAGTATCGTGTCAGTGCTGCGTTCAGCTTTCGGCAAGCGATGTCACGCCACGATTGGCGAGCGCATCGGCGCGTTCGTTCTCGGGATGCCCGGCGTGACCCTTGACCCAGCGCCATTCGATTTGATGCTGCGCGACGAGCGCGTCGAGGCGCTTCCACAAGTCGGCGTTCTTCACGGGCGTCTTGGCGGCCGTCATCCAGTTCTTTTTCTTCCAGCCGTGAATCCACTCGCTGATGCCTTTCTGCACGTATTGCGAGTCGGTGTGGATCACGGCGTGGCACGGCCGCTTCAACGCCTCGAGGGCGGCGATCACGGCCATCAACTCCATGCGGTTGTTCGTGGTCGCGGCTTCGCCGCCGAACAGTTCCTTCTCGAGCGAGCCGAAACGCAGCAGGGCGCCCCAGCCGCCCGGACCGGGATTGCCTTTGCAGGCGCCGTCAGTATAGATGTCGATTACTTTGGCCGATGCGGATTCGTCAGTCATCAATGCTCGTTGCGAGTGTGCGGGGCCGCGACCGGGGCGAGTCCGGGCGCGAGCGCGGGTTTCTTCAGCTTGCGTGGACCGATGAGCCGCATGCCGCGCACGCGCTTCACCGCCGTGATCATGTACGCGGCGCCGAAAATGGGCCACCAGCGGTCGCCGGCGGGCTCCATGAATTCATAGCGCTGCAGCCATTTGTCCGTCAGCAGCGGCGGACGATAGCAGCCGAAGCGGCCGCGTTCAAGGTCGAAGCCGAGCAATTTGATCCAGTCCTTGATGCGCGTGAACGCGATCATGTCGTGCGCTTCCGGCACGAACGGGCGTCCCGCCACCTTGCCGAGCGATTGCCGCGCGCCCCACAGACTGAGCGAATTGAAGCCCAGGATGATCAGTTGGCCTTCGGGCACGAGCACGCGCTCGGCTTCGCGCAAAAGCCGGTGCGGATCACTCGAAAATTCCAGCGTATGCGGGAGCACGAGCAAATCGACGCTCTGCGCTTCGAACGGCAGATCCAGGAATTCGCACCAGACCGTGCTGCGTCCTTCCGGCGCGCTCGCGCCTATTGAGGACGTGCGCGGCAGCGTGTACGGCGCGCTCGCGCCGCTTTCGGCGTCGAGAACGAGCGCGCGCCCGGTCATGCGATTCTCGCGCAAGGCATCCAGTTGCGGCATGCCGAGCTGAAGCGCGTGATAGCCGAAGATGTCGCAGACCACGCGGTCGAGCTGCGCCTGCTCCCACTCCAGCACGTAGCGTCCGGGCGCGGAGTTCGTCCAGGCGGGCCAGTCTATAATCGCTCGGTCAGACATGTTCGGATGCCGCGTAGATGATCGCCATGGATTCGTTTGCTGAAGATTCGTCCAAACGCGCGCCCAGGCGCGAACTCGAGTACGTGCCGGTCCCGGCCTTCGAAGACAACTACATCTGGCTCGTGTCGGATTCGCGCGATGCCGTCGTGATCGACCCGGGCGACGCCGCGCCCGTCGAGGCCTATCTCGCCGAACGCGGCTGGCGGCTGACCGCTATTTTACTCACGCACCATCATCGCGACCATGTCGGCGGCGTGAAAGCATTGCTCGATAGCCGATCGGACGAGGGCATTCCCGTGTACGGGCCGGCCGGCGAGCGCATCGAGCATCTGACCGATCGGCTGGCCGGCGGCGACACGGTACGCATCGCGCAGCCCGCGCTCGGCTTCACCGTCATGGATGTGCCTGGCCATACGGCCGGCCATATCGCGTATTTTCAGGAAGACGACGGCAGCGGCACGCCGCATGTCTTTTGCGGCGACACGCTGTTCGCGAGCGGATGCGGGCGCCTGTTTGAAGGCACGCCGCAGCAGATGCTCACGTCGCTCGACGCACTCGCCGCGCTCCCGGACGCGACGCTCGTGCACTGCGCGCACGAATACACGCTGTCCAATATCCGCTTTGCACGCGCCTGCGAGCCCGACAGCGCGGCGCTCTCGCGCTGGAGCGACGAAGCGCAGGCGCTGCGCGCCGCCGGCAAGCCGACGCTGCCCACGACCATCGGTCACGAAAAGGCGGTAAATCCCTTCTTACGCGTCGATCAGCCGGCAATTCAAGCGGCGCTTGTCGCGCAGTTCAAGGAGCCGGTCGCCGGCCGCATCGAAGCGTTTCGCATGCTGCGCGGATGGAAGGATAACTTCCGCTAATCGCAAGGAACTTCATCCAATACTTTACGAACGGCGATAGATGCAAGATTTTGCAGGGGTTTTACGTGCATTCTTATTGACGTCCTAGGTTCGGTTCCGTACTATCGGCTCCAAATTTCCAGGCATATCTTTTGGAAGCCGAGACGTTCATGCGACTAACATTGAGCGCGCTATCCGTCCTGACGCTGGCCGCGTGTGCCAGCCAGGGGCCGACAGCGCCCGCCTCCGATCCTACTTCCGCTACTCCGACCGCCGCCTCGCAGCAACAAGTCGCCGACACGATTCGCCGCACCGCAGCCGCCAAGGAAACCATCAACGTCGACAAGACGCCTGTCACTTCGCTCGCCGGTTCCGCGGACTTGTGGAGCCGCATTCGCAATGGCTTCCAGATTCCTGACCTGCAAAGCGATCTCGTCGATATGCAGGTGAACTGGTACGCGCAGCGCCCGGACTACGTCGAGCGCATGACCACGCGCTCGCAGAAGTACCTGTATCACATCGTCGAGGAACTGGAGCAGCGCCATATGCCGACGGAACTGGCGCTTCTGCCGTTCATCGAGTCGGCGTACAACCCGCAGGCGTTGTCGGTCGCGAAGGCAGCCGGCATGTGGCAGTTCGTGCCGGGCACCGGCCGCGACTACAACCTCAAGCAGAACATGTGGCAGGACGAGCGCCGCGACGTGCTCGCGTCGACGAGCGCCGCGCTCGACTATCTCTCGCGTCTGCATGACATGTTCGGCGACTGGCACCTGGCGCTCGCCGCGTACAACTGGGGCGAGGGCAACGTGCAGCGGGCCATTGCGCGCAACGAAGCGGCCGGCTTGCCGACCGACTACGAAAGCCTGCGCATGCCCAACGAGACGCGCAATTACGTGCCGAAGTTGCAGGCCGTCAAGAACATCGTGATGAGCCCGCAGCAGTACGGCCTCGCGCTGCCGGACATTCCGAATCACCCGTACTTCGTCACGGTCACGACCGCGCGCGATATCGACGTGACCATGGCCGCGAAGCTCGCCGGCATGAGCGTCGAGGAATTCCGCTCGCTGAATCCGTCGTTCTCGAAACCGGTCATTCTCGGCGCGACGAATCCGCAGATCCTGCTGCCGTTCGACAACGCCGCCACGTTCCAGCGCAATCTCGGTTCGTACACCGGCGCGTTGTCGTCGTGGACCACGTACACGGTGACGGAGCGGGCGCGGCCCGCGGCCATCGCGGAGAAGATCGGCGTCGACGCGGACACGCTCATGTCGGTCAACCGCATTCCGGCGGGCATGCGTCTGAAGCCGGGTTCGACCATCGTCGTGCCGCGCACGGACGACGACGACGAAGACATCAGCGCGGACGTCGCCGCCAACGCAATGCTCGCGGTCGAGCGTGATGTGCCCGACACGCGCAAGATGGCCATTCGCGTTCGCCGCAAGCAGTCCATCGCGACGCTGGCGGACCGTTACAACGTATCGGTGGCGCAGGTGCGGGCCTGGAACCATACGCATCGCGATATGTTCATGCCGGGGCAAGTCGTCGTGCTGCACGTGCCGTACGGTCGCGCCGTGCCGGCCGAGCCCGGTCCGGTGCGCATCGAGACGGTCGCGGCGTCGAGCCGTTCGTCGGGCGGCGTCAGCCGAATCGGCACGCATGTCACCGCGAAAACGCCGCACGGCAAGGCGCCGGGACATACGCTCACGCGCGTGTCGACTACGATCTCGCCGAAGACGGGCGCTTCCGCCAAGCCCGCTGCCTCGGCCAAGACGGAAAAGCACACCGCCGCGCATTCGGGCGGTTCCAAGGCAAAGAAGAAATAAGGGCAGCGCGGCGCGCGCTTTCTGCTTATTCCACGCCGTCACCAAGGTGACGGCGTTTTCGTTTGGCGGCGCAGTTAAACTGGCGTTTCAAAAGAACAACTGTCCAGCGCATGCCGTCCTCCGTTCGTCTCCGGGTGTTCTTCCTCTTCGCCGCCGGGTATTTCGTCTCGTACGTGTTTCGCGGCGTCAACCTCGGCTTCGCGCCCCTCATCACGCACGATCTCGGTCTCTCCGCCGCCGATCTCGGCTTGCTGACGTCGCTCTATTTCATCGGCTTCGCGATCGCGCAGATTCCGGTCGGCGTGCTGCTGGACCACTACGGGCCGCGCCGCGTCACCGCCGGGATGCTGGTGTTCGCGGCGGCCGGCATCTGGACGTTCGGTGCGTCGCACGGGCTCGGCGGATTGATGGTGGGGCGCTTGCTGATCGGCATCGGCGTCTCCGTGTGTCTGAGCGCGGCGTTCAAGGCGTCCGCGCAGCATTTTCCGGTCGCGCGCTTGCCGCTCGTCAACGGCTTAACCATGGCGGTCGGCGGGCTCGGCGGGGTGGTGGTCGGCTCGCCGCTCGCGTCGCTATTGCAAACGACGACGTGGCGCCAGGTATCGATCGGTCTCGGCGTGTTTACGCTCGTCGTCGCGGCAGCCATCGCGCTGTTCGCGCCCCGCAACGCGGACTCGCATCATCAAGCCGACGTGATCAGCCAGTTCAAGGGCACCTGGCATATCCTCAAAAGCGGCGCGTTCTGGAAGATCGCGTCGTTCTCCGTCGTCACGCAGGGCGTGTTCTACGCGATGCAATCGCTCTGGATCCGCCCCTATCTGCTCGACGTGATGAACCTGACGCCCGCGCACGCCGCCGCGCTCGTCTCGGTGCTCGGCTTCGCGATGATGCTCGGTTGCGTCGGCTTCGGCGCGGCGGCGCGCGGCATGGAGCGGCGCGGCGTGTCGGTCTACGCGTTTTGCGGCGTGGGCATGGCGCTCTACGTTCTCGTGCAGGTGCTGATGGTGCTGCGCGTGCCGCTGCCGCCCGCGACGCTGCTCGCCGCCTACGGCGTGTTCGGCGGCACCGGCATTTTGAGCTACGCGGTGATGGCGGAGTACTTTCCGTCGCACATGATCGGCCGGGCAACGACGACGCTCACGCTCGTGATTTTCCTGTTGATCTTCGGGTTCCAGGTCGGCGTGGGCGCGGTGCTTTCGCGTTGGACGCCGGAAGGCGGCCACTATCCGGCAGCCGCCCATGTGACGGTGTGGGGGATCCTGATCGCGTTGCAACTGGCGAGCGCAGTTTGGTACGTGCTGCCCAGCCGCGTGCTGCACAAGACCGAACGGGCTGCATCGTAGAGGTGTCGCGCGAAATCGGGGCGCGGCAAGCGGAGACTTCCGAAATTTGGCGAAACGTCTGATTTCACGCTATAATTCGAAGGTTTGAGCATATCAACCCGCACCCTAGCGCCTACCTCCCATACACCGTCGTTCGCTGCGCCTGGCAGCGCGCGCTGCACGTCGCAATCGTCCGCTTGGCAACCTCGTTCGCTTAATGCGAGCTAGCCGGTCCGAGCCGCGATTCCCGGGTTTCCCGCGTGTAAGCCGCCGCCCTCGCGCAAGGATGCCCGCGCTCGCTTCGTGCCGCGGCCCCACGCCTGAATTTCGGACAGACAGGTCGGTAACAGGGTGTTCCCCAAGGAGCTTCCCGTGTTGCCGTCATTCTCCCCAGCACTTCTCGCACTTGCCGACGGCACGGTCTTTCGTGGTCAATCGATCGGCGCCGCAGGTTCGACGATCGGCGAAGTGGTGTTCAACACCGCGATCACCGGCTATCAGGAAATCCTGACCGATCCGAGCTACGCCCGCCAGATCGTCACCCTGACGTATCCGCACATCGGCAACGTCGGCGTCAACGCCGAGGACGTCGAAGCCAGCCGAGTCCATGCCGCCGGCCTCATCATCCGTGATCTGCCGGTGCTCGCCTCGAACTTCCGTTCCGAGCAAACGCTTTCCGATTATCTGAAGGCGCAGGGCATCCCCGCCATTGCGGGCATCGACACGCGCAAGCTCACGCGCATTCTGCGCGACAAGGGCGCGCAGAACGGCTGCATCCTCGCCGGCAGTGACGACGAGGCGAAGGCTCTCGAACTCGCGCGCTCGTTCCCCGGACTCGCGGGCATGGACCTCGCGAAGGTCGTGTCGACCAAAGAGCGTTACGAATGGACGCAGCGCGAATGGCGCCTCGGCAGCGGCTACGGCACGCAGGACGCGCCCAAATTCCGCGTCGTCGCGTTCGACTACGGCGTGAAGTACAACATTCTGCGCATGCTGGCCGAGCGCGGCTGTCACGTGACCGTGCTTCCCGCCGAAGCGACCGCTGCCGACGCGCTGGCGCTCAATCCCGACGGCATCTTCCTGTCCAACGGCCCCGGCGACCCGGAACCGTGCGACTACGCGATCGCCGCCACGCGTGAATTCATCGAGCGCGGCATTCCCACGTTCGGCATCTGCCTCGGGCATCAGATCATGGGGCTCGCCGTCGGCGCCAAGACCACGAAGATGAAGACCGGCCACCACGGCGCGAATCATCCGGTGAAGGACATGGAAGACGGCCGCGTCGTGATCACCTCGCAGAACCACGGCTTCGCGGTGGATGCCGCGACGCTCCCCGCGAACGCCAAGGTCACGCACGTCTCGCTTTTCGACGGCACGCTGCAAGGCTTCGCGCTGACCGACAAGCCCGCGTTCTGCTTCCAGGGCCATCCGGAAGCGTCGCCCGGCCCGCACGACATCGCGTATCTGTTCGACCGCTTCATCAAGCTGATGGAGACGGCGAAGGTCGCCGCATAAAGAACACCACAGAGCACAGTTATGCCGAAGCGCACAGACATCAAGAGCATTCTCATCATCGGCGCGGGCCCGATCATCATCGGTCAGGCGTGCGAGTTCGACTATTCCGGCGCGCAGGCGTGCAAGGCGCTGCGCGAGGAAGGCTACAAGGTCATTCTCGTCAACAGCAATCCCGCGACGATCATGACCGACCCGAACACGGCGGACGTCACCTACATCGAGCCGATCTCGTGGGAAGTGGTCGAGCGCATCATCGCGAAGGAGCGCCCGGACGCGATCCTGCCGACCATGGGCGGGCAGACTGCGCTCAATTGCGCGCTCGACCTGTTCCATCACGGCGTGCTGGAGAAGTACAACGTCGAGCTGATCGGCGCATCGCCGGAAGCCATCGACAAGGCGGAAGACCGCCAGAAGTTCAAGGACGCGATGACGAAGATCGGCCTCGGTTCGGCCAAGTCGGGCATCGCGCATTCGATGGAAGAGGCACTCGCCGTGCAGGCGCAGATCGCCGAAGCGACCGGCAGCGGCGGTTATCCGACCGTCATCCGGCCGTCGTTCACGCTCGGCGGATCGGGCGGCGGCATCGCGTACAACAAGGAAGAGTTCGAGGAAATCTGCCGTCGCGGCCTCGATCTTTCGCCGACGCGCGAGCTCTTGATCGAAGAATCGCTGCTCGGCTGGAAAGAGTACGAGATGGAAGTGGTCCGCGATAAGAAGGACAACTGCATCATCGTGTGCTCGATCGAAAACCTCGATCCGATGGGCGTGCACACCGGCGACTCCATCACCGTCGCGCCCGCGCAGACGCTCACCGACAAGGAGTATCAGGTGCTGCGCAACGCGTCGCTCGCGGTGCTGCGCGAGATTGGCGTGGACACGGGCGGCTCGAACGTGCAGTTCGCGATCAATCCGAAGGACGGCCGCATGGTCGTCATCGAGATGAATCCGCGTGTGTCGCGCTCATCCGCCTTGGCATCAAAGGCGACGGGCTTCCCGATCGCCAAGGTCGCCGCGAAGCTCGCCTGCGGCTACACGCTCGACGAGCTCAAGAACGAAATCACCGGCGGGCAGACGCCGGCATCGTTCGAGCCGACCATCGACTATGTCGTGACGAAGGTGCCGCGCTTCGCGTTCGAGAAGTTCCGCGAAGCCGATTCGCGTCTCACGACGCAGATGAAGTCGGTCGGCGAGGTGATGGCCATCGGCCGCACATTCCAGGAGTCGTTCCAGAAGGCGCTGCGCGGTCTGGAAGTCGGCGTGGACGGTCTCGACGAGAAGACCACGAGCCGCGACGAAGTGATCCGCGAGATCGGCGAGCCGGGCCCGGACCGCATCTGGTATCTCGGCGACGCGTTCCGTCTCGGCCTCACGCCCGAGGAAATCTTCGAGGAAACGTCGATCGATCCGTGGTTCCTCGCGCAGATCGAACAGATCGTGCTGAAGGAAAAGGCGCTGCAAGGCCGCACGCTCGAAAGCCTCACAAGTGACGAACTGCTGTATCTGAAAAAGAGCGGCTTCTCGGATCGGCGTCTCGCGAAGCTCACGGGCTCGACGCAAGCCGACGTGCGCAAGAAGCGCCATGAGCTGAAGGTGCGTCCGGTGTACAAGCGCGTCGATACGTGCGCGGCCGAATTCGCGACGAAGACCGCCTACATGTACTCGACCTACGAGGAAGAGTGCGAAGCGAATCCGACGGACAAGAAGAAGATCATGGTGCTCGGCGGCGGGCCGAACCGGATCGGGCAGGGCATCGAGTTCGACTACTGCTGCGTTCACGCCGCGCTCGCCATGCGCGAAGACGGCTATGAAACCATCATGGTCAACTGCAATCCGGAGACCGTGTCCACGGACTACGACACCTCCGACCGCCTCTACTTCGAATCGCTCACGCTCGAAGACGTGCTCGAAGTCGTCGATCTCGAAAAGCCGGTCGGCGTGATCGTGCAGTACGGCGGCCAGACGCCGCTCAAGCTCGCGCTGGACCTGGAGGCGAACGGCGTGCCGATCATCGGTACGTCGCCGGACATGATCGACGCCGCCGAAGACCGCGAACGCTTCCAGAAGCTGCTGAAGGATCTCGACTTGCGTCAGCCGCCGAACCGCACCGCGCGCACCGAAGACGAAGCGCTGAAGCTCGCCGAAGAGATCGGCTATCCGCTCGTCGTGCGTCCTTCGTACGTGCTGGGCGGCCGCGCGATGGAAATCGTGCACGAGCCGCGCGACCTCGAACGTTACATGCGCGAGGCCGTGAAGGTGTCGAACGATTCGCCGGTGCTGCTCGACCGCTTCCTGAACGACGCGATCGAATGCGACGTCGACTGCATCTCGGACGGCGAAGCCGTGTTCATCGGCGGCGTGATGGAGCACATCGAGCAGGCGGGCGTGCATTCGGGCGATTCGGCCTGTTCGCTGCCGCCGTATTCGCTGTCGGATGCGACCGTCGACGAGCTGAAGCGTCAAACCGCAGCGATGGCCAAGGCGCTGAACGTCGTCGGCCTGATGAACGTGCAATTCGCCATCCAGCAGGTTCCGCAGGAAGACGGCTCGAAGAAGGACGTCATCTACGTGCTGGAAGTGAACCCGCGCGCATCGCGCACGGTGCCGTATGTGTCGAAGGCGACGAGCCTGCCGCTCGCGAAGCTCGCCGCGCGCGCCATGGTCGGTCAGACGCTCGCGCAGCAGGGCGTGACGAAGGAAGTCGTGCCGCCGTACTTCAGCGTGAAGGAAGCGGTGTTCCCGTTCGTCAAGTTCCCGACCGTCGATCCGGTTCTCGGACCGGAAATGCGTTCGACCGGCGAAGTGATGGGCGTGGGCCGCACGTTCGGCGAGGCGCTCTTCAAGTCGCAACTCGCGGCCGGTTCGCGCTTGCCGGAATCGGGCACGGTGCTTCTCACGGTGATGGACGCGGACAAGCCGAAGGCGGTCGAAGTGGCGAGCATGCTGCACGAGCTCGGCTATCCGATCGTCGCGACCAAGGGCACGGCAGCGGCCATCGCGGCGGCGGGCGTGCCGGTCAAGGTCGTCAACAAGGTGAAGGACGGCCGGCCGCATATCGTCGACATGATCAAGAACGGCGAGATCGCGCTCGTCTTCACGACGGTCGATGAAACCCGCGCGGCGATCGCTGATTCGCGTTCGATTCGCATGAGCGCGCAGGCCAACAAGGTCACGTACTACACGACGATGTCGGGCGCGCGTGCCGCCGTGGAAGGCCTGCGTTATCTGCGCGATTTGGAAGTCTATGATTTACAAGGCCTGCATGCTCGCCTAAACTAAGGCTTCGACGACTGGTCTAAGTAACACGAGCCGCGGTTGAGCGGTATCTCCTCATACGGGAGATGCGCTAACCGCGGTAATTTTTTTACGGCTGTTTTTTGCTTTGGGTTGTCTATGAGCACGATTCCCTTGACCAAGCGCGGCGCGGAGTTGCTGCGCGACGAATTGCAACGCCTGAAGGCTGTCGAGCGTCCGGCGGTCATCAACGCGATCGCGGAAGCGCGCGCGCAGGGCGATCTGTCTGAGAACGCAGAATACGATGCCGCGAAGGAGAAGCAGGGCTTCATCGAGGGCCGGATCGCCGAACTCGAATCGAAGCTGGCCGCGGCGCAAGTGATCGACCCGACGACCGTGGATGCCGACGGCCGCGTGGTGTTCGGCGCGACCGTCGAACTGGAAGACCTGGAATCCGGCGACACCGTGACGTATCAGATCGTCGGCGACGACGAAGCGGATATCGATCACGGCCTGATTTCGGTGAGCTCGCCGATTGCGCGCGCGCTGATTTCGAAGTCCGAAGGCGACGTCGCGTCGGTGCAGGCGCCGGGCGGCGCGCGCGAATACGAAATCATCGCTGTCCGTTACGTCTGATGGTCATCGCGCACCGCGTTTTTCGCATCGTCAGCATGCTCTGGGTCGGCAGCCTGCTGACGCTCGGCCTCGTTGCCACGCCCGTTCTCTTTTCCATGCTGGATTCTGCCGTGGCCGGATCGGTGGCCGCGCAGTACTTCAGAATCGAGGCGTTCGTCGGCGTCGTCAGCGCGCTGGTTCTGATTTTGATCGGCAATCGCTTCGTGAAAAGCGGTATCGCCGACTATAAGCGCGTGCGGTGGATTGTCGCGGTCATGCTGGTGTGCGTGCTCGCCGGTTACTTCGCGTTGCAGCCGTTCATGAACTCGCTGCGCATGGCGGCGCAGGCCGCCGGCACCGATCTCGCCAGTTCGCCGTATGCGCGGCAGTTCGGCATTTTGCATGGCATATCGAGCGCCATCTATCTGATCGAATGTCTTCTCGGCATCGCGCTCGTGTGGCGCTTGCCGGGCAGTGCGCCGAGCGCCATCGTGCCGAAGAACAAATCGGCGAAGATGGCGGCCAAGCGGGCGCGAAGCTGATTCGCGCCGTGGCCGCATGCGGCGCGAACGTTCTCGCGCCGCGCTGCTTACTTCGCGGCCTGATGCTGGCGCTTCGAGCTCGTCTGACGCTTCTTCGCGCGCTTCACGTTGCCGCCCGCGGTCACGCGCTCGTTGCCGAGCACCTTGAGCGTCTGCTTCTTCGGCTTCTTGAACGCCGGCGCATCGCGCGAAATCTTGACGGCCTTGACGATGCGCGGCGCGCGGCCCTTCGAAGGACGCTCGACGGCTTCGGCCGCGCTCGGCGGCATGGTGCTGCGCGTGCGCGTTCCGCGGCTCTTGGCCGGCGCGGCGCCTTCGGGCCTCCAGATGACCAGCAGCTTGCCGATATGCTGGATAGGCGCTGCGTTCAGGCGGTCGCAGATTTCGTCGTAGATGGCGATGCGCGCTTCGCGGTCGTCGCCGAACACGCGAATCTTGATGAGCTGGTGCGCTTCGAGGTGCACGCCGATTTCGCTCAGCACGGCATCCGTCAAACCCTCCGCGCCGACGAGCACGACGGGCTTGAGCGCATGGGCCTGGGAGCGCAGGTCGGAGCGTTGGGCAGGAGAGAGTTCGAGAGCTGGCATGAGAAATTGGGGAGTCGACTAAAATAGGGCGGCGCGGGCCTGACGGCGTGCCAGACGCGTAATGCGAAGTGCGAAGAAGCCGGCAAGACGGCCGGGTTCGGCCGGCCGAGGTGGACCGCCGCCAAAAACAAAATAGGCCGGAGACGCGATTGCCGGGCGCATTCGGGCGCCCGCGGAAACGTTCCGGCCGACAAGACGCGTATTATCCGCTAAAAGCGCCGCATGTTGCTGCAAGTTTTCGCGCACGCAACGGCAAGCAACGACACGCAGGGGCACGCAGGGGCACGCAAGCCCGAGACCACGCATCGGCGCGCGTTGCTCGCGCCACCGAAACACCTTCCACGCCGCACGAACGCGGCATGAGTTCAGCTTGAATGGCAAAGAATCGCTTCAATCATTCGTGGTTGCATGACCACATCAACGATCCGTACGTGAAGATGGCGCAGCGCGAGGGCTATCGGGCCCGCGCGGCGTACAAGCTCAAGGAGATCGACGAGCAGGACAAGCTCATCAAGCCGGGGCAGGTCATCGTCGATCTGGGTTCGACGCCCGGAAGCTGGAGCCAGTACGCGCGCAACAAGCTCGCGCAGGGTTCGAAGCGCGACGCCCAGCGCGAGGGCGGCATCGACGGCACGATCATCGCGCTCGATATTCTGCCGATGGAGCCGATCGCGGACGTGACGTTCATCCAGGGCGACTTCCGCGAAGACACGGTGCTCGCGCAACTGGACGAAATCGTCGGTGAGCGCCAAGTGGACCTTGTAATCTCCGACATGGCCCCCAACCTCTCCGGAGTAGCGAGTGCGGATGCGGCGCGGATCGAGCATCTTTGCGACCTGGCGCTGGAATTCGCTCAAAACCACCTGAAACCCGAAGGGGCGCTGCTGGTCAAATGTTTTCATGGCAGCGGCTATAGCCAGATCGTCGAGAAATTCAAGCACCAGTTCAAAGTGGTCGCGCCGCGCAAGCCCAAGGCGTCCCGGGACAAATCGTCCGAGACTTTTATCCTCGGGCGGCGGCTCAAAAATCCGGCTGCAGGACCCGCTTAAACGATGTCGGCGAATTTCAGCGATATTTTCGCGGATTATGCCGAAAAAAGACCATCTAACGCTATTTAGGCGGTAGTGAAACCTTATGGCAGGGGTTAGCGGTCTGGATTAGAATGCTTTGGTGGCGCCGCAAGGTTTATGTAGGCGCCCGTCTATGAGTGAGGAGTGGTGCTTTGAACAACAATATGTTCTCTAAAGCGGCAGTGTGGCTCGTGATCGCACTGGTGCTGTTTACGGTGTTCAAGCAGTTCGATAAGCCCCGCGTCCAGGAAGGCGTGTCGTATTCGCAGTTCATGGACGACGCGAAGAACGGCAAGGTCAAGAACGTCACGGTTCAGGGGCGCAATCTCACGGTCACTCCGACAGACGGCCAGAAGTACCAGATCGTGTCGCCCGGCGACATCTGGATGGTCGGCGATCTGATGAAATACGGCGTTCAGGTCAGCGGCAAGGCTGACGATGAACCGAATGCGCTCGTCTCCGCGCTGTACTACCTTGGGCCGACGATCCTGATCATCGGTTTCTGGTTCTACATGATGCGGCAGATGCAGGGAGGCGGCAAAGGCGGGGCGTTCTCGTTCGGCAAGTCGCGAGCGCGGCTGATCGACGAAAACAACAACGCGATCAACTTCACGGACGTGGCCGGCTGCGACGAAGCCAAGGAAGAGGTGTCGGAACTGGTGGACTTCCTGCGCGATCCGCAGAAGTTCCAGAAGCTCGGCGGGCGCATTCCGCGCGGCGTGCTGCTGGTCGGCCCTCCGGGTACCGGTAAGACGCTTCTGGCGCGCGCCATCGCGGGCGAAGCCAAGGTGCCGTTCTTCAGCATTTCGGGTTCTGACTTCGTGGAAATGTTCGTCGGCGTGGGCGCGGCCCGCGTGCGCGACATGTTCGAGCAGGCCAAGAAGCATGCGCCGTGTATCGTGTTCATCGACGAAATCGACGCGGTCGGTCGTCATCGCGGCGCCGGCATGGGCGGCGGCAACGACGAGCGCGAGCAGACGCTGAACCAGATGCTCGTCGAAATGGACGGCTTTGAGGCGAATTCCGGCGTGATCGTGATCGCCGCGACGAACCGTTCGGACGTGCTCGACAAGGCGCTCTTGCGTCCGGGCCGTTTTGACCGGCAGGTGTACGTCGGTCTGCCGGACATCCGCGGCCGCGAGCACATCATGAAGGTGCATCTGCGCAAGGTGCCGATTGCGAACGACGTGGACGCATCGGTCATCGCGCGCGGCACGCCGGGCTTCTCGGGTGCGGATCTCGCGAACCTCGTGAACGAAGCCGCGCTCTTTGCGGCGCGTCGCGGCAAGCGGATCGTCGAAATGCAGGACTTCGAGGACGCGAAGGACAAGATCTTCATGGGTCCGGAGCGCAAGTCGGCGGTCATGCGCGAAGAGGAACGCCGCAACACGGCGTACCACGAGTCGGGCCACGCGGTCGTCGCCAAGCTGTTGCCGCACGCGGACCCGGTTCACAAGGTCACGATCATGCCGCGCGGCTGGGCGCTGGGCGTCACGTGGCAGTTGCCGGAGCATGATCGCGTGAACCTGTATCGCGACAAGATGCTGGAAGAAATCGCGATTCTGTTCGGCGGCCGTGCAGCGGAAGAAGTGTTCCTGAACTCGATGTCGACCGGTGCTTCGAACGACTTCGAGCGCGCAACGAAGATGGCGCGCGACATGGTCACGCGTTACGGCATGTCCGACGTGCTCGGCACCATGGTGTACGTCGACACGGAACCGGACGGCATGTTCGGCAAGCTCGCGTCGAAGACGGTTTCGGAAGCGACGCTGCAAAAGGTCGATGCTGAAATCCGCCGCATTCTCGACGAGCAGTACGCGCTTGCGCGCAAGCTGCTGGAAGACAACCGCGAGAAGGTCGAAGCCATGACCAAGGCGCTGCTCGAATGGGAAACCATCGACGCAGACCAGATCAGCGACATCATGGCCGGCCGTCCGCCGCGTCCGCCGAAGAACATGCCGCCGCCGTCGGGCGATTCGCCTTCGAGCGGCAATAGCGGCACCGAAGTGAAGCCGGGCAGCGCAACCGCGCCGGCCTAAGCTTCCCGAGTCGTATCATGGGCCGGCGTGCAATGCACGCCGGCCCATTTTTATTTTCAGGCCCGCGTTCTGCCGGGTCGAACGCCCAGTCACTCGCTCTCGCCCATTCGCTTGACCACACTCACATCCTCCCCCGTCCTCGCCGAGCCGCTGCAATGCGGACGATTCACGCTGACGTTCGAACGTCCGCTCGTCATGGGCATCCTGAACGTCACGCCCGACTCGTTTTCTGACGGCGGCCGCTTCCTTTCCCGCGACGCGGCGCTGGCGCGCGCCGAGCAGATGCTTGCCGACGGCGCGGACATGATCGACATCGGTGGCGAATCGACTCGACCGGGCGCGCCGCCCGTCCCGCTCGACGAAGAGCTCGAACGCGTCGTCCCGATTGTCGAAGCATTGCGCGGCGTGCAGGTTCCGCTTTCGGTCGATACCTACAAGCCCGCCGTGATGCGCGCCGCGCTCGAAGCGGGCGCGGACATGATCAATGACATCTGGGGGCTGCGTCAGGACGGCGCACTGGACGCTGTGAAGGACAGCAACTGCGGACTGTGCGTAATGCACATGCTCGGCGAGCCCCGCACGATGCAACTGCACGAACCGGTCTACGACGACGTCGTCGCGTCGGTGCGAGACTTCTTCGCCGAGCGGCTCGCCGCGTTCACGGCGGCGGGCATTGCGGCGAATCGCATCACATTCGATCCCGGCTACGGCTTCGGCAAAACCGTCGGGCATAATTACACGCTACTTGCCGAACTCGCGGCAACGCTGCCAACCGGCACGCATCGCGCGCTGCTGGCCGGCATGTCGCGCAAATCGATGCTCGGTGCCGTCACCGGTCGCAGCGCGGGCGAGCGCGTGTTCGCGAGCATCGCGGCGGCGGTGTGCGCTGCCGAACGTGGCGCGGCCATCATCCGTGTGCACGATGTGGCCGAGACCGTAGACGCATTGAAAGTTTGGCAAGCCACCGGGCAGGCGGCGCGTCGCGCGCACGATTGACGCGCTCGCGTCGCAGCACTGCGGCGAAGGCGCTCGCGCTCGCAGCTTTCCAACGAACAACGCGGATCAGAACAGGCGCCGTAATCCGCGAGGAGGGTCAGGCAACAATGGCAAGACGATATTTCGGAACGGACGGCATTCGCGGACGCGTCGGCGCGGCCCCGATCACGCCGGACTTCGTGCTCAGGCTAGGCTACGCGGCCGGCAAGGTGCTCGCGGGCGGCGACCGGTCGCTACAGAAGGGCAACCGGCCGACGGTGCTCATCGGCAAGGACACGCGCGTGTCCGGCTACATGCTCGAAGCGGCGCTCGAGTCCGGCTTCTCGGCAGCCGGCGTCGACGTGATGCTCGCCGGTCCCATGCCCACGCCCGGCGTCGCCTATCTGACGCGCGCACTGCGGCTGTCGGCGGGCGTCGTCATCAGCGCGTCGCACAATCCCTACGAGGACAACGGCATCAAGTTCTTCTCCGCCGATGGCAACAAGCTGCCCGACGAAGTCGAACACGAGATCGAGGCGCAACTCGAACAGCCGATGGACTGCGCGCCGTCCGAACGGCTCGGCAAGGCGCGCCGCCTCGACGACGCGGGCGGCCGTTACATCGAATTCTGCAAGAGCACGTTCCCCGCGAGCTTCGACTTGCGCGGCCTGAAGCTGGTGGTCGACTGCGCGCACGGCGCGGCGTACGACGTCGCGCCGCACGTGTTCCACGAACTCGGCGCGGAAGTGGTGCCGATCGGCGTGTCGCCGAACGGCTTCAATATCAACGATGGCGTCGGCGCGACGGCCCCGGATGCGCTCGTGCGCGCGGTGAAGGAGCATGGCGCGGATATCGGCATTGCGCTGGATGGCGACGCGGACCGTTTGCAGATCGTCGATTCGGCCGGGCGCCTCTATAACGGCGACGAGCTGCTTTACGTGCTGGTGAAGGACCGCATTGCGACGCACGGCAACGTGGAAGGCGCGGTCGGCACGCTGATGACGAACATGGCGGTCGAAGTCGCGCTGAAGGAGGCCGGCGTGCAGTTTGTCCGTGCGGCGGTCGGCGACCGCTACGTGCTCGAAAAGCTGCGCGAGCACGGCTGGCAGCTCGGCGCGGAAGGTTCGGGCCACATTTTGTCGCTGGACCGGCACTCGACGGGCGACGGCATCGTCTCGGCGCTTCTCGTGCTCGCGGCGCTCAAGCGCAGCGGCAAGACGCTCGCCGAACTGCTCGACGGCGTGAGCCTGTTCCCGCAGAAGCTGATCAACGTGCGCATGAAAGCGGGCGCGGACTGGAAGAACAGTGACGCGATCCGCCGCGCCGTCGAGCAAGCCGAGCATTCCCTCGAATCGCGCGGCCGGGTCTTGATCCGCGCGTCGGGAACGGAACCGGTGTTGCGCGTGATGGTGGAAGCCGCCGCGCAGGCAGACGCCGTCCGGCACGCGGAAACGATTGCGCAGGTCGTGAAGGACGTGACTTCGTAAGCGTTCGCAGAAAAACGCGTATGTCGCTAAAGCGGGCTTCGGCCCGCTTTTTTCTTGCCCGTTGGCAGCCTGACGAATGAACGCTCGGTCGACTTTCCGTTTGAAAGTCGGCTGTCACATCCCCTTAACCGAGAGTCACATTACTGTCACAGAGACTGCCTATATTTCGCGTGTCGTCCCACACGCTATTCAACCCTGGAGGTCTCATGAAATTGATGCACACCGCGCTCGCTGGCGTAATTGGCGCAATGCTGGCCATCTCTGCGCAAGCGGCCGATATCACCGGCGCGGGCAGTACCTTCGCAGCTCCGATCTACACCAAGTGGGCAGATGCCTATCAGAAGAGCGGCGGCGGCAAGGTCAACTATCAGGGCATCGGCTCGTCGGGCGGCATCAAGCAAATCATCGCGAAGACGGTGGATTTCGCGGGCTCGGACGCTCCGCTGAAAGATGACGAGCTCGCGAAAGACGGCCTCTTCCAGTTCCCGACGGTCGTCGGCGGCGTGGTGCCGGTCATCAACGTGCCGGGCGTGAAAGCGGGCGAACTGACGCTGTCGGGCCAGGTGCTCGGCGACATCTACCTCGGCAAGATCAAGAAGTGGAACGACCCGGCTATCGCCGCGCTGAACCCGAAGGTCAAGCTGCCGGACACCGACATCGCCGTGGTGCGCCGCGCCGACGGCTCGGGCACGAGCTTCATCTGGACGAATTATCTGTCGAAGGTCAACGCCGACTGGAAGTCGAAGGTGGGCGAGGGTTCGACGGTCAACTGGCCGACGGGAACGGGCGGCAAGGGTAACGACGGCGTAGCGGCGTTCGTGCAGCGTCTGCCGGGCGCAATCGGCTATGTCGAGTGGGCGTACGCGAAGCAGAACCACATGACCTACGTCGGCCTCAAGAATTCGGCGGGCACGGTCGTGGAGCCGAAGACGGAGACGTTCAAGGCGGCGGCTGCGGGCGCGGACTGGTCGAAGTCGTTCTATCAGATCCTGACGAACGAGCCGGGCAAGGACGCATGGCCGATCGTCGGCGCGACCTTCGTGCTGCTGCATTCGACGCAGGACAAGGCGGCGCAGGGCGCGGAAACGCTCAAGTTCTTCGACTGGGCGTTCAAGAACGGCGGCCAGGCTGCGAACGACCTCGACTACATCTCGCTGCCGGAATCGGTCGTGTCGGAAATCCGCACGCAATGGAAGGCGAAGGTCAAGGACAGCGCGGGCAAGCCGGTCGCAGAGTAATAGCCAAGAAGTATCGCAGTCACACAAGCTGAAACTGTCCTAAGCTGAAGCGGCGGACAGTCAAAGCAGAGGAAGCAAAGAAGCAGTAAAGAAGCAGTAACGAAGCAGCAACAAGCCGCGCGGCGATCGAAAGGTTGCCGCGCGTCTGACACGTAGCGTAACCAAGGCTCCCATGTCGGACATCAATTTAGCGTCGGCACCGCCGGCGGCGCAATCGCAGCGCGCGCCGAGCCGTATCGGCGACATCATTTTCGGCGGCATCACGCGGCTCGCAGCCGTCGTGACGCTGCTCCTGCTTGGCGGCATCATCGTCTCGCTGATCATTGCGTCGATGCCGACCATCGAGAAATTCGGCCTCAGCTTTCTCTGGCGCGCGGAGTGGGATCCGCCCAGCGAGAGCTTCGGCGCGCTCGTGCCCATCTACGGCACCATCGCCACCTCGATCATCGCGCTCATCATTGCGGTGCCGGTGAGCTTCGGCATCGCGCTCTTTCTGACGGAACTGTCGCCGACGTGGCTGCGCCGGCCGCTCGGCGTCGCCATCGAACTGCTCGCGGCGATTCCGTCGATCGTCTACGGCATGTGGGGTCTGCTCGTATTCGCGCCGATCTTCGCGACGTACTTCGAAAAGCCGCTCGGCGCGGTGCTCGGCGGCGTGCCGCTTATCGGCGCGTTGTTTCAGGGACCGCCCATCGGCATCGGCATTCTGTGCGCGGGCGTCATTCTCGCCATCATGATCATTCCGTACATCGCGTCCGTGATGCGCGACGTGTTCGAAGTCACGCCCGTGCTGCTGAAGGAATCGGCGTACGGCATCGGCTGCACGACGTGGGAAGTGATGTGGAAGATCGTGTTGCCGTACACGCGCGCCGGCGTGATCGGCGGCGTCATGCTCGGTCTCGGCCGCGCGCTCGGCGAGACCATGGCGGTGACCTTCGTGATCGGCAACACCAATCTGCTCGACAACGTGTCGCTCTTTTCGCCGGGCAACAGCATCACCTCCGCGCTCGCGAACGAATTCGCGGAAGCGAGCCCCGGCCTGCATACGTCCGCGCTCATGGAGCTGGGCCTGATTCTGTTCGTCATCACGTTCATCGTGCTCGCGCTTTCGAAGCTGCTCTTGATGCGCATGCAGCGCGCGGAGGGTGCAAAGTGAGCCGTCCCGCAACCTTCAATCAGGATCAAGAGCGCACGGTCGCCACGCGCACGAAGCTGCAACGCCGCCGCCGCGGCACCAACGCGATCGCGCTGACGCTTTCGCTCGCGGCCATGGCGTTCGGCCTTATCTGGCTCGTGTGGATTCTCTTCACGACGCTGAAGCTCGGCGTCTCGGGCCTCTCCGTCGAGCTTTTCACGCAGTCGACGCCTCCGCCGAACACCGATGGCGGCGGTCTCGCCAACGCGATCGTCGGCAGTCTCATGCTCGTCGTGCTCGCAACGTGCATCGGCACGCCGCTCGGCATTCTCGCGGGCGTCTATCTCGCGGAATACGGGCAGAAGCGCTGGCTCGCGAACGTGACGCGCTTCATCAACGACATTCTGTTGTCCGCGCCGTCCATCGTCGTCGGTCTCTTCGTGTATGCGCTCGTCGTCGCGAAGATGGGGCGTTTCTCGGGCTGGGCCGGCGTGATCGCGCTGGGACTCTTGCAGATTCCCATCGTCATCCGCACGACGGAAAACATGCTGAACCTCGTGCCCAACGCGCTGCGCGAGGCGGCCTTCGCGCTCGGCACGCCGAAGTGGAAGATGGTGATGTCGATCACGCTGAAGGCGTCGGTTGGCGGCATCGTGACGGGCGTGCTGCTGGCGGTTGCGCGCATCGCAGGCGAGACCGCGCCGCTGCTGTTCACTGCGCTGTCGAACCAGTTCTTCACGCTCGACATGAATCAGCCGGTGGCGAACTTGCCGGTGACGATCTACAAGTTCGCGATGAGCCCGTTCCCGCAATGGCAAACGCTCGCGTGGGCCGGCGTGTTCCTGATTACGCTCGGCGTGCTGGGTCTGAATATCCTGGCGCGCGCGATTTTCTCGAAGAAATAAGGGTGGAGTGATTCCATGAACATGGTCGAAAGTGGTGTCAGCCACCTGAATTCGAAGACTGAAGACAAGCCGGTGGAGCGCGGTCCCGCGCCGGGCAGCGTACGTCCGACG
The DNA here is from genome assembly GCF_023631105.1 of Caballeronia sp. AZ10_KS36. Lineage (NCBI taxonomy): Bacteria > Pseudomonadati > Pseudomonadota > Betaproteobacteria > Burkholderiales > Burkholderiaceae > Caballeronia > Caballeronia sp. AZ10_KS36. Next base: position 144,055 of record NZ_JALQDQ010000018.1, on the reverse strand, counting down.
CATGGTTCGCAGCCTGCGGATTCCATCAAGCCGAAGATCGAGGTGAACAACCTCAACTTCTTCTACAACAAGTATCACGCGCTGAAGAACATCAACTTGCGCATTCCAGAGAAGAAAGTGACCGCGTTCATCGGTCCTTCGGGATGCGGCAAGTCCACGCTCTTGCGCACGTTCAACAAGATGTACGCGCTCTATCCGGAGCAGCGCGCGGAAGGCGAGATCCTGATGGACGGCGCCAATCTGCTCGACACGACGAAGGACATCTCGCTCTTGCGCGCGCGCGTCGGCATGGTGTTCCAGAAGCCGACGCCATTCCCGATGTCGATCTACGACAACATCGCGTTCGGCGTGAAGATGTTCGAGCAACTGTCGCGCTCGGAAATGGACGACCGCGTGGAATGGGCGCTCACGAAGGCCGCGCTCTGGACCGAAGTGAAGGACAAGCTCACGCAAAGCGGCTACGGTCTTTCGGGCGGCCAGCAGCAGCGGCTGTGCATCGCGCGCGGCATCGCCATCCGGCCGGAAGTGCTGCTGCTCGACGAACCGTGCTCGGCGCTCGATCCGATCTCGACCGGCCGTATCGAAGAACTGATCGCGGAGCTGAAGAGCGACTACACGGTCGTGATCGTCACGCACAACATGCAGCAGGCCGCGCGCTGCTCGGACTACACTGCCTATATGTACCTCGGTGAATTGATCGAATTCGGCGACACGGAAAAGATCTTCATCAAGCCGGCCCGCAAGGAAACGGAAGACTACATCACGGGCCGCTTTGGCTGATCGGCCGGTCAGCCAACGAACAAAGGACTACAGGAGCAGAACATGTCCGATAAACATCTGTCGAGCCAGTTCGACGCCGATCTGAACGCGGTGTCCTCGAAAGTGCTGGAAATGGGCGGTCTCGTCGAGTCGCAGATCACCGCGGCGATGCAGGCGCTGAACGAATTCGACGTGCAGATCGCCGATCGCGTGATCGCGGCGGAAGCGCGCCTGAACACGATGGAAGTGGAAATCGACGAGGAGTGCAGCAACATCATTGCGCGCCGTCAGCCGGCCGCGCGCGACCTGCGTCTGCTCATGGCGATCTCGAAGACCATCACGAATCTCGAACGCGCCGGCGACGAAGCCGAGAAGATCGCGAAGCGCGTGAAGCGCATCAACGAAGACGGCGCGGGCCGCACGGTGAACATCGCGGAAATCAAGCTCTCGGGCGAGATGGCCGTGTCGATTCTGCGCCGCGCGCTCGATGCGTTCGCGCGTCTCGATACGGTCGCCGCCGCGCAGATCGTGCGCGACGACAAGGCCATCGACGAAGAATTCCGCGCCTTCGTGCGCAAGCTCGTGACCTACATGATGGAAGACCCGCGCACCATTTCGGCGGGACTCGATTATCTCTTCATCGCGAAAGCGGTCGAGCGTATCGGCGATCACGCGAAGAACATCGCCGAGTTCATCATCTACATCGTGAAGGGCACGGACGTGCGCCACATCTCGCGCGACCAGCTCGAACGCGAGGCGCTCAGTTAATCCAACGATTCACTTCAAGCAAAAAGGTCAAGAGGTGCCGATGCCCAGCAGTATCCTCGTCGTCGAAGACGAACCCGCGATCTCCGAGCTGATCTCGGTGAATCTGCAACATGCGGGACATTGCCCGATTCGCGCCTATAACGCGGAGCAGGCGCAAAACCTGATCAGCGACGTGCTGCCCGACCTCGTGCTGCTCGACTGGATGCTGCCCGCGAAGTCCGGCATCGCGTTCGCGCGCGAGCTGCGCAACAACGAGCGCACGAAGCACATTCCGATCATCATGCTCACCGCGCGCGGCGACGAGCAGGACAAGGTGCTCGGGCTCGAAATCGGCGCGGATGATTACGTGACCAAGCCGTTCTCGCCGAAGGAACTGATGGCGCGCATCAAGGCGGTGCTGCGCCGGCGCGCGCCGCAGTTGACGGAAGACGTCGTCGCGATCAACGGCCTGCGTCTCGATCCGGCGACGCATCGCGTGGCGGCGAATCATTCGGGCAACGACATCAAGCTCGATCTCGGGCCGACGGAGTTCCGCCTGCTGCATTTCTTCATGACGCATCCGGAGCGCGTGCACAGCCGCACGCAGCTGCTCGATCAGGTCTGGGGGGATCACGTGTTCGTCGAGGAGCGCACGGTCGATGTGCATATCAAGCGTCTGCGCGCCGCGCTCAAGCCCGCAGGCTGCGATGCTATGATCGAAACGGTACGCGGCAGCGGCTATCGGCTCGCGAAGGGCGCCTGAGCCCGCGCGCATCTTCGCCTTCTTCGATCTCCCGACAACATGAACATCATCTGGACGCGTTCCATCGTGTCCCTCGCGCTCCTCGCGGTGCTGTGCGCCGCGATCGGCGCAATCGCGGGCGTGCGAGTAGCGCTCGCGGTCGCCGTCGTCATGCTCGTCGTGCAGAGCTTCGTGAGCACGTATCACACGCAGCGGCTGTGGCGTCTCCTGGACGCGCCGGTGTACGGCCAGGTGCCGAGCGCGCTCGGCATCTGGGGCGAGATCTATTACCGCCTGCACAAGCTCGCCAAACGCTGGCACGCGCAGGTGCGTCAGGTCGAGCAGCAGCATTCGCGCTTCATTCAGGCGATTCAGGCATCGCCGAACGGCGTGGCGATGCTGGACGATCACGACCAGATCGAATGGTGCAACGCCATCGCGGAGAAGCACTTCGGGCTGGACGCGAAGCGCGATCTGCGGCAGCACATCACGCATCTCGTGCGTCATCCGGATTTCATCCGCTATCTGAATTCGCACCGCTACGAAGAGATGCTCATCATGCGGGGCATGGGCGCGAACCGGCAGCGCAGTGTCTCGGTGCAGGTGTTTCCGTACGGCGAGAATCGCAAGCTTATCCTCACGCAAGACATTACCGAACTCGAGCGCACCGATTCCATGCGCCGCGATTTCGTCGCGAACGTCTCGCACGAACTGAAGACGCCGCTCACCGTGCTCTCCGGCTTTCTCGAAACGATGCGCGAATTGCCGCTCGACGAAGCCGACCGCGCGCGTTATCTCGACATGATGAATCAGCAGGCGATGCGCATGCAGAACATCGTGCGCGATCTGCTCGTGCTGGCCAATCTCGAAGGCGATGTCCATCCGCCCGGCGACGAATTGCTCGACATGCGCGCGGTGCTGCGTCATCTGGAAGACGACGCGAACAGTCTTTCGGGCGGGCGTCATCGCATCCACTTCCATAACGACGACGCGCTGACCGTGGCGGGCGCGGAAACCGAACTGGTGAGCGCGCTCGGCAATCTCGTGACCAACGCGGTGCGCTACACGCCCGATGGCGGCAGCATCGACGTGTCATGGGAGCGCGTGGACGATCGCGCGGTCTTCACCGTGCGCGACAGCGGCCTCGGCATTCCGGCGGAGCATATTCCGCGCTTGACGGAGCGTTTCTATCGCGTGGACCGGAGCCGTTCGCGAGATACGGGCGGCACTGGGCTCGGGCTTGCCATCGTCAAGCATGTGCTGCAACGGCATCATGCCGATCTCGACGTGAAAAGCGAAGTAGGGCGGGGCAGCACGTTCATCGTGCGCTTTCCCGCGTCGCGCACGGCATTGCGCAAGTCCGTGGCGGCTTGAATTCGCACGGCGCGTTGCGCGCCGTGTCTTCAGGAATCACGAACAGAACTTCGCGAGCAGTCCCAACTGTGCATTGCGCAGCGCCTTGCCTGAACGGCGCTTGCGATAATGCCCGTCGCTTTGCATGACCCACGCCGACTGGTTGTCGCCGAGACACACGGACAGACCTTCGGCGATCACGCGACGCTTGAGACGCCTGTCACGGATCGGGAACGCCACTTCGACGCGGCGAAAGAAGTTGCGATCCATCCAGTCGGCGCTCGACAGATACACGTCTTCCTTGCCGTTCGCATAGAAATAGAAGATGCGGTGATGTTCGAGGAAACGCCCGACGATCGAGCGCACCGTGATGTTCTCCGACAGATCTTCGACGCCCGGCTTCAGCGAACACACGCCGCGCACGATCAGGTCGATCTTCACGCCCGCATGCGATGCCTCGTAGAGCGCCGCGATCACGGTCGGTTCGAGCAGCGCGTTCATCTTCGCGACGATGCGCGCCCGCCGTCCCGCGCGCGCATGTTCGGCTTCGGCGCGAATCGCTTCGATCAGCTTCGTATGCAGCGTGAACGGCGACTGCCATAGCTGATGCAGCGCAAGCTCGCCGCCGATGCCCGTCAACTGCTGAAAGACGTGATGCACGTCTTCGCACATTTGCTGATCGGCGGTCATGAGGCCGAAGTCGGTATAAAGACGCGCCGTGCGCGGATGATAGTTGCCGGTGCCAAGATGCGCGTAACGCTTGAGCACGGTCTTGCCGCCTTGCGATACGCGGCGCACGATCAGCATCATCTTGGCGTGACACTTGTGGCCGACCACGCCGTACACGACATGCGCGCCCACCGCTTCGAGCTGCGACGCCCAGTTGATGTTCGTTTCTTCGTCGAAGCGCGCGAGCAGTTCCACCACCACGGTCACTTCCTTGCCGTTGCGCGCGGCCTGCATGAGCGCGTCCATCAGCGGGGAATCGGTGCCGGTGCGGTAGATGGTCTGCTTGATCGCCACCACTTGCGGATCCTTGGCCGCTTGCAGCAGCAGTTCCAGCACGGGCTGAAAGCTCTCGTACGGATGATGCAGCAGGATATCGCCCTGATCGATGGCATCGAAGAGATTGGTCGTATTTGCAATCGACTTCGGCACCGACGGAATGTGCGGCACGAACTTGAGGTCCGGCCGGTCCACCATTTCGGGCAACTGCATGAGCCGCACGAGATTGACCGGTCCGTTCACGCGATAGCAGTCGCGCGGATTGAGCTGGCTTTCGTCGAGCAGACGGCGAATGAGATGCGGCGGCGTTTCCGCGGATACTTCGAGCCGCACCGCGTTGCCCAGATGGCGCGCGGGCAGTTCGCCCTGCAACGCGACGCGCAGATTCGTGATTTCGTCTTCGTCGACGAAAAGCTCGCTATTGCGCGTGATGCGAAACTGATTGCAGTTGCGCACCGTCAGATGCGGAAAGAGTTCGCTCACGAAGTGCTGCATGAAAGAACTCAGCAGCACGAAACCATGCGGATAACCCGAGAGCGCCTCCGGCATGCGCACGAGGCGCGGCAACGCGCGCGGCGCCTGCACGATGCCCATCATCGCCTGACGGCCGAACGCGTCGGTGCCTTCGAGTTCGACGACGAAGTTCAGGCTCTTGTTCAGCACGCGCGGAAAAGGGTGCGCGGGATCGAGCCCGATCGGCGTCAGCACCGGCAGCAGTTCGTTCTGGAAGTATTCGCGCGCCCACGCGGTCTGCTGTTCGGTCCACGTCTCCGCGCCATGAAAATAAATTCCTTCCATTTCGAGCGCGGGCAATACTGTCTCGTGCAGCATCGCGTATTGTTGATGCACGAGGCGTTGCGCGCGTTCGGAGACGAGATCGTAGACGTGTTGCAGCGACATGCCGTCCGGCGAGAGCGTGCCGGGGTTGTCGCGCATCTGCTCCTGAAGACCGGCCATGCGGACTTCGAAAAATTCGTCGAGATTGCTGCTCGTAATGCAGATAAAGCGCAGACGTTCGAGCAGCGGCACCGATGTGTCGGCGGCTTGCGCCAGTACCCGCTCGTTGAAACCCAGGATGCCTAGTTCACGGTTGAAGAGCGGATAACGTATGGACATCGGCTGGGCGTAAGGTGTCTCGATCGGAAGGGCAGAAAAGCGTTCGGATGATCTCACACTAGGATGTCTTTATTGTGACAGAACGATTTTCACAAATTCTACTCACATTGCGGATAGCGTCGCTAGCGGGCGCGCGCGTTCGCGCTTCTGTTCCGTTTTCCGATGTTCGCGCCGGCATGAAATAGAATTCGTGTCTCTGTCGGCAGCGTGTCGATGACACCGGTTGCGCTTTCTCACCTCACCGTTTCCCGGATATCCGATGGTCACTCATCCTCATCTTCTCGCCGCCGTCGACCTCGGATCGAACAGTTTCCGGCTGATCGTCGGCCGGGTCGAGGAAACGCCCGCGGGCAGCCAGATCTATCAGGTCGATGCGTTGCGCGAGCCGGTGCGTCTCGCCGCCGGTCTCTCGAAAGACAAGATGCTCGACCGCGCGTCGCAGTTGCGCGGCTGGGATGCGCTCAAGCGTTTCGGGGAGCGTCTGCGCGACTTCCACCCGGATCAGGTGCGCGCGGTCGCCACCAACACGCTGCGCGTCGCAAAAAACGCGCACGACTTTCTGATCGAAGCCGAAATAGCGTTGGGGTTTCCGATCGAAGTGATCGCGGGCCGCGAGGAAGCGCGCCTCATCTATGCGGGCGCGGCGCATTCCGTGCCGGCGAGTGCGGGCAAGCGGCTCGTCGTGGATATCGGCGGCGGATCGACGGAGTTCATCATCGGCGCGCATTACACGCCGATCCACATGGAGAGCCTTTACATCGGCTGCGTGAGCCACAGCCGCCAGTTCTTCCCGGCCGGCAACGTCGACGAATACACGATGCGTCAGGCCGAACTCGCCGCCAAGCGCGAGATTCAGATCATCTCGCGCGAATACAAGCAGACCGGCTGGGATCAGGCGATCGGCTCGTCGGGCACGGCGCGGGCGCTCGCCGAACTGGTCGAAGCGAACGGCTTCAACGATCCCGAGTACACGCACGGCATCTCGCGCGGCGGGCTGGAACGGCTGAAGCGCGCGCTCATCAAGGCGGAGAACGTGAACCGGCTGAAGCTCGTCGCGCTGAAGCCGGACCGCATTCCGGTGCTCGCGGGCGGGCTTTCCATCATGCTCGGCGTGTTCGAGGAACTGGGGATCGAATACGTCGATACGACCGACGCCGCGCTGCGTCTCGGCGTGCTGTACGACCTGCTCGGCCGCTCGCAGCATCAGGACATGCGCACGGTGACGGTCGAGGGCTTCAAGCGCCGTTACGGCGTCGATGCCGCGCAGGCCGAGCGCATCGGCAATCTGGCGATCAGCTTCTACGATCAGCTCGGCGAGCCGGACGGCGAGCGCAGCGCGGAGAACCGCATGTTTCTCGCGTGGGCGGCGTCGCTGCACGAGATCGGCTTGTCGATCGCGCACAGCGCGTATCACAAGCATTCGGCGTATATCGCGAGCAATGCCGACATGCCCGGCTTCTCGCGCACGGATCAGGCGCGGCTCGCGGCGCTCGTGCTCGGTCACGCGGGCAAGCTCGGCAAGCTCGCGCAGGCGCGCGGCGTCGACTGGACGCTGCTGTTCTGCCTGCGGCTCGCCGCGCTTCTGTCGCGCCGCCGCACGGATGTCGGGCTGCCCGGCATCGAGGTAAAAGCCGCGGGCGGCGGCTTCGAAGTGCGTTTGCCGAGCGAGTGGGTCACGAACAATCCGCTGACCGACTACAGCCTCGCGCAGGAAGCGATGGAATGGGAAAAGATCGGGCGGCCGTATCGCGTGATTTACACGGATTGAGCATCCTCCCGACGCTTAACGTCCCGCATCGCCCATGAAGTGCCGCGCGTAACGCGCGTTGATGTCGGAGAGGCGGAAGAGCGTCAGAAAATCCGCCGTGTTGAAGTCCGGGTCCCACGCCGGCGCGCCGCAAATCTTCGCGCCGAGGCGCAGATAGCCTTTGACAAGCGGCGGCGGGCTCACCGCGACGCCCGTGCGCAGTTCCTCGACCGGCAGCGGCGTATGCGCGAACGCGCGGTACTCATGCGCGGTGAGCGCGTCGGCGGGTAGCGAAGCGTACAGATTCGCCGCATAGTGACCGCCATCGTTCATGCCGACGCTCGCGCAGCCGAGCATCGTCTCATAGCCGTTCTGCATCATGTACGTGGCGAGCCCGCCCCACAGCGACATGATGACCGCGCCGTTGCGATAGTCCGGATGCACGCAAGAGCGGCCCACTTCGACGAGCTTCGGACGCAGATGCGTGAGACGCGACACGTCGAATTCGCTTTCCGCGTAGAGCCGGCCCATGCGCGCCGCCTGATGCGGCGGCAACACGCGATACGTGCCGACCACTTTCAGCGTATCGAGATCGCGCACGAGCAGGTGATCGCAATAGGCGTCGAACGCGTCGACGTCCAGCCCGGCGGGGCCCGACAGACGCGCGCCCATTTCCTCGGCGAACACGCGGTAGCGCAGACGCTGGGCTTCACGCAGCGCGTCGTCGGAGCGCGCCCACGCCACCTGCAAGCGGTGCTGACCGGCGACGGTCTCGGCCGTGCGCGGAAGGTGGCGGCGCGAATCGAGCGAGAGCGATGACGCTCCGAAGGGCAGGAAAGGCGTCGGCAGATCGTGCATTGGCATTCCTCGGCGGAAAGGTGACTAACTTTCCGCCAATGTAAGGATGCCGGGTGACGCTCGCATGGCTTGGCAGTGACGTTTCGATGAAACGACACACGCCCCGGCGACATGCGTTTTCGACGCCTAAAGCAAGTCCGGACACATCACCGCGCGCACCACGACTTGCCCGTCGCCGCCGCGCGAGCGGCCCTGAAACCACCACACGCCGCTTTTCTTGATGGACCAATCCGCTTCGTGTCCGGTCAGAAGCCGTGCGGCCACGCGCCCGAGCGTCGGTTGATGCCCGATCACGACGACCGTTTCGCTCGCGCCATCGGGCCAGCCGGCGGCGTCGAGCACGTGCTGCGCGGTCTTGCCGGGCGCGAGATCGTCCACCACGCGATAGCGGTCGCCGAACGCCTCGGCGGTCTGGATCGTGCGCGTCGCGGGACTCGCGAGGAACAGGGCGTCGTCGTCGATGCGCGCTCTCAGCCACTTCGCGATGCCTTGCGCCTGCTTGCGTCCCCGCGAGGTGAGCTGACGCGCCAGGTCGCTCGACGCCTGGTCTTCGGCTTCGGCGTGACGCCAGAGGATGAGGTTCATCGATCGTCTCCAGAAGGAATGGCCGGGTTTTTGACGTTGCCTAGAACGTTGCGTGCCCGCTCTTTGCGTCGCCGCGCCGGCGCATTTGCGGATATGGGGCATCGACGCTACAATACGCGGCTCGTCGGAGCGTAGCGCAGCCTGGTAGCGCATCTGATTTGGGATCAGAGGGTCGAAGGTTCGAATCCTTTCGCTCCGACCACGATACAACGAAGGGGTTACAAGTCTCGGCTTGTAACCCCTTCGTCTTTTCCAGGAAACCTCATGCCGCGTATCGCTTTGTCGTTCGCATGCTCCGCCGTCTTCGCGATCGCGCTGTCCGCTTGCGCCGATTCCTCCAGCCAGAAACATCCTCCGCAAGATCCGCCCGACTATCACGGCGTGCCGACCGACACGCGTCCGCCGTCGATGTTGATCGCGCCGACGCAGCCGCAGCCGAAGTAAGCAGGACCGCGAATCGGTCATAACGACTGAGCCACACGCTCTGACGCGGATCGAAGCGAAATTTTTGCAGCACGGTTATGATGGGGCAACTCGTCGCAACTGGGTTTCGCCATGGATCTGTTGTGGGTTTTCGCTGCCGTCGCGCCTGTCGCGCTCGCTGCGCTTTTCGGGTTCGCCGCCCACATCGACCCGGCGTCGGGCCGCTGGCGCACGCGAAGGACGCGAAAAGACACGCCTTCGGACGCCTGAGCGCACAAGCCTTACTGCTTGCAGCGGATCACCATCGAACGATTCTTGATGTTCGCGCCGAAGATGCCCGCCACCGAACCGCCGGAAGTCGCACCGTTGTCGGCGTCCTTCGAGATCACGTCGTAGCCGTACGCGCCGCACACTTCGCCCGCTTGCTTGTAGCACGCCGCCCAGCTCGTGCTCGCGTCGCTGCCGCTGCAGTTGATGGCAAAGCCCGTGTCGCCCGAGGGCAGGTACGTCATCGTGGCGGTGTGCGCGCAGCCGGCCAGCGCGCCGCTCAAGGCCGCCGCCGCGAACAGCGCGGCCGCGGTCATCGTGTTTGCGAATCTCATTCTCTTCCTCGTAACGGCCGCGCGCCTCTTAGCGCGGCGGCAAATAGCGCGACGGGTCCGTCGAGCGGCCCATGTAGCGCACCTCGAAGTGCAGCATCGTGCGATCGCTGTCCGTGTCGCCCATCTCCGCGATCCGCTGTCCCTGCTGCACCGTCTGGCCTTCCTTCACCAGCAGCGTGCGATTGTGGGCGTAGGCGGTCAGATAGTCGTCGTTATGCTTGACGATCAGCATGTTTCCATAGCCGCGCAGGCCGTTGCCGGCATAGACGACGCTGCCGGTCGCCGCCGCCACGACCGGCGTGCCGGCCGAGTTCGCGATGTCAATGCCTTTCGAATTCTTGCCGTCGAAGCCGCGAATCACGGTGCCTTGCGCGGGCCACACCAGTGAGACGCCCGGTCCGGGCTTCGCCGGTGCATCGGCCTTTGCTTCGCTCTTTGCGTCGCTCTTTGCGGTCGTGGCGGCGCCCGCCGACGGCGCGCCGGACGCGCCCGCGCTGCCCGCAGGCGGCTCGACGCGCAGCACCTGGCCGACTTCGATGGCGTCCGGATTCGTGAGCGCGTTCCAGCGCGCGATGTTCCTGGTCGACGTGCGGTTCTCCCGCGCGATCTTCGAGAGCGTGTCGCCGCGCTGCACCCGATAGTATCCCGGCGCGACCGGGGCCGATCCGCACGCGGCGAGCACGGCGACCAAGGATGCCACGACCGATGCGCGGACGACCTGTCCAATTCTTTTCTGCAAAACCTGACCTCGTAGAGCGCCGCCGCGCGTCGGGCGGCGGCGGATAGGAAGGCAGGATTTTACCGTCCCGGATTTGCGCGCACAGAAAGGCGCGTGCGACTCGGCGGGCGCGTGCTTTAGGGCGCTGACGTGACCACGAGCCGAAGCGACGCCGTCTCGGTCTTGCCCGGCGCGAGCCAGCGCAGGCCGCGGCCGTTGTGGATGGCGTCGGGCAGGCCGATCCACGGCTCGACGCAATAGAAGTCCGACGTATCCGATTCGGTCCACGTCGTGACGGCGTACCACGGCACCGAATCCGGCTGTTGCAGCTCGAAGCTCACGGTGCGGTTCGGCAAGACGAGCCGCACGGGTTCGTCGGAAGGTCCGGTCAGGCAGTGAAAGCAATCGACGATACTCGCATCCGCCAGCGAATAGCGCGGCGCGCCGGTTTCGGCGTCCGTGATGGAACCGTCCGGCAACTGGCGCCGCCGCTCCGTGCGCGGCAGCTCGACGCTGCTTTGCGCGCGCTGATCGTGCGGCAGATGAAAGTAGAAGTGATGCCCCGCGTAGTAAGGCAGCGCGACTTCGCCCGGATTCGATGTCGTGAGTTCGACCTCCAGCGTGACGGCATCGATGAGACGGTAGGCCGCCTCGAAGCGGAATGCGAACGGGTAGCCCTCGCGCGTGGCGTCGCTGTCGACGAGCGTCATGCGCACGCCGTGGCCGTCGGCATCGCGCGTCGAAGAGAAGGGCAGATTGCGCGCGAAGCCGTGCGTCGGCAGCGCATGCACGGCGCCGTCCGGATCGCGCCACTTGCCGATCTCGCCATCGACGAAATGCCGCCCGAGAAACGGGAACAGCAGCGGATTGCCGCCGCGGATCTTCGCGGCATTCGACCAGGCGGCTTCATCGAGCGAATCCGGCCAGTGGATGACCGGCTCGCCGCCGACGCGCCAGGTCATGAGCCGGCCGCCCGCATGCGGCGCGAGCCGGATGACCGCGCCGTCGCGCTCGATTTCGATGACGTCTTTCTCGGATGACATGGTGGCAACGCACTCCGTTCAATGGCCGACTGGTTTAAGGATTCGTCGATTCTGCCTTGGATTGTTCTACGCATAAACCCTCTGCGGGAAACCGCGACTGCCCGGCGTCATCGCGATGTGTTGTTATATGTACCTAATGTGAGGAACCAGACGGACAGGAGTCGACATGGATCTGGCGATGGCAATGGGCGTCGCGATGTTTAGCCTCTTCGGCGGGAGCACGGCGCTCTTTCTTTATAAACTCAAAGGCTGAAACCCTAATAAACGGTCACGCGTTTCTTTCGGTTTTATTCGTCTCTGCTTACCGTTTTATTCTGACTCGCCGACGTTCTGCTGTCGGTGTCCATTTGTGTGCGCAAGCCGCTTGGCGCTGGGTTTTCCCCTAGGCATAATCGGTCCCGGCTTGCGCGCCGCACCATTTTTTTCCCCATTCATCTTCGCTTCGCGCCATACGGCGCGGCGAGCGATTTTGCGGCGCGTCCTTCACTCCTCCATGACAAGGACCGACGCGTGACTCTCTGGTTTCTCGTATTTCTCAGCGTGCTTCAGGGCGTAACCGAACTCTTTCCGGTGAGCAGCCTCGGCCATACATTGCTGGTGCCTGGTCTTATCGGCATGCATATCGACAAGCACGCGCCGCAGTTGCTGCCGTTTCTCGTGGCGCTGCATCTCGGCACGGCGCTCGCGCTGCTCTGGTATTTCCGCAAGCGCTGGATCGCGCTGATCGGCGGCTGGTTCGCCTCCTTCGGCGGACGCCGCAACGATGACGCGCATATGATGTGGGCGCTCATCATCGGCACGATTCCGACGGGCATCGTCGGTCTGTTGCTGGAAAAGCGGCTGGAGGCGATTTTTCATGATCTGCGGATCGTCGCGGCGGCGCTGATCGTCAACGGCGTGCTGCTGTGGCTCGGCGATCGCCTGCAGAGAAGCCGCGCCGCGCGCGCGCCGGAGAAACTCACGTTCAAGCAGGCGTTTCTCGTCGGCCTGGCGCAGATCGGCGCGCTGATTCCCGGCTTCTCGCGCAGCGGCCTGACGATGATCGCGGGCGTCGGCGCGGGTCTCACGGCCGAAGCGGCGGCGGAATTCTCGTTCCTGCTCGGTACGCCGATCATCTTCGCGGCGGGCGTGCTCGAATTGCCGAAGCTCTTTCACGCGCCGGGCCAACTGTTCGACGCCGTGCTCGGCGGCGTGCTGACGGGCATCGCCGCTTACCTGAGCGTGCGCTTCCTGATGCGCTATTTCGAAGGCCACGGCAAGCTCGCGTCGTTCGGCGTCTATTGCGTGATCGCAGGCATCTTCTTCTTGGGCTGGTTCATGATGCACCCCCAGCCGGTTTGATGCGCGTGACCGCGCGGCATGTCGGATGAGGTAAAATCCCGGGTCTCCCGGCTGCGCGACTTCTTCGTGCAGCCGTCACCCGCCCTTAGCTCAGTTGGATAGAGCAACGGCCTTCTAAGCCGTAGGTCACACGTTCGAATCGTGTAGGGCGGGCCAAAGGAATATCGAAGGGCCACGCTTAGCGTGGCCCTTTGTCGTTTAGGCTCGCCGGTTTCATGTTGGCTTCGTTTAATTAGTTATCCTATTGAACGGACAAAGCTCATATCATTCGCTCATCAAACTGGCCCGCTTCCTGCCCATAGTCCCCACGCGCGCGGCGCCTCACGATAAACGCCTTCGAACGTCCTGAGCGCCGCTCGCTTGCGGTGCGCGCCTGCATCATTGCGGCGCGCGATGCACCGAATGAATCTGCGAAAGAGGGCGCATGAACAAACGAGCCTACGAATCGAGTACGGCGCAATGCGCGCTATGGAACCGCAGGCAACTGCGCGTCGAACGCGATGCGCGGCGCGTGCTCGTCGCATCGACGGAGCGCGCGCTCGGCGAGTCGCTCGTCAAGCTGTTCGACCTCAAGGGCTTTCCCGCGCGATTCGTCGCCGACGTGTCTTCGCTCAGACAAGGCGTCAGCGAATGGCATCCGCACGTGCTGTTCATCGATACGCGCATCGGCGGATGCGCTCACTACGCGCTCGTCCGCGAACTGCGGACCCATCCGGACGATGCGACGCGTCTCGTTGTCGCCATGAGCGGCTTTCTGCCTGAAGAGCCGCTCGCCGCGCTGAAAGAAGCGGGCTACGACGGTCATTGTCGCCGCCCGTGTCCGGTGTGGCAGATGACCGATATCCTCGACGAGTACTTCGCCTGTCACCTCGTGCGCTAACGGACATCTCGTGTCACGAAACGCGAGCTCGAAAGCGAGCCGAAATCGGTCAGAAAACCGACCGCCGCCTCATGCTATTCTCGCTGCACGCCGGCTGGCGAGCGAGAAGGTCGACGCGCCGGCGCCGCACGACTTCGCAACGAGGAGAATCTTCATGCCGATCCATCATCGAGCGCCCGCTCGCGCCTGCATCCGCACGACCGTGGCCGTCGCGTTCGCCGTCGCCAGCGCGGGCGCTTTCGCGGCGAACCTGGGCTTTCTGAACAACACGCCGATCACGTACATGAAGCAGCGCGATCTACAGGCGCTCAACAAGGCCGCGCAAACCGCGCTCGATACCAAGAAGGACGGCGAATCGCTCGACTGGAACAACGAAGGCACCGGCAACACCGTGCCGATCGACGGCAGCGTGACCCCGCAGAACACGTTCGATTCTGACGGGCTCAAATGCCGCAAGATCACGCTGGTCGCCAACGCGAAAGGGCAGACGCAGACGTGGGCCCCGACCGCCTGCAAACAAGCTGACGGCAAATGGAAGCTGAAAAAACAATGAGCATGAGCGGAGCGAACGCGCGATGACCGGCCGCACCGTATCGTGCGGCGTCGTCATTTTGAACGCACAGGGCGACGTCCTGCTGTGCCATGCGACCGAAACCGCGCACTGGGACGTGCCCAAGGGTCAGGCCGATCCGGACGAGAGCCCGCGCGATGCGGCGTTGCGCGAACTCGTCGAAGAGACGGGCATCGTGCTGTCGGCCGAGCGCCTGGCGCATCTGAAGGACCTGGGCCGCTTCGTCTATCGGCGCGACAAGGACCTGCACCTTTTCGCGGTGCGCGTCGCGGACGACGAAGTGGACCTGGCCAAGTGCGTGTGCGAGTCGTACTTCCCGCGCTATAGCGACGGCACCATGATTCCGGAGATGGACGCGTACCGCTGGGTCAGTCCCGCGGAAGTCGACCGCTTCGCGAGCCGCAGTCTCGCGCGGCTTTTTCAGACGACGCTTTCCCTCGCTGAATTGCACGAAACGCTCGACTGAACCTACGCGCGCCTTAGTCGACCCGGTGATCGTTCGGATGCGCGAAGAGCGCCTTCATCTCCGGCGACATCGGGAATCGCAGATTGATGCCGTCGGGCGGAATCGGCTGCATGAACCACGCTTCGTAGAGCTTCGCGGCTTCGCCGCTGCGCTGCATGTTCGCAATCACATCGTCGACCATGCGCTTGAACACCGGATCGCCCCTGCGCATCATGCAGCCGTACGTCTCGGTCGCGAGCGATTCGCCCGTCACCATGTAGTCGCTGCGCGCCGTGCCTTGCTCGGCGATCTGTCCGTAGAGCAACGGATCGTCCATCACGAACGCAACCGCGCGATCGTTTTTCAGTGCTCCGAACGCTTCCGCGTGATCGCGCGCGCTGATGATGCGCATGTTCAGCTTGCGCTCCAGCGTCATCTGCCGAAGGATGCGCTCATCCGACGTGCCTGCCGTCGTCGCGACGGTCTTGCCCGCGAGGTCCGCGTAGTCGCGAATGCCCGACTTGCGCTTCACCGCCATGCGGATGCCGTACTGAAAGATGCTGTTGGAAAACGCGACGAGCGGATCGCGCTCGGCGATATGCGCCGTCGAGCCGCATTCCAGATCGATCTGGTTGTTGACCACGTAGGAGATGCGGTTCGCGGACGTGACCACCACGTTCTTGATCGCGAGGTTCGGCATGTTGAGCCGCCGCTTGACTTCGTCGACCACCTTCAGCGCGATGGCATACGAATAGCCCGTCGGCTGCTGCCGCACCATGTACGAGAACGGCACCGACGACTCGCGCGCGCCCAGCACGATGGCGCCGTTCTCCGCGATCTTGCGCAGCGTCGCCGACGGCGGCATCTGGTCGATCGCCGCCTGCGCGGAAGCCGCATGTGCGGCCGGGCACGCGAGGGCAAGCGCCGCCGCCATCGCGCAGACCATGCGAACTGCCGGCCGTTGTGGCTCGTTCATGCCGTCCTCGTCCGGAGCGTGAGCCTTCGGGCGATCACGCCGGCTTGCCCCAGCTGTCGCGCAGGCTGACGATCCGGTTGAACACCGGCTTGCCCGGCTGCGAATCGACGCGGTCCGCGACGAAGTAGCCGTGCCGCTCAAACTGAAAGCGGTCTTCGGGCATGGCTTCGCGGGCGCTCGGCTCCAGATATGCGTTGACGACGCGCTTCGAGTCCGGATTCAGCGCGTCGAGAAACTCCGCGCCGCCCGCGCCCGGTTGCGGCTCCTTGAACAGCCGGTCGTAGATGCGCACTTCGGCGGGGTAGGCGGTGGCCGCGCTGACCCAATGGATCGTGCCCTTGACCTTGTACGCGTTCGCGCCTTCCGTGCCTGACTTGCTGTCCGGGAAGTAGTTGCAGTGGACGGCGGTCACGTTGCCGTTCTCGTCCTTGTCCGCGCCCGTGCATTCCACGACGAAGCCATACTTCAGCCGCACCTTGTTGCCCGGGAACAGCCGGAAGTAGCCCTTCGGCGGCGTTTCCTGAAAGTCCTCGCGCTCGATCCACAGTTCGCGCGAAAACGGAAACGTGCGCGTGCCACGGTCCGGGTGATGCGGATGCACCGGCGCACTGCACTCGTCGGTCTGGCCTTCCGGATAGTTGTCGATGACGAGCTTCAGCGGATCGAGCACGGCGATCGCGCGCGGCGCTTTCTCGTCGAGATCGTCGCGCAGCGCGCCTTCGAGCACGCTCATGTCGATCCACGAATCCACCTTCGTCACGCCGACGCGCTCCACCATCAGGCGGATGCTTTCCGGCGTGAAGCCGCGACGCCGCACGCCGACGATGGTCGGCATGCGCGGATCGTCCCAGCCATCGACGTGATGCTCCTGCACGAGTTGCAAGAGCTTGCGCTTGCTCGTGATCGCATACGTGAGGTTCAGGCGCGAGAACTCGATTTGCTGCGGCAGCGGACGCTTGAAGACGCCGTCGTTCGCGAGCTGCGCGAGAAACCAGTCGTACAACGGACGATGATCCTCGAATTCGAGCGTACACAGCGAATGCGTGATGTTCTCGAGCGCATCCGACACGCAATGCGCATAGTCGTACATCGGGTAGATGCACCACGTGTCGCCGGTACGGTAGTGATGCGCGAAACGAATGCGGTAGATGACCGGATCGCGCATGTTGAAGTTGGGCGAGGCCATGTCGATCTTCGCGCGCAGCACGTGCTCGCCTTCCTTGAACTCGCCCGCCTTCATGCGGCGGAAGAGGTCGAGGTTCTCTTCGGGCGTGCGGTCGCGATACGGCGAGTTGATGCCAGCTTCGGTGGCCGAGCCGCGCGTCGCGCGCATTTCCTCGGCGCTCTGACTGTCGACGTACGCCTGACCCTTCGCGATCAGCATTTCGGCGAACTCGTACAGCTTGTCGTAGTAGTCGCTCGCGAAGTACTTGTGCTCGCGGCCGTCCTTGTTCCAGTCGTAGCCGAGCCACTTCACGGCGTCGATGATGGAGTCCACGTACTCGACGCTTTCCTTCTCTGGATTGGTGTCGTCGAAACGCAGATGGCACACGCCGCCGTAATCCGCGGCCAGCCCGAAGTTCACGCAGATGCTCTTCGCATGGCCGATGTGCAGGTAGCCGTTCGGCTCGGGCGGAAAACGCGTCTCGACCCGCTGCGCCCATTTGCCGGAGCGGTTGTCGTCTTCGATGATGTTGCGGATGAAATTGGATGGCGCCGGGGCGTCGTTGCGATCGGTGTTCATGCGAAAAAGAGTGCCAACGGATGCGCTCGCGTGTGATCGGTTCGGCAACCGTTCCGCGCGGCTCGGAACGGGTTCGAATCATGACTGGATATCGGGTCGATTCTACCTTACGCAACCGGCGCGGGCAGGCGGGTTGCGCCTCGCCGTCGGCGGGTGGCGCGCGCGCCGTTTCGTAACGACCGTAACGGGACGTAAATCGCCTTGTGAGCCGCATCGGGCGGATTTTATGATCGGCTCGCCACGTCGGGTTTCGCCCCGGCAAAGCAGTACACAACAAGACATCACAACGACAACACAAGCAGAAGAAGGAACCCAGCCATGAAGAAGATCGCTACCACGACCATCAAGCTCGCCGCGGCCGCCGCCCTCGTTTCGAGCCTCGCCGCGTGCTCGGGTATGTCGCGCCAGCAGGCGCACGCCGGCGTCGGCGCTGCTGCCGGCGGCGCGCTCGGCTACCTGGTGACGGGCGGGCCGCTCGGCACCGTCGCGGGCGCGGCGGCGGGCGGGCTGATCGGCGCGGGCGTGCGCTGATCTCGGCTCAAATCGCCTTCGACGCCCGCAACCGCGCGATTTTCTCGTCGTCGTAACCCAGCACGTCGGCGAGCACGCTCGCCGTATGTTCGCCGAGCATCGGCGGATGCGTGCGCGCTTCGGGCGGCGTCGCGCTCATCTTGATCGGACTCGCGACGAGCTTCACCGCGCCGCCTTCCGGATGCGGCAAGTCGATCTGCATCCGCCGCGCGATCACCTGCGGGTCGTCGAACACTTCCGCGAGATCGTTGATCGGCCCGCACGGCACGCCCGCCGCTTCGAGCACCGCGAGCCATCCATGCTTGCCGCGCGCGCGCACCATGTCGGCGAGAATCGGCACGAGCAGATCGCGATTGCGCACGCGCGAGGGGTTCGTCGCGAAACGCGGATCGTCGGCCAGCTCGGCGCGTCCGCCCGCTTCGACGAACTTGCGGAACTGGCCGTCGTTGCCGACCGCGACGATGATCCAGCCATCGCTCGTCTGGAAGGTCTGATACGGCACGATGTTCGGATGCGCGTTGCCCCAGCGCACCGGCGGCTTGCCGCTCGCGAGGAAGTTTGTGTTCATGTTGGCGAGCATCGCGACCTGCACGTCGAGCAGCGCCATGTCGATGTACTGGCCTTCGCCCGTTCTGTCGCGATGACTCAGCGCCGCTAGGACGCCGACCGTCGCATACATGCCGGTCATCAGGTCCGCGATGGCAACGCCGGCCTTCTGCGGCCCGCCGCCCGGCTGGCCGTCGCGCTCGCCGGTGATGCTCATGAACCCGCCGATGCCCTGAATGATGAAGTCGTAGCCCGCGCGCTGTGCATACGGACCCGTCTGCCCGAAGCCCGTCACCGAGCAATAGACGATGTCCGGCTTCACCTGCGCAAGCGATTCATAGTCGAGCCCGTACTTCTTCAACTGGCCGACCTTGTAGTTTTCCAGCACCACATCGCTTTGCGCGGCGAGTTCGCGCACGATGCGCTGGCCGTCTTCGGTCGCGATATCCACCGTCACCGAGCGCTTGTTGCGGTTCGCCGCGAGATAGTAGGCGGCTTCGCGCGTGTCCTCGCCGTCCGGCGTCTTCAGATACGGCGGGCCCCAGTGGCGCGTGTCGTCGCCGGTTCCGGGCCGCTCGATCTTGATGACGTCCGCGCCGAGATCGGCCAGGGTCTGCGCGCACCACGGTCCCGCCAGCACGCGGGTGAGATCCAGTACGCGGATATGGCTCAGTGCTCCCATTCGATATATCGCTCGCTTGAATGTGGTTCGGTGGATCGGCTGCTTTTCCCGCGACTGTCGCACGAAACCGCGCAGACGCGAAAGCAGGGCGGACGCGAACTGCGCGTGACGACATTCGGGGACTCGCTCCAAGGCCGTTATCGGGCGGGGCCGCGCGGCGAATCCCGTATAATCGAAGATTACCTCTGCCTGGCCGGAAGTCCTTGTCGCAAGGCCGTGCCGGGCAATACCAAAAACCGCATCAGAGAACGCAGACCGCGCCCCGTACGCCATGAAAGCCGCCGAAATACGCGAGAAATTCCTGAAGTTCTTCGAATCGAAGGGCCACACGATCATCCGCTCGTCGAGCCTCGTGCCCGGCAACGACCCGACGCTGCTTTTCACGAACTCGGGCATGGTCCAGTTCAAGGACGTGTTCCTGGGCGCCGAATCGCGCCCGTACACGCGTGCGACCACCGCGCAGCGCAGCGTGCGCGCGGGCGGCAAGCATAACGATCTGGAGAACGTCGGCTATACCGCGCGGCATCACACGTTCTTCGAGATGCTCGGCAACTTCTCGTTCGGCGATTATTTCAAGCGCGACGCCATCCACTATTGCTGGGAGCTGTTGACGAAGGTCTACATGCTGCCGGCGGAAAAGCTCACCGTCACCGTCTATCAGGAAGACGACGAAGCCTACGATATCTGGGCGAAGGAAATCGGCGTGCCGACCGAGCGCATCATCCGCATCGGCGACAACAAGGGCGCGCGCTACGCATCGGACAACTTCTGGCAGATGGCCGATACCGGCCCGTGCGGTCCGTGCTCCGAAGTGTTCTACGACCACGGCCCGGAAATCTGGGGCGGCCCGCCGGGGTCGCCGGAGGAAGACGGCGACCGCTTCATCGAGATATGGAACCTCGTGTTCATGCAGTTCAACCGCGACGCGCAGGGCAACATGACGCCGCTGCCCAAGCAGTGCGTTGATACGGGCATGGGTCTCGAACGTCTTGCCGCCGTGCTCCAGCACGTGCATAGCAACTACGAAATCGACCTGTTCCAGACGCTCATCAAGGCCGCCGGCCGCGAAACGAACACGGCCGATCTCGAGAACAACTCGCTGAAGGTGATCGCGGACCACATCCGCGCGTGCTCGTTTTTGATCGTCGACGGCGTGATTCCCGGCAACGAAGGCCGCGGCTACGTGCTGCGCCGTATCGTGCGCCGCGCGATCCGTCATGGCTACAAGCTCGGCAAGAAGAGCGCGTTCTTCCATAAGCTCGTGGCCGATCTCGTCGCGGAAATGGGCGCGGCGTATCCCGAACTGAAAGACGCGCAGCAGCGCGTGACCGACGTGCTGCGTCAGGAAGAGGAGCGCTTCTTCGAGACCATCGAGCACGGCATGTCGATTCTCGAAGGCGAACTCGCCGAGCTGGAAAAGAAGGGCGTCAAGCAACTGGACGGCGAACTCGCGTTCAAGCTGCACGACACCTATGGTTTCCCGCTGGATCTGACCGCTGACGTGTGCCGCGAGCGCGGCGTGACGGTCGACGAACCCGCTTTCGACGACGCCATGGCCCGCCAGCGCGATCAGGCGCGCGCGGCCGGCAAGTTCAAGCTCGCGCAGGGCCTCGAATACTCGGGCGCGAAGACCACGTTCCACGGCTACGAGAAAGAGATTTTCGACGACGCGAAGATCGTCGCGCTGTACGTGGAAGGCGCGTCGGTTCAGGAGGCCCAAGCGGGACAACAAGCGGTCGTCGTGCTGGACCACACGCCGTTCTACGCGGAATCGGGCGGTCAGGTCGGCGATCAGGGCGTGCTCGTCAACGCGTCGACGCGCTTCGAAGTGGCCGACACGCTGAAGGTGCAGGCCGATGTCGTCGGTCATCACGGCACGGTCGCGCAGGGCACGCTCAAGGTCGGCGACGTGGTGAAGGCGCAGATCGACGCCGTGCGCCGCGCCCGCACCGCGCGCAATCACTCGGCCACGCACCTGATGCACAAGGCGCTGCGCGAAGTGCTCGGCGGGCATGTGCAGCAGAAAGGCTCGCTCGTCGATGCCGACAAGACGCGCTTCGACTTCGCGCATAACGCGCCGATGACGGACGAGCAGATCCGCCGCGTCGAAGAGATCGTGAACGCTGAGATTCTGGCGAACGCGCCGGGCGTCGTGCGCGTCATGCCTTACGACGAAGCGGTGAAGGGCGGCGCAATGGCGCTCTTCGGCGAGAAATACGGCGACACGGTGCGCGTGCTCGATCTCGGCTTCTCGCGCGAACTCTGCGGCGGCACGCACGTGCAGCGCACGGGCGACATCGGCTTCTTCAAGATCGTGATGGAAGGCGGCGTGGCGGCGGGCATTCGCCGCGTCGAGGCGATCACCGGCGACAACGCGGTGCGCTACGTGCAGGACCTGGAGGCGCGCATCAACGCGGCGGCGAGCGTGCTGAAGGCGCAGCCCTCGGAACTGACGCAGCGCATCGGGCAGGTTCAGGAGCACGTGAAGTCGCTCGAAAAGGAACTGGCCGCGCTCAAGTCGAAGCTCGCATCGAGCCAGGGCGATGAACTCGTCTCGCAAGCGGTTGACGTCTCCGGCGTTCACGTGCTCGCCGCCGAACTCGAAGGCGCGGACGTGAAGACGCTGCGCGAAACCGTCGACAAGCTGAAGGACAAGCTCAAGAGCGCGGCCATCGTGCTCGCATCGGTCGATGGCGGCAAGGTGAGCCTGATCGCGGGCGTGACGCCGGATGCATCGAAGAAGGTGAAGGCGGGCGAGCTCGTCAACTTCGTCGCGCAGCAAGTGGGCGGCAAGGGCGGCGGGCGTCCCGACATGGCGCAGGCGGGCGGCACGGAGCCGGCCAAGCTGCCGGCCGCGCTCGCGGGCGTGACGGGCTGGGTGCAGCAACAGCTCTAAGCGCAGCGCATCTGGCGTTAAGCAGTTCGAAGCGGCCCGATTCGGCGAAAGCCGATCGGGCCGTTTGCATTAACGATTACAAGCTGTCAGGCATACGGCGTGCAACTCAGGTTTATCCAACCACAAAGGGAGATGAACCATGAATCGCACATTCGCATCCGTTTTGCTCGCCACCGCGATGATCGCTTCGACGGGAGCGGCGCAGGCGAAGGGCTGCATGGAAGGCGCGGCTGTCGGCGGCGTCGCGGGGCACGTGGCGGGCAAGCATGGCACGGCGGGCGCGGTCGGCGGCTGCGCGATCGGCCATCATGAAGCCAACAAGAAAGACAAGAAGGCTCAACAGGCAGCGGCAGCGAGCGCGCCGAGCGGCAAGTAAGCCGTAGGACGCGGGCGGCTGGCGGCATACTTGCCGCTCGCGTTCGTTGAGCGCGCGAGAGCGGCATCGCTTGACCGCGCCCGCGCGACCGAACCGCTAAAATGGCCGGCATTGCGCACGGACGCATCACGCATACCGTTCGCGCGCAGCCCCGAGCCATCTCAGCGATTCCCATGACAGCGCCCACGCCACTCACCCAGCATTTCGCCTCCGACAACTACGCCGGCATCTGCCCCGAGGCGCTCGCCGCCCTCGTCGAGGCCAACACCAGCGGCCACGAGCCCGCGTATGGCGACGATTCGTGGACCGCGCGCGTCTGCGACCGCATCCGCGAACTCTTCCAGACCGATTGCGAAGTCTTCTTCGTCTTCAACGGCACGGCGGCCAATTCGCTCGCATTGGCTTCGCTGTGCCAGTCGTATCACTCGGTCATTTGCCACGAACTCGCGCATATCGAAACCGACGAATGCGGCGGTCCCGAGTTCTTCTCCGGCGGCTCGAAGCTGCTCACGGCGAAGGGCGAGAACGGCAAGCTCACGCCCGATGCCATCGAGGAACTCGTCACGAAGCGCGCCGACATCCACTATCCGAAGCCGAAGGTAGTCGCGCTCACGCAGGCGACGGAAGTAGGCACGGTCTATACCGTCGAGGAAGTCCGCGCGATCGCTGCTATCGCGAAGCGCCGGCATCTGAAGCTGCATATGGACGGCGCGCGTTTCGCGAACGCGGTCGCGACGCTGAACGTGCATCCGTCGGAGATCACGTGGCGCGCGGGCGTCGACGTGCTGTGCTTCGGCGGCACGAAGAACGGCCTGCCGGTCGGCGAGGCGGTCGTGTTCTTCGACAAGGCGCTCGCCACGGATTTCGCGTATCGCCTGAAGCAGGCGGGGCAGCTCGCATCGAAGATGCGCTTCATCTCGGCGCCGTGGCTCGGCCTGCTCGACGACGACGTGTGGCTGCGCAACGCGCGTCACTCGAACGAAATGGCGCAACTCATGGCCGCACGCCTCGCGGACATTCCCGGCGTGAACGTCCTCTTCAAGCCCGAGGCGAACGCGGTGTTCGCGGAACTGCCCGCGCATGTGTCGGCGGCGCTGCGGGCGAAGGGCTGGCGCTTCTATCAGTTCATCGGCTCGGGCGGTTGCCGGCTGATGTGTGCGTGGGACACGAAGCCCGAAACCGTCGAGCGTTTCGCGGACGAAGTGCGCGCGCTGTGCGCCGCGCCCTGAATTCTGATTTGCGTTCGCGCGCGGCTGACCCTGATTGACACGTTCGCCGCGCGGCTCCTAACATGGCCGCACCCATCCACGCGACCTCAACGACCCCACCGAGCGCCATGGCTTTCATCTTCTATCTGACGCATATCCATCTCGGCTACGACTCGCTCGACATGCTGCAAAGCGAATGCGCGCGCATCGGCATGAAGCGGCCGCTCGTCATCACGGACAAGGGCGTCGCGGCGGCGGGGCTGTCCGCGCGCGTGATCGAAAGCGCGAAGCTCGGCGCGCTGCCCGTATTCGACGACACGCCCTCCAACCCGACCGAAGCGATGGTGATGGAAGCCGCCGCGCAGTACAAGCGCGAAGGCTGCGACGGGTTGATCGCGGTCGGCGGCGGTTCGGCCATCGATCTAGCGAAGGGCGTCGCGATTGCCGCCACGCATGATGAGCCGCTCACGCACTACGCGACCATCGAAGGCGGCAGCGGCAAGATCACCGAGCGCGCCGCGCCGCTCATCGCGGTGCCGACCACGTCCGGCACCGGCAGCGAAGTGGCGCGCGGCGCGATCATCATCCTGAACGACGGGCGCAAGCTCGGCTTTCATTCGTGGCATCTGCTGCCGAAATCCGCCATCTGCGATCCTTCGCTCACGCTCGGCCTGCCGCCCGGCCTCACCGCCGCGACCGGCATGGACGCGATCGCGCATTGCATCGAAACGTTCTTGGCTCCAGCGTTCAATCCGCCCGCGGACGGCATCGCGCTCGACGGGCTCGAACGCGCGTGGGCAAACATCGAGCGGGCCACGCGCGACGGTCAGGACCGCGACGCGCGCCTCAACATGATGTCGGCGTCGATGCAAGGCGCGATGGCGTTTCAAAAGGGACTCGGCTGCGTACATTCGCTGTCGCATCCGCTGGGCGGCCTCGCGGTGAACGGGCGCACGTCGCTGCATCACGGCACGTTGAACGCGGTCGTTCTGCCCGCCGTGCTGCGCTTCAACGAAAGCGCGCCGACCGTCGTCGCCGAACGCCGGTTCGCGCGCATGCGCCGCGTGATGAACCTCGCGGACAACGCGGATGTCGCGCAGGCGCTTCACGACATGACCGAACGCCTCGGCTTGCCCACGCGTCTGTCGCAAATGGGCGTGGACGAAAGCATGTTCGACAAGGTGGTGAAGGGCGCGCTCGCGGACCATTGCCACAAGACGAACCCGCGCGAGGCGAGCGCCGACGACTATCGCCGCATGCTGATGGAATCGCTCTGAACCATGACCAAGCCGGTTCCAACCACGCGAGCGGATTACCCGCACTTTCTCGCGATCAGCACGCGCTGGTCCGATAACGACGTGTATGGGCACGTCAATAACGTCGTCTATTACAGCTACTTCGATACGGTGGTGAACGAGTATCTATTGCGCCACGGTGTGCTCGATTTCACCGAAGGCGAGACTATCGGGCTCGTGGTCGAGACGCACTGCAACTACTTCGCGTCGGTGGCGTTTCCCGAGCGCATCGACGCGGGCTTGCGCGTGGAGCGGCTCGGCACGTCGAGCGTGCGTTATGAAGTCGGCATCTTCGCGGAAGGCTCCGACGAGGCGGCCGCGCAGGGCCACTTCGTGCATGTGTACGTGGATCGCGTGACGCGCAGGCCGGTGCCGTTGCCCGCACCGCTCGTCGATGCGTTGAAGCCGCTGGTCAACGCCTGAACGCCTGAGGGTTTCGTGTCGCTTCAGTGGTTCACCGTCAGCCTGCTCAACGGCGTGAGTGTCGGGCTGCTGCTTTTCATGCTGTCGGCCGGTCTCACGCTGATTTTCTCGATGCTCGGCGTCCTCAACTTCGCGCACGCGAGCTTCTACATGCTGGGCGCGTATGTCGGTCAAGCGCTCGCCGTTCACGCAGGATTCTGGGTCGCGCTCGTTCTCGCGCCGCTCGCGGTCGGCGCGCTCGGCGCGCTGTTCGAGCGATATCTTCTGCGACGCGTGCATTCGCGCGGCGCGCTCGCCGAACTCCTGCTGACATTCGGCGCGGCCATGGTGATCGGCGAGGGCGTCAAGCTCGTCTGGGGCCTCGGCCCCTTGCCCGCAAACATTCCGGGCGCGCTCGACGGCCCGCTCTTCACGCTGTACGGCGCGGCCTTCCCGCGCTATCGCGTTTTCATGATGACGCTTGCCATCGCGATGCTCGGCGCGCTCGCCATCGTGCTTCGCACGTCCCGCACGGGCCTCGTCGTGCGCGCGGCGCTGACGCATCCGGCAACCGTCGAGACGCTCGGCCACGATGTGCCGCGCGTCTTCACGACGGTCTTCGCGGTCGGCACTGCGCTGGCCGGGCTTGCGGGCGTGATCGGCGCGCCGCTCGCCGTCATCGAACCCGCAATGGCCGATGCGCTCGGGCCTATCGTCTTCGTCGTCGTGGTGATCGGCGGCATCGGCTCGCTGTCGGGCGCGCTCATCGCGTCGTTGTTGATCGGCTGCGCGCAGACCTTCGCGGTCGGCTCGACGGCGTCGGCGGGCAGCATCGCGGCATCGTTCGGCATTGCATTGCCCGATGCGTGGAGTGCGCTCACCCTCGCGCAGCTTGCACCGGTCCTGCCGTATCTGCTGCTCGTGGCGATGCTCGCGGCGCGCCCACACGGATTCATGGGCGAGCGCACGCGCGATGCATAGGTCCGTCGCGTTCGTTCTGCTGATGGCCGCGCTCGCGCTGCCGCCGGTTGTCTTTCATCAATCGTGGCTACTCGCGTATCTCGCGCAGACGGCGACGTTGATCGTCTTCGCGCTCTCGTACAACCTGCTGCTCGGCGAAACCGGCTTGCTGTCGTTCGGGCACGCGGTCTATGCGGGCCTCGGCGCGTTTGCCGCCGCGCATGTCTTCAACGGCTTGCGCGTGCCGCTGCCGCTGCTGCCGCTCATCGGTGGATGCGCCGCCGCGCTGGCCGCCGTGCCCATCGGCGCAATCTCGACGCAGCGCGCGGGCACCGCGTTCGCGATGATCACGCTCGGCATCGGCGAGCTCGTCGCGGCGAGCGTGTGGCTCGTTCCCGGCTGGTTCGGCGGCGAGGGCGGCGTGAGTATCGACCGCGCGAGCGGACCGCCGTTCTTCGCGTGGACGTTCGGTCCGCTGTGGCAGGCGTATGCGCTGATCGCGTGCTGGTGCATCGTCTCGACTCTCGCGATGTTCGCGTTCACGCGCACGCCGATGTGCCGGCTCGCCAACGCCGTGCGCGACAACCCGGCGCGCGCCGCGGCCATCGGCTTCGCGCCGCGCCGCGTGCGCTTCACGATGCTCTTGGTGTCGGCGTTCTTCGCGGGCGTCGCGGGCGTGCTGTCGCTCGTCAGTGTGGAGCTGGTGTCGGCTGAGAGCGTCGGGCTCGCGCGCTCGACGGGCGTTCTGGTCGCGACTGTGATCGGCGGCGCGGCGTCGTTCTTCGGTCCCGTGATCGGCGCGGTGCTGCTGACGTTCTTCAGCGTAGGCGTCGCGAGCGTGTCCGCCGCCTGGCCGATGTACCTCGGGCTTTTCTTCATGTGGGCGGTCGTCGCGTTGCCGGAAGGCGTCGCTGGCATCTCGGCGCGTGACAGGCGCGCGCTCGCCCTGCGCGTGCTTGGCGCGATTGCCTGGGGCGTTGCAGTGGTCGTCGCCGTCGAGACGCTCTATGCGCGGCACGCCGATGCCGCCACACTGCCGCGCGGCGCGTCATGGATCGCGGTGCCGTGTGCGTTGCTCGGGCTTTGGCTCGCTCGCTTGGGCGCGAGCAAGGAGCGCGCGCGATGACGTCGGCACTGCACGTCGAAGGCATCGTCAAGCGATTCGGCGCGACCGAAGTTCTGCGCGGCGTCGATCTGCGCATCGAAAATGGCGAGCGCCACGCGATCATCGGACCTAACGGCGCGGGCAAGTCCACGCTCTTCGATCTGATCTCGGGCCGCGCGAGGCCGGACGCGGGCCGCATCGTCGCGCGGGGCGTCGATATCACCGGCAAGCCGCCGCAGCGCGTGAGCCGCGTGCTCGCGCGCAGCTTCCAGACGACGAGCGTGTTCGCGCATCTCTCCGTGTTCGACAACCTTCGATGCGCGGTGCTGGGCGCGGCGTCGTCGCGATGGGTGGACCGCTGGTTCCGCTCGCACGCGATCGACGAGCGTGCCCGCGCGATGCTCGAAGCCATCGGTCTCTCTTCACGCGCCGACGAGCCGGCCGCGCGCCTCACGTACGCCGAGCAGCGCGCGCTGGACCTGGGCATCGCGCTCGCAACCGACGCGCCGCTGATCCTGCTCGACGAGCCCACTGCGGGCATGAATCGCGCGGAAGCGGCGCGCGCGCTCGCGTTGATTCGCGCGACGACGGAAGGCCGCACGCTGCTCGTCATCGAGCACGACATGGATGCGGTGTTCTCGCTTGCGGATCGAGTGTCGGTGCTGGTTCGAGGGCGCGTGATCGCATCCGATACGCCCGATGCGATCCGCCGCCATCGCGATGTGCAGGAGGCTTATCTGGGAGCCGCGCCATGAGCGCGCTTTTGCGCATCGAGGACTTGCGCGCGTGGTACGGCGCGGCGCAAGTGCTGCACGGCGTGAACTTGTCGGTCGGAGAAGGCGAGGCGGTCGCGCTCGTCGGCCGCAATGGCTCGGGCCGTTCGACGCTCGCGAAAGCCATCATGGGCCTCGTGCGATGCGCGGGCGATATGCGTTATCGCGACGTGCAACTCGTCGGACAGCGTGCGTTTCGCATCGCGCGGCTGGGCATCGGCTATGTACCAGAGACGCGCGATGTATTTCCCGCCTTGAGCGTGCGCGAGAACCTCGCGCTCGGCGAACGTAAAGGCACGCGCTTCACTTTCGACGACGCCTACGCGCTCTTTCCCGCGTTGAAGGAGCGCGCGTCGGTGAAGGCCGGCGCGCTATCCGGCGGCGAGCAGCAGATGCTGTCGCTCGCGCGCACGCTGATGGGCGATCCATCGCTCATCGTCATCGACGAACCCGGTGAAGGGCTCGCGCCGCAGGTCATCGCGCAAGTGGCCGCATGCCTTGCGACGCTGCGCCAACGCGGCGTGGCGATACTGCTGATCGAAGAGCGGCTCACGATTGCGCGCATGCTCGATGCGCGCGTCGCAGTGATGGGACACGGCGCAGTGCGCTTCGACGGTTCGCTCGCGCAACTGGAGCAGCGCGACGACGTGGTGCGCGAGTGGTTGTCGGTAGGGTAAATCAACCTTTGCTGTCGCGCTCCACGATCCATTCGTGCTTCGGATCGTTCTTGAAGTGCCACGTCCGTTTGTCGCCCGCCATCACGTTCAGATAGTAGTTGTCGTAGCCATACGGCACGACGACCGGATGATAGCCGCGCGGCACCATCACGACATCGTGATCTTCCACGGCCATGGTTTCGTCGAGATCGCGTTCGTCGGTATAGACGCGCTGGAATGCAAAGCCTTGCGGCGGATTCAAGCGATGATAATACGTCTCTTCGAGCGCGCTTTCAGTTGGTACGTTATACTGATCATGTTTATGCGGAGGATAACTCGATGCATGTCCGCCGGGCGTTCTCACTTCCACCACGAGCAGCGACTCGGCAGTTTCGGTTTGCGGAAGAATATCGCAGACGTAGCGCGTATTCGCGTGTTTGCCGCGCGTCGAGCGTTTCATCTGCGAAGGCTCGATCAAACGCGGTGGATAAAGCCCCGTTGCAGGCGCGCTTGCCACCGCAAGCTCCGTTTCGCGCTCGGCGCGCACGATGGCGGCGAGCTTCGGCGGCACATAGACCGCATACGGCGCGGCGTCTTCGAACACGCTGTCGCGCGATCCGATGGACTGCCAATGCTCGTCGCCGGCTTCGATGCTCACCGTCCCCGTCAGCACGACGATGCAGCTTTCGCGATCCGCGTCGTACACGTGCACGACATCGTCCGCATCCATGCGATACGCGGCGAAGCCCACATGCTTCCAGCCCGCGGAATCCGGTGTGACGCGCGCGATGGTCTGCCCTTCGCGCGATGCTTTCACTAGCAGGCTCATGCCGCCTCCTTGTACGTTGCATCGACGAGTGCGCGCAGCGTGCGATAGCCCTTGTCGGCATACGCATAGCTCGGCGCAATCACGGGATCCTGCTCCGCTTCGACCACGAGCCAGCCGCGATAGTCATGCGCAGCCAGACACGCGACGATGCCTGGATAATCCACCGCGCCGTCGCCCGGCACGGTGAACGCGCCGTTGATGACCGCATCGAGAAAGCTCCAGTTGCGGTTACGCGCGAGCTTCACGATATCAGTCCGCACGTCCTTGCAATGCACATGGCATACGCGCGCGATGTGCTTTTGCAGCACGCTCAACGCATCGCCGCCGGCAAACGTGATATGGCCTGCATCGAAGAGCAGGCCGACGTCATCGCTCGTCAGCATCATCAAACGGTCCACGTCGGCCGGCGTCTCGACATACGCGCCCATGTGATGATGATAGGCGACGCGCACGCCCTTAGAAAGCGTGTATTCGGCAAAGCGGTTCAGCCGCTCGGCGTATTGCGACCATTGCGCATCCGAGAAGAAGCGCGGACGCTGATACAGCGGACGAGGCGCGCCTTGAATCGAATCCGCGACTTCGCCATAGACCATGACGCTCGCGCCGTTTTGCGCAAGCAGGTCGAGATGCGGGCCTGCAGCTTCCATCTCTTCTTCGACGCTGCGTCGCGCGAGCTGGCCGGAATACCAGCCGGAGACGAGCGCGAGGTCGTATTGCGCGAGCAGCGCCTTCAACGCTTGCGGTTCGCGCGGGAACTTGTTGCCGAGCTCGAAGCCTTCATAGCCGATGCGCTTGCCTTCGGTCAGCGCGACCGAAAGCGGCGTCTCGCCGCCGAGTGAAGGCAAGTCGTCGTTCATCCATGACAAGGGATTGATGCCGATGCGGACATTCAGGGGCATGGTGTCGTGTCCTTTGTTGATGCTTAGTCGATGTTGCCTGCGCGAGCCTTCAGCGCGCGTTCATACTTCGCACGCGCGGACATGACCGCATCGCGATCCGAGACTTCGGGCACCGCCACTTCCCACCACCATCCGCCTTCTTCGGTGGTGCGGGCGGGATCGGTGTCGATCGAGATCAGATAGCTGCGGTCCGCGGCGCGTGCGCGCTTCATCGCGTCCTGCAGTTCATTGACGTTGGCTACGTGTTCCGCGAGCGCGCCCATCGAACGCGCGTGCATGGCGAAGTCGATATGCGGCGCGCCCGCTTCTCCTTGCTTGCAATCGTCGAGCAGGTTGTTGAACGGCGCGCCGCCGCACGCCTGCTGCAAGCGGTTGATGCAGCCATAGCCGCGATTGTCGAGCAGCACGACGATCAGCTTGGCGCCTAGCATCACCGATGTAGCAAGCTCGCTATTCATCATCAGATAGCTGCCGTCGCCGACGATCACGATCACTTCGCGTTCGGGCCGCGCGAGCTTCACGCCGAGGCCGCCCGCGATTTCATAGCCCATGCACGAATAGCCGTATTCGACGTGATAGCCGCCCGGCGCGCCCGTGCGCCACAGCTTCTGCAAGTCGGCGGGCAGCGTGCCCGCGGCGCAGACGACGATATCGTCGGCCGGCGATGCATCGTGCGAGCGTTGCACCGCGCCGATCACCTCGGCTTCGCGCGGCAAGCGGCCGTCCGGCGGCGGCGTGTTCGTCACGTGCGCGACGGTCTCGCGCCAATCGTTCGCAAGACGCTGCGCACGCGTGGTCCATTCGGGCGCGGCACGCCAGTCGCCAAGCGCCTGCGATAGCGCATCGAGCGCGAGACGCGCATCCGCTTCGACGGCCACGGCGTTTTGCTTTAGTGCATCGAATGGATTGGCGTTGATGGCGAGAAGCCTGGCCGCTGTGAAGAGCGTGTTCGATCCGGTCGTGAAGTCCTGCAAGCGCGTGCCGACGGCAAGCACGCAATCGCTCGCGTGCGCCAGTTCGTTCGCGGACGACGATCCCGTCACGCCGATGCCGCCCACGTTCAACGCGTCGTCCCATGCGAGCGCGCCCTTGCCGGCCTGCGTTTCCGCGACCGGAATGCCGTGCTTGTGCGCGAAGTCGCGCAGCGCCTCGGTGGCGAGGCCATACAACACGCCGCCGCCCGACACGATCATCGGCTCGCGTGATCCACGCAGCAACGCGGCGGCACGCTCGATCTCGCGCGACGATGCGGCCGGCGCATGGAACTCGACTACACGCGGCTCGAAGAACGAAGCAGGGTAGTCATACGCCATCGCCTGCACGTCTTGCGGCAGCGCGAGCGTCACGGGTCCGCATTGCGCGGCATCGGTCAACACGCGAATGGCGCGCGGCAACGCGCTCAACAATTGCGCGGGATGCACGATGCGATCGAAGTAACGCGACACGGCCTTGAGCGCATCGTTGGCCGATGCCCCGCCATCATGCGCATCTTCGACTTGCTGCAACACCGGATCAGGCGCGCGCGAGACGAAGATATCGCCGGGCAAGAGCAGCACCGGCAAGCGGTTCACATGCGCGAGCGCGGCCGCTGTGACGAGATTCGTCGCGCCCGGGCCGATGGAGGTCGTCACCGCCATCATGCGGCGCCGCATGTGCGCCTTGGCGAAGGCAATCGCGCTATGCGCCATCGCCTGCTCGTTATGCGCGCGATACGTCGGCAATTCCTCGCGATGCCGGTACAGCGCCTCGCCCATGCCCGCGACATTGCCGTGTCCGAAGATCGCGAAGACGCCGCCGAACAGCGGCTCGCCGTGTTCAGTGCGCAGTGCCGCAAGATAGCGCACGAGCGCCTGCGCGGCGGTCAGTCTGATGGTGGAAGCCACTGGGTTCATGCGGCTTGCTCCTGGGTTGCGTGAAGGGTCTTGATATCGGCTGTCGTGTCCTGCGATGCGCGCGCATCGCGCCATGCCGCGATCAAGGTCTCGAACGTGCGGCGCACGCGGGCGATGAGTTCGTCGTCGCTTATCTCGCCCGCAAGCCATGCGTGGCTCGGCTCATGAAAGATGGTGCGGCCTACCGTGAAGCCTTTGCATGTCTTCGACGAAGCCGCTTGCCTGAAGCCATCGCGCAACTGATCGACGCCCGCGGACAATCCCAGCAACACGACGCCGCGACAGTACGGATCGCGCTCGGCGATGAGGCTATCGACAGCTTGCCATTGCGCGGCGCTCATCGGTTCGAGCTTCCACCATTCGGGGTATAACTGAAGGTTATAGAGCCGCTTCAGCGCGCGATACGCTGTGTCGTCCGCGACGAGCGGTCCGTTCTTCGGCACGATCACTTCGAACAGCAGTTCGTGGCCGCTTGCCTGCACTGCATCGTATAGCGCGCGCAACTGCGCTTCCTGTTCGAGGCGCACGTCGTGCGGATGATCCGGGTGATAGTGAACCAGGCACTTCACCACATGCTCGCGCGGCCATTCGACGAGCGTCGTGCCGACCGATCGGCCATGATCGAAGACGAGCGGCATGGAGCCGGGCAACTCCACCGGCCGGCCGATCCACCAGCCGCGCCCCGTTGCCGCGTTCAGCGCATCCTGTCCATAGCGGTCGTCGATCAACACGCCGATACGCCCTTCGAGTTGCAGTTCTTTTTCCGTCTGCGCGACCGCTTCGACGAACAAGCCCTTGAGCGTCGAGATACGTGCTTCGCTTGCGCCCGTTTGCTGCGCGAGTTCGAAGAACTGGTTGCGATGATCGAACGCGAAGCCCAGCACTTCGTCCCATGCCTTGCGCGCAGGGCTCACGCGATGCAGCCGTGCGAGCGTCGCATCGCGGTCGGGGCGAGGCATGCGCGCCGGGTCTTGTTTTGCTGCGGCGAGGAAATAGTCGAGTTCGGCGGGCGTCGGCATGGCGGGCGCGCAGCCGTGTCGCGAAACGACGAGCGCGCCGCATGCATTCGCCGCGCTCGCGCAGGCTTCGAGCGGCGCATCGCGCAGCCATCCGGAGAGGAAGCCGGAGGCGAACGCATCGCCTGCGCCGAGCACGTTCAGCACTTCCACTTCGACGCCGCCGTGAATGGGCGCATCGTCGATGGAAGCGGGCACCGCGCCTTCGATGATCGAGCATCCGAGCGGCCCGCGCTTCACCACGAGCGTCGCGCTCGTGGCGGTGCGCACCATCGTCAGCGCATCGATGAGACGGTCCTTGCCGCCCGCGATACGGAACTCTTCTTCGGTGCCGATCACGAGATCCAT
Source organism: Caballeronia sp. AZ10_KS36 (assembly GCF_023631105.1). Taxonomy (NCBI): domain Bacteria; kingdom Pseudomonadati; phylum Pseudomonadota; class Betaproteobacteria; order Burkholderiales; family Burkholderiaceae; genus Caballeronia; species Caballeronia sp. AZ10_KS36. The sequence goes on along the minus strand of NZ_JALQDQ010000018.1, from coordinate 109,986 downwards.
CAGCCGCAAGATGCGCTGCAAATGCGCGGTCACGCCTTCGTTGGCGACAAAGCGCGTCTCACCATCGGCCTTGCCCGTGAGGCCCCACAGCACCGGCCGATAGTCGATGTCGAGTATCGTGCGAACCTGATTGCGTCGCGCATATTCCAGCGCGCGGCGGCTCGTGCGATTCACGTGCTCCGTCGAGAAGTGCGTGCCCGTGATGAGCAGTGCTTTCGATGACGCGATATACGCTTCGTCGAAATCGCTTTCGTCGACGGCCATGTCCGCGCAGTTCTCGCGATAGAAGACGAGCGGAAACGTATCGCGATCTTCTATGCCGAGCAGCACGAGCGCGGTCAGCCGCTCGGGATCGGTTCGAACATGGCTGATATCGCAGCCTTCGCGCGCAAGCGTTTCGGTGAGAAAGCGCCCCATGTGGTCGTTGCCGACGCGCGCCAGCATCGACGACTTGAGCCCGAGCCGCGCGCAGCCGAACGCGATGTTCGCCGACGATCCGCCGAGATATTTCGCAAACGTCGATACGTCTTCGAGCCGCGCGCCCACTTGCTGCGCATAGAGATCGACGGCGAGACGCCCGAGGCACACGATATCGCGCGTGCGGTCCGGCGCGAAGCGGGAAGTGTTTTGTGCAGGCATGAATGATGTCCTCGGTATCAGATGGTCGCGCCTTCGAGTTCGCCGATCATCTTCTGCATCTCCGCGCCGCCCGCCATCATGTCGAGCACTTCGTTCTTCGTGATGGTGTCCTTCGTGAAGGTGCCCATCGAACGGCCGCGGTTGAGCAGCGTGAAGGAATCGCCGATCGGATACGCGTGGTGCACGTTATGCGTGATGAAGATCACGGAGATGCCTTTCGCGCGCGCCTTGTGAATGAGCTTGAGCACATTGAAGCTCTGCTTCACGCCGAGCGCGGCGGTCGGTTCGTCCAGGATCAGCACGCGCGCGCCGAAGTGAATGGCGCGCGCAATCGCGAGACATTGCTTCTCGCCACCGGACATGGTGCCGATGGGCTGATGTGCATCGCGCACGTTGATGCCCATTTCCGCGAGCTTGGCGCGCGACGTTTCGGCGGCGAGGTCGAGGTCCATCACGCTGAATAGGCCGAAACGCTTCTTCTGCGGCTCGCGTCCCATGAAGAAGTTGCGCGCGACCGACAGCAGCGGCACGAGCGCGAGGTCCTGATACACCGTCGCGATGCCGAGGTCGAGCGCCTCTTTCGGCGATTCGAAATGCACGGGCTTGCCATCGACCAGATACTGGCCGGCAGAGGGCGCATGCACGCCTGCCAGCGTCTTGATGAGCGTGGACTTGCCCGCGCCGTTATCGCCGAGCAGACAGTGCACTTCGCCGCGTTTGAGCCGCAACGTGACGCCGTTAAGCGCGATCACCTTGCCGAAGAACTTGCTGACGTTTTCCAGCGCGAGAATGTTGTCGTCGTTCATGGCGGTGGTCCTCATTGCGCCTGCGACACGCGGCGGCGCACGTAGTGATTGAAGAGCACGGCGATCAGCAGCATCACGCCGAGAAACACGCGGAACCAGTCGGAGCTGACGTTCGTGTAGGTGATGCCGATCTGCACGACGCCGAAGATTAGGGCTCCGAAGCATGCGCCGACGACCGAGCCGTAACCGCCCGTCAGCAAGGTCCCGCCGATGACCGCCGCGATGATCGCTTCGAATTCCTTCTGCAAGCCGCGGTCCGCCGCCGCCGAGCCGATGTCGCACACCTGCAGCACGGCGAAGAGGCACGAGCAGAACGCGGTCAGCACGAAGAGCGAGATCTTCACGCGCTTGACCGGCACGCCGACGTTCTTCGCGGCGTTCGCATCGCCGCCGACCGCGAGAATCCAGTTGCCGTAGCGCGTTTTTGCAAGCACGAACGCGCCGATCGCCGCAAGCACGAGCCACCAGATGATGACCTTCGGGATGCCGGGCACGAGCGGCTCGCCGCTATCGAGCAGCTTGCCGATGCCCAGATGCGCGAGCCACGTGAAGAAGCCGTGCAGCGCGACGCCATGAAAGAACGTATCGGCGACCCAGTCCTTCTGCGCGAGATCGCCGACGCCGGAGATGATCGTGCGGTCCGCAAACATGATCGAAAGCGCGAGCGTCAGGCCGCGCAGAATGAACAGAAACGCGAGCGTGACGATGAACGATGGCAGGCGCGTGCGCATCACGAGATAGCCGTTGAGCGCGCCGAGCAGCATCGACGCGGCGAACGCGAACAGAATCGCGAGCGAGATCGGCCAGTGGAAATAGACCGAAGGCAGCGCGACCATCATGCCGGCGAAGCCGATCATCGAGCCGATGGACAGGTCGAACTCGCCCGCGATCATCAAGAGGCACGCGCCGACAGCGAGCAGGCCTAAGTAAGCGGCGACCTGGGACCAGTTCATCACGCCGTCGAGGTTGAACATGCCCGACGAACCCGCGCCGAAGCCGAACACGATGAAAACCAGCACCGTGCCCGATATCGCCGCGAATTCCGGGCGATTCAGCAGATGCCCGAACCACGACTGCCGGCGTACCCGCTCGTCCGATGGCCTGTCCTTGTCGGTCGCAGCGTCGGCGCTGTCGTGCTGAGGATTCGCGTGTGGAGGATAGTGCTTGCCGGCTACGCCCATGATGGCTCCTTGAAACGATCACTAATGCGGTACGGATGCGTGCGGTCCTGCCGCGTCCGCGAACGGACGCAGCAGCATTGTCGTGTTGGAGAAAAGCGGGCGGCTCGCGTGACGCGCCGCCCGAAGAAGGTCAGCCGTGCATCAGCGGTACTGCCCGGCGTACTTCACGACCTTGTCGAGATTGTCTTTAGTGATGAAGCCCGGGCCCGAGCGAATGTTCTTCGGCCCGTACGACGGCTGCAAGCCATACGTCTCGAGGCGCGCCTTGAACTTCGGGTTCGCTTCGAGAAGCTGGCGGATCTTCGCCGGATCGGTGGTGTGCTCCTTCTTCACGATGGCGAGCACCGCGACCGGAATGTAGCCCTGCAAGTACGGCTGCTGGTCGATGGCGAACTTGATCGTGCCGTCCTTGATCGCCTTCGCGATGTCGTCGGAGAAGTCGAAGGTCACGAAATAGACCTTGTTTTGCAGGCCCATTTGCGTGACGGCCTTGAGCGTCGCGGAAGCGGGCGTCGGTCCGAGCGTGAGAATGGCCTGCGTGTCCGGATGATTGCGCAGGAACGCCGAGACCTTCGACTGGATCTCGGTCGGGTCCTGTCCCGAGTCGACCGTGGACGCCTTGTAGTCCACGCCGATGGCATCGGCGAAACCGCGGCAACGGTCGAACGACACGGTGTTCGTCGCGATATGGTTCACGCACAGGAACGACTTCACGCCGGCCGCTTTCGCCTTCTCGCCCGCCGCCTTTCCCGCCACGTATTCCGGCTGACCGATGTGCATGATCGCGCCCAGTTGCGCGCTTTGTTCCTCGGTGCCCGAGTTGATCGTGACGAGCGGAATCTTCTTGGCCGTGACCTTGTTGAGCGCGCTTTTCAGCACGTCGAAGTCCGCGATCGTCGTGATGACGCCGTCGTAATTGCGCGCCGCGGCCTGTTCGATGAGGCGCGCCATGTCGGCGATGTCCCCGTTGGGCGGATTGCGATAGTCGGTCTGGACGTTGAAGTCCTCGTCCGCCTGTTTGATCGCGTTCTTGATGGTGTTCCACCACGAGTCCGAGTCCGGCGCGTGGCTGATGAGCACGAATCTGGCGTCCGGCGCCGCGTGAGCGGGGGACGTCGTGAACAACGCGGCGCTGCACAGCGCAGCAGCAGCCGCCAGCGCGCGCAGCGCGGCCCGACCGTTGCAAAGGGTCATTGTCTCCACCTATCTCGGTTGTTGTCTGGTGTGATTTTCTGGCGAGCCGTTCGAGGGCCAGGAGGCCGCTCAACCATGCTCACGAGCAAGAGTAGGTCAGTTTTCGGCGGTCTGCAATAGATATTTCAACGGTGCGACAAATGGAAAATGCTTTCCAAATTGCAGGCGGGCTTTCTATAATCGGCTGCACCGGCGCTCGCTTTCGGGCGCCGACGAACCGGGCTTTCCATGCAGGATGAAACCAGTACCGACGTCCTTTCCGTCGATGACCTGATGCAGCGGATCACCGATGCATACGACTCGCTGCCGCGCCAGTTGAAGAGCGTGGCGTCGTATATCGAGCAGCATCGGCAGAGCGTGATGATGGACCGCACGAGCGATATCGCCGCGTCGTGCGGCGTGCATCCGTCAGCGGTCGTGCGTTTTGCGCAGCGCTTCGGCTTCTCCGGCTTCTCCGACCTTCAGGCGGTGTTCCGGCAGGCGTACGCGGGCGGCAGCACGGCGCAGAGCTATCAGCAGCGCATTCGCAAGCTGATCGACGAGAAAGCCGGCGTCGCTTCGGGCGTTTCCGTGGCGCGCGAATTCATCGCGGCGAGCCGCGCGGGCCTCGACGAACTCGAAGCGGGTCTGGACGACGCGCAGTTCGAAGCCGCCGTCGAGATGCTGGAGAAGGCGGAGAACATCTATGTGATCGGCGTGCGCCGGTCCTTCGCGGTGGCGAGCTACATCGTCTATGCGCTCGGCCATACGAAAAAGCGCGTGCATCTGATCTCGGGCGTCGGCGGCATGTTCCGCGAACAGATCCGCAGCGTGAAGAAGGGCGACGTGCTCATCGCGATCAGCTTCGCGCCGTACGGCAAGGAGACGCAATACTGCGTGCGCGCGGCGCAGCATCACGGCGCGGCGACGCTCGTCATTACCGATAGCCAGCTTTCGCCGCTCGCGCGCCATGCGAGCGCGAGTCTGCTCGTGAAGGAGGGCAGCGCGTTCGCGTTTCGCTCGCTCACGAGCACCATCTGCCTGTGCCAGGCGCTTTTCATCGCGCTCGCGTACCGGCTCGAATTGAACGTCGAAGAATCCAGGGAGACAGGCGGTTATGACGATTGACGTGGCGGTGTTTGGGGCGGGGCGCATCGGCAAGATTCACGCGGCGAATCTGGCGCGGCAGCCGGGCGTGCGGCTGAAGTATGTCGTCGATGTGAACCGTGACGCGGCGGCCGCGCTTGCGGAACAGCACGGCGCGCAAGTAGCCGATATCGACGGCGCAATGGGCGATGCGGCGATCGGCGCGACCGTCGTGTGTTCGAGCACGGACACGCACGCGGACCTCATCATGCAGTCGGCGTCACAAGGCAAGCACGTGTTCTGTGAAAAGCCGGTGGACCTGACGCTCGAACGCGCGCGCGCCTGCGCCGACGCCGTTGAACGCGCGCGCGTCGTGTGCATGATCGGCTTTCAGCGGCGCTTCGATCCGACGTTCTCGGCGCTGAAGGCGCGCGTCGATGCGGGCGAGATCGGCGATCCGGAAATGCTGATCGTCACGAGCCGCGATCCGGGCGCGCCGCCTGTCGAATACATCAAGCATTCGGGCGGCATCTTCAAGGACATGCTGATCCACGATTTCGACATCTTCCGCTGGATGCTCGACGACGAAGCCGAGACGCTGCACGCGACCGGCAGTTGCCTCTCCGATCCGGCTATCGCGGATGCCGGCGATATCGATTCGACCGCGGTCACGATCCGCACGAAGCGCGGCCGCCTGTGCCAGATCAACACGGCGCGGCGCGCGGCGTATGGCTACGATCAGCGGTTCGAGTTGCTCGGCAGCGCGGGCATGCTGCAGGCGGGCAATGTGCGGCCGACGGAAGTGACCGCGTATTCGAAGACGTCCGTCTCGACGGACGTGCCCGAAGCGTTCTTCCTCGAACGCTACCGCGCGGCGTATGCGCTGGAAATCGCGCATTTCTTCGATGCCGTGAATCACGGCAAGCCGGTGCGCACGACGGTCGCCGATGGCCTGAAGGCGCTGGAGCTGGCCGAAGCCGCGACGCTTTCGTGGCGCGAGAAGCGCATCGTGCGGCTTGCGGAGCAAGCAGCGTGAGCGCGGTGCGCGTGGTGCGCGTGGGGATCGTCGGGCTCGGCCGGCTCGGCCGGCGCCACGCGGAGAACCTCGCGTGGCATGTGCCGGGCGCGAAGCTCGTTGCCGCGTGCAGTCCCGTCGACGAGGAACGCGCGTGGGCGCGAGAACGCTTGCCGGAGCTTGCGCTCTATGCCGACTACGACGCGCTGCTCGCCGACGCATCGGTGGATGCCGTGTGGCTCGTCACGCCGACCTCGCTGCACGCGCGGCAGATCATCGCCGCGCTGGAGGCGGGCAAGCACGTCTTCTGCGAGAAGCCGCTCTCGCTCGATCTCGCCGAATGCGACCGCGTGATCGAAGCGCACGCGCGGCATCCGCAGCTTCACGTGATGATCGGCTTCGTGCGCCGCTTCGACGCGAGTTACCGCGATGCTTTCGAGCAGGTCGGGAAGGGCGCGATCGGCCGGCCGTTCATGGTGCGCTCGCAGACCTGCGACAAGAACGACCCCGACGGTTTCTTCGTGCGCTTCGCGCCGACTTCGGGCGGACTCTTTCTCGATTGCAGCGTGCACGACATCGACCTCGCGCGCTGGATGCTCGGCAATCCGCGTGCGAAGCGCGTGTTCGCGAGCGGCACCATCGCGATTCACGAGGGCTTGCGCGAATGCGGCGACATCGACAACGGTGTGGGCGTCGTCGAATTCGACGATGGCCGGCTCGCCGTGTTCTACGCCTCGCGCACGATGGCGCACGGGCATGATACGCAGACCGAAGTAATCGGCACGGCGGGGGCGTTGTCGGTGGGGCGCAATCCGCGGCTGGATCGCGTCGAAATCGCCGATGAGCACGGCATGCGCAACGCGTGCACGCCGACGTTCTTCGAGCGTTTCGAGGAGGCGTTCTTGCGCGAGGCGCAGGCGTTCGTCGCGTTGCTGAACGACGGCACGCCGACCGGTCTCACGCTGAACGATGCGCGAGAGGCGACGCGCATCGGGATTGCGCTGCGGGAAGCGTATGGGAGTGGGCGGCCGGTGGATCTTTGAGCGCTGCGGAGCGCATCGCCCGCATTCGCGTTGATACCGCCGTCAGCCGACGACCAGTGTGACCGGCTTGCCTATGCGGGCGAGCATTTCCACGAGCGAGTCGATGGTGAACTTGCTCGACTTCTTGTTGACGACGTCCGATACACGTGGCCGGGTGACGTGGAGAATTTCGGCGGCATCGGCTTGCTTCAGATTTTGGGCTTCGATCCAGGCCGCCAGCTCGTCCATGAGTTGCTCTTTGAGCAGCAGCGTCTGACCGATGAGCGCCTGCGATTCGGCTTGATACCGGAGTGCTTCCGCTGGCGCAAAACCAAGCTCTGCGAAGATGTTCGCTCCTCGCTTGGTCACGTGCCGGACTTTGGTGTCGACCTTGTTCATGTTCGTGCCTTTCTTTCCCGAACAATCGCCCGATAGCGAGCGGCGGCGATTTCCTTGTCGTGCGTGGATGTCGCTTGCGATTTCTTTTGGAAGCAATGCAATACGAAAACCGCTTCTTCGAACTTCGCTACGTACATAACGCGAAAGATTCCGCTTGTGTCCTTGATGCGGATCTCCCGCACACCGGGGCCAACATCGTCGAAGGGCTTCCAGTCTTCGGGATCGAGCCCGACTTGCAGACGGCCAAGTTGGAAGCCTGCTTCGCGCCGTGCCGCAGAGGGAAACTCAAGGATGTCGTCGTAGGACGAGCCGACCCAGCGGATTTCTTTCTCATCGGTCATTGTACAAAATTTTATACAGCTCCGCCGACGCACGCGGTCGAAAGGCGCCGGGCACGCAGAGACTGCGAAGGTTGGTGAACGAGAGCCGAAAAATCTATCCGCTGGCACTAGAGGCGTGAAGTGGAAAACTCCCCAGCGAGAAGAGGGAAGACAACGAGCGGCCAGCCGGTGCATCTCCAACCGCTGCGTTAAAATCGAACCACCAGGCACACGGAAGGTTCAATCGCGATGGAAGTTCACAAGGAAGTCGACGCACGCGGGCTCAACTGCCCGTTGCCGATTCTGCGGGCGAAGAAGGCGCTGGCCGACATGACGAGCGGCCAGATTTTGAAAGTACTCGCGACCGACCCCGGCTCGCAGCGCGATTTCGCCGCGTTCGCCAAGCAGACCGGCAATGAAATCGTCGAGTCCAGCTCGCAGGACAAGACGTTTATCTTCTTGATGCGGCGCCGCTGAAAATCAGGCGCAGAAGCAAAATGCCCGTCACGAGAGTGACGGGCATTTTTTTGTGCGAAGGCCGTTGACGCTTACCCTTCGAGAACCGGCGAACGCGTGCGCAGATATTCTTCGAAGTCCTTCGCCACTTCCGGATGGCGCAGCGCGAATTCGACCGTCGCCTTCAGATAGCCGAGCTTGCTGCCGCAATCGAAACGCGTGCCGTGATACTTGTACGCGAGCACTTGCTCATCCGACAGCAGCGACTGAATCGCATCCGTCAGTTGCAGCTCGCCGCCCGCGCCGGGCTTGAGCGCGCGGATGTGATCGAAAATGCGCGGCTTCAGCACATAGCGGCCGACCACGCCCAGGTTCGACGGCGCCACCGCCGGCTCCGGCTTCTCGACGATGCCCGACAGCTTGACGATGTTGTCTTCCCACTCCTTGCCGTCGATGATGCCGTACGACTTCGTGTCTTGCGGCGGGATCTCTTCCACGCCGATCACCGAGCTGTGATAGTGGTCGAACACCTCGATCATCTGCGACATGACGGGCGGCTTGCCGTAAAGCAAGTCGTCCGCGAGGATCACGGCAAACGGGTTGTCGCCGACGAGCTTTTCGGCGCACAACACCGCGTGGCCGAGGCCGAGCGCTTCGGCCTGACGCACATAGAAGCAGTCCACGTGGCTCGGCTTGATGCTGCGCACGAGCTCCAGGAGCTTCTCTTTGCCGCGCGCCTCCAGCTCGGCTTCGATCTCGTAGGACTTGTCGAAATGATCCTCGATGGCGCGCTTGCTGCGGCCGGTGACGAAGATCATTTCGGTGATGCCGGCGGCCATTGCTTCTTCGACCGCATACTGAATCAGCGGCTTGTCGACGACCGGCAGCATTTCCTTCGGGCTAGCCTTGGTCGCGGGGAGGAACCGCGTGCCGAGACCCGCAACGGGAAAAACCGCTTTGGTAACTTTTAGCATGTGATGACCCTGATCCTCTTAATCATTTAGAACATCGAGTGAAGCGACTGAACAGGGCGTAAAAACGACTCCCATTAAACTTCCATCACACGGGCAGTCGCAATAATTGCGCCTGAAGCTTCTCGATAGTGGTCTTGTATTCTGCCAGCCTTTTGCGCTCCTGTTCAACGACAGCGGCCGGCGCCTTTGCAACAAAGCTTTCATTGCCCAGCTTCGCGTTACATTTGACGATCTCGCCGCCAAGACGTTCGACTTCCTTCGTCAAACGCTCGCGTTCCGCGGCCACGTCGATCTCGACTTTCAGCACCAGCTTGTGCGTGCCGACGATCGCCACCGGCGCGCCATGCGCTTCTTTATCGAGCGCGGCTTCGTCGTCGATGATCTTCACTTCCGCGAGACGCGCGAGCGCCGCGATGTAGGGCGCGAACGACGAAAGACGCGCGGCGTCGCCATGCGCGAGCAAGGGCACCTTCACCGCGGGCGACAGGTTCATTTCGCCACGCAGATTACGACATGCGTCGATCACTGCTTTCAGTTCGGCGGCCCACTGTTCAGCGGATTCATCCAGCTTTTTCGTCTCGGCGCGCGGATATGGCTGCGTCATGATCGACGCTTCGCCTTCATTCGCGCCCGCCGGGTACGCGTCCGTCAACGGGGCGACCTTCTGCCACAACGCTTCCGTGATGAACGGAATGACCGGATGCGCCAAACGCAGCACCGTCTCCAGCACGCGCAAGAGCGTGCGGCGCGTGGCGCGCTGCTGCTCGGGCGTGCCGTTCTGAATCTGCACCTTCGCGAGTTCGAGGTACCAGTCGCAGTACTCGTCCCACACGAACTTGTAAATCGCGCTTGCGACATTGTCGAAGCGATAGTCCGCGAAGCCCTTCTCGACTTCCGCTTCCACGCGCTGAAGCAGCGACACGATCCAGCGGTCCGCCTTCGAGAAGTCGGTGTAGCCGCCGGGTCCGCAATCGCCGGGCTTGCAGCCGGCCACGTTCGCGAAACCGCAATCGTGGCCTTCGCAATTCATCAAGACGAAACGCGTGGCGTTCCAGAGCTTGTTGCAGAAGTTGCGATACCCCTCGCAGCGTGCCAGATCAAAATTCACATTGCGACCGAGCGTGGCCATCGACGCCATCGTGAAGCGCAGCGCATCCGTGCCGAACGCCGGAATGCCGTCGGGGAATTCCTTGCGCGTCTTCTTCTCGATCTGCGCGGCCTGCTTCGGAATCATGAGGCCGCTCGTGCGCTTGGCGACGAGCGTTTCGAGGTCGATGCCATCCACGATGTCGATCGGGTCGAGCGTGTTGCCCTTGCTCTTCGACATCTTCTGGCCTTCCGCGTCGCGCACGAGGCCATGCACGTAGACGGTTTCGAAGGGCACCTTGCCGGTGAAATGCGTGGTCATCATCACCATCCGGGCGACCCAGAAGAAGATGATGTCGAAGCCCGTCACGAGCACCGAGGAAGGCAGGAACGCCTTCAGTTCCTTCGTCTCGTTCGGCCAGCCGAGCGACGAGAAGGGCACGAGCGCGGACGAAAACCACGTGTCGAGCACGTCGTCGTCGCGCTTGAGCGAGCCGGTGTAACCCTGGCGCTCGGCGTCCGCGCGGGCTTCTTCCTCGGTCTTCGCGACGAAGATTTCGCCGTTCTCGCCGTACCACGCGGGAATTTGATGCCCCCACCACAACTGACGCGAGATGCACCAGTCCTGAATATTCTCGAGCCACTGATAGTAGGTCGTGGTCCAATTCTCCGGCACGAACTTGATCTCGCCATTGCGCACGACATCGAGCGCGGTCTCTGCAATCGACTTGCCCGGGTTGAACGTGCCTTCGGGCGCGGGTTTGCTCATCGCGACGAACCATTGGTCGGTCAGCATCGGCTCGATGACGACGCCCGTGCGGTCGCCGCGCGGCACCATCAGCTTGTGCGGCTTGACGGAATCGAGCAGACCTTGCGCTTCGAGATCGGCGACGACCTGCTTGCGCGCCTCGAACCGGTCCATGCCGCGATATTTCTCGGGCGCGTTGTCGTTGATCTTCGCGTCGAGCGTGAGGATTTCGATTTGCGGCAGCTTGTGGCGCTGGCCGACCGCGTAGTCGTTGAAGTCGTGCGCGGGCGTGACCTTCACGACGCCGGTGCCGAACTCGCGGTCCACGTAGTCGTCCGCGATCACGGGAATCTCGCGGTCACACAGCGGCAGCACGACGCTCTTGCCGATCAGATGCGCATAACGCTCGTCTTCCGGATGCACCATCACGGCGACGTCGCCGAGCATGGTTTCGGGGCGCGTCGTCGCGACCGTGAGATGCCCAGAGCCGTCCGGCAGCGGATACTTGATGTGCCACAGGCTGCCGTTCTCTTCCTCGCTCACGACTTCGAGATCGGACACGGCCGTGCCGAGCACCGGGTCCCAGTTCACGAGCCGCTTGCCGCGATAGATGAGCCCTTGCTTGTAGAGCGTGACAAAGACGTCGCGCACGGCGGCGGACATCTTGTCGTCCATCGTGAAGTATTCGCGCGACCAGTCGATCGACGCGCCGAGCCTGCGCACCTGCCGCGTGATGGTGGAGCCGGACTCCTGCTTCCACGCCCACACGCGCTTCAGAAACTCTTCGCGGCCCAGGTCGTGGCGCGAGATGCCTTGCGCGTCGAGCTGTCGTTCCACGACGATCTGCGTCGCGATGCCCGCGTGGTCCGTGCCCGGCACCCACAGCGTGTTTTCGCCGAGCATGCGGTGATAGCGCGTGAGGCCATCCATGATGGTCTGGTTGAACGCGTGCCCCATATGCAGCGTGCCGGTGACGTTCGGCGGCGGCAGTTGAATGGAGAAGTTCTTGGCACCTTCCTTGAAGGTCGGCGCGGAATAGCCGCGTTTCTCCCATTCCGGGCCCCACTGGGACTCGATGTTCTGGGGCTCGAAACTCTTCGCAAGCGTGCTGTCGCTCATCGTGAAATCTGCCGAAAAATGCGTGAAAAGATGCGGGGTAATCACCGATTATAAGGTTTGGACCGCGCAATCGGACGAATCCGGGCGCGGCCGGTCCGCGGCCGCGAACGGCTCGCCGGGCGACGCCATCGGCGCGGTCTTATAATGGTCGGCTCGCCGGCGACTTCGTGCCGGCTTCTTCGGTGCGCTTGCCGCCGCTCACTTTCCCATGCCCGATTTACTCGCCAACCTCAATCCCGAACAGCTCGCCGCCGTGACGCTGCCGAACGAGCCCGCGCTGATCCTCGCGGGCGCGGGCAGCGGCAAGACGCGCGTGCTCATCACCCGCATCGCGTGGCTCATCCAGCAGGGTTACGCATCGCCGCAGACCATTCTCGCCGTCACGTTCACGAACAAGGCCGCGCGCGAGATGATGTCACGCCTGTCGGCGCTCTTGCCCATCGACACGCGCGGCATGTGGATCGGCACGTTCCACGGCCTCTGCAACCGCATGTTGCGCGCGCATTACCGCGACGCGGGCCTGCCGCAGTCGTTCCAGATTCTCGATACGGCGGACCAGCTTTCCGCGATCAAGCGGCTCATGAAGGGCCTGAACGTCGACGACGAGAAGTATCCGGCGAAGAATCTCCAGTACTTCATCAACAACGCGAAGGAACAAGGGCTGCGGCCGAAAGACGTCGATGCGACCGACAACTTCAATCGCAAGTTCGTCGAGCTGTACGAGGCTTACGACCAGCAATGCCAGCGCGAAGGCGTCGTCGATTTTCCGGAGCTTCTGCTGCGCTGCTATGAACTGCTCGCGCACAACCCGCCGCTGCGCGCGCATTATCAGGCGCGCTTTCGCAATATCCTCGTCGACGAGTTTCAGGACACGAACAAGCTGCAATACGCGTGGCTGAAGCAGCTCGCCGGCGAGCACAACGCGATCTTCGCCGTGGGCGACGACGATCAGTCCATCTACGCGTTTCGCGGCGCGAACGTCGGCAACATGCACGATTTCGAGCGCGAGTTCCGCGTGCGCAATCTCATCAAGCTGGAGCAGAACTACCGCTCGCACGGCCATATTCTCGATACCGCTAATTATCTGATTGCGAACAACGCGCGGCGGCTCGGCAAGAATCTGCGCACGGACGCGGGGCACGGCGAGCCGGTGCGCGTCTACGAAGCCGCGACCGATTCGCAGGAAGCGGGCTGGATCGTCGAGGAAATCAAGGCGCTCATCAACACCGGCCTCGCGCGCGGCGAGATCGCGGTGCTGTATCGAAGCAATGCGCAGTCGCGCACCATCGAACATACGCTGGTGAACGCGGGCATCGCGTATCGCGTGTATGGCGGCTTGCGCTTCTTCGAGCGTCAGGAAATCAAGCACGCGCTCGCGTATCTGCGCCTCATCGACAACCCGAACGACGACACCGCGTTCGCGCGCGTCGTCAACTTTCCGACGCGCGGCATCGGTGCGCGTTCCATCGAGCAACTGGCCGACGCCGCGCGTCTCTACAACTGTTCGATGGCCGCCGCCGTGCCTTACGTGACCGGCAAGGCGGGATCGAGCCTCGGCGCGTTCGCGACGCTCATCGCGAAGATGCGCGCCGAAACGCAGCAGATGAGCCTGCCCGAAACCGTCGAATACGTCGTGCGCGCGAGCGGACTCGCCGCGTTCTACGAAACCGAGCGGGAAGGGCAGGACCGGCTCGAAAACTTGCAGGAACTGGTCAACGCGGCAGCGGCGTTCGTGAGCGAGGAAGGCTACGGGCTGGATACGCCCGCGCGATCCATTCCGCTGCGCCCCGGCGCGACCGCCGCGCAGGAGATCACGTCGGTCAGCGAGGACGGCGAGATCGAAGTGCTGGATGCGCCCGGCATCGCCGATCCCGCGCAGAATCCGGACACCATGACGCCGCTCGCGGGCTTCCTGTCGCATGCATCGCTCGAAGCGGGCGACAACCAGGCGCAAGCCGGGCAGGACGCCGTGCAGTTGATGACCGTCCACGCGGCGAAGGGGCTGGAGTTCACGGCGGTGTTCATCACCGGGCTCGAAGAAGGACTCTTTCCGCACGAAAACAGCGCGCAGGAATCCGACGGGCTGGAAGAAGAGCGGCGGCTCGCGTATGTCGCGATCACGCGGGCGAAGGAGCGGCTGTATCTGTCGTTCGCGCAGAGCCGCATGTTGCACGGCCAGACGCGCTACAACATCCGCTCGCGCTTCTTCGACGAACTGCCGGAAGGCTCGCTCAAATGGCTCACGCCCAAAGTGGAGGCGGGCGCGCGCTGGGGCGGCCGCGCCGACAACGCCGGCTGGGGCCGCGACTGGTTCGCGCGGCCGGGACAGGAACGCGGCGGTCCGTCGACGGCGAGCGCGGCGCTGCCGTCGTTCGCGAACGAACAGCGCGCGGCCGATACCGGCTTCAAGGTCGGGCAGGCCGTGTTCCACACGAAGTTCGGCGAGGGCACGGTGACCGCGCTCGAAGGTTCCGGCGCGGACGCCCGCGCGCAGGTGCGCTTCAAGCGTCACGGCGAGAAATGGCTCGCGCTCGCCGTGGCGAAGCTACAGGCGGTCGAGTGAAGCGGCTTGCGATCATGGCGGCGCTGCCGCAGGAACTGGGCGACCTCATCGCGCACATGCGGGGCGCGGGCGACGTGCGCACGGTCACGCTCGGCAAGCGCGAATATCACGTCGGCGAGGCGCACGGCGTGCCGGTGGTCGTGACGCTCGCGCGCATCGGCAAGGTCGCGGCGGCCGCGACGGCGAGCGCGCTCATCCACGTCTTCGGCGTCGATGCGATTCTCTTCACCGGCGTCGCGGGCGGCGTGCGGGCGGACGTGCGCGTGGGCGATATCGTCGTCGCGAACGCGCTGCTCCAGCACGATCTCGACGCGTCGCCGTTCTTCCCGCGCTACGAAGTGCCGCTGCTGGAGCGCACGCGTTTCGACGCCGACAGCGCGCTGTCGGACGCGCTCGCCGCCGCGGCGCTCGCGTTCATCGAAACCGAAGGCGATGCGCTCGCCGAGCGCTTCGCTGTCGTGCGGCCGCGCGTGCATCGCGGGCTGGTGGTGAGCGGCGACAAGTTCATCGCGAGCCACGAGGCAGTGAGCGCGTTGCGCGTTGCGCTGCCGGATGCGCTCGCGGTCGAGATGGAAGGCGCGGCGCTCGCGCAGGTCTGCTACGAGCACGGCGTGCCGTGCGCCGTTGTCCGCACCATTTCCGATACGGCCGATGCCGCCGCGCCCGCGTCCTTCGCGGAATTCTTGACGGCGATTGCGGGGATGTATTCGTCGGGGGTGTTGTCGCGGTTTTTGATGCGGGCTGCGTGAGGCGGTTGGCCGCTCGGTCAGTTTGAGCGGGGCCGTTGCTTGCACTGCTCGAACCACCGCAAGCAGCAGCGTGCGAATCGGCGGCTGCCACATCTTGCCGCATCCGTCCCATCACGCTTGTTATTGAGAATGATTCTCAATACAATGAGGTCATACATCGTGGATACACGACTGGAGGCCCAACGTGACCAACGATCCGAACTCCAACGCCGTAGCACACAGCGACCCGCCCGATGCGCACGCCGACCGCGCCATCGCAGCCAACGCCGCCAAAGTCCTGGAAACAACCCGCCGCGCGTGGGCCGAAGCGCCCGCCGCGCCGTCGCCCGCGAGCGTCGAATGCCCGCCGCCGCGCGCCGCGCGAAAAAAGCGCGTCGTGCCGCGCCGTTCCCGCTGGCCGAGTCTCGTCGCCGCCCTGAACGAATGGAGCCCGAAGCCGCTGTGACCGCCGCCGACCATACTTCCAAAGCTCTCGACACGTCCATGCTCGACGCAAGCCGCTTCCCGCTCGTGCGCGTGCGTCGCCGGGCGATGAAACCCGGCTACGCGTTCGCGTGGTCCGCGCAGATGCGCCGGCTGCTCGCGCTCGCGACGCCGTTCGTCATCGTCGCGGAACACAGCGACGACGAAACGCCCGACGACATCGCTCTGCGCGCTGCTTGGCTGCGCACGCATCGCGTGGCGCTTGCGGCGCACTGCCGCGGATTCATCGTGATCGAACCGCGCATCGAGGCCCGGGCGACGACGCGCGAAACGCTGCGCACGCTCACGCACGACAGCGGCGTGCGAACGGTCGTTGTATCGAGCATGCGCGTGGCAGGCGAACTCGCGCCGGTGCTGCTCAGGCACGGCGCGGCACCGGCCAGCGCGCCGCGATCGCGCAGACCGGAGAGCCGCGCCGTCTGAACCCGCGGACCGCTCACACCCACTCCCACGATCAGGGCGCGCCCTCTCTAGCCAGCCATTCGCCCGCTGCTCTATGCTGTGGAGCGAGTCGATTTGCATCGACTCGCCACCGCTTGCATCTTGCAGAGGACGCGCATGCCGACTTACCGAGAAGCGTATCGCCAGTCGATCGAAGAGCCCGAAGCGTTCTGGGCCGAACAGGCCCGCCGCATCCATTGGCAGACGCCGTTCGAACAGGTGCTCGATGCGAGCAACCCGCCGTTCGCGCGATGGTTCGTCGGCGGGCGCACGAACCTGTGCCATAACGCGGTCGATCGCCATCTCGCCTCGCGCGCGCAGCAGGACGCGCTCGTCTATGTCTCGACGGAAACGGGCATCGAGCGCCGCTACACGTATGCCGAACTGCACGCGGAAGTGAACCGCATGGCCGCCGTCATGCGCTCGCTCTCGGTCAAGAAGGGCGACCGCGTGCTCATCTACCTGCCGATGATCCCCGAGGCGCTGTTCGCGATGCTCGCGTGCGCGCGCATCGGCGCGATCCATTCGGTCGTGTTCGGCGGCTTCGCGGCGCCGAACCTCGCGGCGCGCATCGACGATGCCGAGCCCACGCTCATCGTCACCGCCGATGCGGGCGCGCGCGCGGGCAAGGTGATCGACTACACGCCGCTCGTCGACGAAGCGTTGTCGCGCGCCGAATTCAAGGTGCCCCAAGTGCTTTTGATCGACCGGCAGCTTGCGCCCGAGCGCCTCCAGGCGAGCTATCTGGTCGCGTACGAGCCGCTGCGCGAGCAATTCTTCGATGCCCACGTTCCCTGCGAATGGCTCGAATCGAACGAGCCGTCGTATGTGCTCTACACGTCCGGCACCACGGGCAAGCCGAAGGGCGTGCAGCGCGATGTCGGCGGTTATGCGGTCGCGCTCGCCGCGTCGATGGAGCATATCTTTCAGGGCGCGGCCGGCGACACGATGTTCACGGCATCGGACATCGGCTGGGTCGTGGGGCATAGCTACATCATCTATGCGCCGCTGATCGCGGGACTCACGACCGTCATGTACGAAGGCACGCCCGTTCGTCCGGATGGCGGCATCTGGTGGCGGCTCGTCGAGCAGCACAAGATCAACCTGATGTTCACCGCGCCCACCGCGATCCGCGTTCTGAAGAAGCAGGACCCGGCGCTGATGGCGAAATATGATCTGTCGAGCCTGCGCACGCTTTTTCTGGCGGGCGAGCCGCTCGACGAGCCCACCGCGCAGTGGATCCAGAGCGCGTTGCAGAAGCCCGTGATCGACAACTACTGGCAGACGGAAACCGGGTGGCCGATGCTGGCGATACCGCGCGGCATTGAGGCATTGCCGTCGAAGCTCGGCTCGCCGGGCGTGCCGTCGATGGGTTTCAACCTGACCTTGCGCAACGAGATGACCGGCGAGCCGTGCGCGCCGGGCGAGAAGGGCGTCGTGACGCTCGGCTATCCGCTGCCGCCGGGCTGCATGCAGACCGTCTGGCGCGACGACCGGCGTTTCGTCGAGACGTATTGGCAGAGCGTGCCGAACCAGATGGTCTATTCGACGTTCGACTGGGGCGTGCAGGACGAGGACGGCTACGTGTCGATACTCGGGCGCACCGACGACGTGATCAACGTGGCGGGGCATCGGCTGGGCACGCGCGAGATCGAAGAGGCGTTGTCGGCGCACGCGGCGGTCGCGGAAGTGGCGGTCGTCGGCGTGACGGATGCGCTCAAGGGGCAGACGGCGACGGCGTTCGTCGTGCTGCGCGACGCCGATCGCATCAATGCGCCGGGCGCGCGCGAAGGCATGGAAGCGGAGCTGTGCCACGCGGTCGATACGCAACTCGGCGCGATTGCGCGTCCGGCGCGCGTGCATTTCGTCTCGATGCTGCCGAAGACGCGATCGGGCAAGCTGCTGCGCCGCGCGATTGCCGCGCTGGCCGAAGGCCGCGATCCCGGCGATCTGCCGACGATCGAGGACGCCGGCGCGCTCGCGCAGATCCGGGCGGCGCTGGGAGCATCCGGCAAGCCATAAGGCAGACACGCGGCATTGATCTTACGCAAGCCACGCCGCAATTTAACGCTCGCGGGTGATATTGGCTGATGCGGTGGCGCATACGATCAGGAGACCTTTACAAAGGAGGGTCTCCATGTCATACCGATATTCCGACGCAGCCAGCCTGGAAGGCACCGACATGGTCGGATCGCACCAGTGCGTCGATCTGGTCAAGCACTATGCGCACGCGCCTGTCACCGCTTTGTGGCGCGAGGGGCAGCGCGTGCTCGACGCCACGTTGATTCCAGCGGGCACTGCCATCGCCACGTTCGTGGAGGGCAGATACCGTAGCCACGCTCACGGCAATCATGCCGCGCTTTTCCTGCGCCGCGAGGGCGATTGCATCTGGGTGATGGATCAATGGGCGAACGACGAAGACAACAAGCCGGTGGTCTCGTCGCGTGCGATTTGTCGGAAGGGGCGGCTGAAGAACGGCCACTACGCGGACCCGAGCAACAACGCGGACGCGTTCTCCATCATCGAATGAGGGCGCGCGTGAAGTCATGCAGCAAGCCTCGGATGTGGGCGGCAATCGGCGCTGCGCTTCTCGCGGCATCGGGTGCGGCTGCCGCCATGGAGATCGCATGCCCCGCGCGCGTGACGATGCAGCCGGCCGTCATCACCGATGCACCAGACGGATGGCAGCCGCAACAACGGCGCACGACGCTATCGGTGCAGGACGTCGTCGTGACGATCGGGCCGCCCGAGGAACGGCATGATCTGAAGCCGGACATCACGATGGTCAACGGCCGCAGGTCGTACAACTGGCGATTCGTCGCCGCCGAGAACGAGCACGGCGTCTGGCTATCGTGCGGATATGGCAACACGATACTGCTTTCGCAAAAGCTCTCGACGCCGGTAGCCCAGTGTCAGGCGCAGGAGCCCATCGTCGAAAACGGCTACAGGAAGCTCGTCATCACCTGTCGTTGAGCCTGCCCGCCAAGACAAACGCCCGGTCACGTTTCCATGACCGGGCGTTGTACGAAACACCTTGCTCAAGCCTTCGCGTCGTGGGTTCTAGGCAGAAACACCGTCAGCACGCCGATCAACGGCAAGAACGCACACAGCTTGTAGACATAGTCGATGCTCGTCACATCCGCGAGATGCCCGAGCACCGCCGCGCCGACGCCGCCCATCCCGAACGCGAAGCCGAAGAACAGGCCCGCGACCATTCCGACCTTGCCGGGAATCAGTTCCTGCGCGTAGACGAGAATCGCCGAGAACGCCGAGGCCAGCACGAGCCCGATCACCACCGACAGCACGCCGGTCCAGAACAGGTTCACATACGGCATCAGCAAGGTGAACGGCGCGACACCGAGAATCGATACCCAGATCACCGCCTTGCGTCCGACCTTGTCGCCCACCGGCCCGCCGATGATCGTCCCGGCCGCGACCGCCGCGAGGAACACGAACAGGTGAAGCTGCGCGGCTTGCACCGACACGCCGAACTTGCTGATCAGATAGAACGTGAAATAGCTCGTGATGCTCGCAAGGTAGAAGTACTTCGAGAAGACGAGCAGAACGAGCACGCTCATCGCCAGCATCACCTTCTCTCGCGGCAGCGCAGCGTGCGCCGCCTTCGCGCGGCCTTTCTTGACCGCCGGATGACGCTTGTACCAGCGGCCGATGTTCGCGAGCACGACCATCGCGAGCAGCGCCGCCGCCGAGAACCACGCGATCGAGCGCTGGCCGTGCGGAATCACGACGAGCGCGGCAAGCAGCGGTCCGAGCGACGAGCCCGCGTTGCCGCCCACCTGAAACAGCGACTGCGCGAGTCCGTGCTTGCCGCCCGACGCCATGCGCGCCACCCGCGACGATTCCGGATGGAACACCGACGAACCGCAGCCCACCAGCGCCGCCGCGATCAGCAACGTGCCGAAGTTGCCCGCAATCGACATCAGCAGAAGACCGGAGAGCGTGAAGCCCATGCCGACGGGCAGCGAATACGGTTTCGGGTGCTTGTCCGTGTACAGCCCGACGATCGGTTGCAAGAGCGACGCGGTGATCTGATACGTCAGCGTGATCAGGCCGATCTGCCCGAAGGTGAGCGCGAACTCGCTCTTGAACATGGGGTAGATCGCCAGAATCAGCGACTGAATCATGTCGTTGAGCAGATGCGAGAAGCTGATGGCGCCCAGCACGGAATACACGGTGCGCGGCGCTGGCACGGGCGCCGCGCTGGCCGCATTCACTGCCGACGCGCCGCCCGAACTCGGGAAGGCGCCTTTGTCGATGCTTGTTTGCATGGTTGAAGTGAGGAGAAAGAAGCGGTGGTGTCGGATTCGTTCTTCTGCCCGCGATTCATGCGCGAACCGAATGTCTGCCAGTGTAGGTTGGCTCGCTTGCGTTGTCATGCCAAGGTTTGTCGAGAATCGGACACGTCTTTGTCGATGCCGCGCGTATCGTCGGAACAAACGAATTTTGGCCGGATATAAGAATCGCCGGGCATCGAACGGCCGTACGCACCCGCTAAAGAAAAACGAGGGATATGCCGTAGACCAGCGATGTGGGCGTCCCGGACAGCGGGCGTACCGTTCGAAGAAATCACACGGGGATACATGATGAGACTCTTTCCGCTACGCGGCGCGCGAGGCGCCGGCCTGATGCCGAACGCCGCTTCGGGCCGGCCGGCACTCGGCGCAGGAAGCCAGACGGCTTCGACGCGCACGCTGTCCGTGAAGGCGACGTTGCGCCTCGCGTTCGGCCTCGTTCTCGCGGGCACGCTCGGCATCGGCGCGATTGCGCTCACGCAGATCAGCCGGCTCAACGGCGCGACGGAGTCCATCTACACGCAAGGCTATGTCGCGAGCCGCGCGGCCGAGGAAACGCGCGGCTATCTGCTGCGCGCGAGCCGTTCGCAGAAGATGCTGCTCACCGCATCGACGGCGAAGGAGCGCGACGACCTCGGCAACGAGATCGAACACGCGCTGACCGAGATCGGCAAGGAGCAGACGCAACTGGCGCAGTACATCGACCATGCGGATACGGACGCGCTCGCGCAACAGAAGCGTTTCGCCGCCGCGCTCGCGACGTGGAGCGGCAACCTGCGCGGCTTCGTCAAGCTCGTGAAGGAGCAGCCGCTCGATCTCTCGCAGATGAACTGGCAAGTCGGCATGCAGGACGTCTCGCTGCTCGTCGAGACCAGCAAGCTGGAGAAGATGGTCGATGAGCTCGTCGCGCGCCGGGGCGCCGCCGCGAAAGCGACCATCGACGCCGCCGCGTTCATCTTCCATTCGTCGTTCGTGATGGTGGCGGTGCTGACGATTGCGCTTTTCGTGCTCGCGATCATCGTCAGCGAATGGGTCGTGCGGCGTCTGTCGGGACAACTCGGCGGCGAGCCGGGCTATGCGAAGGAAATCGCGAGCCGCATCGCGTCGGGCGATCTCGCTTATCCAATCCGCCTCAAGCGCCGCGACGACGCCAGCATGCTCTACGCGTTGTCCGAGATGCAGTCGGGCTTGTCCGCGACGGTCGGCGAGATTGCGGCGAGCGCGGAGGCGATCGCGTCGGCGTCGAGCGAAATCTCGACCGGCAACGTGGATCTGTCGCGCCGCACGGAAGAGCAGGCGGTCGCGCTGGAGAAGACGGCGGCCAGCATGGAGCAACTGACGTCGACGGTGCGCCAGAACGCCGATAACGCGATGCAGGCGACGACGCTTGCGCATAACGCGTCGGAGATTGCGGAGAAGGGCGGCAAGGTGGTGGGCCGCGTGGTCGAGACGATGGAGCGCATCGACGCGAGCGCGAAGAGCATCGGCGACATCATCGGCGTGATCGAAGGCATTGCGTTTCAGACGAACATTCTCGCGCTCAACGCGGCCGTGGAAGCGGCGCGCGCGGGCGAGCAGGGACGCGGCTTCGCGGTCGTGGCAGGCGAAGTGCGCGCGCTGGCGCAGCGGTCGTCGGCGGCGGCCAAGGAGATCAAGACGCTGATCGACACGTCGGTTTCGCGCGTGTCGGATGGCTCGACCTATGCGCACGAGGCGGGCGCGACGATGGAAGAAGTGGTGCGCGCGGTGCGCCGCGTGACGGACATCATGGGCGAGATTTCGGCGGCTTCGGCTGAGCAGAAGTCGGGCATCGAGGCGATTGGACATGCCGTGTCACAGATGGACGCCGGGACGCAGCAGAACGCGGCGCTCGTCGAGCAGGCGGCGGCTGCGGCCCAATCGCTCGATGATCAAGCGCGCGCGCTTAAGGGGCTTGTTGGGAAGTTTCAGTTGGTCTGAGGTTTCTTTTTGTTGTTGGCCTTGCTCTTGCTCTTTCTTCGGGGCGAGGGCGCTTTATGCTTTGCCTAGATAAACTGCTCTTTCGTCGGGGAACTTGATTTCGCGTCGGTCTATTGGCGTTGCCCCTCCCCGGGGCGGGGGTCACTTTCTTTGCTGCTGCAAAGAAAGTAACCAAAGAAAGCAGCTTTTTTTGGCCCAAAGCATTAACAGTGTGGCCACTCCGCAGCAAGGCATTGGCACTCAGTTTGAATCAGCCCTGAATCACCTTCCACGCCCGCTGAGCGCCACGTCCTCCGAGCCCCTTGGCTCGTCAAAACCTTCTCGAACGACGGCTCTGCCACTTGTTCGAGCCTCAGCAAGCCGCCAGCCGAACAACCAGAACAGGTGCGCGACAAGCATTTCTCACAGCGATAAACACCGGCTCGCACGCGGCGCGCACCGCACCGGGCGGTATCGTCGCGCTCGCCGTTGCAGGCCTAGAAGCAGGTGCGGATTCGGCCGCGGCTGCGACCGTGGTTGCCCGTGGCGGCTAACGAATTGCGACTTGCGGTGCGGTTGAGGGTTCGGTTGAGGGTGCGGTTGCGGTGCGGCTGCGGCAGCGACAGGACAGCAACAGCAACAGCAACAGCAACAGCAACAGCAACAGCAACAGCAACAGCAACAGCAACAGCGACTGCGACTGCGATTGGACTTGCGACTGCAACACGGCCACGGCAATTCGTTGAAGTGGTTGTTAAGTAATGCGAAGCATACCGATGGTTTTGACGAGCCAAGGGGCTCGGAGGACGTGGGTGTTCAGCGGGCGTGGAGGGTGATTCAGGGCTGATTCAAGCTGAGTGCCAATGTCTTTCTGCGGAGTGGCCACACTGTCGCTGCTGCGGGCCAAGAAAAAGCTGCTTTCTTTGGTTACTTTCTTTGCAGCAGCAAAGAAAGTGACCCCCGCCCCGGGGAGGGGCAACGCTAATAGACCGACGGAAAATCAAGTTCCCCGACAAAAAAGAGGGCGC
This sequence comes from Caballeronia sp. AZ10_KS36, assembly GCF_023631105.1. Taxonomy (NCBI): domain Bacteria; kingdom Pseudomonadati; phylum Pseudomonadota; class Betaproteobacteria; order Burkholderiales; family Burkholderiaceae; genus Caballeronia; species Caballeronia sp. AZ10_KS36. The sequence goes on along the minus strand of NZ_JALQDQ010000018.1, from coordinate 86,447 downwards.
CGAGAGCAAATAGCAAAGAACCCTCAAATCAACTCAACTTCCTTCCAATTAGCATTGAAAAAAAAACGGCTAAGCTCCCGTGTGAGCTCATTGAGCGCCCCCATCTCCTGTGGAGAAATCTTGTGCACATGCTGCCCCACAGTCCAGTCGCCATAAACGAGCGCGACAGTCGAATCGTTCGACTTCACGGGCAGCAGCACGAAAGCCTGCGCCTCGCCGAGCGTCTCCTTGTACCAGCGCGGCAAACGCGCGTCGATCCGCGGATCGTGCGCATTCTCGATGAAGATGCCCACGGGATTCGTGATCGCGAGATGAAACACATCCGGCCGGAACTCGGCGCTGAAGCAAAGCGAGGAAAGCATCGGCTCGATGCCCGCCCCCATGCCGAGACGCGCCTGGAACTCGTTGTTGGCCTGGCGCACGAAGACGACCGTGCGCGAAAGACCGAGCCCCGCGAGCACCGCCTCCGACGCCAGCGCGAGCACCGGCGAAAGCGCGTTCTTCGACGGCAGCGAGCGCAAGTCGGCAAGACTCGCGCCGATGCGCGCCTCCGCCGATACGCTCGCCCGCGCCATCGCGTCCGCGTCCGCCTGTAGTTCGACGATCTCGCGCATCACGCCGTCGCCGCTGTCCTCGCTCGCGAGCGCAAGGCTCATCGATGCGAGCGTTTCCGCATCCGCATTGAGCGCGCCGCTGTAGCGCTCGGCGATATCGACGAGCATCGGTTCGCGCCCGCCCGCCGCGACGTTCTGCGCGGTCAGCGCATCGGCGACTTCGGTCGAATAGTTGGTGACGGCCTGCAGCCAGCGCACGTGCTTCGGCACGGTTTCATCCGGCGGCGCGGTCGGGTCGCTCACGCGCATGCCCGCGCGAATCGTTTCCGGCAGACGCCAGCGGTCCGCCGCCTCGATGCCGATCTCCTCGAAGGTCACGCCAAGCAGCGCGGCGCACGCGCTGCTATCGCTGATGTTCTCGGTGGCCGCCTTGCGGCGCAACTGGTCCCACTCGTGTTCGAGATAGAACGCGACGAGCAGCTTGCCGATCTGCCGCATCAGCGTGCAGACCACGGCTTCTTCCGCCGAACGCAGGTCGATGCGCTCGGTCACTTGCCGCGCGACCGTGCCCGAAAGCAGCGTGCGGTTCAGTTCGAGTTTGGCGTCGATGCGGCGCGGCGCGCTCTGATGAAAGTGGTCGACGAGCTTCAGTCCGACGACCAGATGCCCGACCGCGTCCATGCCGAGCACCATCAGCGCCCGGGTGACGGTCGTGATGTTGCCGCCGAAAGCCATGTACATCGCGGAATTGGCGAGCCGCAGCACCTTCTGCGTGAGCCCGAAGTCCGACAGCACGACTTGCACGAGTGCAGTGAAGTCGAGGTCGTCGTCGCTCATCGCGGACACCGTCGTGCGCAGCGCCTGCGAAAGCATCGGGAAGTCCCCGCGCTCGCTCATGCGCTGCCACAACTTGTCCAGTAGTTCGGCCTTGGTGCGTGCCATGCGTAAAAAAACCTGTTGTTGCGAGAACGGCTAACCCGAAGCGGCTCTGCCCGATCCATCGTTCAGCGGCCAGCCCCGGAAGATACACGCATTCAGGGCGTTAAGGCGCGCTCTTTGACTAGAACACGAACATTCGTACGCTCATATTGTCTCGTGCAGCACGAGCGAACTCGATTGGAACGAACGCGCGAGTTCGTCCGACGGCATGGCCTGGCCAATCAGCCAGCCTTGTATGTGGTCGCAGCCCAGTTCGGCGAGCAAGTCCCGCTGCGCCTCGGTTTCGACGCCTTCCGCGACGAGTTCCAGTCCGAGCGACTGCGCGAGCCCGACCACCGCGCCCACGATCGCGCGGTTGTTGCGCGACGTAATCAGGTTTTCGACAAAGCTGCGGTCGATCTTGAGCTTCGCGAGGGGAAACCGTTGCAAATAGGCGAGGCTCGAATAGCCGGTGCCGAAGTCGTCCACGGCGAAGCGGATGCCGAGCGCGCGTAGTGCTTCGAGCAGGCGCGTCGCTTCTTCCGGGTCCTGCATCAGCAGGCTTTCGGTGATCTCGAAGACGAGCCGCTCGGCGTCGATGCCCGTCAGCGCGATGGCTTCCTTCACCGCCGCCATGAAGCGTTTGTCGCGGAACTGCCGCGGCGACACGTTCACCGACACGTAATCGAGCCGGATGCCGATGGCGTCCCACTGCACGAGCTGCATGCACGCCGCCTTCAGCACCCAGTTGCCGAGATAGTTGATGAGGCCGATGGACTCCGCGAGCGGAATGAACGTCGAGGGCGGCACGAGCCCATGCGCCGGATGATGCCAGCGCATCAGCGCTTCCACGCCGACGACGGCGCCCGTGCGGATCTTCGTGATCGGCTGGAAAAAGAGCGAGAACTCGCCGTTGCGCACGGCTTCGTAAAGGTCGGCTTCGAGCTTGAGGCGCTCCGCGTCGGCGGGATCGTCGTCGAGCGAATGGACGACGAGCGTGTTGCCGCCCGCGGCCTTCGCCTGCGCGAGCGCGAGATCGGCCATGCGCAGCAGGCTCGCCTGCACGCCGGATTTGGCGGTCGCGCCGTCTTTGACCGCGTAGTCCGGATACAAAGCCACGCCGACGCTCGCCGACAAATGCGTGTGCTGTCCGCGATTCCGGTACGGCTGCGCGATGGCCGTCAGCAGCCGGCGCGCGAGGTTCTCGGCGGCTTCGGCGGTCGCGCCCGCGGGCAGCAGCAGCGCGAACTCGTCGCCGGCCACGCGCGCCACGCGCTCGCCGTGCGTGGCCGTATGCTGAATGCGGCGCGCGGTTTCGCGCAGCATGTCGTCGCCCGCCTCGGAGCCGAGCGCGCGGTTGATGCGCTGATAGTCGTCGATATCGAGCAGGACGAGCGCCGTCTGCGTGCGGGTGCGTTCCGCTTCCGCCTGCATGGCGCCGACCGCCGCCTGAAGCGCGGTCGCGTTTTCGAGGCCGGTGAGCGGATCGTGATGCAGCGCGTGCGTGAGCGACGCTTCGCGTTCGCGCCAGCGCGACACGTCGAACGCGGCGAGCGCGAAACCGGGCGTGCCCTGCGAGGCGGTCGCCAAAAGCCGCAGCTCGACGCAGATCGGGTAGGTGAGCGACTTCACGAGATTGAGCGTCGCGCATTCGAGCTGGCCGCTCTCGCGCGCGCGGGCGACGAGCGCGTCCAGTTCGCCCGCTTCCTCCGACGGCACGAGATCGTGCAGCGTCAGCATGCTCAGGTAGTCGTGGTGATAGCCGATGAAGTCGATGCTCGCGTGCGACACGTACTGAAAGCGCAGCGCGTCGTCCAGATGCGCGAGGAAATCGACCGCGCCGAGCGTCGCTTCGAGCGCGGCGGCGGACCTGCCCGCCATGCCCGCGCCGTGAGCCGGGGAAGAAGGGGACGCGGGCACGGGCGCGGACGCGGGCGACGCAGCGTCGTGCGCGTGCGCATCGCGGTCGTCTCGCGCGGCGGGTCTCCATGCGCGGCAAAGCACATCGAACGCGATGCGCCAGGGTGCGCGGCGGGAGACGGAAGTCCGGTTCGCTTGCATGGTCAGTTAAGGTTCTCGCGGCGGCGCGCAGCCAATGGTCGACGCACAAGCTGATCGTCGGATGCTTCGGCGGCGCGCGAATGCCGCTTCGAGCGGCTCGGCGTACGGCGCGCCGGCATGAGGCGCGGCACGCTCTATCAGGCGAGTTATCGGCGGATTGGCGAATTTCTTTAACCGTCATGCCGCCGTCACGCGGGGCGCCGGCGGCAATCAGGGAAAACGCGCGGCGCGGCCGTTGCGCGCCTGGCGTAAAACATGGACGCAAGGCGATTTTCGGTTACAGTGCGCGTTTCCGCGAAACGCCTCGGCCCCGGTCGCCATGCGGGCGGGCGTCCCGCGTTACGGTTGCCCGATTCGGGAATTCCACACGTCACGCTTCATGATCGATTGCCTTCCATCGCCGACTCGCGCAGGTCGTTGCGGCTTCGAGACCGCTCATGTGCCGGCATCGGCGCAAACCTTTGCGCGCGCGCTCGTTGTCCTGCCTGACGGATTCGTCGGCCTCATTCGGTTTCCGTCATGCCCGATTCAACGCTGAAGCTGCGCGCCCGACGCGAGCCGAGCGTCTACGTCGGACGTCAGCCGATTCTCGACGGCGCGGGCGCGCTCGCCGCCTACGAACTGCTGTTCCGCGACAGCCCGGAAAACCGCGCCCGCGTCGATAACGACGTGCAGGCGACCGCGCATGTCGTCGCGCGCACGGTCGGCGAAATCGGCGTGCCGGCCGTGCTCGGACTGCATCCCGGCTACGTGAACATGAGCCGCGAACTCATCTTCGACGACATCGTGCATCTCATGCAGCCCGAGCGATTCGTGCTCGAGTTGCTGGAGAGCATCGAGTTCGACGACGCGCTTTTCAAGCGATGCGCGCAGTTGCGCCGCGACGGCTTTCGCTTCGCGCTCGACGACGTGACGCGCCTCGACGATACATTGCTCGCCGCGCTGCCGTCGGTCGATATCGTGAAGGTGGACGTGCTTGCCGCCGAGCGCGCGCACTTGCGCGAACTGACGGCGCTCGTCAAGAAGCACGGCAAGCTGCTCGTCGCGGAAAAGGTCGAGACGCACGAGGACTTTGCGCAGGCGCGTGCATTGGGCTTCGATCTCTTTCAGGGCTATTTCTTCGCGCGGCCGCAAGTGCTGTCGGCGCGGCGCGCGAGCCCGGCGCGCGGCACGCTCTTGCGGCTCTTGTCCGTGCTCGGCAGCGACCCCGGCCTGCGCGAACTCGAAGTGGAGCTGAAGCGCAATCCGGACATCGTGCTGCAACTCATGCGCCTCGCCAATTCGAGCGCCCATGCGCGCGGACGCAACGTGTCGTCGCTGAAGGAAGCCATGGCCGCCGCCGGCACGCGCCAGTTGATGCGCTGGACGCAACTGCTGCTGTACGCGGACGGCAGCGGCCTGCCGTGGCGCTCCGACCCGCTCTTGCAACTCGTCGGCACGCGGGCGCGCTTCATGGAACTGGCGGCGAATGCACTGCGTCCATCGGATGAAGCGTTCTCGGATGCCGCGTTCATGACCGGCATCTTTTCGCTCGTGCACGTGGTGGTGGATCTGCAGCCTGCCGAGATTGTCGATAAGCTGCATCTGACTGCCGATATCCGCTCGGCCATTCTCGCGGGCGAGGGCGAACTGGGCGCGCTGCTCGGCATCGCGCGGGCGACCGAACGCGGCGATGTCGAAGCCATCGACGAACGACGGCTTGCCGATCCGGCGCTCGACGCGCTGAGCCCCGCGCTTCTGGCTTCGCTTCAGGTGGAAGCGGCGGCATGGTTCGGCGAGCAGCGGCTCGACTGAACGCGGCACCAACCCGATCACGGAGAGACATCCGCATGAAAAGAAGAACGAAGCTGGCAGGCGCGGCGCTTTCGGGCTTGATCGCGTGCGCGGTGGCGGCGTATCCGCTCCTGGCGCGCGCCACGCTCAAGCCGGGCGATGCCGCGCCTGCTTTCGTGGCGCAGGCGTCGCTCGGCGGCAACGTTTTCGACTACTCGCTCGCCGACGCGCTGAAAAAAGGCCCCGTCGTGCTGTACTTCTATCCGGCCGCGTTCACGAAGGGCTGCACGATCGAGGCGCACGAGTTCGCCGAAGCAGTCGATCAGTACAAGGCGGAGGGCGCGACGGTGATCGGCGTGTCGCACGACGATATCGGCACGTTGCAGCGTTTTTCGGTGAGCGAATGCCGAAGCAAGTTCCCGGTCGCCGCCGACACCGACGCGAAGATCATCGGCGCATACGACGCCGCATTGCCGTTCAAGAGCTCGATGGCCAACCGCGTGTCGTACGTGATCGCGCCGGACGGCAAGGTCATCTACGAGTACACGAGTCTGTCGCCGGATCAGCATGTCGCGAACACGCTGCAGGCGCTGCGCGAGTGGAACGCCAAGCACAAGGCGCAGTGATGGCGGCCGCTTCGTACGTTCGCAAAGGGTAGCCGTCATGCCGATCGTTCTCGCGCTCATCGCGCTGGCGGCGCTGATCTACGGCGCGGTGTGGTCCTTCGACGCGCTCGATGCGCGCTTCGGGCTGGGCGTGGCCGTCGGCGTCGCGGTGGTCGTGGCGGCGGCGGTAGCGGCGGGCATCGCGTACTGGCTCGCGCGGCGTCGCGAGATCGCGCCGAATCTGCCGCGCGTCAAGGGCGACGCCACCAACTGGACGCACGAACTGAAGCGCGACTGGGGCGGCGTGCGGCTCGCCGCGGGCAAGCGCCTGCTGGACGTGCGCGTAGGCGAGGCGACCGGCCACTACATCTTCGCCGACCTGCGCGACGCACAACTCGCGCGGGACGACGCGCGCGGCGAGTGGCACGTCGTTCTCGATGTCGCCGACAAGGTTCACGGCCAATGGCGTCTGCCGATGACCGACCGCGCCGAGGCGCGCAAGTGGACGCGCATTCTCTCGCTCGCGGTCCGGCAAAAGCTCTGATGCGTCATTCCACGTGATAGCCGATGTCGCTGCGCACCTTGCCGCGAAACACCCAGTACGACCAGGTCACGTAGATCATCAGCACCGGCAGCAGGAACAGCGTTCCGATCAGGAAGAACTGATGCGTGATCGGCGCGGCCGACGCGTCCCATAGCGTCACCGAAGGCGGCGCGATGAACGGCCACAGGCTGATGACGAGCCCGGTGAACGCGAGAAAGAAGAGGCCCATCGAGCAGACGAAAGGCAGCACTTCGCGGCCTTTCGAGAGACTCGACCAGAGCTTCCACGCGAGAAACGCGGTGAGCAACGGCACCGGCGCGAACGCGAAGGCCATCGGAAAGCCGAACCAGCGCGAAGCGATGCGCGCGTCTTTCAGCGGCGTCCACAAGCTGATGAGCAGAATGAACGCGAGCACGCCGATGAGCGCGAAGCGCGCCATCTTGCGGCCCCACGCCTGCAAGTCGCCTTCGGTCTTGAGCACGAGCCACGTCGAGCCTTGCAGCGCGTAGCCGAATATCAGGCCGACGCCGACCAGGAGCGGAAACGGCGCGAGCCAGTCCCAGCTCGTTCCCGAGTACTGCCGGCCCACGATAGGAAAGCCCTGAATGAACATGCCCAGCACGATGCCCTGCGAGAACGTGGCGAGCAGCGACCCGTACGCGAACGCGCGATCCCACAGCCACTTGCGCGCGCCGACGACCTCGCGGAATTCGAACGCCACGCCGCGAAAGATCAGCCCGAGCAGCATGAAGAGAATCGGGAAATAGACGGCCGGCACGATGATCGCGTAGGCGAGCGGAAACACCGCGAACAGTCCGCCGCCGCCGAGCACGAGCCACGTTTCGTTGAAGTCCCAGACGGGCGCGACGGAGTTGATCATCAGATTGCGCTCGTCGTGGTCGCGGCGCAGCAGAAAGAGCATGCCGACGCCGAGATCGAAGCCGTCGAGCAGCACGTACATGAACACGGCCAGCGCGAGAATGGCGGCCCACAGCGGCACGAGATCGAGCATCGCGTTCTCCGGTTGTCAGGATCGGCTAGTTGGGCCGGCGCGGCGGCACGATGTCGTCGCTCGGCGCGACGTCCGCCGTCTGCCGCGAGGTGTCTCTGCTCGACGATACGGCCGAAAGCGGCCGCGCCGCGCGCGTCTTCGGCTGAAGCAGTTCGTTCTCATGACCTTGCGTGGCTTCGGACGGACCGATGCGCACGAGACGCCGCAAGAGGATGTATCCCGAGCCGAAGATGACGGCGTACGCGAGCACGTAAAGCAGCCACGACAGCCCGACATCGCCGGTGGTGAGCGAGGGCGTCACCGAATCGCGGGTGCGCAGCACGCCGTACACGGTCCACGGCTGCCGGCCGGCTTCGGTCGTCGTCCATCCGGCGAGCACGGCGATGAAGCCGAGCGGCATCGCGAACGTCGCCGCGCGCAGCCATCGCCTGCTGCGTTCGAGCTTGCCGCGCGCGAACAGCACGATGCCCGACAGCACGATCGCGAGCATCAGCATCGCGATGCCGACCATGATGTGAAACGCGAAGAACACGACCGCGACGGGCGGGCGGTCCTCGCGCGGAAAGTCCTTGAGGCCGCGCACGTAGCCGTTCGGATCGTGCGTCAGATAGATGCTGCCGAGCACCGGCACCGAGATTTCGAAGTGATTGCGCTCTTCGTCCTGATCGGGAATGGAGAAAAGATTGGCGGGCACGCGCGAGCCCGATTCCCATAGCGCCTCCATCGCGGCGAGCTTGGCGGGCTGATGCTTGAGCGTGTTGAGGCCGTGGGCGTCGCCGAGCACCATCTGCACGGGCACCATGATGATGAGAAAGATCAGCGACATCTTGAGCATCACGCGGCTTTCCTCGATCGCGCGGCCCTGACGGATATACATGGCGCCGACGCCGAGAATCACGAAGGCGGTGGTCACGAGAAACGCGCTGACCGTGTGGCTCAGCCGGAACGGAAACGACGGCGAGAAGATCACGTCGAAGAAGCTGACCACTTCGAAGCGGCCGTCGGGCATGAGGCGGTAGCCTTGCGGCGTCTGCATCCAGCTATTGACCGCGAGAATCCAGAACGACGAAATGAGCGTGCCGAGCGCGACGAACAGCGCGGACATCACGTGCGCCCACTGCGGCACGAGCTTGCGGCCGAAGAGCAGCACGCCGAGAAACGCCGACTCCAGAAAGAACGCGGTCAGCACTTCGTAGCCCATCAGCGGGCCGACGACGTTCGCGGTGCGGTCGGCGTAGCGGCTCCAGTTGGTGCCGAACTGAAACGGCATCACGATGCCCGACACCACGCCCATGCCGAACGACACCGCGAAGATCTTGAGCCAGAACGCCGACAGCCGCCGGTAGACATCGCGCTTGGTGATCCACCAGTTGACTTCCAGCGTGGCGATGAAACAGGATAGCCCGACGGTGAAAGCCGGCAGCAAGATATGAAACGCGATGACCCACGCGAACTGAAAGCGCGAGAGCAGAACCGAGTCGATATGCATGAACGCTCCTTGGCGATTCTTGCAACGTTTGCGTCGAACGATGCGACTGTACGCGCGTCGTTCTTTAATACACCGTTTGCCGGCGCGGGACACGCGGCGCGCATGACCCCTTTGCTACAATTTCGGCCTCGCGCTCATCAGCTAACCGCGTGCCGGACGACCGGGGCGCACATCGACTCATCGGGGACGGCCCCATCTTCATGGGAGTGACCCGATGTCCTGGATTCTTCTCTTCATTGCCGGTCTGCTGGAAGTCGCGTGGGCGGCGGGCCTGAAGTCGTCCGACGGCTTTACGAAGCTCGGCCCGTCCGTTTTCACGCTCGTGACGGCCATCGGCAGCTTCGTGCTGCTCGCGCTCGCCATGCGCCAGTTGCCGCTCGGCACCGCGTATGCGGTGTGGACGGGCATCGGCGCGGTCGGCGCGTTCGTGTTCGGCATCGTGTTCATGGGCGAGGCGGTGTCGGCGGCGCGCATCGTGAGCGCGGTGCTCATCATCGCGGGCTTGATCGGACTCAAGCTCACGTCGGGGCACTGAAAGGCGCGGGAACGGCAATCGCTTGGCCGCTGCAGTGCCACACGCCCACTGCGGGCATTTTGCGTGGATATAATGATCTGAAGTCAGTCTGACGGGCGCCTCGCGTGCGGTCGCGGTTTTCGCGGCGGGAGGCTGGCGGTTCCATCTTACGCGCGCCCGCGTCGCGGCTTCTTTCGGTCACTCCGGTCAGCGGAGCGGGCCGATTGTTTCAGCCGGTACAGCATCGAGCCGTGGCAAGAAGCGCGCGGCTGGCGCAACAAGGAGGCGGCAATGCTGGAATCACTTTCGCTCGCTGCGGGCCTTTCATGGGCGAGCGGGCTGCGCCTGTACCTCACGGTCTTCGTCGCCGGCCTGTTTGCCCGCATGGGCGTCATTCATCTGCCCGACACGCTCGCCGTGCTCGCTTCGCCGTGGGTAATCGGCGTCGCCGCGTTCCTCGCGTTCGTCGAATTTCTCGCCGACAAGATTCCCGCGCTCGATTCCCTGTGGGACGCCATTCATACGTTCATTCGCATTCCGGCGGGCGCAGTGCTCGCGGCAGGCTCGCTCGGCCACGCCGATCCGACGCTGCTCACCGTTGCCGCGCTTGCCGGCGGCACGCTCGCCGGGGCGTCGCATTTCGCGAAGGCCGGCACGCGCGCGCTCATCAATCTCTCACCGGAGCCGGTGTCGAACTGGGCGGCATCCGCCACCGAAGATGTCGGCGCGACGCTCGGCCTCGTGCTCGCGTTCTTCGTGCCGCTCCTGTTCCTCGTCATGCTGATTGCGTTTCTGGTGGTGGCCGGCTGGGCGCTGCCGCGCCTCGTGCGCGGCGTGCACGGCGGCGTGTCGCGCATGGCGAAGCACATGCTGCCGGGCACGCATAACCCGATCAGCCGACTGCGGAGCAAGCACGATTGAGCACGGCGGCCAACGACAAACCGGCGGCCAAGGCGTCGCAAGGACCGCACGCGCCTCACCACGCGCATCCGAGCGCCAGGCTCGACTTCCTCCAGACCGTGCGCCAGTCGTGGCGCATGACCGCGCGCGACTGGCGCGCGGGCGAACTCACGATGCTCCTGCTCGCGCTCGTGCTGGCGGTCGCCGCGTTGTCGAGCGTCGGGTTTCTCGCGGATCGCATGCGGCAGGGGCTCGCCCGCGACGGGCGCCAGATGATCGCCGCCGATTTCGTCGTGCGCGCCGATCACCCCGTCGATCCGATGTTCGCGCAAGAAGCGCGTGCGCTCGGGCTCGAAACGGCAGGCACGACCATCTTCCCGAGCATGGTCAGCTCGGGCGGGCAGACGCCGCTTTCGCGGCTCGCGGCGATCAAGGGCGTGACGCCGGGCTATCCGTTGCGCGGCGCGCTGCGCATCGCGCCGGGCCCCGACGCGCCGGATGCGCCCGCGCAAGGCATTCCCGCGCCCGGCACCGTCTGGGTCGATCCCGCGCTGCTCGACGCGCTCAAGACGAAAGTCGGCGGCGCGGTGAAGGTCGGCACGCGCACCTTCACGGTCGCGGCGGTCATCACGCGGGAAATGGACCGCGGCTTCTCGTTCGTGAACTTCTCGCCGCGTCTCATGATGCGCGCCGATGAAATCGCGGCGACGGGGCTGGTCGGCTACGGTAGCCGCGTGACGTACCGGCTGCTCGTCGCGGGACCGGACGCGCAGGTCGAGCGGTTCGCGCAGTTCGCGCGCGGCAAGACCGACGGCGGCAAGCTGCGCGGCGTGGCGCTCGAATCGCTTTCGGACGGCCAGCCGCAAGTGCGACAGACCATCGACCGCGCGAGCCACTTTCTCACGCTCGTCTCGCTGCTGACGGCGCTGCTCGCGGCGGTCGCAATCGCGATGGCCGCGCACCGGTTCGCGCGACGCCATCTGGACGGCTGCGCCGCGATGCGCTGCCTCGGCGTCAGCCAGCGGACGCTGCGCGCGCTCTTCATCAACGAATTTCTTGCGATCGGCGTGATCGGCAGCGTCGCGGGCATCGTGCTCGGGTTCATTGGGCATCTGGTGCTGCTGCGCGCGCTGGGTTCGCTCGTCGATGTCGAGTTGCCGCAGGCGAGCGCCTGGCCGGCTTTGCAAGGCATCGCGATGGGGCTCGTGCTGCTGCTCGGCTTCGCGCTGCCGCCGCTTTTGCCGCTCACGCGCGTGCCGCCGGTCCACGTGATCCGCCGCGAACTGGGCGATGCGAGCCGTATCGCGTATGCGGCGTATGGCGTCGGCGTGCTGCTCTTCGCGGCGCTGCTCGTGATCGCGGCGGGCGAGTTGAAGCTCGGCGTGATCGTCGCGGGCGGGTTCGCGGCGGGGCTGCTGCTCTTCGGCGTGATCGCGCGGGCGGCGCTGTGGGCGGCGGCGCGCTTCGTGCGGCGCGAGAGGAGCCGCGCGGGCGTCGGCTGGCGCTATGCGCTCGCGTCGCTGGAGCGGCGCAGCGGCGCGAGCGCGTTGCAGATCACGGCGCTCGGCATCGGGCTGATGTGCCTCTTGCTGATCGGCATGACGCGTAACGATCTCATCAAGGGTTGGCGCGACGCCACGCCGCCGGATGCGCCCAACGAATTCCTGATCGACATTCAGCCGGACCAGCGCGACGGCGTGCTCGCCTATCTGCACGGCCACGGCCAGCCCGACGCCGTGCTCTCGCCGATGGTGCGCGCGCGCCTCGTCGCGATCAACGGCAAAGCGGTGAATCCGGACAGCTACGACAAGCCGGACGCGAAGCGGCTGGTGGACCGCGAGTTCAACCTGTCCTACACGACCGCGCTGCCCGACGACAACCGCGTGACGCAGGGCGCGTGGTACGGCACGAGCGGCAAGCCGCAGGTGTCGATGGAAGAGGGCATCGCGAAGACGATCCGCGTAAAGATGGGCGACATGCTGCGTTTCGACGTCGCCGGCCTGCCGGTGGAAGCGCCCGTCACCAGTCTGCGCAAAGTGGACTGGAATTCGTTCAAGGTGAACTTCTTCGTGCTGATGCCGCCCGCGGCGCTCGCGGACTTGCCCGCGACGTTCATCACGAGCTTCCATCTGCCCGCGAACGATCAGCGCATGATCGACGGCCTGATCGCCGCGTACCCGAACGTCACGGCCATCGACACCGCGCCGATTCTCGCGCAGATTCAGCGCACGCTCGCGCAGGTGATCGGCGCGGTGCAGTTCCTCTTCATCTTCACGCTCGCGGCGGGCGTGCTCGTGCTGTACGCGGCGCTCGCCGGCACGCGCGACGAGCGCATGCGCGAGTCCGCGCTGTTGCGCGCGCTCGGCGCGTCCCACCGGCAAGTGCGCTCGGTGCAGGTCGCGGAGTTCGTCGCGGTCGGCGCGTTGTCGGGCCTCATGGCCGCGCTCGGCGCGCAGGGCATCGGCTACGTGCTCGCGTCGCGCGTGTTCGAGTTTCATATCGATTTCAATCCGTGGCTCGTGCCGGCGGGCGTCGTCGCGGGCATCGCGTGCGCGGGGCTCGGCGGCTGGCTCAGCCTGCGGCGCGTGCTGGCGCGCCCGGCGCTGCAATCGCTGCGGGACGCATAGTTTTCAGTCAAAGCAAAGCAATGAGCGAAGTGAATCAACCGGCTTCCGAAGACGAAGCGACGAATCAACAACGAGCGCCCACCGCGTTCGAACTCATCGGCGGCGAGGAGCGCGTGCGCGCGCTCGTCGACCGTTTCTACGATTTGATGGACCTGGAGCCCGAGTTCGCGGGCATTCGCGCGCTGCATCCGCCGACGCTCGACAATTCGCGCGACAAGACGTTCTGGTTCCTGTGCGGCTGGATGGGCGGACCGGATCACTACATCAGCCGCTTCGGGCATCCACGGCTGCGGGCGCGGCATCTGCCGTTCGCCATCGCGTCAAGCGAGCGCGATCAATGGCTGCGCTGCATGGCCTGGGCGATGGAGGACATCGGCCTCGCCGAGCCGCTGCGCGAGCGCCTGCTCACGTCGTTCTTCGATACCGCCGACTGGATGCGCAACCGTCCCGGCTGATTCGCCGCGTTGTGTACCGGGCGAGGCCGCGCCGGTTTGCGGCATCATCTGCGATCAACCGACCATCCAAGGCTTTGAGGACACGAAGTCATGACTACACGCGCGCTCTTTCGCGAGGACGCTTATCAAAGACGCTGCGAGGCGACCGTCACCGCCATCGACGAGGCGGGCATCCATCTGGACCAGACCGTGTTCTATCCGCTCGGCGGCGGGCAGGCGGGCGATGCCGGAACGCTGACGCTCGCGGACGGCACGGTCATCGCCATCGCGGATACGCGCAAGGCCAAGTTCGAAGGCGCGACGCCCGACGATGCCGTGCATGTGCCCGCGCCCGGTCAGGAAGACTCGCTCGCGAAGCTCGAGGTGGGCGACACCGTGAGCGCGGAAATCGACTGGGAGCGGCGGTATCGGCATATGCGGCTGCACACCGCGAGCCACCTGATCTGCGCGGTGCTGCCGTATCCGGTCGATGGTTGCAGCATCACGACCGACTACGCGCGGCTCGATCTCGCGACCGTCGAGCCGATCGAGCGCGAAGCAGTGGAAGCGAAGCTGCGCGAGCTCGTCGGCGGCTCGCACGACGTGCGCACCGAATGGATCACCGACGACGAAATGTCGGCGCGCCCCGAACTCGTCCGCACGATGAGCGTGAAGCCGCCGATGGGTCTCGGCCGCGTGCGGCTTCTGCGCATCGAGAACGTGGACTTGCAGCCGTGCGGCGGCACGCATGTGCGCAACACCGGCGAAATCGGGACGCTGCGCATCGCCAAGCTGGAAAAGAAGAGCGCGCGCACGCGGCGGCTCGTGCTGGAACTGGCTTGACGGTCGTGACCGGCGACCGGCGCGCGCAGGACGTCCTCGATGTCTGGTTCGGCGCGCCGGGTTCGCCCGAGTTCGGCACCGAGCGCAAGCAGTGGTGGACCAAGAAACGCGCATTCGACGCCATGCTGACCGAACGCTTCGGCGCGCTGCTCGACGAAGCGCAGGCGGGCGGCTTAAAAGAGTGGGAACGCGAGCCGCTTTGCGCGCTCGCGCTGATCGTGGTGCTGGATCAGTTCTCGCGCAACTGCCATCGCAACACGCCGCGCGCTTTTGCCGGCGACGCGCGGGCGCTGGCGGTCGCGAAGACGCTCGTCGAGCAGGGCGACGACTTGCGGATGCCGAGCGCCTGTCATCGCGCGTTCGTGTACACGCCGTTCGAGCACGACGAAACGCTCGCCAGCCAGCGCGAATCGGTGCGCCTTTTCGCGAAACTTCGCGACGACACGGGCGTCGCGAGCTTCTACGACTCCGCGTTGAGGCACGCGGAAGTCATCGAGCGGTTCGGGCGCTTTCCGCATCGGAACAGGATACTCGGGCGCAAGACGCTGCCCGACGAAGAAGCGTGGCTCGCCAAGCACGGCGGCTTTTGAACGCCCGAGACGATCACCGTCCGCCCGTCACGTCCAGTATCGCGCCGGTTACATACGACGACGCATCCGAGAGCAGCCAGACGATCGACTCTCCGACTTCGTCCGCCGTGCCGGGGCGTCCGAGCGGCGTGTGCACGCCGAGCACGTGCGCGCGGTCCGGCTTGCCGCCGCTCGCGTGGATGTCGGTTTCGATGAGGCCGGGGCGGATGGCGTTGACGCGCACGCCTTCCGGGCCGAGTTCCTTGGAAAGGCCGATGGTCATCGCGTCGATCGCGCCTTTCGAGCCCGCATAGTCCACGTATTCGTTGGGCGACCCGAGCCGCGCCGCCGCCGACGACACGTTCACGAGCGAGCCGCCATGGCCGCCGCGCGAGCGCGACAGACGCCGCGCCGCCTCGCGCGCGCACAGATACGCGCCGAGCACGTTGGTGTCGAAAATGCGCTTGAGCCGCTCGATGTCCATGTCGGCCAGAGGCGCCCCCGGCGCGACGATGCCCGCGTTGTTCACCACGCCGTCGAGCTTGCCGAAGGCTTGCTCGGTGGCGTCGAACATGGCGATGATCGCGGCTTCGTCGCGCACGTCGCCGGCTATCGCGATAGCCTTGCCGCCCGCCGCGCGCACCGCCGCGACGGTTTCTTCGGCGGCTTGCGCGTTCGACGCGTAGTTCACGCCGACCGACCAGCCGCGCGCGCCCGCGAGAATGGCAGCCGACCGGCCGATGCCGCGGCTCGCGCCGGTGATCAGGATGACTTTGGACATCGCTCGACTCTCCTCAGACTGCGTTGCGTTTCTCGGACCACTTGTCGTTCGCGGGCGGCGTGTAGGCCGCGAGCTTCGCGATCATCTCGTTCGGCTCGGCGGCCACCTGAATCATGTCCAGATACGGCTTGCGCATGAAGCCTTCGTCGATGGTATGACGCAGCATCGACAGAAGCGGGTCGAAATAGCCGTTCACGTCCAGCAGGCCAACGGGCTTCTGGTGATAGCCGAGTTGCGCCCACGTGTACACCTCGAAGAACTCTTCGTACGTGCCGACGCCGCCCGGCATGGCGACGAAGGCATCGGCGAGATCGGCCATCTTCTTCTTGCGCTCGTGCATGTCGGGCACGACGTGCAGTTCGGTGAGATCGGTGTGGCCGACTTCCTTCGCGAGCAGCAACTCGGGAATCACGCCGACCGCGCGTCCGCCGGCGGCGAGCACTTCATCGGCGATCAGGCCCATCAGCCCGACGCGGCCGCCGCCGTAGACGAGCGACAGGTTCGCTTCAACGAGCGCGCGGCCGAACGCGCGCGCCGCTTCGGCATAGACGGGGCGGGCTCCGGTGGCGGAGCCGCAATAGACACACACTGCCTTCATTATCGGGAATCCTTCGGTGTTTCGTTCTTCGATGCGCTGGCGGCATCGTCGCGCGGCGGCAGGAAGTCCGCGAATCCGCGCTTGGGCATCTTACCGGACACCAGATCGTCGAAAAGCTGGCGCGAGCGGCCGCGCAGATAAGGCGCCATGATCGAGATGATGTGCACGCTCACCTGATGAAGCTCCGCGCGAATCGCTTCCTGATCGTTGTACTTGCGCGGGTTCATCACGTACTGATACGACAGCCAGTACGTGGCGATCACGCCGATGTTGGTCGCGATCACCTCGATCTCGGCGGGCGTCGCGACCATTTCCTGATCGGCGACGAGCGCCTCGCACAGCTGCTGCGCAAAGCGCACCTTGTGCGTGATGATCTGCTTGAAGTGCGTTTCCAGCGTGCGGTTGCGCGCGAGAAGGTCGTTCAGGTCGCGGTAGAGAAAGCGATACGTCCAGAGAAAGTCGGCCATGTACTGCAGATACGACCACATCTCGTCGATGGTCGGCCGGTGATCGTCCGGAAAGCGCAGGCGCTTCTGAACCTGCTGCTCGAACTGCGCGAAGATGCTGTTGATGATGTCGTCTTTGTTGCGGAAATGGTAGTACAGATTGCCTGGACTGATTTCCATCTCCTCGGCGATCGTCGTCGTGGTGACGTTCGGTTCGCCGATATCATTGAACAACTTCAGCGACAGCTCGAGAATCCGTTCGCGGGTACGGCGGGGAGGTTTCGCTTCCATGTCGTCCGACCTTGGCATCCGGTCGCGGCGGCCTCGTGCAAGCATGCCCGCGTCCGGTTCCATTGCTATTTTTGAGAATATCGGACGATTATAAACCGCTCGTTCTCCGTTCCGGACGCGGCCTCGCAGACCCGGCGACGACTTTACGAGATACCGCGCCCTCAAGCCAAAAGACGCCTGAGCCACGCAGCCGCAGCGGGCGCGTGCGGCCACAGAATCATGGCCCAGGTGAGCACGCATACCGCGAGCGCGACCATCACAGCGGCGCTGCCGAAGTCCTTCGCGCGCTTCGAGAGTTCGTGGCGTTCCAGCGAGATGCGGTCGATCGCCGCCTCGACGCTCGAATTCAACAGCTCGACGATCAGCACCAGCAGCACCGAGCCGATCAGCGCGGCGCGCTCGACCGGCGCCACCGGCACGAACAGGCTGCACGGCAACAGAATGGCCGCGAGCGTCAGTTCCTGCCGGAAGGCGCTTTCCTCGCGGATCGCGATGCGAAAGCCCGCGATCGAGTTCTTCATCGCGTGCCAGGCGCGCGTGAAGCCGCGATTGCCCTTGTACGGATTGAAGGGCAGGTCGTCGGTGCCGAGCGGTTCGGTCGCCTGAGCGGGCCAATCGGGCAAGTCGGGCGAATCGACGCCGGCGTCGGATTCGTCGTCGAACGGGTCCATGATGCGGCCCGCCGCCGCTCGGACGTTCGCTTCGGCGCGTTCCTCCGCCAACGGGCGACGCGTCATGCGGGCGCCCGGTCGGTGCGCGGCGCGCGCGGCTCGAACTGCCGCAAATGCGACGCGAACTGCTCGGACGCTGCGCGCCACGAGAAGCGTTCGGCCCAGGCGCGCGCGTCGGCACGGTCGATCTTCAGCGCCTGAAGGCACGCCTCGCGCAGGTCGTCGTCGAGCGCGCCGGGTCCGTGTTCGCCGAGCACGTCGATCGGACCCGTGACCGGATACGCCGCGATGGGCGTGCCGCAGGCCATCGCTTCCAGCAGCACGAGGCCGAACGTATCGGTGCGGCTAGGAAACACGAAGACATCGGCGGCGGCGTAGACCTTCGCGAGTTCCGGCTGCGACAGCACGCCGAGATAGTTGACGTTCGTGTAGCGCGATTTCAGTTCCGCGAGCGCCGGGCCTTCGCCCGCGACCCATTTCGAGCCGGGCAGGTCGAGCTTCAGGAACGCTTCGACGTTCTTCTCGATCGCCACGCGCCCGACGTACAGAAAGATCGGCCGCGCGGTGTTGAGCACCTTCGAGTCCATCGGATGGAAGATGTCGAGATCCACGCCGCGCGTCCACAGCACGACGTTCGTGAATCCGTAGGCTTCCAGATCTTTCTTGACCACTGGCGTCGGCGCCATGACCGCCTGCGACGGTCCGTGGAACCAGCGCAGAAAGCGATACGTCATCGCGAGCGGAATGCCGAAGCGCGCCTTCACGTATTCGGGAAACCGCGTGTGATAGGCGGTCGTGTACGGCAGCTTGTGACGCAGCGCGTAGGCGCGGGCGGCGAGCCCGAGCGGGCCTTCTGTCGCGATGTGCAGCGCGTCTGGATCGAACGCGTCGATGCGCTCTGCGACATGACGGCCCGGCATCAGCGACAGGCGAATCTCGGGATAGGTCGGGCAGGGAATCGTCCTGAATTCGAGCGGTGTGAGCATGTCCACGCGATGCCCGAGCGCCGTCAGTTCCTTGCTCGTGTTCTTGAGTGTGCGCACGACGCCGTTGACTTGCGGCTCCCATGCATCGGTCACGATCATGATCTTCATTGCGGTTTCCTGTGCGGCTTGATGCTTGGGTTAGACCGTCACGCGTGCTTTCGCGGCCGGCTGTCCGGGCGAACGCATGACGGTCCAGTAGACGACCTTAAGTTCGCCGTCGTACGTCTCGACGAGCGCGGAGAGACTCTCGACCCAGTCCCCGTCGTTGCAATACAGGATGCCGTCGATATCGCGAATCTCGGCCTTGTGGATGTGCCCGCACACGACGCCGTCGCAGCCGCGGCGGCGCGCTTCATCGGTCATCACACGTTCGAACTGCGAAATGAAATTGACCGCGTTCTTGACCTGATGCTTCAGGTACTGCGAGAGCGACCAGTAATTGAAGCCGAGCTTCGTGCGCACGCGATTGAACCAGCGGTTGAGCAGCAGGATCGCGGTGTACGCGGTGTCGCCGAGATAGGCGAGCCATTTGGCGTGCTGAATGACGCCGTCGAAGAGATCGCCGTGGACGATCCACAGGCGCTTGCCCGCGAGCGTCGTGTGAAAGGCTTCGCCGCGCACGTGGATGTCGCCGAACGCGAGGTCGCAGAACTGGCGCGCGGCTTCGTCGTGGTTGCCGGGGATATAGACGACCTGCGTGCCCTTGCGCGCCTTGCGCAGGATTTTCTGCACGACGTCGTTGTGCGCCTGCGGCCAGAACCAGCCTTTGCGAAGCTGCCATCCGTCGATGATGTCGCCGACGAGATACAGGTAGTCCGATTCGTGATGCCGCAGGAAGTCGAGCAGATACGCGGCCTGGCAGCCGCCGGAGCCTAAGTGGATATCCGAGAGCCAGATCGTGCGATAGCGATGGGTTCCGTCTGCCGATTCGTTATCGGCGACGGGCGACGCCGTCTCGAGTGACTCAGACGCCAGCGCCGACGGATCGACGCGCAAGCCGGAACTGCGAAAACGGTAAGCGGTGGAGGGATCGAATGCCGGCGTGACTGTCGGGTGGAGGGCCATTGGCTCGCGCATCGAGTTTTGGTATGCGCATTACGCCGTGCGGCCGTGACCGAGCCGTGACAGTCACGAGAAGTTCGTATTACAGGGGGCGGGCAGGGGATGACTTAGGTGGCGACGATGCGCGTGCCGGCGAGGCGGTCGTGCAGGAACTGGCGGGCGGGATCGAGCCATACGGCTGCCGCCCATAGCGCGATCCAGACGGCCAGCGCGATCAGCGTCTGCGGCACCGCCAGTGAAAGGAGCGGGTGCAGCGCGAGCGGCGGCAGGAACCACAGCCACGCGAGCGCGTAGCGCGCAAGCGCCCGGCCGACGGTGAGCGGCTCGCCGCGCGCATCGACGACTTTCAGGCGCCAGGTTTTCATCGGCAGCGTCTGGCCGCCGTGCGTCCAGAACCACACGAAATACGCCGCCAGCACGAGACCGATCCACGACATCAGCCAGTCGTGATGCGTGAGGCCGTTGCGCTGCTGCGTGAGCGTGCTGAAGAGGTATCCGGCGATGAATACGACGCCGAACAGGATGACGCCTTCGTAGACCATCGTGGAGAGACGCCGGCGCAGGCTGGGCGCGCGAAGCGGCGGAATGGTCGCGGTGGCGGAGACGCTCATCGCGGGATCACGAACCGTTGTACATCGAAGGCGCCTGCTGCGGCGAAACGGGAATCGGCGTGGCCGGGACGATGCTCGCGGCGTTCGGCACGACAGGCTGCAACGGCGTGCCCGATGCCGGCGATCCCGCGCCCGGCCCGGCCTCCGCGTGCGAAGCCGCGTGGCCCTGCTCGCGCGCCGCCACCAGTCGGTTGATGTCCTTCACTTCGGCCTTGCCGGTTGGCGGCGCGCTGACCACGGTGGGGCGGCGGCTGCGCTCGCTCGCGGCGAGCTTTTTCTTTTGTTCTTCCGAGAGCTTCTGATACGCGTCCCAGGCCTTCTCACGCTTGTCGGGGGGCACGAGTTTCGACACCTGGTAGTTTTCCCGCGCGACCTTGCGCTGGTCGGGCGTCATGCGCACCCATTCCTCCATGCGCTGCTGCAGCCGCTTCTGCGCGTCCGGCGACATGCGGTGATAACGCGATGCGATCTTGAGCCACTTTTGCTTGCGCTCGTCGCTGAAGGAGTCCCACTGCGTCGCGAAAGGCGCGAGCGCGACGCGCTGTGCCTCCGTCAGACGGCTCCACGAGAGCGGATTGTCAGTGACAAGCGCGGCGAGCGGCGAGAGCGATGCGTCCGCGCTCGCGCCGCTGGGCGCGGCGGCGGACAGCGACGCCGTGGCGGAGGACGAATAGAAGCGCGGGTAAGTGGCGGCGAACGCGACCAGACCCGCAATCGCGCAGCCGAAGACAATCGCGAGACCGCGCTTGTAACTCACCCGAATTTCCCCCGCTCGGTTTGATGCTTAGTGATTGCGCGTCAGATACGCGTTGAAGCCGTGATCGAGATACGCGTCGAGCGGCAGGCTGTCGCTCATCATGGCCGCGTCGATGTCGGCCAGTTCGGCTTTGCGCTGCTGATCTTCCCAGTAAGCGATACCCGCCAGCGCCACGGCGAGCGCGAACACCGGGCCCGCCAGCCCGAAGCCGCCCAAGCGCGCGAACAGGCTCTTGCGGCCGTGCGCGTCGCCGGAACCGCCGGCCGAGAGCGTGGCGCCCGCGCCGGCCAGAACCGGCGTGAACACAGGCGCAGCGGCGGCGACCGCCACTTTCTCGGGCTTCTTGCGCGCGATCGCGGCGCGGCGCGCCTCGGCGAGCCGATCCACCGCGGCGGCCGGAATGGCCGACGTGCTTTCGTCGAGCGCGCGAACGACCTTCAGCGCGAACTCGTTTTCCTTCGTTTCAAGAGCGGAACTCATAGCGTGATCCCTTTGGCTTTCAGGGCTTGCGCGAGAGCGTGCGTGGCGCGTGAACAGTGCGTCTTCACGCTGCCCTCGGAGCAGCCCATCGCGGCGGCCGTCTCTGCGACATCCATATCTTCCCAGTAACGCATGAGAAAAGCTTCTCGTTGACGCGCCGGTAATTTCTGGATTTCCACGTCGATCAGGTTGAGCACCTGCTCGCGTTCCAGCCGGCTCTCGCTGCTTTCGCTGCCGGTCGCGCCGTCCTCGGATTCGAAGGTTTCGAGCGGGTCGAACTCGTCGTCGTCGGCGCTGCCGAACGAGGAGAACAGGCTGATCCAGGTATTGCGAACCTTCTGACGGCGAAAGTAGTCGTGCGTCGCATTCTGGAGGATACGCTGGAACAAAAGAGGAAGCTCGGCCGACGGCTTGTCGCCGTACTTTTCCGCGAGCTTGATCATGGCGTCCTGGACGATGTCTAGCGCCGCGTCGTCGTCGCGGACGGTGTACACGGTCTGCTTGAACGCGCGTCTTTCGACGCCCGCCAGAAAATCGGCGAGTTCCTTGTCTGATGCCATCCGTTGGAGACCCGGCGCAACGAATTTGCGTCGAAAGAGATTGTGGAGTTCCAGGAAAACCTGCGGATGCTAGCAAATTTTCGCTGTCGCGGGAGGATCGGGAAACGATTTGTTGCGCCGTATTACGCACGGCAGGCGCGGGAAAAACGGCCGAACGGAGCACTTAAAGCGCGCCCGGGAGATTTTTGCTTGACCGTGTGCGCAAAAACGGGCTATCGTTCCCGACTCGCATCATAAAGTGAATTGTCTGCTTTGAGGCGAGCCCAAGAAGTTCGCCTGTCAAACCAAGACGCGCCGCTTGAACCCGAGCCACAAGCCCGGCAGAGAGCACCCGATCAATTTTTTGCCGAAAATTCGAAAGGTGATGAATGAACATGCCTAGCGCGGAATTCTCCACGTCGGATACCACTCCCTCTCACGAAGCCGATTCCATCGGCGCGACCGTGCTCATGCGCGCGCTCGCCGACGAAAACGTCGAGTTCGTGTGGGGCTATCCCGGCGGCTCGGTACTCTACATCTACGACGAGCTGTACAAGCAGGACCAGATTCAGCACATTCTCGTGCGCCACGAGCAGGCCGCCGTGCACGCCGCCGACGCGTATTCGCGCTCGACCGGCAAAGTGGGCGTGTGCCTCGTGACTTCCGGCCCGGGCGTCACCAATGCCGTCACCGGCATCGCCACGGCCTATATGGATTCCATTCCGCTCGTCGTCATCAGCGGGCAGGTGCCCACCGCGGCCATCGGCCTCGACGCGTTCCAGGAATGCGACACCGTCGGCATCACACGGCCCTGCGTCAAGCACAACTTCCTCGTGAAGGACGTGCGCGATCTCGCCGCCACCGTCAAGAAAGCCTTCTACATCGCGCGCACGGGGCGTCCCGGCCCGGTGCTGATCGACATTCCGAAGGATGTGTCGAAAGCGCCGTGCCGCTACGAGCCGGTCAAGAGCGTGTCGCTGCGCTCGTACAACCCGGTCACGAAGGGCCACTCCGGCCAGATCCGCAAGGCGGTGCAACTGCTCTTGTCGGCCAAGCGCCCGTATATCTACACCGGCGGCGGCATCATTCTCGCGGACGCATCGCGCGAACTGAACCAGTTCGCCGATCTGCTCGGCTATCCCGTCACCAACACGCTGATGGGTCTGGGCGGCTATCGCGCGAGCGATAAGAAGTTTCTCGGCATGCTCGGCATGCACGGCACGTACGAAGCCAACATGGCCATGCAGCACTGCGACGTGCTGATCGCCATCGGCGCGCGCTTCGACGACCGCGTGATCGGCGACCCGAAGCACTTCGCCTCGTCGCCGCGCAAGATCATTCATATCGACGTCGATCCGTCGTCCATCTCGAAGCGCGTGAAGGTCGATATCCCGATCGTCGGCGACGTGAAGGAAGTCCTGAAAGAGCTGATCGAGCAGCTTCAGCACGCGGAGCACGGGCCGGACACGGCCGCGCTCAAGTCGTGGTGGGACGAGATCGAAGGCTGGCGCTCGAAAGACTGCCTCGCCTACGACCGCAAGAGCGAGATCATCAAGCCGCAGTACGTCGTCGAGAAGCTCGCGGAGCTGACGGACGGCAACGCGTTCGTGTGTTCGGATGTCGGCCAGCATCAGATGTGGGCGGCGCAGTTCTATCCGTTCAACAAGCCGCGCCGCTGGATCAACTCGGGCGGCCTCGGCACGATGGGCTTCGGCCTGCCGGCCGCGATGGGCGTGAAGATGGCTTATCCCGACGAGGACGTGGTCTGCATCACGGGCGAAGGCTCCATTCAGATGTGCATTCAGGAGCTCTCGACCTGCAAGCAGTACAACACGCCGGTCAAGATCATCTCGCTCAACAACCGCTATCTCGGCATGGTTCGCCAGTGGCAGCAGATCGAATACAAGAAGCGCTATTCCAGTTCGTACATGGACGCGCTGCCCGACTTCGTGAAGCTCGCCGAAGCGTACGGCCACGTCGGCATTCGCGTCGAAAAGACCGCGGATGTCGAACCGGCGCTCAAGGAAGCGCTGCGTCTGAAAGATCGCACCGTGTTCCTCGACTTCCAGACCGATCCGACCGAAAACGTATTTCCGATGGTGCAGGCAGGCAAAGGCATCACGGAAATGCTGCTCGGCTCTGAGGATCTATAACGCGGCTTTGTCACGCGAGGCTCGTGCGCGCCCGTCTTCACAAAGGACGAGCGCCGCGCGCGGGTTTTTCGGACGAACGCTTCTTCTGGACATATCGGGAAACACGCACATGAAACACATCATCTCCGTACTGCTGGAAAACGAGCCGGGCGCGTTATCGCGTGTCGTCGGGCTCTTTTCCGCGCGCGGCTACAACATCGAAACGCTGACGGTGGCGCCGACCGAAGACAGTTCGCTGTCGCGGCTCACCATCGTCTCCATCGGCTCGGACGACGTGATCGAACAGATCACGAAGCACCTGAACCGCCTGATCGAGGTGGTGAAAGTGGTCGACCTGACAGAGGGCGCCCACATCGAGCGCGAGCTGATGCTCATCAAGGTAAGGGCAGTCGGCAAGGAACGCGAAGAGATGAAGCGGATGGCGGATATCTTCCGCGGCCGCATCATCGACGTGACCGAAAAGACCTACACCATGGAACTGACGGGCGCCTCCGACAAGCTCGACGCGTTCATTCAGGCGCTCGACGCCACGGCGATTCTGGAGACGGTTCGCACGGGCAGTTCCGGCATCGGCCGGGGCGAGCGCATCCTGAAGGTGTAGCACCACACGCAACTCGACTCATTTCCTCTGCTTCTCGCGGAGACAGACCCAGGACTCAAGGAACCACCATGAAAGTTTTCTACGACAAAGACGCCGACCTCTCCCTCATCAAGGGCAAGCAAGTCACCATCATCGGTTATGGCTCGCAAGGCCATGCGCACGCGCTGAACCTGAAGGAAAGCGGCGTGAACGTGACGGTCGGTCTGCGTAAGGGCGGCGCTTCGTGGAGCAAGGCCGAGAACGCCGGTCTGCCGGTCAAGGAAGTGGCCGAAGCGGTGAAGGGCGCCGACGTCGTGATGATGTTGCTGCCCGACGAGCAGATCGCCGAGGTGTACGCGAAGGAAGTCCACGCGAACATCAAGAACGGCGCGGCGCTCGCGTTCGCGCACGGCTTCAACGTGCACTACGGCCAGGTGATTCCGCGCGCCGATCTCGACGTCATCATGATCGCGCCGAAAGCGCCGGGCCATACGGTGCGCAACACGTACACGCAAGGCGGCGGAGTGCCGCACCTGATCGCGGTCGCGCAGGACAAGACCGGCTCGGCGCGCGACGTGGCGCTCTCGTACGCGGTGGCCAACGGCGGCGGCCGCGCGGGCATCATCGAAACGAACTTCCGTGAAGAGACCGAAACCGACCTCTTCGGCGAACAAGCAGTCCTGTGCGGCGGCACGGTCGACCTGATCAAGGCCGGCTTCGAAACGCTGGTGGAAGCGGGCTACGCGCCGGAAATGGCGTACTTCGAGTGCCTGCACGAACTGAAGCTGATCGTCGACCTGATCTATGAAGGCGGCATCGCCAACATGAACTACTCGATCTCGAACAACGCCGAGTACGGCGAGTACGTGACGGGTCCGCGCATCGTCACGGAAGAGACGAAGAAGGCGATGAAGGCCGTGCTGAAGGACATCCAGACCGGCGAATACGCGAAGAGCTTCATCATCGAGAACCGCGCCGGCGCGCCGACGCTGCAATCGCGCCGCCGCCTGACGGCCGAGCATCAGATCGAGCAAGTCGGCGAGAAGCTGCGCGCGATGATGCCGTGGATCGCGAAGAACAAGCTCGTCGACCAGTCGAAGAACTAAGTTTTTCGCGCGTCACGGTTCTTGCTGTCACGAAAGCCGCCCGAAGCCGCTGTGCCGAGGGCGGCTTTTGCTATCCTACGGGTTTTGAAAACACAGACCTCGTTCATGAACTATCCCCATCCGATCATTGCCCGCGAAGGCTGGCCGTTCATCGCCATCGCGGCCGTCATTGCCATTCTCGTGCAGGCGGTCGGCGGCTTCGGCTTCGCCTGGATCTTCTGGCTGATCGTGATTTTCGTCGTCCAGTTCTTCCGCGATCCGCCGCGCCCCATTCCCACGCAGGCCAATGCCGTGCTGTGTCCGGCGGACGGGCGCATCGTCGCGGTGGAAACCGCGCATGATCCGTATGCGGGCCGCGAGGCGCTGAAGATCAGCGTGTTCATGAACGTGTTCAACGTGCACTCGCAGCGTTCGCCGGTCGATGGCGCGATCACCAAGGTGCAGTACTTCCCGGGTGCGTATCTGAACGCGGCCGTCGACAAGGCATCGACCGAGAACGAGCGCAACGCCATCGTGCTGCAGACCGCGACCGGCCATACGGTGACGTCCGTGCAGATCGCCGGGCTGATCGCGCGGCGCATTCTCTGCTACGTCCACGCGGGCGAGCCGCTCACGCGCGGTCAACGCTACGGCTTCATCCGCTTCGGTTCGCGCGTCGACGTGTATCTGCCGGTCGGCAGCCGGCCGCGCGTGGCGATCGGCGAGAAGGTGTCCGCCTCGTCGACGATTCTCGCCGAGTTCGCGGAATAACGCGGAGGCGTCGATGGCGGCATTCAAACCGCGCCGGAACCGCATGAACGGGGCGCCGCCGCGCGCGTTCCGTCGCAACAAGGCGGTGCAGGACGTCGGCGCCGTGGAAACGCGGCGCGCGAAGCGGCAGCAATTCCTGAGGAAGCGCGGCATCTATCTGCTGCCGAATGCGTTCACCACGGCCGCGCTCTTCTGCGGCTTCTTTGCCGTGGTGCAGGCGATGAACGTGCGCTTCGAAATCGCGGCCATCGCCATTTTCGTCGCGATGGTGCTCGACGGCATGGACGGGCGCGTCGCGCGCATGACGCATACGCAGAGCGCATTCGGCGAGCAGTTCGACAGCCTGTCGGACATGGTGTCTTTTGGCGTCGCGCCGGCGCTCGTCATGTACGAATGGGTGCTGAAGGACCTCGGGCGCTGGGGCTGGCTCGCGGCGTTCGTGTACTGCTCGGGCGCGGCGCTGCGGCTCGCGCGCTTCAACACGAACGTCGGCGTGGTCGACAAGCGCTATTTCCAGGGCTTGCCGAGTCCGGCCGCGGCGGCGCTGATCGCCGGCTTCGTGTGGCTCGCGACCGACAATCGCGTGCCGCTCAAGCTCGTGTGGCTGCCGTGGGTCGCGTTCGCGCTGACCGTCTACGCGGGCGTCACGATGGTGTCGAACGCGCCGTTCTACAGCGGCAAGGCGCTCGATGTGCGCTATCGGGTGCCGTTCGCGGGCGTATTGCTGGTCGTGGTGGCGTTCGTGCTCGTTTCGTCGGATCCGCCGGTCATGCTGTTTTGTTTGTTCGTGCTGTACGGCTTCTCGGGCTACGTCTGGTGGGCGTACATGGCCATGCGCGGCAGACCGAATCCGGCGCGCAGTTCGCAACGGGATCACTAGCGCAGATTACTTTCGATGAAAAAGGGCGACGGGTTGCGAAACCCGTCGCCCTTTTTTGCATGAGGCGGTCGGCCTGTTACCCTGCGTCGACCAGTGTGCCGTTATGCACGCGCACGTGCTGGCCCTGCGCGAACGGCGGCTGCTGATGATAGGTGAAATAACGCGTCTTGCCGTTTTCCATCCGCACGCGCACCGAGTAATCGGTTTCGCTGCGCAGGTGCTTTTCGACCGAATTGCCCGCGAGCCCGCCGCCGAGCGCGCCGAGCAGCGTCATCGCGGTGCGGCCGCCGCCGCGTCCGAACTGATTCCCGACGACGCCGCCCGCCACCGCGCCACCGACCGCGCCGATGCCCGTTCCGTGCCCTTCGCGACGCACGGCGGAGATGGCTTCGACGGTGCCGCACGTCGAACAATAGGCGGGGTGTTGCGGCGGCTGCTGTGCGTATGATGGTTGCGCCGGCTGCTGTACGGGTGCTTGCTGTACCGGCTGAGTCGCGGTTTGCGCCGCCGGTGCAGGCACGGGCGCGGTTTGCGCGACTACCGGCTGGGCGGCCGACGGCGCGGCCGGCGCGACCACCGGTTGTTGCTGCGCGACCGCAGCGGTCTGCGTCTGCGCATTCTGCGCGGAATTGCTGTGCGCGCCCGGGAAGATTCCGGTCACGGCGGCCGTTGCCGCGAGGCTCGCGACGATGACTGCGCCCGCAGCCGTCGCGACCAGCGGATGCAGGCGGCGCGGCTCGCCGGTGCCGGGCGTGGGCGTGATGTTGTTGGTCCCGTTGTCCATTTCTAACCTCCGTTAGAGGCGAATTGCCGATAGCGTTGATTCTGGCGCAGATGCCGCCTCGGCGCTTTTTCAGGTTGTAACCGCGTTTTTCTTCGTGGAAGCACGTTGGATGCCAGGCGTGACGGGCAAAAAAAACGCGCCCCGAAGGACGCGCTTTTCACCGGACACGGACCAACCTGCCGCTCAGTCCTCCCGGCGAAGATGCGGGAACAGAATCACATCGCGGATACTCGGGCTGTCGGTCAGCAGCATCACCAGACGGTCGATGCCGATGCCGCAGCCGCCCGTCGGCGGCATGCCGTACTCAAGCGCGCGAATATAGTCGGCGTCGAAGTACATGGCTTCCTCGTCGCCCGCGTCCTTTTGATCGACTTGCTTCTGGAAGCGCGCGGCCTGATCTTCCGGATCGTTCAGTTCCGAGAAGCCGTTCGCAATCTCGCGGCCCGTGATGAACAACTCGAAGCGTTCCGTGATGCCCGGCACCGAATCCGACGCCCGCGCGAGCGGCGACACTTCCACCGGATAATCGACGATATACGTTGGTTCCCACAACTGCGATTCCGCGGTCTCTTCGAAGAGCGCGAGCTGCAATGCGCCGATGCCTGCGTTCAGGAAGGCGGGCTGCGTCGTATCGACACCGAACTTCTTCAGCTCCGCGCGCAGGAACACGGCGTCGGCCAGCTGCGCGTCGGTGTACTGCGGCGCGTACTTTTGAATGGCCTGATTGATGGTCAGGCGATGAAACGGCTTCGACAAATCGAGCTCGCGTCCCTGATACGTGATGGTCGCGGTGCCGAGCGCATCGACGGCGGCCTGACGGATCAGTTGTTCGGTGAAGTCCATCAGCCAGCGGTAATCCGTGTAGGCCGCGTAGAACTCCATCATCGTGAATTCCGGGTTGTGGCGCGGCGACACGCCTTCGTTCCGGAAATTACGATTGATCTCGAACACGCGCTCGAAGCCGCCGACGATCAGCCGCTTGAGATAAAGCTCCGGCGCGATGCGCAGGAACATCTGCATGTCGAGCGCGTTGTGATGCGTGACGAAAGGCTTCGCCGCCGCGCCGCCCGGAATCGGGTGCAGCATCGGCGTTTCGACTTCCATGAAGTTCGCCTGCGCCATGAAGTTGCGGATCGACGTGACGGCCTTCGTGCGCGCCATGAAGGTCTTGCGCGACTCCGGCGTGACGATCAGATCGACGTAACGCTGGCGATAGCGCATTTCCTGATCGGCGAGGCCGTGGAACTTGTCCGGCAGCGGACGCAGCGCCTTCGACAAGAGCCGTAGTTCCGTGCAGCGCACCGACAGTTCGCCCTTGTTCGTGCGAAACAGCACGCCTTTCGCAGCGATGATGTCGCCCAGATCCCACTTCTTGAATGCCTCGTAGACGTCCGCGCCGACGTCGGCAGGCGTCACGAAGAACTGAATCTGGCCGCTGCCGTCCTGAACCGTCGCGAAGCTCGCCTTTCCCATCACGCGCTTGAGCATCATGCGGCCCGCGAGCGCGACGGGCAGGGGATTCGCTTCCAGCGTCTCCTTGTCGGTCTCGGCGTAGTCGCTTTGCAGCGCGGCCGCCTGATGCGTCGGGCGGAAGTCGTTCGGATAGGCGACGCCTTGCTCACGCAGCGAGCGCAGCTTGTCGCGGCGCTCGGCGATGATCTGGTTGTCTTCCAGTTCGGGAGCGGCGCTCGTCTGAGTCGGTTCGGTCATGATGATTCTTGGCTTGTGATGCTGCGGATGTGCGGCAAATGCGCGGCGGATGAAACGAAGGCGGCGCGACCGGAAGCCGCGCCGCTCGAAGACTTAAACGCCTTGTTTCAGGCTCGCGCTGATGAAGTCGTCGAGGTCGCCGTCGAGCACGGCGCGCGTGTTGCTCATTTCGACGTTGGTGCGCAGGTCCTTCACGCGGCTCTGGTCGAGCACGTAGGAGCGGATCTGATGGCCCCAGCCCACGTCCGTCTTGCTGGATTCGAGCTTGTCCTGCTCCGCCTGACGCTTGCGCATTTCGAATTCGTACAGACGCGCCTTCAGCATCTGCATGGCTTCGGCGCGGTTGCGGTGCTGGGAGCGGTCGTTCTGGCACTGCACGACGATGCCCGTCGGCGCGTGCGTAAGACGCACGGCGGAGTCCGTCTTGTTGATGTGCTGGCCGCCCGCGCCCGATGCGCGATACGTGTCCGTGCGGATATCGGCCGGATTGATCTCGATCTCGATGGAATCGTCGATTTCCGGATACACGAACACCGACGAGAACGACGTGTGCCGCCCGCCCGACGAATCGAACGGCGATTTGCGCACGAGCCGGTGAATGCCGGTTTCGGTGCGCAGATAGCCGTACGCGTATTCGCCTTCGACCTTGATCGTCGCGCTCTTGATGCCGGCGACGTCGCCTTCGGATTCTTCGAGCACTTCGGTCTTGAAGCCCTTGCGCTCGCAATAGCGCAGATACTGGCGCAGCAGCATGGACGCCCAGTCGCACGCCTCGGTGCCGCCCGCGCCCGCCTGAATGTCGATGAAGCAGTTGTTCGGATCGGCCGGGTTCGAGAACATCCGGCGGAATTCCATGTCTTCGACGCGCGCTCTCAATGCGCCCGCGTCGGATTCGCACGCGACGAGCGTGTCTTCGTCGCCTTCTTCGCGCGCCATCTCGAAGAGCTCTTCGGCGTCGCGCAGATCGTTGTCGAGGGCGGAAAGCGTGGAGACGACGCCGTCGAGCAGCTTCTTTTCACGACCGAGCGCCTGCGCGTTCTTCGAGTCGTTCCAGACGTTCGGGTCTTCGAGTTCCTTGTTGA
Source organism: Caballeronia sp. AZ10_KS36 (assembly GCF_023631105.1). Classification (NCBI taxonomy): domain Bacteria; kingdom Pseudomonadati; phylum Pseudomonadota; class Betaproteobacteria; order Burkholderiales; family Burkholderiaceae; genus Caballeronia; species Caballeronia sp. AZ10_KS36. The sequence continues at coordinate 55,337 of NZ_JALQDQ010000018.1, read as the reverse complement.
CTTCGGCTAGACGCGCGGACTTGGCGTCGTAGTCAAAGATACCCCCGTAGCTCGCCCGCGCGGCGGCGCAGGTCGGCCAGAAGGCTTTCGATCGCGTTGAGACGTTCTGCTTCCATTGTCGATCTTCGGCTTCGTAAAAAGGTCAAATTATAGCCGATCGACACGCTTTTCCCGCGCTGGCGGCGCACGCGGACGCACGCCGCTACACGCGAAGCGGGGCGCTTTGTCGTCCGCGTGCAGGCGCCTCACGCAAGCGCTTCGGTGCTCACTCGCAGCCGCAACGCCGGTATCCGTGATCGCGCGACCGTGTTGCCAGCCGGCGATCAGCGAATGTCGTGCGGCGAATACCGACCGCGATCAAGCCGCGTGCTCGACGATCAGCTGCACGCGCGCCACGCCGTTCCACGAATCGCTGACGAGCCGGTACGCGACGGTCGCGCGCGGCGGCAGCGGATCGACGTGATTGAACCAGATCGCGTTGAAACGCTGACGGCCGCGCATCAATTGCAGCTTCAGGTGCTTGTCTTTCACGAGCGATTGCGACGCGACGTCGAACTCGCCCGAAAACGTCGGCGCCGGAAAGCCCTGTCCCCAGACCGCCGCGTCCAGCAGTTCGATGAATTGCGGCGTGAAGTACGCATCCTCCAGCTCGCCGTCCGTCTCGATGGTCCGCGAGAGCGCGTCGGCGGTCAGCCATTCGCGGCCGACCGCTTCGAACGCGTCGGTGAAGCGCGGAATGTCGGCGGTGGCGAGCGTGAGGCCCGCCGCCATCGCGTGGCCGCCGAACTTGTGGATGAGACCGGGCTCGCGCTTGCTGATGAGATCGACGGCATCGCGCAGATGAAAGCCGGGAATCGAGCGGCCCGAGCCTTTCGAGAGCGTGCCGGCGTCATCGGCGTGCGCGAACGTGAACGACGGCCGGTGAAAGCGCTCCTTCAGCCGCCCCGCGACGATGCCGATCACGCCCTGATGCCAGCTCGCGTCGTAGAGCGTGAGCGTCGCGCGTCCGCCGGCATCGAACGATTGCAGTTCGGCGAGCGCCTGCTGCTGCATGCCGGCTTCGATTTCGCGCCGCTCGCGGTTCATCGCGTCGAGCTGCTGCGCGAGTTCCCATGCGCGGCCGATGTCGTCGGTCGTCAAGCATTCGATGCCGAGCGACATGTCCGAGAGCCGTCCCGCCGCATTCAGGCGCGGCCCGAGCGCAAAGCCGAGATCGAAGCCCGACGCGGCGCGCGCATCGCGGCCCGCCGCGCGGAACAGCGCGGCGATGCCCGGCTGCATGCGGCCCGCGCGGATGCGCTTCAAACCCTGCGCGACGAGGATCCGGTTGTTGCCGTCGAGCTTCACGACATCGGCCACGGTGCCGAGCGCGACGAGATCGAGCAAGCCGTCCAGACGCGGCTCCGGCGTGCGCTCGTACGCGCCGCGCCGGCGCAACTCCGCACGCAGCGCGAGCAGCACGTAGAACATCACGCCGACGCCCGCGATGCATTTGCTCGGAAAGCCGCAGCCCGGCTGATTCGGGTTGACGATCGCGCGGGCGGCGGGCAGTTCGTCGCCGGGCAGGTGGTGATCGGTCACGACGACGTCGATGCCGAGCGCGTTGGCAGCCGCGACGCCTTCGACGCTCGCGATGCCGTTATCGACGGTGATCAGCAAGTCGGGCGCGCCGAGCGGCGAGCGCGCGGCCAGTTCGACGATTTCCGGCGTGAGCCCGTAGCCGTATTCGAAGCGGTTCGGCACGAGATAGTCGATGGTCGCGCCGAACATGCGCAGGCCGCGCACGGCAACCGCGCAGGCGGTCGCGCCGTCGCAGTCGTAGTCCGCGACGACGAGCATGCGCTTGCCCGCCGCGAGCGCATCGGCGAGCACGGCGGCGGCGGCGTCGCAACCCTTCAGGCCGACCGGCGCGTGCAGGCGCTTCAACTCGGTTTCGACTTCGTCCGGCGACGTGACGCCGCGCGCCGCGTAGAGCCGCGCGATCACGGGATGCAGGCCGTGGCGCATCAGGGCTTCGGCATCGGCGGGGGACGAGGCGCGGGTAACGATTCGCGTCATGCGGAAAGAGCCTTATTCGATGAGAAGCGCCGCGATCGGCCGGCGGCGCCAGAACTTGCGCAAGTCGCCGCGCGTGACCGACAGCGTGACCGAGCCGGTATCGCCGCATAGCGTGAGACGCAGGCGCTTGAGCGAACCGCTCGATAGCGCATCGAGCGCCGGCGCGAACCACGCGTCTTCGAGCGTCTTCAGCGCGGCGTTCCAGCGCGCCCAGTCCTGTTCGATGAAAGGCGCGGAGAACGGGTCCAGTTCGACGAGCGTCGCGCCTTCGCCGCCGTCTTTCGGAAGCGCTGCAAACGACTCCGGCGGCGTCGACGGTTTCACGCCCGAAGCCAGCGCGAGGCCGCGCGTGGCGGCGGCATCGGACATCACGGCGGCGAACGGGCGCGTGACCGGACGCATCGCGCCTTGTCCGTGCAGCCAGATCGAATTGATCGGCGGCAGTCCGCGCGATTCGCGCTCGACGTTCAGCGGGTGCTCGAACCACGCCATCTGCACTTCGTTCTGCAGCTTCATCCACGGGCGCGAGCGTTCGCCGGTGCGGGCTTCGTGCGGCAGCCAGATTTCGATGTTGCGTCCCGCCGCGCGCAACGGCGACGCGCCCGCGAGCGAGCCGAGCGCATCGCCCGATACGTACCAGCGCAGCGGCGTGGGCGCCTGCACGGCGAGCCCCAGGTCTTCGATGACCGGCCGCGCGGTGTCCAGCAGCGCGCGCGCTTCTTCGGTGCGCACGCCGAGCGTGGCAGGATCGATCAACACGAGATGATCGTGCGCGATGCGGACATGAACCGGCTCGATGCAGGCCCAAAGGGCGGCGTCCCCGGCATCGGAGGCGCCGGGATCGCCGCCATCGGCGAGGAGCATGTAGGGCGCGAGCGGGGCGTCGTCGGCATAACGTTGGCCCGCGTTCGGCGAAGCGAGCCCAAAGCGTTGCGCGATCCAGCGTTCGTGCGGCAGCGTGCGCTGAAAGTCTTCGCCGATCACGCGTTCTTCAAGCGTCGCGCGGGCGAGCAGCATGTCGAGCGCCGCGCTTTCCAGTCCGTGCAGCGCGGTTGCGGCGTCCGCCGCCGAGGGCAGGGCGAACGGCAGCAGAAGGTGAAGGTCGGGAACGGGCATGATGGTCGGCATTGTAGGGCAAAGCGCGATGCGTGATCGGCGCGGGCGCGATGCGCCGAGCGCTGCACGACCCGCGCTTGTTACGGCGCCGACCTGAGGTGTGGCAAACTTTCGCAAATTTCGCGGCGCGCGGCGAATGGACCTGTCATGCGCCGCCATCAACGGGCGATTTAGCGCGGCATTCCTCAAGCGCCGTCGCGCAGAAACAGCAGAGAAAGGATTCGCTTGAAACTTCCGTACGAATGGCAGATCGGCTGGCGCTACACGCGCGCCAGCAAACGCACTACAGGCAACGGCTTCATCTCTTTCATCGCGCTCGTGTCGATGGCGGGCATCGCGCTCGGCGTCGCCGCGCTGATCGTCGTGCTCTCGGTCATGAACGGCTTTCAGAAGGAAGTGCGCGACCGCATGCTCTCCGTGCTCGCGCACGTCGAGATCTTCTCGCCGACCGGCTCCATGCCCAACTGGCAACTGACCGCGCAGGAAGCCAAGCGCAATCCCGAGGTGATCGGCGCGGCGCCCTATGTCGAAGCGCAGGCGCTGCTGACGCGGCAAGGCGCGGTGAGCGGCGTCGCGCTGCGCGGCGTGGAACCGTCGCTGGAGCCGGAAGTGTCGGATATCGGCAAGGAGATGCGCGCGGGCAGGCTCGCGGACCTCGTGCCCGGCGAGTTCGGCATCGTGCTCGGCGCCGATCTCGCGACCAACCTCGGCGTCATGACAGGCGACAAGATCACGCTCGTCGCGCCCGAAGGCACCATCACGCCTGCGGGCATGATGCCGCGCCTCAAGCAGTTCACGGTCGTCGGCATCTTCGAATCCGGTCATTACGAATACGATTCGACGCTCGCGCTCATTTCTATCCGCGACGCCCAGGCGCTCTTTCGCCTGCCCGCGCCGACCGGCGTGCGCCTGCGCCTGAAAGACATGCAGCGCGCGCCCGAAGTCGCGCGGCAACTGTCGCACACGCTCTCCGGCGAACTTTATATCCGCGACTGGACGCAGCAGAACAAGACGTGGTTCTCCGCCGTGCAGATCGAAAAGCGCATGATGTTCATCATTCTCACGCTGATCATCGCGGTGGCGGCGTTCAATCTCGTGTCGTCGCTCGTCATGACCGTCACCGACAAGCAGGCCGATATCGCCATCCTGCGCACGCTCGGCGCGCAGCCCGGCTCGATCATGAAGATATTCGTGGTGCAGGGCGTGACCATCGGCTTCATCGGCACGGCGCTCGGCGTGTCGCTCGGTTGCCTGATCGCGTGGAGCATTCCGTGGCTCGTGCCGATGATCGAGCATCTGCTCGGCGTGCAGTTCCTGCCGCCTTCGGTGTACTTCATCAGCGAACTGCCGTCCGAGCTCGTGCCGGGCGATGTCATGAAGATCGGCGTCATCGCGTTTTTGTTGTCGTCGCTCGCGACGCTCTATCCGAGCTGGCGCGGCGCGAAGGTTCGTCCGGCGGAGGCGCTGCGCTATGAGTGACCTGATTCCGGCAAACAATATCGTGCTGCAGGCGTCGGCCATTTCGAAGGCGTTCGTTCAGGGCGGCTCGAACGTGCAGGTGCTCGACAACGCGCAACTCGAAATCTATCGCGGCGAGAAGCTCGCGATCGTCGGCGCGTCCGGTTCCGGCAAGAGCACGCTCCTGCATGTGCTCGGCGGCCTCGACGAGCCGAGCGCGGGCAAGGTCTCGCTGCTCGGCAAGCCGTTCACGGAGCTGAAAGAGAAGGAGCGCAACGAACTGCGCAACCGCGCGCTCGGCTTCGTGTACCAGTTTCATCATCTGCTGCCCGAGTTCACCGCGCTCGATAACGTCGCGATGCCGCTGCGCATTCGCCGCATGAGCGAGGACGCCGCGCGCAAGGAAGCGATGGGCATGCTGGAGCGCGTCGGCATCGCGCATCGCGCGAAGCATCGGCCGGGCGCATTGTCGGGCGGCGAGCGGCAGCGCGTGGCGATAGCGCGCGCGCTCGTCACGCGTCCGGCATGCGTGCTCGCCGACGAGCCGACCGGCAACCTCGACGGCGGCACCGCCGATACGGTCTTCAACTTGATGCTGGAGCTGTCGCAGACGCTGGAGACGAGCTTCGTGATCGTCACGCACGATCCCGATCTCGCCGCGCGCTGCGACCGCATCATGCGTCTGCGCGACGGCGTGCTGCACGAAGAGCCGCCGGTGCCGGTCTAAGCGCCGCGCGCCTCGGAGGACGCCATGTGGATCGACACGCACTGTCACCTCGATGCCTCCGAGTTCGACGCGGACCGCGACGCCGTGGCCCGCGCGGCCAACGATGCAGCGGTGACGCGCATCGTCATTCCGGGCGTCGAGCGGTCGAACTTCGATATGGTGCGCGCGTTGGCGCATCGCATCGAAGGCGGCGCGTATGCGCTCGGCATCCATCCGCTATTCACGCCGCGCGCCACCGAGGACGATCTTCGCGTGCTGCGCGAGCAGATCGCGGCGAGCATGGATGATCCGCGCTTCGTCGGCATCGGCGAGATCGGGCTGGATTACTTCGTGCCGACGCTCGACGACGCGCGACAGCAGTTCTTCTACTACGAGCAATTGAAGCTCGCCCGCGAGTTCCAGTTGCCCGTGATCTGCCACGTGCGCAAGTCGCAGGACAGGGTGCTGAAGGGCCTGCGCGTGCACGACATCCATTGCGGCATCGCGCATGCGTTCAACGGCAGCTTCCAGCAGGCCGAGGCGTTCATCGCGCAGGGCATGCGGCTCGGGTTCGGCGGCAATCTGACGTTCGAGCGGGCGCGGCAGATCAGACGGCTCGCGGCCGATCTTCCGCTCGATGCCATCGTGCTCGAAACCGATGCGCCCGATATCGCGCCCGCCTGGCGCTACAAGGGCCGTAATACGCCGGATCAGGTCGCGGGCATCGCGAGGGTGCTTGCGCAGTTGCGCGGCATCGGCGAAGACGCGCTTTCACTAGGCACAACGGCTAACGCGCACGCCGCGCTGCCCCGGCTCGCACTCGCGGCTTCATAATCGCTCACGGTTGCATTTGCTTCGGATCACTGATTTTTTATCCGAGCGGATGCGTTTTGCGTGACGATAGAAGAGAGCAGAGGCGTGCGGGCGGTGTTGCTGTGTTTTGCGTTGGGCGTTGCGTGGTTGCAGCAACAGGCCGTGTTGCCGGGTGTCGGCGGCTGCGCGGCTTGCTTCGCAATTGCTTGCGTGGCGGCGTGCGTCGGTTGTGTGCTGCGCGGGCGGCGGCGTATCGTGGCTTTCGCGATTGCCGCCGCTGCAATCGGCTTCGCCTACGCCGCCGTGCGCGCCGAAGTGCGCTTGCAGCAGCACTTGCCGGTCGAGTTCGAGCAGCGCGATATCGAACTGACCGGCTTCGTGCGCGGTCTGCCTGAGCCGCAAGCGGAAGGCACGCGCTTTCTCTTCGAAGTCGAGTCGAACGGCGCGGGCTTACGCGATTTCCCGCGCATCGTGAGGCTGCTTTCGATGCCTTCTGCGCTGCCAGCGCTCGTGGCGGGTCAACGCTGGACGCTCACGGCGCGCCTCAAGCGTGCGCACGCCAACGCGAACTTCTCGTTGCGCGATGGAGAAGTGAGTTTGCTCGAACGCGGCATTCGCGCGACCGGCTCCGTGTCCGCCAGCCGGCCTGCGCGACGCCTTCGGGGCGATGCGATCGGACCGTGGCTCACGATAGACCGGTGGCGCGCGCGCATCCGGCAGCGCATCGAAACCGTACTCGCGGATGCGCCGCATCGCGGGATCGTCGTCGCCCTGGCAGTGGGCGCGCAGGATTCCGTGAGCGATGCCGACTGGGCCGTTTTGCGCGCGACCGGCACGAGTCATCTCGTCGCCATCTCCGGCCTGCATATCGGCTTCGTCGCGGGGCTTGCGGCGTTCATCTGCGGCTTCGTATGGAAGCGCATTTGCTTGCGTGGCGTGCCCGCGCCGCTCGTCGTGGCAGCGCCGAAAGTGGCGGCACTCGGCGCGGCGTCGTTCGCGGCGTTTTATGCCGCGCTCGCGGGCTTCAACGTGCCCGCGCAGCGCACCTTGTGGACGCTCGCGGTGTTCGCCGTCGCGTTCGTCGGCGGGCGGCGGCCGGCGGCGTCGCTCGTGCTCGCGTGGGCGCTCGCGTTCGTGCTGATCGGTGACCCGTGGGCGGTGACATCGCCGGGGTTTTGGCTCTCGTTCGTCGCGGTAGCGGCGATTCTGCATGCCATCGCGGCTTACGGCAGACGGGCCAAGAAAGCGCCGCCCGATGACACCGACGACTGGCTCGCGGGCATGGAGGCGCGTGATCCGGTGCTGCCGGATGACGGCGCGTCGAGCGAAGCCGTCGCTGATGCGCCGTCGCGTAAGCCCTCGCGCTCGCTGACAAGCGCGTGCCGCCGCGCCGTCATGAAGCTGCGGCAGCACATCGCATCGAGCGCACGCGTCCAATACGCCGTCACGCTGTCGCTCGCGCCGTTGACAGCCTACTGGTTCTCGCAGATCCCGCTCGTCGGCCCGCTCGCCAATGCGTTCGCGATTCCCTGGATCAGCTTCGTCGTGACGCCCGCGACACTCGTCGGGCTGATCCTTCCCGCACCGCTCGACGTACCGATGCTTCACCTAGCGCACGGCGCACTGTGCATCCTCTTCGACGCGCTCGAACGTCTAGCCGACGCAGGCCCCGCATGGTCGCTCTGGCGCTTGCCGCAGCCCGGCATGTTCGCGCTGGCCGCATCGCTCGCGGGCGCGGCGTGGGCGCTCGCGCCGCGCGGCTGGCCGCTGCGCTTCGCCGTGCCGCTCACGTGGCTGCCGCTTGTCGTGCCGGCGTCGAGCGGCGTCGCACAAGGGGCGTTTCGCGTGACCGCGCTCGATATCGGACAAGGCTCGGCGCTCGTCGTCGAGACAGCGCGGCACACGCTGCTTTTCGACGCCGGCCCCGGCCCCGAGTCGACGCACGCGGGCGAGCGCATCGTCGCGCCGTATCTGCTTGCAACGGGCGTGCATTCGCTGGATGCGCTCGTCGTGAGCCATTCCGATTCGGATCACGCCGGCGGCGCGCCCGCAGTGCTGCAGGCGGTCCCGGTGCGTCAACTGCTCGCGTCGCTGCCCGCAAGCCATCCGCTCTGGTCCGATGCAGAAAAGCGCGGCGGCGACACGCTGCGTTGCGTCGCCGGCCAGCACTGGATATGGGACCGCGTGGACTTCCGCGTGGTATGGCCCGACCCCGGGCCGCTCACGGGCACGCCCAATCATCAGGCTTGCGTGCTGAAGGTGACGAACGCAGCGGGGCGCGCCGCGCTGTTCACGGCGGATATCGAAGCCGACGTCGAACGCACGCTCCTCGCGCGCGACCGCACCGCGTTGCGCGCCGACGTGCTGATCGTGCCGCATCACGGCAGCCGCACGTCATCCACCGAGCCGTTCCTCGATTCGGTTGGGCCGCTCGCCGCGGTATTTCAGGTAGGCTATCGCAACCGATTTCACCATCCGAATCCCACGGTGTACGCGCGCTACCGGTTGCGCGACATCGCGCTCACGCGCAGCGACGAGGACGGCGCAGCGCGCATCGACATGGGCGAGGAGATCGTGCTCGATCGCTACCGGCGAACGCACGCGCGTTACTGGATGGGGCGCTGAAAACAATACGACGAGAACGAGGAGCCGCTTGAAGGACATCATCCATTTCTCGCACGCGAACGGCTTTCCGGCGTCCACTTACCGCACCGTGTTTGCCGAACTCGCGGACGACTACGAGATCCGCAGCATCGAACGATACGGGCACGATCCGCGCTTCCCGGTCACGCAGGGCTGGCCGCATCTCGCGGATCAACTGATCGAGGACATGAGCCGCTACCGGCAAGACAAGCATCCGAAGGTGTGGCTCGTCGGGCATTCGCTCGGCGGCTATCTTTCGCTGATGGCGGCGCAAAAGCGCCCGCAGTGGGTGAAGGGCGTGGTCATGCTCGATTCGCCGATCATCGCGGGATGGCGCAGCGGCCTGCTGCGCGCGACGCAATGGACCGGACTCGACGAACGCCTTTCACCCGCGGCCGCGACGAAAAAGCGCCGCACGCACTGGGCGAGCCGCGACGAAGCGTGGCGGCATTTTCGCGCGAAGCCCGCGTTCGCGCGGTGGGACGAGCGCATGCTGGCCGACTACATCGACTTCGGCATTCCGCAGACGCACGCCGACGGCACGCGCACGCTCTCGTTCGACCGGCACGTCGAATATCTGATCTATCGCACGTTGCCGCACACGCTCGGCGCGCGCTTCGCGCACGGCGCGCCGGTGCCGGTCGGCTTCGTCGCGGGCACGCATTCCACCGAAGTGCGGCAGGTCGGACTGCGCATGACGCGGCGCATCGCGGGCGGGCATTTCGAATGGATCGAAGGCAGCCATCTCTTTCCAATGGAGCGCCCCATCGAGACGGCGCGCGCCATTCGGCGGCTGCTTCACGCGATGAGTTGATCGCTCTCGAAAGGGCGCGAGCGTGGAGGGAAATGGTGCGCGTGGATAGCACGAAAAAGCACCGAAAAGCGGATCGGGAAGAGTGATTCGGGCGCGTCGGCCGCTGGGTCGCGGACGGCCTTTACGGTATAATCCGTTTTTCCCGCGAGCATCTAGCGATGACCAAATATGTATTCGTCACCGGCGGCGTAGTTTCTTCCCTCGGCAAGGGTATTGCCGCCGCCTCCCTCGCCGCGATCCTCGAATCGCGCGGTCTGAAAGTCACCCTCCTCAAGCTCGATCCCTACATCAACGTCGACCCCGGCACGATGTCCCCGTTTCAGCACGGCGAAGTGTTCGTGACGGAAGACGGCGCGGAGACGGACCTCGACCTCGGCCACTACGAGCGCTTCATCAGCACGAAGATGCGCAAGGCCAACAACTTCACCACGGGCCAGATTTACGAATCGGTGATCCGCAAGGAACGCCGCGGCGAGTATCTCGGCAAGACGGTGCAGGTCATTCCGCATATCACCAACGAGATTCAGGCGTTCGTCGAGCGCGGCGCGGCTGCGGCCACGTGCGGCCAGCCGGATGTCGCGATCGTCGAGATCGGCGGCACGGTGGGCGACATCGAATCGCTGCCGTTCCTCGAAGCCGCGCGTCAGATGAGCCTGCGCATGGGCCGCCACAGCGCCTGCTTCGTGCACCTGACGCTCGTGCCGTTCATCGCCACCGCGGGCGAACTCAAGACGAAGCCGACGCAGCACAGCGTGCAGAAGCTGCGCGAAATCGGTATCTATCCGAACGTGCTCTTGTGCCGCGCGGATCGCCCGATTCCAGACGACGAGCGCCAGAAGATTTCGCTGTTCTCGAACGTGCATGAGGAAGCGGTCATTTCGGTGTGGGACGTGGACAGCATCTACAAGATTCCGCAGATGCTCAACGACCAGGGCCTCGACGAAATCGTCTGCAACGAACTGAAGCTATCGCCGAAGCCGGCCGACCTGAAGATGTGGTCGGACCTCGTCGAGAAGCTGGAGAATCCGAAGCACGAAGTGACCATCGGCATGGTCGGCAAGTACGTCGAACTCACTGAGTCGTACAAGTCGCTGATCGAGGCGCTGCGTCACGCGGCCATTCATACGTCGACCAAGGTCAACATCGAATATATCGATTCCGAGCAGATCGAAGCCGAAGGCGCCGATGGCCTGAAGCACCTCGACGCCGTGCTCGTGCCGGGCGGTTTCGGACGTCGCGGCACCGAAGGCAAGATCAAGGCGATCCGCTATGCGCGCGAGTCGAAGACGCCGTATCTCGGCATCTGTCTCGGCATGCAGCTCGCGGTCATCGAGTTCGCGCGCGACGTCGCCGGCCTCGCAGATGCGAACAGCACCGAGTTCGATTCCGGCACCACGAACCCGGTCGTCGCCCTCATCACCGAGTGGTACGACCGCGCGGGCCGCATCGAAAAGCGCAGCGAAGAGTCGGACCTGGGCGGCACCATGCGCCTCGGCTCGCAGAAGTGCCCGATCAAGCCCGGCACGATGGCCGAGCGCATCTACGGCACGGATGTGAACGAGCGTCATCGTCACCGTTATGAAGTCAATAACCGTTTCGTGCCCCAGCTCGAAGCGGGCGGCCTTATCATCAGCGCCCGTACGCCGAGCGAGGACCTGCCCGAGATGATGGAGTTGCCGCAGTCGATGCATCCGTGGTTCGTCGGCGTGCAGTTCCACCCCGAGTTCACCTCGACGCCGCGCGACGGGCATCCGCTCTTCAAGGCGTTCGTCGAAGCGGCGCGCGCGCACAGCATCGCGGCGGGCGGCGAGAAGGCCGCGCCGGTCGCGGCAACGGCGGGAGCACAGGCATGAAGCTCTGTCACTTCGAAGCGGGACTCGACCAGCCGTTCTTCCTGATCGCGGGCACGTGCGTCGTCGAATCCGAGCAAATGACGATCGACGTCGCGGGCCAGCTCAAGGAAATCACGCAGAAGCTCGGCATTCCCTTCATCTACAAGTCGTCGTACGACAAGGCGAACCGCAGTTCGGGCAAGTCGTTTCGCGGCCTCGGCATGGACGAAGGCTTGCGCATTCTCGGCGAAGTGAAGAAGCAACTCGGCGTGCCGGTTCTCACTGACGTTCACGCCGAGCATGAGATCGAAGCGGTCGCATCGGTCGTGGACGTGTTGCAGACGCCCGCGTTCCTGTGCCGTCAGACCGACTTCATCCACGCGTGCGCGCGTTCGGGCAAGCCTGTGAACATCAAGAAGGGCCAGTTCCTCGCGCCGCACGACATGAAGAACGTGATCGACAAGGCGCGCGACGCCGCGCGCGAGGCGGGGCTCTCGGAAGACCGCTTCATGGCGTGCGAGCGCGGCGTGTCGTTCGGCTATAACAATCTGGTGTCGGACATGCGCTCGCTCGCGATCATGCGCGAAACCAAGGCGCCGGTCGTGTTCGACGCCACGCACTCGGTGCAGTTGCCGGGCGGGCAGGGCACGAGTTCGGGCGGCCAGCGCGAGTTCGTGCCGGTGCTGGCGCGCGCGGCGGTCGCCACGGGCGTCGCCGGGCTGTTCATGGAGACGCATCCCGATCCGGCATGCGCGAAGTCGGATGGTCCGAACGCGGTGCCGCTCGCGCGCATGGAATCGCTGCTGACGACGCTCATCGCGCTCGACCGTGCGGTGAAGAGCGGACCGTTTCTCGAAAACGACTTCAACTAAGGCCTGTGCGCAGGCTGTTCAGGCTGCGTCACAGGGCGAACGAGCGCCGCAGTGAACCGGCCGCGCGCCGGAAGGTCTGAGCCAGGCCAACGAAGCGAGGCCAGTGCTGAGAAGGCTGGCCGCTTCGATCGTGACTGACAGAATTCATCGTCAATTTGAGGAAACCATGAGTGCTATCGTAGATATCATCGGCCGCGAGATTCTCGATTCGCGAGGCAATCCGACCGTCGAATGCGACGTGTTGCTCGAATCGGGCACGATGGGCCGGGCCGCAGTGCCGTCGGGCGCATCCACGGGTTCGCGCGAGGCCATCGAACTTCGCGACGGCGAAGCCGGCCGCTACGGCGGCAAGGGCGTGCTGAAGGCAGTCGAACACATCAACACCGAGATCTCCGAAGCCATCATGGGCCTCGACGCCTCGGAACAGGCTTTCCTCGACAAGACGCTGCTCGAACTCGACGGCACCGAGAACAAGTCGCGCCTCGGCGCCAACGCGCTGCTCGCCGTGTCGATGGCCGTCGCCAAGGCTGCCGCCGAAGAAGCCGGCTTGCCGCTGTACCGCTATTTCGGCGGCTCCGGCGCCATGCAGCTGCCGGTGCCGATGATGAACATCGTCAACGGCGGCGCGCACGCGAACAACAGCCTGGACATTCAGGAATTCATGATCGTCCCGGTCAGCCAGCCGACGTTCCGCGAAGCGCTGCGTTGCGGCGCGGAAGTGTTCCATGCGCTGAAGAAGATCCTGTCTGATCGCGGCATGAGCACGGCAGTCGGCGACGAAGGCGGCTTCGCGCCGAACTTCGGCAGCAACGACGAGTGCCTGTCGACCATTCTGCAAGCCATCGAGAAAGCCGGCTATCGCGCGGGCGAAGACGTGCTGCTCGCGCTCGACTGCGCGGCGAGCGAGTTCTACCACGACGGCAAGTACCAGCTCGCGGGCGAGGGCCTGCAACTATCGTCGGGTGAATTCAGCGACTATCTCGCGACGCTCGCCGACAAGTTCCCGATCGTCTCCATCGAAGACGGCATGCACGAAAGCGACTGGGACGGCTGGAAGACGCTGACCGATCGCCTCGGCAAGAAGGTGCAACTCGTCGGCGACGATCTTTTCGTCACCAACACGCGCATTCTGAAGGAAGGCATCGAGCGGGGCATCGCCAGCTCGATTCTCATCAAGATCAACCAGATCGGCACGCTGACGGAAACCTTCGCCGCGATCGAAATGGCCAAGCGCGCCGGTTACACGGCGGTCATCTCGCACCGCTCGGGCGAGACGGAAGATTCGACCATCGCGGATATCGCGGTCGGTCTGAACGCCGGCCAGATCAAGACCGGTTCGCTGTCGCGCAGCGACCGCATCTCGAAGTACAACCAGTTGCTGCGTATCGAAGAAGACCTCGGCGATATCGCAAGCTATCCCGGCAAGTCGGCGTTCTATAACTTGCGTTAAAAGTCCTCGCTAAAGCTTTCGCCGCTTTAGTCGATAAGGACGTTGATCTTATCTTCTGCCCGCCGCCCCGGCCTCGTGTCGAACGAGACCGAAGGGCGGCGCTTATTTCGGCTACGTGAATGCGGCTTGTAACTGTCGTTCTGGTCTTGTTGCTGGCGCTGATCCAGTACCCGCTCTGGTGGGGACACGGCGGCTGGCTGCGCGTGCATGAATTGCAGCAGCAACTCGCGCAGCAGACGGACAAGAACACGAACCTGAAGCTGCGCAACGAACGTGTGCAAGGCGAAGTGCAGGACCTGCAAAGCGGCACCGCCGCCGTGGAAGAGCGGGCGCGCTATGAAATGGGCATGGTGAAGGACAGCGAGGTGTTCGTGCAGTTCGTCGCGCCCAATTCGACCGCGCCTGTCAACTCGGCGAACGTGCCGGGCATGAACGGCTCGACGCGCGGGCAGGTATCCGCCGCGCCGTTGCGCGTGGTTCCGAATCCGGTGTCGCGTTCGAAGCAGGAGTTGCGCGATCTGGATCGCAAGGCGCGCAAGGATAAAGCCGCCGAAGCCAAGAAAAAGCAGGGCGCAGGCGGGTGATTTGAAGCACTCAGCAGGCAAAGAAAAAAATGGCGCAGTCGTGATCGACTGCGCCATTTTTTTCGTTCCGCGCACGCGGCTTACCACCACGTCCCGATGCCGACGCCCGTGCCCCAGTAAGGTCCGCCCCAGCCGCCGCTCGAATAGCCGCCGTACACGCTGATGGGCGGCGTGTAATAGCCGGACATCATCTTCGCGTTGTTGCCGACAGTCGCGGCTTGCTGCGATTCGTTCAGCGCCTGCTTGTCGATCTCGTTGTAGCGCTGCATCTGCTCTTCGGGCGTCAGCGTCTGCTGCGCCGTCGCCGGCGTGCTCGGCAGACGGCTGTAGATCGGCGATGGCCCCGGCGGATCCATCATGCAGCCGCTAACGAGCAGCGCGGCGGCGGCACACGACGAAAGTTTCAGCACTAGCGATGCGGTTTTCATTTGCGACCTCCAGCCGGTCGGACAACTAATCGAGCATCAATCATAGCGCGCGGCGCGTGCTCCGAAACCCGCTGGCCGCGCGATCGCTCGGGCCGGCCGGCGCTTGTCCGGCGCGCGCAGAGGCCCGCCGGACAAGGCATCGAAGGCGATCAGTGCCGCTGATCCGATGCCGGACTCACGCCCTGCGACAGCTCCTTTGCGACAAAAAGTTGCGCAACGTCGACCGGGTCGAACTCGTAGCGTTGATTGCAGAACTCGCAGTGCACCTCCACGCTGCCGCGTTCTTCGATCACGCTGTCCACCTCTTCGCGCCCGAGCATCTTCAGCATGCCGCCGACTTTTTCGCGCGAGCAGGTGCACTGGAAGCGCGCCGGCGCGGGCTCGAAGTGCTGCACGTTCTCTTGCCAGAAGAGCCGCCGGAACACGGTTTCGGGATCTTCCTTCAGCAGTTCCTCGTTCGACAGCGTGCTGCCGAGATGACAGACGCGCTGCCACGTATCGGAGTCGTGCTCGCCCGGATGCGGAACGATGCCGCCATCGCCCGGCAGCTTCTGCAACAACATTCCGACGGCGCGGTCCGTGTTCGCGGCGAGCCACAGGCGCGTGTCGAGCTGCTCCGAATGATGCATGTACTGTTCCAGCACCTCGGCCATCGACGCGAGCGGTCCGTGCTCGCCGGACAGCGGCACGATGCCCTGATACGGCTGCTGGCCGGGCTTCTTGTCGGACGGATCGAGCGTGATGACGCAGCGCCCGTGACCGTTGCGGTTGAGCAGTTCCGCCAGCGGCATGTCGTCGCGAAGCGTGCTTTCCGCGCCTTCCGCGAGCTTGGCCGTCGCGCGCAGCGTCAGAGCCGAGCTGCATTGCACGACCAGCATCTTCACCGGACCGTCGCCGTAGATCTGCATGATGAGCGTGCCGTCGAACTTGAGGTTCGCCGAGAGCAGGGCGCACGCGGCCATCATCTCGCCGAGCACGTTGCGCACGGCCGTCGGATACGCGCGCCGCGCGAGCACTTCCTGCCACGTATTGCGCAGCGAAACGATCTCGCCGCGCACCGGCGCCGCGTTGAACATGAATTTCTGCAACTGGTCGTTCACAACTCTTCCTTGGGTGTTGAGGCGGAACGCGCCGCTCTGCGTCTCGCGCAGCGCCGCCGTTCAGCCGATGCGCACGAGCTGCGCCTTATAGTATTCGCGCCGGTCGGCATAACTCGCCGTGGCCGCGCGCATGCGGGCGATGTCCGCCTCGCCGATCTCGCGCACCGCCTTCGCGGGCGCGCCGAGAATCAGCGTGTTGTCGGGAAAAACCTTGCCTTCGGTGACGATCGCGCCCGCGCCAACCAGACAGTTGCGGCCGATCACCGCGCCATTCAAGACCACCGCCTGAATCCCGATCAGCGACCCTTCGCCGACGGTGCAGCCGTGCAGCATCGCCTGATGGCCGACCGTGACGTTCGCCGCAATCGTCAGCGGAAAGCCGGGGTCGGCGTGCAGCACCGCGCCTTCCTGCACGTTGCTGCCGCGGCCGACGACGATCGGCTCGTTATCGCCGCGCAGCGCCGCGCCGAACCACACGCTCGCGTTTTCTTCGAGCGTGACGCGGCCGATGATGGTCGCGGTATCCGCGAGAAACACGCTTTCGTGAATGGTGGGGGCGTCGTCGCCGAGTTTGTAGATCGCCACGGTGTCTCCTCTGGCTTGCGTCTTCGATGATGGATGCCGGCCGCGCGACGCTAGAATGCGCGTCTCTGCTCGTCTCTGCGCCTGCGCCGGCGCTATAGTTGCGCGATGTTTTGCCTGCCGGATCATTATTTTAGCCGTTTGCGGCATTTCGCCGCCGGGCCTTCCTTTTCCGATCAGCCGCTGTCATGCCGAATCTTCCCCCGCCCGCCGATTTTCCGTGCGACACGTTCTGCGCGCGTCGCGCGGCGCTCGCGATTCTGTGCGAGCGCGAGCCGGTCGCGAAGGCGGAACGCGCTCGTTCTCTTTACGGGAGCGTGCGATCCGGCGCGTTGCCGGTCGATCCGGCGCTCGCGCTCGACGATCCCGCCGATCTGCCGGGACGCCCGGCGCGGCCGGAACTCGTCGAGCCTTCGTCGCTGAAGCGCCGCGGCATGCAGTCGGAAGCCGGGCGCGCGGTGCTGCTGCACGCGCTCGCGCATATCGAATTCAACGCGATCAACCTCGCGCTCGACGCCGTGTGGCGCTTCTCCTCGATGCCCGCCGATTTCTACGTCGACTGGCTCAAGGTCGCTGCCGAAGAAGCGCATCACTTCTCGCTGCTGCGCGCGCGTCTCGCCGAATTCGGGCACGCTTACGGCGACTTCCCCGCGCACGACGGACTCTGGGAAATGGCCGAGCGCACGCGCGGCGACGTGCTCGCGCGCATGGCGCTCGTGCCGCGCACGCTGGAGGCGCGCGGGCTCGACGCGTCGCCGCCCATCCGCAAGCGGCTCGCGCAGGCGGGCGATCACGCGTCGGCGGCCATTCTCGACGTGATCCTGCGCGATGAGATCGGCCACGTGCTGATCGGCAACCGCTGGTTCCGCTTTCTCTGCGACGAGGCTGCGCTCGATCCGCACACGACGTATGAACGCCTCGCCGAGCAGTATCACGCGCCGAAGCTGCGCGGCCCGTTCAACCTCGAAGCGCGCCGCGACGCCGGTTTCGACGAGGCCGAGCTTCGCGCGCTGGCGGGACTCGACGCTTCGGCATAGCGCTATACTGAACGGTCATCCTTTTTCACGAATTTCCCCAAGGCGGACCATGAAAGAATCGCGCTCCGAGTTCGTCGATGCGCGCGGCGTGCGTCTGCACGTGCGCCGCTGGGGCTCGCCCGACGCGCCCATGCTGTTCATGCTGCACGGCTGGATGGACGTCGCGGCGTCGTTCCAGTTCGTGGTCGACGCGCTCGCGGGCGACTGGCAAGTGCTCGCGCCCGATGCGCGCGGCTTCGGCCTGTCGGACTGGCCGGTCGCGCAAAAGGGCGGCGGGCACTACTATTTTCCCGACTATCTCGCCGACCTCGACGCGCTTCTCGACCATTACGCGCCGACCGGGCAGGTTGATCTGGTCGGCCACAGCATGGGCGCGAACGTCGCGCTGCTCTACGCGGGCGTGCGGCCGGCGCGCGTGCGGCGCGTGGTCGATCTCGAAGGCTTCGGACTGCCGGCGACGCGTCCCTCGCAGGCGCCGGGCGCGCTCACGCGCTGGCTCGACGATTTGCGCGCGCCGCCGCCATTGCGCCCCTACGCGAGCCTCGACGAAGTGGCCGACCGGCTGATCCGCACGAATCCGCGTCTCGCCCGATCGCGGGCGCGTTTTCTCGCGCAGCACTGGTCCCGGCAGGAAGCGGACGGCGCGTTCCATCTGCTCGCGGACCCGGCACACAAGCTGCGTAGCCCTGTGTTGTATCGCCTCGACGAGGTGATGGCCGTCTGGTCGCGCGTGCAGGCGAAAGTGCTGCACGTGGAGGCGGAAGCCTCGCCGACGCTCGCGAGCTTCGCGGGCTCGATGCCCATCGCCGAGTTCAAGACGCGCTTCGCCGCATTCCCCGACTGGCGCGAGGAGATTGTCGGCGATGCGGGACACATGATTCATCACGACCAGCCCGAGCGCATCGCCGCGCTGATCGAGGCGTTCTGCGCGTGACGGCTGGGCGTGCGCTGGCCGCTGGCGGTCATCGCGGTAAGCGTTGTTCCATGCCGTTCAAGTAAAATGACATTCCATGAAGCCGACCATTAACGCCGATCTGCATTGCCACTCCACCGTCTCGGACGGCCAGCTTTCGCCCGCCGAAGTGGCGGCGCGCGCGCATGCTGGCGGCGTCGAAATGTGGTCGCTGACCGACCACGATCAGCTGGGCGGACAGCGCGAGGCGCGCGAGGCGGCCGAGGCGCTCGGCATGCGCTATCTGCCGGGCGTCGAGATTTCGGTGACCTGGGCGTCGCGCACGGTGCATGTGGTCGGCATGAACGTCGATCCGGAGAATCAGGCGCTCGTCAACGGCCTTGCCTCGACGCGCAACGGACGCGCCGCGCGGGGCGTGGCCATCGGTGAGGCGCTCGCGGCGGTGGGCATTCCGAACGCGTACGAAGGCGCGCTGCGCTATACCGACGACCCCGACATGATCTCGCGCACGCATTTCGCGCGCTTTCTCGTCGACGAAGGCTACGCCGAGACGACCTCCGACGTGTTCGCGCGCTATCTCGGCGACGGCAAGCCGGGCTTCGTCGGCCATCGCTGGGCCAAGCTCTCAGATGCGATGCAGTGGATTCGCGACGCAGGCGGCGAGCCGATCATCGCGCATCCGGGCCGCTACGACTACACGCCGGTCGAGTTCGCCGCGCTCTTCGACGAGTTTATCCAGTTGGGCGGCAAGGCCATCGAAGTCGTGACCGGCAGTCATACGCCCGACCAGTACCGCGAGTACGCTGAAGTCGCGCGCCGTTACGGCTTCGAGGCGTCGCGCGGTTCGGACTTTCACGGGCCGGGGGAAGGGCGCGTCGATCTGGGCCGGCTTCCGCCGCTGCCCGAGGACCTCACGCCCGTCTGGGCGCGCTGGCTGTAACGTCTCGGCGCGTGGCTTGGCGCCCCCGCACGGTCCATTGCTCACCGCATCTTTAGCACCTAAGGTTTTGGCCCAGCGTCGCGCGCGCCCCCTCAACCCCGACGCGAAACCCTCCACCGGCAAGAACGACACAACAAGGCGTCCCCATGTCCCAATTCTTTCGTATTCATCCGGATAATCCGCAGCCGCGTCTGATCAATCAGGCGGTGCAGATCATCAAGGACGGCGGCATCGTCGCGCTGCCGACCGATTCGAGCTACGCGCTCGCCTGCCATCTCGACGACAAGACTGCCGTCGAGCGGCTGCGCCGCATTCGCGGCATCGACGACAAGCAACTGCTGTCGCTGCTCGTGCGCGATCTGTCCGAGCTCGCCAACTTCGCGATGGTCGACAACCGGCAGTATCGGCTGATCAAATCGGTCACGCCGGGGCCGTACGTGTTCGTGCTCCAAGCGACAAAGGAAGTGCCGCGCAGGCTGTCGCATCCGTCGCGCAAGACCATCGGGCTGCGCGTGCCGGATCACGAGATCACGCTCGCGCTGCTCGGCGCGCTCGGCGAGCCGCTGCTCGCCTCCACCCTGATCCTGCCGGGCGAGACCGAGCCGCTCAACGACGCCGAGGAAATCCGCGAGCGGCTGGAAAAGCAGATCGACCTCGTGATCGATGCGGGCGCGTGCCCGGCCGAGCCTTCCACGGTGATCGACCTGACGGGCGGCGAGCCGGTGCTGGTGCGCGCGGGCCGGGGCAGTCTGGAGCCGTTCGGCCTGGCGGCGTGAGCGCGGCCTTCCGGCTGCGCATTTCGGAAGCCAGAAACGCCGCGCGCCAGCCGCGCCGCGCCTGCCGACGCCTGCCCGCTTGATACAATAGCGCCCTATGGATCCTTCCCTGATACAAACCATCGCGGTCTACGCGCTCCCGGTGATCTTCGCGATCACGCTGCACGAGGCCGCGCATGGCTACGCCGCGCGCCTGCTCGGCGACAACACGGCTTACGTGCTCGGCCGCGTTTCCATGAACCCGATGCGCCACATCGACCCGATCGGGACCATCGTCATTCCCATCGTGCTGTATTTCGTGACCAGCGGCGCGTTCATGTTCGGCTACGCGAAGCCGGTTCCGGTCGCGTTCGGCAATCTGCGCAATCCCCGCTGGGGCGGCCTGTGGGTCGCGGCGGCGGGTCCGGGCAGCAACTTCGTGCAGGCGCTCCTGTGGGGCGTGCTCGCGGTGCTGCTCGCCGCCTTTCATGTCGATGAACCGTTCTTCACGCGCATGGCGGCAGCAGGCGTCGGCGTGAATCTGGTGTTCGGCGTGCTCAATCTCTTTCCGCTGCTGCCGCTCGACGGCGGGCGCATTCTGTCGGCGCTCTTGCCGGTGCGCGCGTCGCTTGCATTTCAGAAGATCGAGCCGTACGGTTTCTGGATCGTGATGGCGCTCATCATGACCAACGCGCTGACGCGCTTCTGGCTCGGCCCGCTCGTGAACGTGGGCTACGCGGCGGTATCGGCCATTCTGAATCCCTTCGCTTCACTCTTTCCCTAAGATCATGTTCCCTGACCGTATCTTCTCCGGCATGCGGCCCACCGGGTCGCTGCACCTCGGCCACTATCACGGCGTGCTGAAAAACTGGGTGCGGCTGCAGTCCGAGTATCCGTGCTTCTTCGCGGTGGTGGACTGGCACGCGCTCACCACGCACTACGAGACGCCCGAGGTCATCGAGAAAAACGTCTGGGAAGTGCTGATCGACTGGCTCGCTTCCGGCATCGATCCGGCGCAGGCCACGCTCTTCATCCAGAGCCGCGTGCCTGAACACGCGGAATTGTCGCTGCTGCTCGGCATGGGCACGCCGCTCGGGTGGCTCGAGCGCGTGCCGACCTACAAGGAGCAGATCGAGAAGCTGAAGGAGAAGGACCTGTCCACGTACGGCTTTCTCGGCTATCCGGTGCTAATGGCGGCCGACATTCTGCTGTATCGCGCGTCGCTGGTGCCGGTGGGTGAGGATCAGGTGCCGCACGTCGAGATGACGCGCGAGATCGCGCGCCGCTTCAATTATCTCTACGGCAAGGAACCGGACTTCGAAGAGAAGGCGCTCGAAGCCGCGAAGAAGCTCGGCGGCAAGCGCGCGAAGCTGTATCACGAACTGCGCATCGCGTATCAGCAGGAAGGCGACGACGAGGCGCTCGAACAAGCTCGCGCGATGCTGCAGGAATCGCAGAGCCTGTCGATGAGCGACCGCGAACGTCTGTTCGGCTATCTGGAAGGCGCGCGCAAGCTGATCCTCGTCGAGCCGCAAGTGCTCTTGACGGAAGCGTCGCGCATGCCGGGCCTCGACGGGCAGAAGATGTCGAAGTCGTACGGCAACACCATCGGCCTGCGCGAAGACGCCGAGACCATCACGAAGAAAGTGCGCACCATGCCGACCGATCCGGCGCGCGTGCGCCGCACCGATCCGGGCGATCCGGACAAGTGCCCGGTGTGGCAACTGCATCAGGTCTACACCGACGAAGAGACGCACAAGTGGGTGCAGCAGGGCTGCCGCAGCGCGGGCATCGGTTGCCTCGACTGCAAGCAGCCGGTGATCGAAGGCATCTTGCGCGAGCAGCAGCCGATGCTCGAACGCGCGCAAAAGTACATGGACGATCCGTCGCTTCTGCGCGCGATCGTTGCCGATGGCTGCGACAAGGCGCGCAAGTTCGCGACGGAGACCATGCGCGACGTGCGCGAAGCAATGGGCCTGTCGTACAACTGATGGATGCCGGCACGCCGAGCGGCTGGGTCACGCGCTGGGCGCATCTCGTTGCGCCCGGCGCCGACGTGCTCGATGTCGCGTCGGGCAGCGGACGCCACGCGCGCTGGTTCGCCGGGCGCGGTCACGCGGTGCTCGCGGTCGATCGCGACGTCGAGGCGCTTGCATCGATGTCCGCGTGCGACGGCATCACGACGCTCGCCGCGGATCTCGAAGGCGCGCCGTGGCCGCTTTCGGCCGATCGCCGGTTTGGCGCGGTCGTCGTCACGAACTATCTGCATCGGCCGCTGTTCGGTCAACTGGTCGACTCGCTCGCGCCCGGTGGCGTGTTCATCTACGAGACGTTCGCGGCGGGCAACGAGCGCATCGGCAAGCCATCGAATCCTGCGTTTCTGCTCGCGCCCGGCGAACTGCTCGACGCGGTGCGTGGCCGGCTTCGCGTGATCGCGTACGAAGATGGTTACGTCGAACGTCCGCGTGCTGCCTATGTGCAGCGAATCTGCGCGGTCCGCGAGTTACAGGCAACGAATAGCGCGCCGTCCGGCGCAGAAAGACTGCTCACGGTTGGTAACACGGCTTCGGGTTCGCCTCGTTACGATTTGGCGGGCTAATCCGCTACAATCGCGTAGTATCGCTTTTTGCGGTTAAATTCACGATTAAATTCATAGAGTTTCATGACTAACGGAATGAACGGCGGAACTAACGGCGGAATGAACGGCGGAACCGGCGGCGGCCTCCGGATTCGCGGCAGCATCCCTGCCATCGTCACACCGATGCACGAGGACGGTAGTCTCGATCTGCCGGCGTTTCGTAAGCTGATCGACTGGCATGTCGAGCAGGGCTCGAACGGGCTCGTCGTCGTGGGCACGAGCGGCGAGTCGGCCACGTTGTCGGTCGAAGAGCACGTCCTGATGGTGCAGACGGCGGTCGAGCACGCGGCCAAGCGGTTCCCGATCATCGCGGGCGCGGGCGGCAATTCGACGGCGGAAGCCATCGAACTCTCGAAGCAGGCCAAGAAAGTCGGCGCGGATGCCACGCTGCAAGTCGTGCCGTACTACAACAAGCCGACGCAAGAGGGCATGTACCGGCACTTTCGCGCGATCGCGGAAGCCGTCGATCTTCCCGTGATTCTCTATAACGTGCCGGGCCGCACCGTTGCCGACATGAGCAACGAGACGATCCTGCGCTTGGCCGACGTTCCGGGCATCATCGGCGTGAAGGAAGCGACCGGCAACATCGATCGCGCGGCGCATCTCATCAAGCACGCGCCGGCCGATTTCGCCATTTTCAGCGGCGACGATCCCACGGCCATCGCGCTGATGCTGCTGGGCGGCCACGGCAACATTTCCGTGACGGCCAACGTCGCGCCGAAGCAGATGAGCGAGCTGTGCCGCGCCGCGCTCGCAGGCGATGCGATCACCGCGCGCCGCATTCATCTGAGCCTCCTGGACCTGCACAAGCAACTGTTCTGCGAATCCAACCCGATTCCGGCGAAATGGGCGCTGCAGGCGCTCGGCCGCATGGAAGGCGGCATCCGCCTGCCGCTCACGCCGCTCGACGCGCGCTTTCACGACATCGTGCGTGGCGCGCTGCAAAGCGCCGGGCTTCTTTCTTGACCGAAGCGCGGCGGCGCACTCGCGATATCGACGACACATCGAAATCGACGGCGCCGCTCAACGTGATCGAAGCGATCGCGACCCGTCATCAACCGCCGCTCATCGGCCTCGCTTGCCCGCGTTCGCACGCGCGACCGACGTGAGGCCATGCGTAACAGCACGTCATCTGCAGCAAAGAAGGACCTCATGAAACATTCCACTCTTCTTACCCAAGCCAAACGCCTGAGCGTGCTGTCGCTTGGCGCCGGCGTCATCTTCGCGCTGGCGGGTTGCGACACGCTGAACGACTGGCTCGCGCCCGATCGCGTGAATTACAAGGCCGCTGAAACCGCGCCGTCGCTCAACGTGCCGTCCGATCTCAGCACGGCCGACATCAGCCAGCGTTACGCCGCGCCGCCGCCGATCAACACGCTCGGCGGCACCGCGCAGCGCAACGCGACGCCCGCGGGCAACCTGACGCTCGGCGTGCCGAATGCGCAGGACCCCTACGGCATGCACGTCGAGAGCGACGGCGATCGCCGCTGGCTCGTCGTGGACGGCCGTTCGCCGGATCAGGTCTGGCCGCAGTTGCAGGAGTTCTGGACCGAGAACGGCTTCACGCTGAAGACTGATTCGGCGCAGACCGGCATCATGGCGACCGATTGGGCCGAGAATCGCGCGAACATTCCGAACGACTGGTTCCGCAACAGCGTCGGCAAGCTACTCGACTTCGCGTATTCGTCGGGCACGCGCGACATGTTCCGCACGCAAGTGGACCGCGCGTCGGACGGCTCGACCGATATCTCCGTCACGCATAGCGCGATGGAAGAAGTGCTGACGGGTCAGGACAAGACGTCGTCGCGTTGGGAAACGCGTCCGCGCAACCCGGCGCTCGAAGCCGCGTTCCTCGCGAAGATGATGCAGAAGTTCGGCCTGACCGAAGATCAATCGAAGCAACTGATCGCGCAGGCGCGTCCGGCCGGCGCGAAGGTTGCCGTCGAGCAGACGGCGGGCACCTCGACGCTCGATCTCGCCGAGCCGTTCGACCGCGCATGGCTGCGCGTCGGCCTCGCGCTGGATCGCACGAACTTCACGGTCGACAATCGCGACCGCGAGAAGGGCATCTACTACGTGCACTATTCGGATTCGATGGCGGAGCTGAAGAAGGAAGGTCTCCTTGGCAAGCTGTTCTCCAGCAATTCGCCGAAGCCCACGCGCCAGTTCCTCGTGAACGTTCGTCCGAAAGCGGATGCGCTCACGCAGGTCGCCGTCGTCGATGCGAACGGCCAGCCGGACAACTCGTCCGATGCGCAGCGCATCGTGTCGCTGCTTCACGCGCAACTCAACTAAGCCCGGGCGCCAAGCGATTGTGAGATTCGCCAGTCTGGGTAGCGGCAGTGAAGGCAACGCGTTGCTCGTCGAGTCGACGAGCGGCACGACCACCACGCGCGTGCTGCTCGATTGCGGTTTTTCCGCGAAGGAAGTGGAGCGCCGGCTCGCGCGGCTCGGGTGCACGGCGGCGCAACTCGATGCCATCGTCATCACGCACGAGCACACGGACCATATCGGCAGCGCGCTGACACTGGCGCGCAAGTGGTCCATTCCGCTGTACATGAGTTGGGGCACCGCGCGGGCGGTCGGCGCGGACGAAGCGAAGGTCGATCTGCGGGTGCTGTGGGGCGACGAGAGCGTCGCTATCGGCGATGTGAGCCTGCTGCCGTACACGGTGCCGCACGACGCGCGCGAGCCGCTGCAATATGTCTTTTCGGATGGCGCAAGCCGTCTCGGTGTCCTGACTGATGTCGGCGTGGCGACGCCGCACATCACGAGCGTTCTAAGCGGCTGCGACGCGCTCGTGCTCGAATCCAACCATGACCTCGCGATGCTTGCCGCAAGCCGTTATCCGGCGTCGCTGAAGGCGCGCATCGGCGGGACGCATGGACACCTGAATAACGATGCCGCCGCCGCGATCCTCGCATCGCTCGATCGTTCCAAAATGCGGCATCTGGTGGCCGCGCATCTGAGTCAGCAAAACAATCTGCCGCATCTCGCGCAGGCCGCGCTCGCGGCCGTCCTGGGCGCGTCGGCGGAGGATGTCGTGGTGGCATCGCAAGCGGATGGCTTCGACTGGTTGACGCTATAGACCGCGAACCTGTGAGCACAAACAAAAAAACCGGCGCGAGCCGGTTTTTTTGTATGGGCCGCTTCAAGCGGCCCTGCCAGGCGTCATGCGCTGGCGTAAAGCCCGATGGCCTTACTGGCTTGCGCCCGAAGCCGGAGCAGCTGCCGAAGCAGCAGCGTCCGAAGCAGCGCCAGCTGCCGAAGCTGCGTCGCTTGCAGCGGCCGATGCGCTCGATGCAGCAGCGTTTGCGTCCGAAGCGGCAGCAGCCGGAGCCGAAGCAGCCGACGAATCGCTTGCAGCGCTCGGAGCAGCCGTATCGCTAGACTTGTTGCATGCAGCCAGGGCAACAGCAGCCAACAGGGATGCTACGAGGAGGGATTTCTTCATGATCACGTCCTTTTATGGTTAAAGGTAAGCAACAGCGCAAAGTACCGGTAATGTGTGCTCCAACACCGACCTGGGCCGCTGTGGAGCCTCACAATTCTTTTTGTGTGAGACCTACACGGCTTGGCCGGAAATTATAGGCACTTTCGTAACGACCGTCGATAAATGCGGGGACGGTACGTTGTCTTTCTCATACAAACATTCGTATTGCGGAACAGCAAAACCAGGGCCTTCGGTGAATCGCCCGACGCGTTCGCGCAAAGCGTTTCAGGCCGGCGGGTCCGTCTGAATCCAGCCCGCACGATACCACTCGTGCAGCAGGGATGTCATTGCCGAATCGCCTGTAAGTGTTACAAAGCGTTTCGCCTCCAGACGCCGTTTGTCAGCCAACTCCGGCAGCCACTTTTTAGCCTTTGCGGATAACGCGGCCGCTTCGCCATTAACGAAATACGAGTGCGTGTTGTAGAGCAAATTCGTCTTTCTATCTAGTCTGATCCCTGTCTTTTTCGCTCGCTCAACAAATTTTTGCTCATTAAGCGCGCGGGACGGCGGATCGAATACGACATTGGCTTTCGGTTCGCTCAGATAACTTCCGAGAAACTCGGCAACGTCCTTTTCATTCCATGTCAGGTTCGCAAGGATCGCGCCAACGCGCTCGACGAGAAGCGCGGGCAACTCGCCCGGCTTCTCGACCGGCGGCTGCGCAGGATCGCGATAGCGCGCATCCGCTTTGCCCGCGTTCGATTCATCTCCCGCGCGCTCTGCAAGGTGATAGAGAAACTGCGCGGTGAGCTCACGAGCCGATGGCGCGCGAAAGCCGATGGAGCACGTCATGCATTCGCCTTCGGCGATGCCGTCGTGCGCGATATGCGGCGGCAGATACAGCATGTCGCCCGGCTCCAGCACCCATTCTTCTTCCGGCTCGAAGTGCTGTAAAACTTTCAACGGTAAGCCGGGTTTTAGCGAGAGATCCCGCTGCGCGCCAATGCGCCAGCGCCGCTTGCCGTGCACTTGCAGCAGGAAGACGTCGTAAGAGTCGAAGTGCGGGCCGACGCCGCCGCCGTCGGTGGCGTACGAGATCATAAGATCGTCGAGACGCGCGTCGGGAATGAAGCGAAAACGGTTCATCAGCGCATGCGCGCGCTCGTCGTGCAGGTTCACGCCTTGCACGAGCAATGTCCATTCGCGCTTCCTGACGGAAGGCAGTTCGTCCGGCGCGAACGGGCCGTGCTCGAGATTCCACGTATTGCGAAAATGCGTGATGAGGCGCGATTCCACATCGTCGAGATCGGCGAGTTCGAACAGGTCGTCGCGCGGAACGGGCGCGGACATGCCGGGGATCGCCTGACGGATCAGAAGCGGCTTTTTCTGCCAGTAACGCCGCATGAACTGTCGCGGCGTGCGGTTGCCCAACAACGGTGTGATCTCGTCGGGAAGCGGCGCGCCGGAGGGCTCGGAAAGGCTGGGAAGGGGTAAGGTGGGAACGTCTGAGGGCCGCTGGCGCATCGTATAATCGAGGCTTGTATCTTGGAGGATTCAATGAAAATTGCGAAAGACACTGTCGTTTCGGTCGCCTACAAGCTATCGGATGCGCAAGGCAATCTGATCGAGGAGAGCGACGAGCCGATGGTCTATCTGCACGGCGGCTATGATGGCACGTTCCCCAAGATCGAGGAAGCGCTAGACGGTCGCGAGCCGGGTTATGAAACGCTGATTCAGCTCGAGCCGCAAGACGCGTTCGGCGAATACGATCCCGAGCTCGTCAAGATCGAAGAGCGCAGCCGTTTTCCGGAGCCGCTGGAAGTGGGCATGCAGTTCGAAGGCACGCCCGAAGACAGCGACGACGATCTCGACGCGCTCATCTACACGGTGACGGATGTCGCGGAAGACAAAGTGGTGCTCGACGGCAATCATCCGCTTGCCGGCATGGCGCTGCGCTTTGCGCTGTCGGTGCAGGAAGTGCGCACGGCCACGGAAGACGAGGTGAAGCATCAGCACGCGCATGGCGTGGACGGCCTCGAAGTGCTGGATGAAGACGAAGACGACGACGAGCCGCGCACGGACTCCGGCCCGACGCTGCACTAAGCGCATCGGGGTTTGCAGGCGTCGTCGCAAAGCGCAGCTTCGGCTGCGCTTTTTTATTGCGGGGTGCCGTTGCCGGACACGCCCGATGCGGGCACCGGGAGAATAGGCGGCAACGCTTGCGGCGGCGTCAGAAGGGGCGGCACGCCCGACGCCGGTTGCATGAGCGAGGGCGGCGCGGGAATCTGCGCGGGCAGATCGTTGCGCGGCAGCGCGGGCGGTGTCGAAGCGGGCGCAGTCGGCACGTAATCGGGATATGAGCCGTAAGGCGCGCTCGACGGCGCGGATTGCGCGGGCGTTTCTGCTTTCTGCTCCGTCGCATCACGCTTGCGAGCGTCTTGCGCGTTGCGCACATCGCGCATATCGCGCACCCGCAGCCGAAACGGCGGATGCCATCGCGCGTCGCTGACGACTTCCAGCCATTGCGACTGCGGTCGCTTCAGCGAAAGCGCGACGCGCGTCAGATTCGTCACGGTCAGCCCCTTGTCGTTGCGCAGCGGCTGGTCGATATGAAAACCGTTCGGCTCGGACGCTTCCGTTCGATGAATGACGATCACCGGTCCGCGAAACGTCTCCGCCGCTTTCACGAGCGAGCGCTTCAGTTCGAGAAAGCCATCGCGCGGCTCGTTGGCGCGCGAAAAGCGCAGCCACGCGAAACGGTCGCGCCGTTCATAACGCGCGAAGTCGGGATCGCCCTGAAGCACGATGACGAGCGCGCGCATGCCAGCCCGCCGCGCCGATTCGGCGGCGTGATCGAGCCAGAACGTCGTCGCCACCGCGCGATCCTCGAATTCGCCGTTGCGCCCGCCTGCCGTCAAGTAATGGTTGTTCGGACTCGGCGCATTCAGGCCGATGAACGCAATGCCTTCCGCCTGCCAGCGCACGTTTTCACGAAACGGCCGAAAGCGCGCAACGTCGCTTTCGCGCGTGAGCGTGAGGGGATTCTGTCCCAGCGAACTGGCGTCCGCGAAGAAAAGCTGCCGAACGAAATCGAGCCGCTCGACGGGATCGTACGCGCCGCCATGCGTCAGCCCGCAATCGGCCCAGTCGTGCTGGCCGAGCACCAGCACGACCGGCGTTCGCGATGCATCCAGCAGATCGCGCCGCGACTGATAGATGCTGTCGCGGCAAGGCTCCGTTGGACCTTTCACGTTGCCGTCGTAGATGATGAAACCGACGTCGCGATCCCGCGCGATGGCATCCAGCATTTGACGCACGGGCGCTTCGTCGGCGGGGCGGGTGAGCGCGTCGGAGATGACAGCGAATGTCAGCGGATCGCCGTTCTGGGCGTGAGCCTGAGCGAACGCGCCCGCCAAGAGCGCCGTTACGAACGCGCCGTTGCAAAGCCGTGCGGCCGCGCGCAAAAGACGCGACGTCCCAGTGCCGTCGATGCGCTCAGTGCGACGCATCCGGCGCCTGGTTCGCCAGTTCATGCAGTTCGTAGAGCAAATCAAGCGCATCGCGCGGACGCAGGTCGTTCGGATCGAGCGCGCGCAGTTTGTCGAGCACCGGATGATCGGCCGCGGGTTGCGCGGCGGGTTCGTTATCCGCTTCGTCGTCGAACGCGTAGGGCGGGCTCGCGAACAGATCGAACTGGGCGGTCGGCTGCCCGATGGACTGCTGCTCCAGATGCACGAGATGCTTGCGCGCGGCGCGGATCACGGCTGACGGAACGCCCGCGAGCTGCGCGACCTGCAAGCCGTAACTCTGGTTCGCCGGGCCTTCGTTGACCGAATGCAGGAACACGATGCCGTGATCGTGCTCGACCGCAGACAGGTGCACGTTCGCCGCCTGCGTGAACTCGGTGGGCAACTGCGTCAATTCGAAGTAATGCGTCGCGAAGAGCGTATAGCAGTGGTTGTGCGACAGCAGATGCCGCGCGATGGCCCAGGCGAGCGCGAGGCCGTCGAACGTCGAGGTGCCGCGGCCAATCTCGTCCATGAGGACGAGGCTGGACGAGGTGGCGTCGTTGAGAATGGCGGCGGCTTCGGTCATCTCGACCATGAACGTGGACCGGCCGCCCGCGAGATCGTCCGCCGCGCCGATGCGCGTGAAGATGCGGTCGAGCGCGCCGAAACGCGCGCGCCTGGCCGGCACGTAGCTGCCGACATACGCCATCAGCGCGATCAGCGCCGTCTGCCGCATGAACGTCGATTTACCGCCCATGTTCGGGCCGGTGATCAGCAACAGCTTGCGGTCGTCGTTCAGGCAGCAATCGTTGGCGATGAACTGCTCGACCTGCGCCTCGACGACCGGGTGCCGTCCCTGTTCGATATCGATGCCGGCGTCCGCCGCGAACTCCGGCGCGACCCAATCGAGCGCGCGCGCCCGCTCGGCGAACGCGCCGAGCAAGTCCAGTTCGGCGAGCGCGCTCGCGACGCGCTGACAATCTTCGAGAAACGGCAACAGGTTTTGCAGCAGCGCTTCATAGAGCGCGCGTTCCCGGGCCAGTGCGCGTTCCTGCGCCGACAGCGCCTTGTCCTCGAATGCCTTGAGCTCGGGCGTGATGTATCGCTCCGCGTTCTTGAGCGTCTGACGCCGGCGATAATCGTCCGGCACCTTGTCGGTCTGGCCGCGCGTCACTTCGATATAGAAGCCATGCACGCGGTTGTACTCGACGCGCAGATTGCCGATGCCGGTGCGCGTGCGCTCGCGCGCTTCGAGGTCGATCAGAAACTGATCGCAGTTCTCCGAAATATCGCGCAGTTCGTCGAGATCGGCGTCGTAGCCGCGCGCGATCACGCCGCCGTCGCGAATCAGCGCGGCCGGTTCGGGCGCGATGGCGCTCGCGAGCAGATCGAGGCATTCGCGCGGCGGTTCGAGCGCCGCGCCGATGCGCGCGAGCGCCGCCGGCTGCGCGGGCAACGCCGCGACGAGCGTCTGAAGCTCGGGCAGCGCGGCGAACGTGTCGCGCAGGCTCGACAGATCGCGCGGGCGCGCCGAGAGCAGCGCGAGCCGCCCCGTGATGCGCTCGATGTCCGAGATCTTGCGAAGCGCGGTTCGCAGCGCGTCGAGACCGCTCGCGGCCGGCGCGTCGAGCAGCGCGCCGATCGCATGCTGGCGAGCCTGCGCGACGGACGCATCGCGCGGCGGATGATGCAGCCAGTGACGCAACAGGCGGCTGCCCATGCTCGTGCAGCAGGTATCGAGCAGCGAACAGAGCGTCGGCGATTCGGTGCCGCGCAGCGTTTCGGTCAGTTCGAGATTGCGGCGCGTCGCCGGGTCGAGCCCGATGTACTCCGACTCATGCTCGACCTTCAGGCTGCGCACATGGCGCAACTGCTGCCCTTGCGTTGCGGCGGCGTACAGCAAGAGCGCGCCCGCCGCGCCGCACGCGCAAGTGAGCGTTTCGCCGCCGAAGCCGTCGAGGCTCGCGACGTTGAGTTGCTCGCGAAGACGCTGCGTGCCGGAGCCGACATCGAAGTGCCAGGCGGGCACGCGCGTCGGCGCGGCGAGATTCGCGACGCCGAAGGTCGCCTGCATATCGGTAACGGTGTCGGCGATGAGCGTCTCCGACGGACGGATGCGCTCCAGCGCCGCTGCCACTTGCTCGGGCGCGACTTCCGCGAGCCGCAGCGCGCCGCTCGCCAGATTGAGCCACGCGAGGCCGACGCTCGTGACCACGCCGCGCCGGTTGTGCGCGGGGCAGAGCGCGAGCAGATAGACATCGCTTTTGTCGGAGAGCAGCGCCGCGTCGGTGAGCGTGCCGGGCGTCACCACGCGCACGACCTTGCGCTCGACCGGCCCTTTCGACGTCGCCGGGTCGCCGATCTGTTCGCAAATGGCGACCGACTCGCCGAGCTTCACCAGCTTCGCGAGATATTGCTCGCACGCGTGATGCGGCACGCCCGCCATGCGGATCGGATTGCCACCGGACGCGCCGCGTTGCGTGAGCGTGAGATCGAGCAGGCGCGCGGCTTTCTCGGCATCGTCGAAAAAAAGCTCGTAGAAATCGCCCATGCGATAGAAGACGAGCGTGCCGGGATGCTCCGCTTTAATGCGAAGGTACTGCTGCATCATCGGCGTATGCTGCGCGAAGTCCGCCGGAAGCGCGGCGGCGGCCGGAGCGGAAGGAGAGTCGGGAGTTGCCGTGTGATTGCCCATCTTGCGTGCGGTAAGAGCCAACGGGCCGAACGCAACGCGCGTTCAGCCGCGATTCAGCCGATAGTGCAAGAGTTTAACCCGTCGTGATCAGACGACGGAGGCGGCCGAAAGGCATAGGCCGCACGACGGGCGACGCAAAAACAAGCGGGGCCACCCTGCGGCGGCCCCGGTGTCACAGGCAAAGCAGGCGCGATGCTTTAGGAGCGTCCCGCCAGAAAGCCGACGAGCAGCGCGAGGCCCGCCACCGCGCCGAGCGTATGCCACGGCTTGTCATGGACGAAGTCGTCGGCGTAGCCCGCTGCATCGCCGAGCTTGTCGGTGATGGCCGAGCTCGCGCCGTCCATTTGCGAGCGCGCGAACTTCAGCTTCGATTGCAGTTGCTTGCGCAGGCGGTCGGCGTCGATATCCTTCGCGCCCTGAAGCGAGCTTTCAAGATCGTCGAGCAGGCTGCGCAGCTGGTCGGTCGCCGAATCGACGACATCGCCCGCACCGCGCACGGCGCGCTGGCCGACATCGGCTGCGCCATTGATCTTGCTGTCGAGCGTCGAACGTGAAAACAGTCCCATTTCATTGCTCCTTTATTTGACGTGCCGGAGAATGGCTGCGCGCGAACTGTAATTGCGTGATCCGGCCCGCGCGGCCTCTTGCGCTGATGCGCGTTCCCTGCTGTTACGACTCAAACCGTGCGCCGACGTTTCCTACCTGTTCAGACGCCGACGCGTGCAGCCGGATTCAACGGACAAGCAAGCTTCATTCCTCGACGAGCGCGCCCAGATCCACTTCGCGTTCGTTGCGGTTATGGCGGCGCATCGCGAGCGCCATCATCCCGCAGACGAAGACGCCGAACACGACGATGATCCACTGCACCGGCATCTTCTCCGTCAGGAGGAGCGCATAGGCGCCGAGCATTGCGAGCACGGCGAGGTTCTGGTTGAAATTCTGCACGGCGATCGAATGGCCCGCCGAAAGCAGCGTCGCGCCGCGATGTTGCAGTATCGCGTTCATCGGCACGATGAAAAAGCCCGACAGGCCGCCGAGCGCGATCATCAGCGGATACGCCATCAGAATGTAGGCCGGCGCGAAGAACGGACCGACGTGTACACCCGCGCCCGCCGGAAAGAGGTCCTTGTTGTAGAACGCCATCGCGATCGCCACCGCGCCGATCAGCACGCCGACCGGCAGCACCTTCAGCGACTGCCGCAGCGCGATCCACGCGGACGCGGCTGCCGCGCCGAGCGCAATGCCGACACCCGTGATGCCTTGCAGAACCGCCGCCTTCGAAAGCGACAAGCCGAGGTTCGCATCGGCCCACTTCAGCACGAGCAATTGCAGCGTGACGGCCGCGCCCCACAGGAGCGTCGTGACCCAGAGCGCGATCTGCGCGAGCTTGTCGCTCCACAAGACCTTGAAGCAGCGCGAAAAGTCGTGCACGAGGCGCGTCGGCTGCGTCAGCAGATTCGGATAGCGCGCGCCCGTGTCGGGGATGAACGCGTTGATGACGGCCGCCGATGCGTAGATCAGCATGACGGCGAACATCGCCGCGTGTGCGGCGCTGGTCACGAGCGGCACATGCGCCTGCGACACCCAGCGTTCGACGACCTGACTCACGAGCGCGCCGCCGATGACGGTGCCGATGATGGTCGAGCCGACCGTCGCCGATTCGAGCCACGCGTTGGCCGCGATCAGCTTCTGCGGCGGCAGCAGTTCGGTGAGGATGCCGTACTTGGCCGGCGAGTACGCGGCCGCGCCGAGGCCGACCACGCCGTACGCAATCATCGGATGCACGCCCGCGATCATCAACGCGCAGCCGCCGGCCTTGAGCGCGTTCGAGATGAACATGACGTGGCGCTTTTGCATGGCATCGGCGAATGCGCCGACGAAAGGCGCGAGCACCACGTACGAAACGGTGAAGAAGATCTGCAAGAGCGGCGTGACCCACGGCGCGGAGCGCACGACGGCGAGCATCGCGATGGCGGCGATCAGAAGCGCGTTGTCCGCCAGCGACGAGACGAACTGCGCGGCGATGATCGTATAGAAGCCTTTTTTCATGGGTGCGGGCGACCGGGGCGCGTGGCGCCGTGAACGGAAACTGAAAGGGAAGGGGAGAAAGCGCGCCCCGCTGAACGCCGAAGCAAAAGATTGCACTCTAGCCGAGCGCGACTTTCGTTGCAGAGCACGCGGCGCGCCCGTCAGGCCAATGGAAACGGAGCGCGGCGGCGCGCGCTCCGGCAAAGCGATTGCGATTGTTTCCCGTGCGCCGGCTTATTCGCCGGTCAGACGCGTGCGCGAATACATGTCGAGAATTTTGACCATCTGCGCGTACACCTTCGGGTTCGCGGCGACGATCTCGTTCTGAAACAGGAAGTCGGATTCGCCCGTGTAGTTGCCGACGAGCCCGCCCGCTTCGGTCACGATCAGGCTGCCTGCGGCGACGTCCCACGGATGAATGCCCTGCTCGAAGAAGCCGTCGAGGCGTCCGGCCGCGACGTTCGCCAGATCGAGGGCCGCAGCGCCCGGACGACGAAGACCGGCGCACGACATCGTCATTTCGCTGAAAAGGCGCGTGTAGGCGTTCAGGCCCTGGCCGTCGCGAAACGGAAAGCCCGTGCCGATGAGCGCATCGGACAGGCGGTCCAGCTTGCCGACGCGAATGCGCCGCTCGTTCAGATACGCGCCGCCGCCGCGCGAGGCGGTGAAGAGATCGTTGCGCGTCGGATCGTAGACGACGGCTTGCGTGACCGTGCCCTTGTGCGCGAGCGCGATCGAGACGCAGTAGTACTGGAAGCCGTGGATGAAGTTGGTGGTGCCGTCGAGCGGATCGATGATCCACTGATAGTCGGACTCGCGATCGTCCTGGCCGGACTCTTCCGCGAGAATCGAATGATCGGGATAGGCGGTGTGCAGCGTCTCGATGATGGCCGCTTCCGACGCCTTGTCGACTTCCGTCACGAAGTCGTTGTGCTGCTTCTTGCTGACGAGGAGGCGGTCCAGGTCCAGCGACGCGCGGTTGATGATCTGTCCGGCGCGGCGCGCGGCCTTGACAGCGATGTTGAGCATCGGATGCATGAGCGAAATCCTTTGACCGCCGCGCGTTGCACTCACGTGCGCGGGCGATGGGTTGCAAGCAGTTGGCGACAACGACTAAGGTCGACGAAAGACGAATTGAATAAGAGCGGGGCGCTCGCAGACGTTCACGAAGCGCGAAGGGGCCATTTTACCCGAATGCGGCCGGGCGCAGCGAGGGCGGCCGACCGGGTCAATCGGCGATAACATAGCGGGTTACTCCCGGCACTTATTCTTCAACTCATCCACAACTCAGAGCACGAACCGCGCCTTGGAATCCAACGATCTTTCTCTCCCCGCCGGTGGCTTCACGTCCACGCGATTCATCCTCGTCGAGCCGAGTCATCCGGGCAATGTGGGCGCCGCGGCCCGCGCGCTCAAGACGATGGGCTTCGCGCGCCTCGTGCTGGTCGCGCCGCGCGTGGCCGACGTGAAGAACGACCCCGAAGCCATCGCGATGGCGAGCGGCGCGGACGACGTGCTCGCGTGTGCGCATGTCGTCGATACGCTCGCGGATGCGCTCGTCGGCGTGCACTGGTCCGTCGCGCTGACCGCCCGCACGCGCGAGTACGGGCCGCCGCACATGCCGCCGCGTGTCGTGGGCGAGCGCGCGCGCGAGCTCACGCATCACGGCGACATTGCGCTCGTCTTCGGCAACGAGCGCAGCGGGCTTTCCAACGCGGATGTCGAGCGATGCAGCGCGCTCGCGCATATTCCCGCGAACCCCGCGTACAGCTCGCTCAATCTCGCGCAGGCGGTTCAGGTGCTTGCCTACGAACTGCGGCTCGCGTTTCATCAGGCCGCGCCCGTTGCGACGCCCGGCGAAACCGTGGTGCAGCTTGCACCGAGCGATGAAATCGAAGGCATGTACGCGCACCTCGAAGAGGCATTGGTCGCGCTTTCGTTCCTCGATCCGGCCAATCCGAAGAAGCTGATGTCGCGCGTGCGGCGTCTTTTTGCACGAGCCGGTCTCGAACGTGAGGAAGTGAACATTCTTCGAGGCATTGCAAAGCATATTCTTCTGCGTGGTAAGCCGTGAGCGCGACCGCGTTGTCATCGGGGGCTTCGGGCGCGTCCTGCAACGGCGGCGCGCTCGTCCTACAATCGGCAAGAAACGGCGCGCCGTCATAAGCTTTGCGCTTTTCCAGCAAAGCAGAGCAAAGCCCGACACAGTGCGACCCAGCGCGATCCAGCGCCATCCTTCCCCCGACCGAGACCACCGCCATGTTCGACCGATTTCGCGAAGACATCGCCGCCATTCGTGAGCGCGATCCCGCCGCTCGCAGCGTCTTTGAAGTCGTCACGTGTTATCCGGGCCTGCATGCCATCTTGCTGCATCGTTTCGCGCACGGCTGCTGGAACCGCGGCTGGCGCTGGCTCGGGCGCTTCGTCTCGCAGATCGCGCGTTTTCTGACCGGCATCGAGATTCATCCGGGCGCGACGCTCGGGCGGCGCGTGTTCATCGATCACGGCATGGGCGTGGTGATCGGCGAGACGGCTATCGTCGGCGACGACTGCACCATCTATCAGGGCGTGACGCTCGGCGGCACGTCGCTCTCGCGCGGCGCGAAGCGGCATCCGACGCTCGAGCAAGGCGTGATCGTCGGCGCGGGCGCGAAGGTGCTCGGCAGCTTCACCGTCGGCGCTCAGGCGAAGATCGGTTCGAACGCGGTCGTCGTGAAGCCGGTGCCGGCGGGCGGCACGGCGGTGGGCAATCCGGCGCGCGTGGTGATGCCGGCGGTCGCGAAGAAGCCCGATGCCCGCGAGAACGCGAGCGCCGCATTCTGCGCGTACGGCATCACGCCGAATGCGGACGATCCCGTGTCGCTCGCCATTCACGGCCTGATCGATCACGCATCGACGCAGGCGCAGCGCACCGACGAGATCGTCGCGGCGCTGGAGCGGCTCGGCGCGCGCGTCGAGGCGCTGCACGGCGTGGACGGCGCGGCGCTGCTCGACTTGAAGCGCCTCTCGAAAGTGATCGAAGGCGAAGCGCGCAGCGCCGAACGTCACTTATAGCGGCAGCGCGCGCACGCCGCCGGCATCGAGACGTAGATAGCCGCCGCGCGGCGCGTCGATATCCAGTTCCCAATCGGGCAGCACCCAGCGCACGCCTTCGACTTCGCGATGCATCGCGGGACGGTGCGTATGGCCGTGAATCAGCGTATGCGTGCGGCTTCGGATGAAGAGCTCCGACACGGCCTTGCGCGTCACGTCGTATTTCGCCGATGCGCCGTGCATACGCGCGCCTTCGCTTTTGCCTCGCATGCGCTCGCCGATGGCGAGCCGCGCGCCGAGCGGCAGCGCGAGAAAGGCGCGCTGCGCGTAGCGGTTGCGCGCGAAGCGTCGAAAGTGCTGATACGCGCGATCGGCGGTGCACAGCGCGTCGCCGTGCGCGAGCACGATGCGCGTGCCGAATGCGGTCATCGCATACGGATCGGGCAGCAGCATGGCGCCGGCTTCGCGCATGAAACGTTTGCCCAGCAGAAAGTCTCGATTGCCGTGCATCACATATAGGCCGATGCCGCGCTCCGACAGCGTGTGCATGAGCTTGGTCATGCGCCGCGCGAAGCGTGCGCGCTCGTGCTCCACGGCGGGATCGAGCACGTCGTCGCCGACCCAGAACTCGAACAGGTCGCCGAGAATGAAAACGGAGTCCGCCTCGCTGGCCGTGACTTCGATGAAATGTTCGAACGCGGTGACCGTCTTCGGTATCGCCTCGCTCAAGTGCAGGTCCGAAATGAAAAACAGCGGGCGCGCGACGTGCGCGCTGCCCGCTGCTTCGTGTTTCGATTCGTGACCGAAAGACTTTGTATCGATCATGCGATGAACGATCAGACCACCACGGCCTTCTCGATGATCACGTCATCGACCGGCACGTCCTGGTGGAAGCCCTTCGAGCCCGTCTTGACCTTCTTGATCTTCTCGACGACATCCAGCCCTTCGACGACGCGGCCGAACACGGTGTAGCCCCAGCCTTGCGGCGTCGGCGACGAGTGGTTCAGGAAGTCGTTGTCCTTCACGTTGATGAAGAACTGCGCCGTGGCCGAATGCGGGTCGTTGGTGCGCGCCATCGCGACCGTGCCGGTGTCGTTCGTGAGGCCGTTGTTGGCTTCGTTCTGGATCGGCGCGTCGGTCGGCTTCTGCTTCATGCCCGGCTCGAAGCCGCCGCCCTGAATCATGAAGCCGTCGATCACGCGATGGAACACCGTGTTGTCGTAGTGGCCCTTCTTCACGTAGTTGAGGAAGTTCTCAACGGTCTTCGGCGCTTTTTCCGCGTCGAGTTCGAGCTTGATGACGCCGTGGTTCGTATGCAGTTCGACCATGTTCTTTCTCCGGTGTGTTGAATGAGCGCGATGCGCGGCGCGCGACCATCGCGCGCCGCCGCGAGTGTTCGTGTTACTGGGACACCACGGTGGCCGACTCGATGACGGTCGGCTTCTGCGGCACGTCGGCCATCGGCCCGCGCGTGGTGGTCGGGCTGCCTTCGATCTTCTTCACGACATCCATGCCCGACACCACCTTGCCGAACACGGCATAGCCGTTGCCGTCCGGGTTCGGATAGTCGAGGCCGGCATTATCGACCGTATTGATGAAGAACTGCGCCGTTGCCGAATTCGGATCGCTCGTGCGCGCCATCGCGATGGTGCCGGTCGCGTTCTTCAGGCCGTTGCGGCTTTCGAGCGGAATCGGCGCGCGCGTGGGCTTCTCAGCAAAGCTCGTGCTATAGCCGCCGCCCTGAATCATGAAGCCGGGAATCACGCGATGAAAGATCGTGCCGCTGTATTGACCGGACTTCACGTAGGCGAGAAAGTTCTCGACCGTCTTCGGCGCCTTCTCGGGATACAGCTCGACGCGGATGTCGCCTTGCGACGTCTTGAAGAGCACGTTCGGATGCGCGGCCTGCGCGCTCTGAGCGAAGGCGGGGGCTGTCGCAATCAGGGCGGCGCCGGACAGCGCCAACATCAGCAATTTCATGAAGGTCCAATCCTCGATTGATGTATGCAAAGCGTCGTGCAATCGCGCGGCGCAGGACGGCAGCTTACCGCCTGCGCGCGCGGGTTCTCCTGCTTACGGCTGGCCGTTGGGCGCGACGTAGGGCGACGTGGGCAGCGGGCCGCTCGGGCCGCCGAACGGCGAATAGCTGTCGGGCGAGGGCATCGTCGTGACGTTGGAGCCCGGCGCGGGCGTCCACAGATCCGATGCCGCGCGCGGCGCCGACGCCGCCTGCGCGCCCGAAGCCGCAGCCGCTCCGCGCTTTCTCGGCGGCGGCGTGATGATGTTCTGGATGGCGGTCACGCGCTGGCGCGTGAGCGGGCTCGTCGAGCCGAGCGACTGCGCGCGCTTGTACGATTCGCTCGCGAGCCGCAGATACAGATCGCCGAGATTGTCGTAGGCGAGGGCATAGCCGGGATTCGCTTTGACGGCCGTTTCCAGCGCGACGCGCGCATCTTCGTAGCGGCCTTTCTTCGCGTACAGCGCGGCGAGATTGTTGTACGGCTCGGGCAACTCGGGGTAGGCCTGCGTGAGTTCGGTGAACGCGGTGATGGCTTCGTCGTCGCGATTCAGACGCGCGAGCACCGTCGCGCGCTTGAACTTGGCCTGCACGTCGCGCGGATGCGTGGCCAGGCGCGCGTCCAGTTGCGTGAGCGCGGCGTTCCAGTCCTTGCCGGCGATGGCGGCGTCGATCTGCGGCGTATCGTCCGCCGTGGCCGTCGATACCTGCGCGAGCGCCGCGTTCGACCAGCCGAAGCATGCGGCAACCCCGAAGACGGCGACAGCGGCGGTGCGCGCAAGCGTCGCGGCAAAGCGTGAGCGGAATTGGAAAAGGAAGCGATCGGCAGCGGGCCGGCGAGAGAATTGCAAAGGCATGCGCGCTTGGGCGTGGGTCACTTGAATATGGGTCAAGGAATGAGGCGGGAAGAAACCGAAGATAGCCGAGATAGCGGAGCGCGGGCTGCGAACGACCCGCGAAGCGACTGCCGGGCGACACGCGAAACACCATGAACGGCGGGGCCGAGAGCGAAGCACGAAGCACGCGTCACATTGCCCGCCGTGCGGCCGCCTGGAGGTTTCATGGGCTCAAATCCGGGTGTTATACTCCGACCCATTCTAACAAAAGGTCCGGGCGTTCCGCGCACGCGTCTTGCACACGACATACGCTCGTGCTCACGCGCTGCCGACATCGGACTGTCTTCGCCACTCGTGGCCGTCTCCGTCCTGGTCGCATGACCGTCGTGTTCGCGCTCGCGTGTGCGTCTTCTTCGCCCCGCAATATCGAGCACGCCGTTTGCGACTCCACGCACGGTTGGTTCCGGCTCACGCACTGTCCTCTATGAATTCGCTGCGCATCTACAACACGCTCGCGCGTGACAAGCAACCCTTCACGCCGCTTCGCCCCGGCGAGGTACGCATGTACGTCTGCGGAATGACGGTCTATGACTATTGTCATGTCGGCCATGCGCGCGTGATGGTGGTGTTCGATCTCGTGCAACGGTGGCTGCGCACGCTCGGCTACAAGGTCACGTACGTGCGCAACATCACGGACATCGACGACAAGATCATCCGCCGCGCGGTCGAGAACAACGAGCCGATCAAGTCGCTCACGCAGCGCTTCATCGCGGCGATGCACGAAGACGCCGATGCCCTCGGCGTCGCGCGTCCGGACCTGGAGCCGCGCGCCACCGACTTCATCCCGCAGATGCTCGGCATGATCGATGCGTTGGAGGCCAACGGCTACGCGTATCACGCGACAGACGGCGACGTGAACTACGCGGTGCGCAAGTTCGCGGGCTACGGCAAGCTCTCGGGCAAGTCGCTCGAAGACCTGCGCGCGGGCGAGCGCGTCGCGGCCAACGATGCAAAGGAAGATCCGCTCGACTTCGTGCTGTGGAAGCGCGCGAAGCAGGGCGAGCCCGCGGACTCGGGCTGGGACTCGAAGTGGGGACGCGGCCGTCCGGGCTGGCATATCGAATGTTCGGCCATGGCCTGCAAACTGCTCGGCGAGCATTTCGACATTCACGGCGGCGGTCAGGACTTGCAGTTCCCGCATCACGAGAACGAGATCGCGCAAAGCGAAGGCGCGACCGGCCAGACCTTCGTGAACTACTGGATGCATAACGGCTTCGTGCAGATCGACAGCGAGAAGATGTCGAAGTCGCTCGGCAACTTCTTCACGATTCGCGAAGTGCTCGAAAAATTCGATGCCGAAGTGGTGCGCTTCTTTATTGCGCGGGCACACTATCGGTCGCCGCTGAACTACAGCGACGTGCATCTCGACGATGCAAGGAACGCACTGACGCGTCTATATACGGCGTTGAAGGATGTCGAGCCGGACAATCAGCAACTTGACTGGGACGAGGCGAACGCGCAGCGTTTCCAGTCTGCGATGAACGACGACTTCAACACGCCGGTGGCCGTGTCCGTGCTGTTCGATCTCGCAAGTGAAGTCAACCGCACGCGCGATGCCGCGCTCGCGCGCCAGCTGAAGGGCCTGGGCCAGGTGCTCGGTTTCTTCGGCCGCGAGCCGCGCGCCTTCCTGCAGCAAGCAGGCGGCACCGCTGCGGCAGAAGGCCTTTCGCCGCAAGAGATCGAAGCCAGAATCGCCGAGCGCATCGCCGCGAAGCAGGCGAAGAACTATGCCGAAGCAGACCGGATTCGCGCCCAGTTGCTCGAAGCCGGGATTGCGCTTGAAGACAAACCGGGTGGGTCGACCGAATGGCGTCGCGTTTGAACGCGCACCTTCGAACCCTCTGATCGACTCGCCAGGCAGGAGGCAAGATGGCAACGGCCAGGAAGACGCCGGTCAAGCGACCCGCGTCAGGAAGTGCTGCGTCGCCCGCAACGAAGCGGACGCGCGGTGCGCAATTGAACGCAAGCACGCAGACCGCTTTGCAGACCGCTGGTGCCTCGACCGCAGCGCCGCGCAAGACCGCGCTCAAGCGGGCATCGAAGGACACGGCAGGCGCGCACGTGAACGGCGCGCGCCGCGTCAATGGCGAGGATGTCTCGGCGCGGACGTCGAAGGCTGACATCGCGCCCGCGCCGCGAACGAAGGGCAACGGCCGCGCATCCGCGAGCGATGCGGCGAACGCGCAATCGCTCGTCGCGGACAAGGAGCCGGGCGAAGTCGTCCGCAAGTCGCGCGTGGTCACGGCCGATGCCGCCGTGCCCGCGCAAGTGGGCGGTCTCACGCGCGAGATCGAGCGTCCCGATTACTGGGACAAAGCCTGCGCCGATCTCATGAAGCGCGACCGCATTCTCAAGAAGCTGATCCCGAAGTTCGGGCAGATGCACCTCGTCAATCTGGGCGATCCGTTCTCGACGCTCGCGCGTTCGGTTGCCGGACAGCAGATTTCGGTGAAGGCCGCGCAAGCC
Organism: Caballeronia sp. AZ10_KS36; assembly: GCF_023631105.1. Taxonomy (NCBI): domain Bacteria; kingdom Pseudomonadati; phylum Pseudomonadota; class Betaproteobacteria; order Burkholderiales; family Burkholderiaceae; genus Caballeronia; species Caballeronia sp. AZ10_KS36. Next base: position 12,521 of record NZ_JALQDQ010000018.1, on the reverse strand, counting down.
ATCTGGGAGCGCGTGAAAACCGCGTGTCCGACCATCTTGCCGGCGGATTTCATCGCGCTCGGCGCGGAGAAGCTGCAAGCGTGCGGCCTCTCGAAGCGCAAGACCGAGTACATCCTGGATCTCGCGCAGCACTTCGTCTCGGGCGCGCTGCACGTCGATACATGGGCGTCGATGGACGACGAAGCCGTGATCGCCGAGCTCACGCAGATTCGCGGCATCGGCCGATGGACGGCGGAGATGTTCCTGATCTTCAACCTGTCGCGCCCGAACGTGCTGCCGCTCGACGACCTCGGCCTCATTCAGGCGATCAGCGTGAATTACTTCAGCGGCGAGCCGGTCACGCGCAGCGAAGCGCGCGAAGTCGCGGCGAACTGGGAGCCGTGGCGAACCGTCGCGACGTGGTACATGTGGCGCAGCCTGAACCCGATTCCCGCAGACCACTGATTCGCAAGCGCATTTGCCGGGCTATCGTTGATTTATAATTGATAGTTCCCGCGCGTTTTTAACAGGGACGGAGGCGGTTAGAATAGACGCCCTTGCGCCCCTGCCCGTTGTTCAAGGACTCGAACACATGAAGACCACGTTTCTGGATTTCGAGCAGCCGATCGCTGAACTCGAAGCGAAGATCGAAGAACTCCGCTTCGTTCAGGACGATTCCGCTGTCGACATCTCGGAAGAAATCGAGCGGCTGTCGAAGAAGAGCCAGCAGCTCACCAAGGATTTGTACGCCAACCTGTCGCCGTGGCAGGTGTCGCAAATCGCGCGTCATCCGCAGCGTCCGTACACGCTCGACTATGTGAGCGAACTGTTCACCGACTTCCACGAACTGCATGGCGATCGCTCTTTCGCGGACGACCTCGCTATCGTCGGTGGCTTCGCGCGTTTCAACGGGCAGCCGTGCATGGTGATCGGCCATCAGAAGGGCCGCGACACGAAGGAGCGCGCGCTGCGCAACTTCGGCATGCCGCGTCCGGAAGGCTATCGCAAGGCCGAGCGCCTCATGCGCCTCGCCGAAAAGTTCAGTATGCCGATCTTCACGTTCGTCGATACGCCCGGCGCGTATCCGGGCATCGGCGCGGAAGAGCGCGGGCAGTCCGAAGCCATCGGCCGCAATCTGTTCGTCATGGCCGAACTGAAGACGCCGATCATCACGACGATCATCGGCGAAGGCGGCTCGGGCGGCGCGCTGGCCATTGCCGTCGCCGACACCGTGATGATGCTGCAGTTCTCCACTTATTCGGTCATCTCGCCGGAAGGCTGCGCGTCCATCCTGTGGAAGAGCGCGGCGAAGGCGCCCGAAGCGGCCGAGGCGCTCGGTTTGACAGCGCATCGGCTGAAGGCGCTGGGACTCATCGACAAGATCGTGAACGAGCCGCTCGGCGGCGCGCACCGCGATCCGAAGGGCATGGCCGCGCTGCTGCGCCGCGCGCTCGCCGATTCGCTGCGTCAGTTCCAGGGCATGAGCATGCAAGACTTGCGCGATCGCCGCTTCGACAAGATCATGGCCTACGGCAAGTTCAAGGAATCGATGCCCGGCGCATGATCGCGCCGTCCTGACGTTTCGTCCTTCCTTCTTCCTTCTCCTCACGATTCTCGTGACATCCGACAGCGAAACCACGGCCGGCCGCCTCGTGCTCGAGGCGGTCCGCGCGGCAGTGGCCGATGCCGGACTCGCCGCTGATTCGCTGCTCGCCGTCGCATTGAGCGGCGGCCTCGATTCCACCGTTTTGCTCGATGCCGCCGTGCGCGTGTTCGGCGCGGCGCGCGTCGTCGCGTTCCATGTGCATCACGGCTTGAGTCCGAACGCCGATGCCTGGGCCGCGCACTGCCAGTCGTTCGCGGCATCGCTCGGCGTGCGTTACGCGGCGCGCCATGTCGACGTCATGCGCGCGGGCGGCGAGAGCCTCGAAGCCGCCGCGCGCGATGCGCGTTATCGCGCGCTCGACGAACTCTGCGACGCGCACGGCGCGGCGGCGCTCCTGATCGCGCATCACGCCGACGATCAGGCGGAGACCGTGCTGCTGCAATTGCTGCGCGGCGCGGGCGTCGCCGGTCTCGCCGCGATGGCGCCGCAGCGGCTCGACGGCGCGAACGTGCCGCGCCTGCGACCGCTCTTGCGGCTCTTGCGGGCGCAACTGGAGCAGTACGCGCACGAGCGCGACTTGAGCTGGATCGACGACGAATCGAACGCCGATACCCGCTACGCGCGCAACGCGCTGCGCCACGACGTGCTGCCGGTGCTCGCCGTGCATTTCCCCGGCTTTCGCGATGCGCTCGCGCGCACGGCGTCGCACGCGGCATCGGCGCAGCGGCTGCTCGACGATCTGGCGCGTCTCGACATGGACACCGCGCAGAGCGAAGAGGAGGGCGCGCTCGCACTCGACGCGCTGCTCGCGCTCGACGACGAACGCGCCGTGAACGTGCTGCGCTACTGGATGCGCACGCGCGACTTGCCGGCTGCATCGACGGCGCGCGTCGCGGATATGCTGCGCCAGCTCCGGCATGCGGCGAACGCGCGCGACGGTCATGCGCTGCGCGTCGATCACGCGGGGCGGTGTCTGCGCGTGTATCGCAACGCGCTCTTCTGGGAGAGCGGCGACAGCGCGGATGCGCCCGACTTCGATCAGGGCGCGGCGGTGCCGAAGGCGCCAAGCGAATTGCACTGGCAGGGCGATGAAGTCTGGCGGCTGCCGCAGTGGCGCGGCTCGTTCGTGTTCGAGCCGGCCGCGTTGCCCGGTGTCGATGTCGTCGCGGAGGGCTTGTTGCGCGCGGCGCCGATCGTCGCGCGTTCGCGTGCCGGAGGCGAGCGCATGCGCCTTTTCGCCGATGCGCCGAGCCGCACGCTCAAGAACCTGTTTCAGGAGCGCGGCGTGCCGGCGTGGAAGCGCGACGTGCCGCTGCTTTTCATCCGCGATGCGCTTCTTTTCGTGCCGCTCGTCGGCGTGAATCGCGAAGTGGCGCCGGAGACGGCGAATGCGCCGTTGCGCCGCATCGTCTGGCGGCCGGATTTGCTGCTGGCCTGAGGTCCGCCACGGAGCGGGCTGCGAAGGCGGTAAAATAGCGCGCTTCGCCGCCCAATCTTGAAATTTCGGCCTCGTTCGGGTACCGTAACTCGTTTGCCCGCCACGCGCTTTGCGCGGCATCTCCGTTCAAAAGACGCGAATTTCGCCCGTGATGCGCCGCTTGCGCCCTTGCGCGCACAAGTCACTCTACGAGTGCCACTCCCGGGCGGGCATGCGGCGGCACCCGCGTATCGTTGCTGGCTTTCCCTATCCCCGAAGCCGTCGAGCGCAACGCCATAGCAACACGAGCAGCACGCATCGAGCGCGTCAGCGCGGTTTTCCCTCCAGTTCAAAACGACAATGGCACTCATCGTACACAAATACGGCGGCACTTCGATGGGCTCGGTCGAGCGCATCAAGAACGTCGCCAAGCGCGTCGCCAAATGGCACAAGGCCGGCCACCGAATGGTCGTCGTGCCCTCGGCGATGTCCGGCGAAACCAACCGCCTGCTCGGTCTTGCAAAAGACATCACGGCGAATCCGGACCCGCGCGAACTCGACATGATTGCCTCCACGGGCGAGCAGGTGAGCGTGGGACTTCTCGCCATCGCGCTGCACGCCGAAGGCCTCGACGCCGTGAGCTATGCCGGCTGGCAGGTGCCCATCAAGACGGACAGCGCGTTCACGAAGGCGCGCATCAGCGAAATCGACGGCGAGCGCGTGCTGAAAGATCTCGACGCGGGCAAGGTCGTGGTCATCACGGGCTTTCAGGGCGTCGATCCGGAAGGTCATATCGCCACGCTCGGGCGCGGCGGGTCGGACACGTCGGCGGTCGCGATCGCGGCGGCGCTGAAGGCCGACGAGTGCCTGATCTATACCGACGTCGACGGCGTCTACACGACCGACCCGCGCGTCGTCGAAGAGGCGCGCCGGCTGGATCGCGTGACCTTCGAGGAAATGCTGGAAATGGCGAGCCTGGGCTCGAAGGTCCTGCAGATCCGCTCGGTGGAATTCGCCGGCAAGTACCAGGTGAAGACGCGGGTGCTGTCCAGCCTGACCGATCCGCTCATGCCGCTCGAGGCCGAGATGCACTCGGGCACCCTGATTACTTTTGAAGAAGACGAGAACATGGAAAAGGCAGTTATCTCCGGCATCGCGTTCCAGCGCGACGAAGCGCGCATCGCGGTCATGGGCGTGCCCGACAAGCCGGGCGTCGCGTATCAGATTCTCGGTCCGGTGGCCGATGCGAACATCGACATCGACATGATCATTCAGAACCAGAGCGTGAACGGTAAGACCGACTTCACGTTCACGGTGGGCCGCGGCGATTACCAACGCGCGCTGGAGATCCTGAACGGCCAGGTGAAGGGCCACGTGAACGCGGAGACAGTGCTGGGTGATCCGAAGGTGTCGAAGGTGTCGGTCGTGGGCGTCGGCATGCGTTCGCACGTGGGCATTGCGAGCACGATGTTCCGCACGTTGTCGGAAGAGGGCATCAACATCCAGATGATCTCGACTTCGGAAATCAAGATCTCCGTGCTGATCGACGAGAAGTACACCGAGCTCGCGGTTCGCGCGCTGCACAAGGCGTTCGAGCTGGATCGCGGCTGAGCGCCTGACCGGCCGGCCGGGCGGCTTCGTACCTTGGGCACTGTTGCGGTTCGGCTGTCGGCGAGATTCGAATTTGATCGATTGGAAAAAATCGTCATGCGAATTTGACCGCTGCGGCTGAACAGGCTATTATCTCGATCTCGTTGCACTGTACTCCCGGTGCAACGAAAAGTTTGGGAGACGTGGCCGAGAGGTCGAAGGCACTCCCCTGCTAAGGGAGCATCTGGCTAAAAACTGGATCGAGGGTTCGAATCCCTCCGTCTCCGCCAGCGTTGTATGAAGCCCTTGATTTTGCTGGGAAACCAGTCGATTCAAGGGCTTCACCATTTCTGCACTGTACCACCGGGCGTACCGAATGGCGTATCATTTGGGAGCCATGAAGCCAGTGAAGAAATGTCCGTATGTGAGGCAAAGACCGGGAAGCTTGGTCTTTCATTTCCGCATGAAAATCCCCTTGGACTTGCGCGACCACTACCGCAAGCCCTCGGGCGAGTTCTCTTTTTCCCTCCGCACCTGTGACCTCACGGAAGCGAACCGCTTAGCCGTGGAGCATGCTGCCCGCTATGAGCAAGAGTTCGCAGCGCTGCGCCATGCTAAACAGCCACGGGGCGTTACGTATCTCACTCCGCTTAACGCTGACGCGCTAGCTAGCACACTCGCGAGCGGCATCCATGCAGCCATTCTCCAGCTTGATGACCATGTGAGAACCGAAGGCTTTGCAAAGAGCGAGGTGGCACGAGCCCTTGGCGTCTCCTCTCTGCGGATTGGGCCAGAGCCTACTCCAACGGAAATCTTCGACGGCTGGAGCTCGAATATCGACAAGGCCCTCGCCGCCGCACGAAAGGCTTATGCCATCGGGGACAGTCACCTCATTGATGCGCAGCTCGATACGTGGATGCGCGAACACAACGTTATAGCGAATCGTGACAGCGACGAGTATCAAAAGCTCCGCCGCACTTTCCTGACCGAGTACATGCAAGCCCTAGAGGGGCAGCAGAAGAGGAACCAAGGCCACCGGGTGGACTCGCCAGCCGTGCCTTCGGAGCTCAGGGAACTTGGCCGCGAGGTACATGCAGGGCTTGAGGAGGAAGACCTGGGCGCAACCCTAGATTCCCTTCTGGAGGCATGGGAGGCTGAGCGAGGGGGCAATGGGAAGACGCGTCAGTCAGTTCGTTCAGCCTTCGAGGAGTTCAAGGGCATCACTCGCCAAAGCCGCGCGAAGGCTGTGACGAAGGCGGTCGCAGTTGCCTATAAAGACGAGCTGTTGACCAAGGTCAGCGCGGCTACGGTAGAGAAGAAGCTGGGCTTCATCCGCGCCGTCTTCAATCTCGCAGAGGACAACTCCCGCATCGACAGCAACCCGCTTAAGGGCGTGAAGGTCTCGATGCCGAAGAACCGCCAGAAGTCCCGCGTGCAATTTGAAGCGGAGGACCTAAGGCTGATGTTCTCTCAGCCTCTTTTCGTCTCGAAGGTGTTACCGGGGGGTAGGCAAGCTGGGGGCATCGCTGCTTACTGGATTCCCCTTGTGGGCCTCTTTACGGGTGCGCGGCTCGAAGAAATTGGCCAGTTGCATGTCGCCGACATCAAGCAGCGGGACGGTATCTGGTTCATCGACATCAACAACGAAGCGGACAAGAGCGTGAAGAACGCTCCGTCAGTCCGTGAGGTCCCCATCCATGCCGAGCTGCTGCGCTTAGGCTTTCTCGAATACGTGCAGTCACTGCCTCCGGGCGGCATGGTCTTCCCGCTTCTCTACCGGGCAAGCGATGGAAAGCTGACCAATAACTTCTCGAAGTGGTTCGGAAAGTGGAAGAGGGCTGTAGGGATCACCGATGAGCGGAAGACCTTCCACTCGTTCAGACACGGATTCGCCACCGCATGCAGGGCCGCAGAGGTTCCTACGGGGACCCAGTACGGGATTACGGGGCACACGGACGGCAGCGTGGGGGGCACGTATGGAGTGGTGCCGTTGAATGCTAAGGCGGCAGCGATGAGAAGGATTTCCTTCGACGGCCTCCCTGAGTTGCGTTAACGCCTCTCCGATACTAATCGAATAGCGGTCGATTCGGCATTTTCAATTGAGCAGATAGAGCCAAATATGAAACTACTAAGTGTGCGCGTCGAGAATGTTAGAAGCTTCGCCGATGAGCAGGTTCTTCGCTTAGACGGCGACATTTCGATTATCATCGGACCGAACGGCAGCGGGAAGACGAACCTGTTGGACGCCATATTTGTATCATTGAGGCGGCACATTTTCGTATCGTGGGTAGCGCCAGAGGATTCGCGAGAACCTGGGCGGCCCATGCGCTTTCGTTTTCAGCGGAACGACCAAATCAATCATACTCAGCTTCACAAGCATACCGACCTTGCGAACAGAGACCAAGTAATAACTTTCGAGATACAGGTCACGCAACAAGACGTTCAAAACATGGAGCGAATCGCCAAGAAGCGCGACGTTCTCTCACGTTTCTTGGAATACCGATATAACGGCGTCAGCCTTCCAAGTGTCGAGCGTTGGTCGGAAGGACATCCGCCCGTTGGGCGCGTTATTAATTTCGTGGTGAGAAACGGAAATATACAAGCTTTGAACGGCGCGGCTGAAAATGTCTACTTTGATTATCTTTCAAACTTTGATTGGATAGCTCACCTGTTGGCTGAATCAGATGGCGAGACGTTGCCCATGCCAATGCTTCTTTTTCCGGCTGTTCGTTCTAATAGCGGATTTACGCCAGACATTAGCCTTATGAACTTTAGCGAGGCGGAAATCAAAAAGCAGGTAGATGCGACCCATTCGGGAAGCGCAGGTGCGTACACTCACCTCGCTCTCGGACGTATCGCTCAACGTTATCGTGCGTTGCTAGAGACGGTAGGAGCAGATGCGATGCAAGCTATATTGCAAACTCCAGAGCTTCGCATGTTGGATTCGATGTTGACCCGAATTGGTTACACATGGAGACTCCAATGTACGAACCCAAATCAAAATCAATATTCGATTGTTCTGAAAAAGGAAAGCAGAGAGTTCTTGGTTAACAATGCGTCGTCTGGCGAGAAGGCGTTGCTGACTTATCTTTTCGCCATCTATGGATTGAACGTCCGCGATGCTGTTGTTTTTATCGATGAACCAGAGCTTCACCTCCATCCAAGGTGGCAGAAGATTTTGATGGAGCTTTTCGAGTTGCTTTCCAAAGAAACAGGGAATAAGTTCCTTTTGGCTACACACTCCCCCACCTTTGTTTCACCGGAGACCATTACGATGGTATCACGGGTGGTGATGCAGGAAGGGTGCAGTAAGATCATTCGACTTCGAGATACTACCCTACCTGATGCGCGTCTTTTGTTTTCGATTATCAATAGCCATAACAATGAATCTCTTTTCTTCGCGGACAAGGTTGTATTGGTCGAGGGTATATCCGATAGGCTATTCTTTCGAAAGTTGTTTGCCCGTTTTATGCCGAAGGATAAAAGAGCACAGGCGATAGAGGTTGTAGCGGTAGGAGGTAAGGGATATTTTGACTCTTATAAGAAAGTCCTTTCAGCTTGTGTGGTTCCGCATTGTCTTATAGCCGACCGAGACTATATCGACCAAGTTGGCACCGAGAAAGTTAAAAAACTATTTAAGCTTGACGTGAGAGAGGTAAAAAAAGACGTAATAGATAATATAAAGAGTAAGGACGGGGAGGCACTTGTGAATGCCATCGAAGCTGCTATGGCTTCGGGGAATTGGGGCGAGGCAAAGGATACATGGGCGTATATAAAGTCTAAGCGAGTGATGCTGAAAGACAGGCTGGACGACAATGAGCAGGCGCTTTTCGATCAATTCTTAGCGGAGAAGCGGGTCGAGAATATATTCATCCTGAAACAAGGGGCTTTGGAGGCTTACTTACCTGACGGGTTTCTCTCCAAAGACGTTGAGAAGCTAATAAGCTTTCTCGATTTCCCCGATTTTTACGAGCGCCTCCCTGATGTTGCGCAACGCGAATTGAAGGCTCTTTGCAGTGCAGTACTGGAGTAGCGCGATTACGTATGTTCGGGGTAGGGGTGATTTTTGCTGTGACCGATGTTTCATTGGTAACTCCATTACCGTTGCTATGCCTCGAAGATTCTGGCTAAAAATTCCGAGCAGTTATCTGATATAGGTTTGGGCCGCACTTCCCCCCCGTGGCCCCCTCAATTCCCAGCGTGCGACCTGGATGCGCGTCAGTGGTACCCGTGGATACCCGCGACCAAGCCGGGCGCGCCTCTAGCAGTGCCGCAAGCCCTCCGCATGCTCTAAACTATCGCGCGTCTGTTTTCGATGAGTGATCACGTATGGAAAAGATTTACCAATCAGTGTCATGAGGCGAGTGGTGGTTCAGCGTGGTTTTCGTCGGGGTACTCGTGGGTGTAGCAGGGACGTTTGCAATCCGCGCGCTTGACTACGCAACATCGCGGCTCGCTACCGCTCGTTCTCAGAGGGCCAAAGCAGCGCGCGCGAAAAGAACTGCTCAGGTGGAAGAGCTTCTCGAATTTCGTCATCAAATTCCTTTTGCTCTGTCAGACCGCAACGGGCACCAACTGACCGCGCTTTGGTTGGCTGCGATTGGAGTTCCTGCGCTCGGGACCGCATCTATCATCACCACGTTCGCGGACCGACTCGGCGTGCCAACGGCTGGCTACGTGCTGGGGTATGCCTTGACAGGAGCGGGCGGGCTAATGATCCTCCTAGCTTTTGCGGAACAGTTTCGTGCGCTTCGGTTGACCCTCCTCCTTATTGAGACTAGGGGGGCTCTCACGGTAGAAGCCATTCGACAATCGGTTGGTACGAAATTGACCGATTCCGTACAGGGCTGAAAGGGCTGTCCGAAAAATAGCTTGTAAACCATTCGGACAGTCTTTATGATTCGGACATCCTTTTCGAACAGGTGTCCACATGTCCCGAGTCTTCGCCTATTGCCGAGTCTCCACCACGGAGCAGACCACTGAGAACCAACGCTTGGAGATTGAGCGGGCCGGTTTCTCCATCGAACCGAAGCGCCTCATCGAGGAGTCCATTAGCGGCTCAGTAGCTGCCTCCGAGCGGCCAGGCTTCTCCAAGCTGGTGGACCGCATGGAGTCGGGAGACATCCTAGTGGTGACTAAGTTAGACCGCCTGGGCCGCAATGCGATGGATGTACGGTCCACGGTCGAGGCTCTTACCGAGCTCGGAGTGCGGGTTCATTGCTTGGCCTTGGGGGGCGTGGACCTCACCAGCCCTGCAGGGAAGATGACGATGGGTGTGCTCAATGCAGTAGCAGAGTTCGAGCGGGACCTTCTCATCGAGCGGACCAACGCAGGGCTCATACGGGCCAAGGCCGAAGGGAAAACTTTAGGCAGGCCTTCAGCCCTCACAATGGTCCAACAGCAGGAACTAGCCAAGAGGCTTGCTAGCGGTGAAGCGGTGGCGGCATTGGCTAGGGAATTCAAAACCAGCAGGCAGACTGTCATGCGGCTGAGAGAGAAGGCAGCAGGCGCGTAACGAGAGAGGGCCGGGACTAACCATCCTAGCCCTTTTCTTTTCTGGGACCTACACAATCTTGAGCTTGTTGTCTTTCTTCTCGATGGCCTTGCCCTTGGGGAGTGATAGGTACTTGGTAGCTTCCTCTGGCGTCAGACCGAAGGTAAACGTGAGTGCGCCTCGCGAGGTGCTTCCGATGCCATACCCGCTCAGCGCGGAGAGCCCGTTGAACTGGACATCAGATATGGTGCCGTCATTGCAGGTGACATGGCCAACGCCAATCTTCGCACCTGTGTAGCGGAAAGAGCCCATGCACCTAAGCGATTCGTTGACGGTCGACGCCATCTCGATTGTGCCAGTCCGGTCCATGTAGCCGGTTGCCGTCCCGGTGAACAGGTCATCATGCAGCATGGCAATGACTGGTGCTGTTGCTGAAAACAAGCCCATGCGGGCTCCGGATTCGTTGGCACATCCCGCAACTGCAACGGCAAGCGATGTCAGAAGCAACCCCCGAGTCATCTTCATTTTGGCCTCTATTGTTTCGTTCTTGTCCGAGGAGTGTAGCCATACACTCACGTATTGAACAGTAGGGCGTGACAGCGGTTTACCGCGCAGCGTAAACTTCGGCCTTCTTCCTTTTTGCGCATTGATAGATGACCGAGATTACCCAACCAACCCCGGAGCAACTCAGGGAACTCATCCGCCGCCATAACGTGACCCGTAGCGAAGCCGCAGCTATGGTCCATGTAAGCCTCAACGCCTGGCACAAGTGGAGTGCTGCGGAGGGCACGGTGGACCATAGGGCGATGCCGCTGGCCGCTTGGGAACTCCTCCTGCTGAAGCTAGGCGAACACCCAACGAAGAAACTTGTTGACGCATAACCCCATTGGGGGTATTCTGTTTGAACGGTAGCGCATCGGGCGCACCATAACTTAGCGAGTTAAGCCATGTTCGAATTCAGCATAACCACCAAGCATCTCAGCATCGAGTGGTTTCAGAAGTCCTTCTACCTCCGCATCATGCGTCGAGAGCTCACCTGGGTACATCCTGACTACGGGTTTGAGAGCTTCGGTGGCTTCCTCGGATTCCACCTTTCCTAAGCTCCCCGCAGTCCCCAATAGAAGCGCCTTCCGGTCATCGGTTGGCGCTTTTTGCTTTGTGCTTCCGACTTCCCGCAATGTCTTTCCTGATAAGGCCGTGCGGGATTTTATGCGTCTAAACCCTCACTATCGGATAAAGACTGCCCATCGCGTCGCCGCAGTAATCCCCTTGCTAGCCGCTTCCGGCGGTCGAATTTCAACCTATAACCTACCTATAGCAGGTAGCCGATTCTGGCTGAACTGTTTTCGTGTATGCGTGAGCACACCTGTTTTTTCGGGATTCTCCCGCGCTATCCCTATTTGAAAACTCAGTTTGGCCCTGTGCCAATCCCCTGAGCGCCTTTACTGGCAACCCTCAGCGGTCATAAGGCCACCCTCGCATTTCCCGTTAGTCCTTTTCCATTCGTGACGCTCCTTCATCGGGCGGGTGTCGCCACGTCCATATTCGCCCGGTTCCATTTTATTCACCGACCACCATGCCCCCTAACGACACGCAGCAAATTTCCCCACGGGGCCAAGCAGCTCCTAGCGGCCTGCAGGTAACCTACCAACCGCAAGAGCGGACCATTGACACCTATTCCGGTGGAGGGCAGCCCGATGCCACGCTTATGGGCTTGGTCGATGGCCTGAAGGCTTTCAATCCCGCGCTCTCCCAATACGCTCAACTCCGTAATCAGGAGAACGCCTCGGCAGCATTCAAGGCGGGCACTGCCCAGGGCGAGCTCTCCGATGCTGGCCTCACTGATGCGCAGACAGGCGGCATCAAGGTCCCGCCCCCTGCTGACAGCTACAAGGTGGACCCTGCATTCTCGGAGGCTTTCGCTGCTGGCTATCGCAGTTCGGTTGGTCTCAAGATTGGGAGCCAAGTCCAGAATGACATTCTCTCAGCCTACGCCGAGCACAAGCAGCAGGATGGATTCGACCCTGAGCAATTCCTGCATGAGCAGGTAGCACAGCACACCGCAGGGCTCACCGACCCCGCCATCATTGAGCAAGTCGCGAAGAACGTTGTACATACGGCTGAGCAGGTCCGCTCTGACTTTGCCCAGGTGCAGCTTACGCGCCTCAAGGAGACCGCCAACGGCAACCTTTCGGCAGGAGCGGATTCCGTCATCACTCCCACGGCAACACCTCAGCAAATTTGGGATGGCCTACGGAACACCGTGGAACCCTTGCGCGGTCAGCTCGGATTGGTAACGCGGCCTGAGCTGGCGAACATGATGCTGGACAAGCTGAGCGCATTGTCTTCCAAGGCAGGTGTGAACTTTCGCCGCTAAGGAGCCAAACCGTTTTCGGCATAAAGGCGCCGGGGACTTTTCGGCGTTTAGGCGCCAC